>DATBOY010000056.1:0-3185 GCA_036561645.1 Solirubrobacteraceae bacterium
GCAGCGAGCGAAATGTGCTGTGCACACGAGCGAGCGAGGACGCCGATCCAGCGCCGCCATGCGTGTTCAGGCTCATATCCGGTCGATTCCGTTGACCATGCAGAGCAGAATCACGAACATCAAGATCCCGAGAGCTGCTGCCAGTACGTCCATGACGAGCACTATGCGACAGCGCGCGTCACGGCCGCATGACAATCGCCGCCCGACGCATAACGATTTCGTTACGATCCGCCCGCGGCTGGGCAACTGCGCCCGCACCCCCCACCGCGCGACCCATCCCGGACCCCGTCAGGGGTCCTCCTTATATGGAAAGCCTGTACCCCACGCCCGGATCGGTGACGATGTACCGCGGCTTGCCCTGCGGCTCGATCTTGGCCCGCAGCCGCGCGATGTGCGTGCGCAGCGACTGGATGTCGTCGGCGTAGCCGGGACCCCACACCTCAAGCAGCAGCGCCCGATGCGTCATCAGGCGGCCGCGGTTGCGCACCAGCACGCGCAGCAGGTCGAACTCCGTCGGCGTCAGGTGAACTGGCGCGCCGTCGCGGCACACGGTGCGCGCCGCGAGATCGACCTCCAGGCCGTCGATCGCGATCGCCGGCTCCTCCCCGGCGCCCCCGGCGCGGCGCAGCGCCGCCTGCAGGCGGGCGATCAGCTCGCGTGCCCCGAACGGCTTGGTGATGTAGTCGTCCGCGCCCGCCTCCAGCGCCCGCACCTTCTGCTCCTCCTCGCCGACGGCGGAAAGCACGATGATCGGCATCTGACTCCACTCGCGCAGCTGGCGCGTCACCTCCACGCCGTCGCCGTCGGGCAGCACGAGATCGACGATCGCCGCCTGCGGCGGGCGCACCGCCGCCAGGTCGAGCGCCTGCGCCGCCGTCTCGGCGGGCACGACCTCAAAGCCGGCCTCGCGCAGCACGACGCGCAGCGCGCGCAGGATCTGGCCCTCGTCGTCGACGACGAGCACGCGCGGAGACGGCGCGGAGACGCTCATCGCGCGCGGCTCGGCGCCGGCTCGGCGCCGGCGGGCTCGGGCGCCTGCTCAGGCTGTGCGCCCAGCGGCAGCTCGAACACAAACGTCGCCCCCTGGCCGGGCAGCGACTCGACGTGCAGCGCGCCGCCGTTGGCCTCGGTGAAGCCGCGGGCGATCGCCAGACCGAGGCCCGAGCCGCGATGTCCGCCGGCGGCGGTGCCCGCCCGGTAGAACGGCTCGAACACGCGCTCCAGCTGCGCGGGCGGGATGCCCGGGCCGCGATCCACGACGCGCACGATCAGCCGCCCATCGGCGCCGGCGAGGTTGCGCACGGCGCGCGCGCGGACGGACACGGGGTGCCCGCCGGAGTGCCGCCGTGCGTTCTCGAGCACGTTGACGAACGCGCGCTCAAGCTGAGCGGAGTCGACGAGCACGAGCGGCAGCTCGCGGTCGATCGAGAGCGAGAACTCCTGCTCGCGCGCGGTCAGCTCGGCGAGCGCCGCGTGAAGCAGCTCCTCGACCGAGGTCCACTCGCGCCGCGGCTCGGCGGCGCCCGCCTCCAGGCGCGAGAGGTCGAGCAGGTTGTCCACGAGCCGCGACAGGCGCCGCGTCTCCTCGATAATCACGCTCGCGAGCTCCTCGCGCTCCTGCGCGGAGAGCCCGTCAAGGGCGAGCGCCTCGCCCGCGGTGGAGATCGCCGTCAGTGGTGAGCGCAGGTCGTGCGAAACGGCGCGCAGCACGGCTGTCTTGACGACGTCCGCGCGGCGTAGCGCCGCCGTCTCCACGACGCCGCCCAGCAGCTCCTCGCGCTCCAGGGCGGCGCTGAGCAGAGCCTCCAGCGCGGGCACGACACGCTCCTGCAACCTGCGCAGGTCGGCCTCCGGCGTGCCGGCCGGCACGACGAGCGTGCCGAGCCGGCTGGCCCCGTCGCGCAGTGCGAACGCGATGTGCCGCTCGTCGCCCTCGACGGCCTCGAGGTCGATCGCGGCGGAGCTGAGCCCCAGCGCGTGCGCCAGGCGCGCCGCGGCGGTCGGCAGCGCCTGCGCGAGACTGTTGCCGCGCAGCAGCAGGCGCGCCATCTCGGCGGCGAGATCGGCCTCGCGCCGGCGCTCCTGCGCCTCGCGCGCCCGCGCCCTTGTCACCTCGGCGACGGAGCTGGCGAGCGCCGCCGCGACGAGGAACGCGATCAGCGCCACCCAGTTGCTGGAGTCCCGGATCGTGAACTGGCCGGTCGGCGGCAGATGAAAGAAGTTGAACGCGACGGCGCTGAGCACCGCCGTCAGCGCCCCCAGCCACGCGCCCCAGGTGGCGGACACGACGAGCACCGCGAGCAGGTACACGACGCCGAGCGAGACGACGGGCGCGATCTGCTTGAGCGGATACACGATCAGCGTGCACAGCGCGACGGCGGCGACGGCCGTGATCGCGCCGACGCGGCGCGAGGGCGGGTCGGACGCCAGCAGGAAGTCGAAGGGGCGCGACATGCAAGGCAGAGTAGATCAGGGGCCGACCCGGCTACTGCAAAGCTACTGGCAAGTCCGCTTTACAGTTGCTTTGCAGTAGCGCTTTGCAGTAGACGCTCAGGGTTGGGGCAATGACCAGGATGCACGGGGATCCCGCGGCGACTTGCCGGTCCACTCGATCAGGCCGGCGTCCCTCAGCACCCTCAGGTGCTTGCTCGCGGTCGGACGAGAGATGTCGACGAGTTCGGCGACCTCGCCGGTGCTCAACGGGCCGGCGCCGCGCAGCGCCGCCATGATCGCGCGCGCGCCACGCGGCAGACGCGCCTCCAGCTCGCGATCCACCGGCTCGGTCAACAGCGTCAACCTGACGCTTGCCGGTGTCTCCTCATACAGCGGATCGGCGAGACCGGCGAGACGCATCTCCTCGAACATACGACGGATACCCTCGCCCAGCTCCTGACCGAAGCTCTGATCGGCGCAGACACGGGCGATCCGCGGATTGCGGGCATAGCGGGGGGCGCTCAGAGGGTCCCTGGCATCGAAAAGGGCGGGAAAACGACCGGGGCTGACGATCTCGATGCGGTCGGAGAAGATCTCGATGCGAGTGTGGTCTCCCGCAAGGCTGTAGGAGCGATGGACGACGGCGTTGACGAGACCCTCCAACCATGCGTCTTCCGGTATCAGCGGCACTTCTCCGAAAGTGCCACGCTCGGTCAGAGCGCGGCGTCGTGGCTGCTCTGCCTCAATGACTT
>DATBOY010000057.1:0-3808 GCA_036561645.1 Solirubrobacteraceae bacterium
GGACGGTTCGCGCCGCTACGTTCAATGAAGGAGATGAGCGATTCCGATGGGGATCAGAGGCCGCGCGAGCGGCCTGCGCGGCGGCGGCGGCTGTGGGCGCTGGCGGTTGTGCTGCTGACATGCCTGATCGTCGCGACTGTCATCGCCCTGACACGCTCCGACTCGTCGCACCGTCAGAGCGCTTCGACCTGTATCGGGGCGGTCGCGGTTCCGGAAGTCGCGCGGGTCTCCGCAGACGAGGTCGGCGGTCTGCGCGAAGACGTGTCCCGCGCGCTGCCGCAGCGGGTCGGGCGCCTGTACGAAGAAGGCACCGTGCGCGCGACGGTCGCCTGGAGCGATGAAGAACCGGCGCCGCCGGCGATCTCGCCCAGCGCGCGCCGGCCCGCGGGCTACGAGATGCGCTGGTGGGCGCCGAACGGTGACGATGTGGTCGCAGACGTGCTCGTGTTCTCCTCTCAGGACCGGGCACGGCGCTACCTGGCTCTCGCGTCGAGCGTCCGCTGCCACGACCACGCGGCCCGGGGCCTGCCCGTGCACCCACCGCTCGCGCGCAACCTGTCCTGGCTGAACCCGGACGGCGCCCTGCAGGCCGACGTCTTCTTCGCTCGCGGAACGCGCGTGTACCGGCTCACCGACGCACCGGCCGGCAGCTCGCCCGAGGATGTGCGAAACAGCGGCGGCCTGAACCATGCGTTCGCAACGATCGACGTGCTGGCGTGCCTGTTGCCCTCAGCGCACTGCGTGCCCGCGCCGGCCGAGGTGCCGGCGTGACGCGCCGGTTGTCGATGTCGCTCGCCGCGCTGGCTTCATTCGTCGCGGCGGGCTGCGGCAAGTCGAACCTCGCCACCACGACCACCGGCTCGACGCCGGTCGTGTCCGTGGCGAGAGCACCGACGACGCGGGCCCCGAAGACGCCTTCGGCGCGCGCACCGACGACGCGGGCCCCGAAGACACCTTCGGCGCGCGCGCCGAAGGTGCCCCACACCCCGGCCGTGCAGCTGCCGTTGGCCCTCACACCCGCCCGTGCGGCGGCCTTCGCGCGCGCGGTCCAGCTCACGCGCGCCGACGTGCCCGGAGCGCACGAGACATCGCGCTCGGGCACTCCCGCCGCGCGCGAACGCGAAGCGGCACGATGCGGCGGGAGCGCCGCGCCGACGATCGGCGGCGCACGCTCACCGGAGCTGGAGCGCGGGCATGGCCTGGAACGCGAAACGATCGCATCGAGCGTCGCCGTCCTCCACGACGCTCACAGCGTCGAACGCGACCTTGCCTACAGCGCGACCGCGGCCGGGCTGAAGTGCTACCGGCGCGTGCTGACCCGGAGCCTGCAGGCCGAAGCAGATCCCAACATCAAGCTGCTGGGGGTCGCCGTCGCGCCCCTGCACGTCTCGCTCGTCGGCGCCGGTCAGGCCCAGGGGATCCGGATCCTCGCGCGCGTCGCGGTCCCCGGCGCGGGTGTGGTGGTGCGGCTGTTCGTGGACGCGATCACCCTGCCCTACGGGCCGGCCGAGCTCGACCTGTTCGGGACGAGCTTCGTGCAGCCGGTGGCCGTGCGCACCGAGGAGGAGCTGCTGACGCTGCTGCACCAGCGGGCGGTCGGGCACCGGCTGTAGCCCGGCGGCCGGCATGGAGCGCCGGCCGGTCCCCCCGACTACAGCGCGTGGTGGCTGCGCAGCACTGCGTGCACGACGGTGTCGTGCGGAACCGTCTCCTGGCCCCCACCCTGCATGTCCCTGAGCGCCGTCTCGCCGCGCCCGACGATCGCCACGTAGCGCGCGCCCAGCGCGGAGGCGTGGCTGAGCTGGCCTTTCAGGGCGCGTCGCCCGAGCTCCATCTGCGCAGCCAGCCCCGCCGAGCGTGCCTCGGCCAGCAGGGCGAACGCGGCGCGGCGCACGTCCGGCTCATCCTCGGCCAGCGCGACGTAGAGCTCGACCGGCGGCGGCGCCGCGGGTGAGGGCTCGCCCGCGAGCAACATCCTCTCGATCCCTGCCGCCCAGCCCATCGCGGGGGTTGCCGGCCCGCCGAGCTGCTCGACGAGGCGGTCATAGCGGCCGCCACCCGCTACGCCGCTCTGGGCCCCGAGCGCATCTGAGGTGAACTCGAACACGGTGCGCGTGTAGTAGTCGAGCCCCCGCACGAGCGTCGCGTCGATCTCGTAGGACACGCCGGCGGCGTCGAGCAGCGCGCGGACCTCCTCGAAATGCAGGCGATCCTCGGCGTCGAGCTGGTCGAGCAGCAACGGCGCGCTCGCCATCACCTCGCGCGTGCCGGGATGGTCGGTGTCGAACGCGCGCAGCGGGTTCAGGTCGATCCGCGCGCGGACCTCCTCGGAGAGGCGGTCCTCGTTGGCGCGAAGATGCGCCTTCAGCCGCTCGCGGTATTCGCCCCGCGTCTCGGGGCTCCCCAGGCTCGAGAGGCGCAGGCGCGTCTCGCGCACGCCCAGGTCGGCCAGCAGTGCCGCCAGGAGCGAGATCGCCTCGGCGTCCACGGCGGGATCGTCCGACCCCAGCGCCTCGGCGCCGACCTGCCAGAACTCGCGATAGCGGCCGGCCTGCGCACGCTCGTGGCGGAAGAAACAGGAGAGGTACCAGAGCTTGACCGGCTGGCGGCGCTTGTGCATGCCGTGTTCGATGTAGGCGCGGCACACCGGCGCGGTGCCCTCGGGGCGCAGCGTCAGCGAGCGGCCGCCGCCGTCCTCGAAGGTGAACATCTCCTTGCTGACGATGTCCGTCGAGGCGCCCACGCCGCGCGCGAACAGCTCAGTGGACTCGAACACGGGCGTCTCGATCCGCTCGTAGCCGGCGGCGCCCAGGATCGCGCGGGCGCGCGCCTCGAGCGCCTGGCGCGCGACCGCCTGCTCGCCGAGCACGTCGAAGGTGCCGCGCGGGGCTTTGAGCTTCGACTCGCTCAACGCGCGGCGTGGGGTGGCGGCGCGCTGGCCGCCACAGGCTGCTCGGCCGCGAGCCGCGCGCGTATCTCGGTCAGGAAGGGGTTCGTCGCAAGCTCGCGTTCGAGCGTCGTGACGCCCATGTGCCCCGGGTACACGACCGTCTCGCCTCCGAAGCGGCGCACGAGCTGCTCGATCGAGGCTTCCAGCGTGGCCCAGTCGCCGCCGGGCAGATCGACGCGGCCCACGGAGCCCTGGAACAGAACGTCCCCGGAGAGCAGGGCCCCGCCTGTCGCGAACGTCAGGTGACCGGGGCTGTGACCCGGCGTGTAGAGCACCTCGATGTCCATACCGGCGATGCTCAGCTGCTCTCCCCCGTCGAGTGCGTGGTCGGCCTCGTAGTTCTCGAACGGACCGAAGCCCGGCGGCACCCACCTCATCACGTCCGAGAGCAGCGGCAGCTCGATCCGCGGGCAGTACACCGGCGCGCCGGTGGCGCGGGCGACAGGCGCGACCGCCCCGATGTGGTCGAAATGGCAGTGGGTGAGCAGGATCGCCTCGATCTCGGCATCGAGCGACTGCGCGGCCTCGAGCAGGCGCTCGGGCTCATCGCCCGGATCGACGATCACCGCCCTGCTCGACTGCGCGTCGGCCCGCACGATGTGGCAGTTCTCCTGCACGGGCCCGACCGTGTAGGTGCGGACGTCGGGTGCGCTCACCGCGTCTGCGCCTTGCCTTCGCGCGCCTTCTTGCGCTGCCGGCGCTCGTACACCCACTTGTCCGTGTAGTAGCTCACGACGGTGTAGGCGCCGAGCACGATCGAACAGCGCGATCGCGCCGGAGGAGCCCTTCATGAAGACCAGGACCACGAACAGCAGCAGCACGGTCGCGACCATCGCCTTGACGAAAGCGGCCCTCCAC
>DATBOY010000058.1:0-19461 GCA_036561645.1 Solirubrobacteraceae bacterium
CTCACCCGTTCGCGGCTCTGCCCCAGGGCAAGCCCTGGTTCGTCGCTCCACTTGCATGTGTTAAGCACGCCGCCAGCGTTCGTCCTGAGCCAGGATCAAACTCTCCGTGAAGAACTTCACGAAAAGCTGTCATGGAGTTGCCGGTCGCCGCCGATCGAAGATCGCCTCGCCGAAGACCGGACGGTCGGGGTCCTATACACGTGGACCTCGAACCATGACGGGGTACTTCCCTACTTGACTCTTTGTCCGCCCCCAGACGCGCACGCAAAGCGCACGGCCCGGCGACGGGTCGAACCTGGACGCACACCACGATCGATTCTCGATCGTCGGTGCGCATGCTGTTGAGTTTTCAAAGACCGTCGAGCCTCGTCCGAGAGGGCTTCTCTTTAGAGGAGACCGTTCGACCCACGCCCAAAGGCGTGTGCGGGCCGACCGAGAAGTATAGCGCTCAGAACGCCACGAGCGCAGGCACGTCGCCTGCCCCGGTCGCGTGGCCCGAGTCGCTACGGCGCAGCATACTAGGACATCGTCCGGTCGCACGCCGCGGTGTGCGACCGGTCAGCCCGCGCGCAGGCGACGAAAGCGGCGCTTGCCCACGCGCAGCACCTGCCCGTCGGCCTGCTCGACAGCGACGTCGTGCTCGCCCGCCGCCAGCGGACGCTCGCCGAGCGTCACCCCGCCCTGCTCGATCATCCGCCGCGCCTGCGAGCGCGAGACGCCGAACACCTCGGCGATCAGCCCCGGGAGGTGCACGACGCCGTCGGCGGCGTGAAAGCGGGCGTCCTCGATCTCCTCCGGCGCCTCGCGCTCCACGAACACGCGATCGAAGTGGCGCTCGGCGACGAGCGCCTGCTCGGGCGAATGCAGCCAGGCCACCAGCTCACGCGCGAGCAGGCGCTTGGCGTCGCGCGCCGGCA
Organism: Solirubrobacteraceae bacterium; assembly: GCA_036561645.1. GTDB lineage: Bacteria > Actinomycetota > Thermoleophilia > Solirubrobacterales > Solirubrobacteraceae > Palsa-744. Next base: position 918 of record DATBOY010000058.1, read on the forward strand.
GCTGCGCCGGCGGCTCGCGCTGCAGGAGCAGCCGGAAGTAGTCGCCCATCGCCGCGTCGGGGAGGCTCAGCGTCTTGCCGTACATCTCCGCGGGAGGGTCGGTGATGCCGATGTGGTTGCCCAGCAACTTGGACATCTTCTGGCGCCCGTCGACGCCGACGAGGATCGGCATCGTCATGATCGCCTGGCCGGGCTGCCCGTAGGCCCGCTGGAGGTCGCGGCCGAGCAGCAGGTTGAACTTCTGGTCGGTGCCGCCCAGCTCCACGTCGGCCTCGACGACCACGGAGTCATAGCCCTGCAGCAGGGGGTACATCAACTCCAGCATCGAGATCGGCTGCTTCTCCGACCAGCGCTTGGCGAAGTCATCGCGCTCCAGCAGCTGGGCGACGGTCGTCGTGCGCATCAGCCGCAGCATCTCGACCGTCGTCATCTCCAGCCATTCGCTGTTGCGTCGGACTTCCAGTCGCCGCTCGTCGGGGTCGAGAATCTGCAACGCCTGCGCCTCGAAGGTCGCCGCATTGGCCTCGATCTCCTGCGCGGAGAGCATCGGCCGCAGCGCCGAGCGCCCCGAGGGATCTCCGACGCGGGCGGTGTAGTCGCCGACGATCAGCACCACCACGTGTCCCGCGTCCTGGAATTCGCGCAGCTTGCCCAGGACGACGGCGTGACCGAGGTGGATGTCCGGCGCCGTCGGGTCGATCCCCAGCTTCACGCGCAACGCCCGGCCGTCGCCGCGCGCCAGCGTCAGCTTCTCCACGAGCGCGCCGGCGGGCAGGCTGTCGACGGCGTTCGCGGCCAGTCTCAAGGCCTGCTCTGCCACCGCATCGGGTGAGTCGGGCATCGCGGCCATGCTAATGCTCGGCGCGCCCGCGCAACCGCCGCCCCGAGGAACCCGCCCTCGCCCGGTGACGGCCGAGCCGCCGCGGCGATCCTCTAAGCTCTCGCCCCTGTGCCTGTGGAGCTAGCCGCATCGCCCACCGGCGGCCGGCCGCGCCTGAAGAAGCTTCGCTTCCTGTCGATCCTCCTGGCGGTCCTGCTGCTCGGCCTCGTCTCGTTCGTGTTCGGCATGTTCATGGCCGTCGCCTCGGACCTGCCGTCGCTTGATAACCGCCAGGAGTACAACAACGCCCGCAACTCGACGCTGCTCGACGATCTCGGCCGCCCGATCGGCGTGCTCAGTCGCGAACACCAGATCCTGCTCACGCCCCAGCAGATCCCCAAGATCGTCAAAGACGCGGTGATCTCGATCGAGGACAAGCGCTTTGCGAGCAACAGCGGCATCGACATCCGCGGCATCGGCCGCGCCTTCGTCCAGGACGTCCTGCACGGCGGCACGATCCAGGGGGCCTCGACGATCGAGCAGCAGTTCGTCAAGAACCAGTTGCAGGCGCAGTCCCACCGCACGATCTTCGAGAAGCTGCGCGAGGCGGCGCTCGCCTACCAGCTGGCGCACAAGTGGTCGAAGGAAAAGATCATCACGGAGTACCTCAACACGATCTACTTCGGCAACGGCGCGTACGGCATCGAGTCCGCCGCGCGCACGTACTTCGGCCAGGACGTCAACCACCTCGGGTGCGGCACGCTCAAGCACAGGCTGTGCGTGGAAGAGCTCGCGCCGGCGGAGGCGGCGCTGCTCGCCGGCATCATCCAGTCGCCCTCCTACTACGACCCCGTCACGCGGCCCTCCTTCGCGCGCCGACGGCGCAACCTCGTGCTCAGGCAGATGCTCGAACAGGGCTACCTGAGCCGCGCCGACTACGAAGAAAGCATCAACGAGGCGCTGCCGGCGCCGAAGGACGTGCAGCTCCCCCACCAGGCGCTCGTCGAAGGGATCGACGTCGGCTACTTCACGAGCTGGGTGCAGCAGCAGGTGATCGAACGCTACGGCGCCGAGCGCGCGTTCGACGGCGGCCTGAAGATCCGCACGACGCTCGATCTGGACCTGCAGCGCGCCTCAGAACAGGCGGTGGACGGCTACCTCCCCGGTCCCAGCGGCCCCACCGCGGCGCTCGTCGCGATCGAAAACTCGACGGGCGAGGTGCGCGCGATGGTCGGCGGGCGCGACTACAACGAAAGCCCCTTCAACCTCGCCACCGAGGGCGAGCGCCAGCCCGGGTCCTCCTTTAAGGCCTTTGACCTGGCGGCGGCGCTAGAGGACGGCATCTCGCCCTACTCGGTGTGGAGCTCGAAGGTCAAGATCTTCAACGTCCCGGGCACGCACGGCACGGAAAAGTTCGTCGTGCACAACGACGAAGGCGCGTACACCGGCTCGAACACGCTGACCGCCGCGACGGCGTACTCGGACAACTCGATCTACGCCGAAGTCGGTCTGAAGGTCACCACCCACAGAATCGCCAACCTCGCGCACCGCATGGGGATCCGCACGCCGATCTCCACGAATCCGGCGATGACGATCGGCGGTCTGAAGGTCGGCGTGACGCCGCTCGACATGGCGCACTCCTACGAGACGATCGCCCACAGCGGTGAGCGCGTCAGCGGCACACTGGTCCCCTCCAGCACGGCGCCGGTCGGCATCCAGGAAGTGGACGGGGGCTCGCGCACGCTCCCGGACGGCCACCACCGCGACATCGAGCGCACCGTGCTGACGCGCGTGCTGCCGGCCTCCGTCGCCGAAACGGAGACCTCGATGCTCGAGACCGTGCTGCAGTACGGCACCGCGCGCGCCGCCGCGCTCGGCCAGTTCGCCGCCGGCAAGACGGGCACCACGTCGAACTTCGGCGACGCGTGGTTCGTCGGCTGGGACAAGAAGTACACGGTCGCGGTGTGGGTGGGCTACCCCACGCGCCTGATCCCGATGACGACGGAGTTCGGCGGCAAGCCGGTGTTCGGAGGCACGTTCCCGGCCCTCATCTGGCACGACTTCATGCTCTCGGCGATACAGCTGGAAAAGGCCCGCGCCGAACACCTCGCCGGCGGCGCCGCCAAGGGTCAGGTCACGGGTCTGCCGGCGAGCACGGGGGCACCCTCGGAAGCGTCCGTGCCGCAGAGCCCCAAGGGCGCCCCCTCGCCGCGGCCCACGCACGGTGCACCGTCTGCGGCGCCCGCGCCCGCAACACCCGCACCCACGCCAAGCCCGACGCCCGCGGCGCCGCAGGCGCCCAGCCCCGCCGCGCCCTCCGCGGGCGGCGGCCCTTCGGGGACGGGCGGCGAAGCGGGCGCGGGCGGCACCGCGGCGCCCGGGGGCTAGCCGACGCACAGCGATACACGACCGCCCGAGATACGCAGCCGCCCAGAGATACGCAGCCGCTTGGAGATACAGCCGACCTCAAGAGAGCTGAGTCGGGCGCGGGCGTGAAACGTGGCGGTTGCCCGCCACGCAGAAGCGCCACGGCAGCTCGACCGCCCGTGTGATGCCGATGCGCCGCCCGACCACGATCGACGGCTCGATCAGCTCCCCGCGCGGCGCTCGGATGACGACGGGGCCGCCGGCCAGATCGGTGTCGTTCTCGGTCAGCCACACGCCGAGCGCCTGCGTGAGCTTGCCCGGACCGGAGCACAGGTCCTCCGCGCGGCGCCCGCCCCGGCGCGCGCGCATCCCCTCGATCCCCGAAAGGGGCTCCAGCGCGCGGATCAGGGCGGCGGCGCCCACGCCGGCCGGCTCGCACACGGCGTTCAGCAGCGCGTGGATGCCGTAGGAGCGGTACACGTACGCCCGACCGGGCTCGCCGAACAGGGTGCGCGTGCGCGGCGTCAGCCCGGCGAACGCGTGGCACGCCGGCTCGCACTCGTGGTAGGCCTCCGTCTCCACGATCGCGCCCGCCGCGCCGCGGTATTCCACGACACAGCCGACGAGGTCGCGGGCGACCTCCAGCACGGGGCGGTCGTAGAACGCGCGAGGCAGCCCCTGCGACTCGTGCGGGAGCCCGTTTCGCTCGCGCATCACCCCTTTACGCTCGCGCGGCTCTACCGCCGGATCTCCCGCCGCTGTCGCGGCGGTCGCGGCGCCTAGCGCCGCGCGGGCGCCCATCTCACGCCTCGCGGTCGAGCACGGCGCGCGCCGCCTGTATCTGCTCGCGCACGCGGGCCAGGGCCGTGCCGCCTTCGGAAACCTTGGACTCAAGCCAGGAGCGCTGCTGCAGCACCTCGTAGAACTCCCCGTCGAGCGCCGGGCTGGCCGCCGTCAGCTCCGCCGCCGTCAGCTGCGAGAGCTGGCGGGCGCTGTCCACAGCCGTGCGCACGAGCCCGGCGACGATGCCGTGCGCCTCGCGGAAGGGCACGCCGCGGCGCACGAGCAGATCGGCGACGTCGGTGGCCGCGAGCATCTCATCCGAGGCGGCGTCGAGCAGGCGCTCGCGCTGAAAGCTCACGCCCGCGATCATCCCCTGCGCGGCGGCGATCGTCAGCTCGATCGTGTCGACGGCGTCGAACAGATGCTCCTTGTCCTCCTGCAGGTCCTTGTTGTACGTGAGGGGCAGCGCGTGCAGCACGCCGTGCAGCGCCGCGAGATGGCCGACGACGCGCGGGGCTTTGGCGCGCAGCAGCTCGGCCGCGTCCGGGTTCTTCTTCTGCGGCATGATCGAGGAGCCGGAGCTCCACGCGTCGGGCAGCTCGCAGAAGCCGAACTCGACGCTCGACCACAGTACGAGCTCCGCCCCCAGGCGCGAGAGGTGCGTGGCGCACGTGGCCGCGGCGCCGAGGTAGTCGAGCACGAAGTCCCGGCCGGACACGGCGTCGATCGAGTTCGGGAGGATCTCCTGGAAGCCGAGCTCGCGCGCGAGCAGGTGACGGTCGGTGTCGAAGTTCACACCGGCGAGCGCACCGGCGCCCAGCGGCAGGCGCCCCGCCTCGCGCGCGGCGAACGCAAAGCGCGAACGGTCGCGCGAGAGCATCCAGAAGTACGCGAGCAGGTGGTGGCTGAGGTACACCGGCTGGGCGCGCTGCAGGTGGGTGTAGCCGGGCATCGGCCAGTCCAGGTGCTCCTCGGCGCGCGCCAGCAGCGTCCGCATCAGCTCCACCAGCGCGTCGTCGGCCGCGCGCGCGCGCTCGCGTGCGTACAGCGCAAGATCGGTCACGACCTGGTCGTTGCGCGAGCGCGCCGTGTGCAGCTTGCCGCCCACAGGACCGGCGATTTCGGTCAGGCGCCGCTCGATCGCCATGTGGACGTCCTCGTCATTTTCCAACAGTTGGAAACGTCCCGAAACGAATTCGAGTTCGACCTTTTCCAGCCCGCTCAGCAGCGCATCGCGGTCTCCGTCAGTAATAATTCCGGATGCCGCGAGCATCGTCGCGTGCGCCCTGGATTGCGCCAGATCCTGAGGCCAGATGCGCCTGTCAAAGCCGATTGAGGCGTTCAGGCGCTGAAAGTCGGGGTGGGGAGGTTCGCGAAAGCGCGACATCGCGGCGAGAGTCTACGCGAGTGTGCGATCGCTTACGTACATACGTCATCGCTTACGTAGGTACGGCCTTGTCTAAAACTGGCTGAAGTTCGATAACAATACCCGCCATGCCGCCCACCGCCAGAGCCACTCGCAGCCGCCGACCGCGCTCCGGCGTGGGCGTCGTCAAGGCCCTCCCGCGCGGGCCGCACTCGCTCACGCGCGAGCAGGTGGCGGACAACCAGCAGCATCGCCTGGGACAGGCGATGCTCGAACTGGTGGGACAGAAAGGGTACGGAGCGACGACCGTGTCGGAGGTCGTCACGCGCGCCGGCGTGTCGCGCAAGGCGTTCTACGAACACTACGTCAACAAGGAGGAGTGCTTCCTCGCCGCCTACGACGCGATCGCGCACGACGCCCGCCACCGGGTCCGGCGCGCGTACAGCGAGGGGGAGGACCCGGACCGCATGGAGGGGGCGGTCCGGGCGCTGTTTGAGATCGCCGCGGAGAGCCCCGACGCGATGCGCCTGGCGACGATCGAGATCGCGGCCGTCGGGGAGCCCGGGATCGAGCGCCGCGAACGCGCCGTGCTGGAGCTCGGCGAACTGGTTGAGGACTGCCTGCGCAGCGGCGAGGACTCCGCCGCGCTGCCACCAACGGTGCTGCGGGCGATGACGGGCGGGCTGACGCGGGTGATCGCGACCTATCTGCGTCGCGGACGGCGCGCCAGGCCCGCCGTGATCGTGCCGGAGCTGGTGCGCTGGGTCTCCTCCTACCATCCGGCGCCGAGCGCCCTCGACGTCGCGCTCGCGGGCAAACGCAACGGTCAAAACGGCGCCGGCGCGATCGGTGTGGGCATGGGCATTGGGCAGAGCGGCGGCCGCGCGCCGGGCACCCTCTCCCCCAAACCGCCGCTGAACGGCCGCCGTCGCGCGAGCCGGCGCAGTTTCGCCGTATCGCGCAGCTACGTCGTTCACAACCAGCGCGCGCGTGTGCTCGACGCCGTCACCAACCTGACGGCCAGCAACGGCTACCTCGGCCTGACGATCGAGGACATCGCGGCCGAGGCGTCGGTCTCGCTGCAGGCGTTCTACGAACACTTCGAGAGCAAGGAGGACGCGTTCATCGTCGCCTACGAGCTCGGACACGCGCGCGGCCTCAGCCTCGTCGAACGGGCCTTCGCCGCGGCCTCGCCCGACTGGCGCCGCGGCGTGCGCGACGGCCTCGGGGCGCTCATGGACTATCTGGCCTCCGAGCCCTCCTTCGCGCACCTGTCGCTGCTCGCCACGCTCGTCGCCACGCCGCGCACCGCGGAGCTGTCGACCAGAGGCCTGGCCACGTACGCGCAGCTGCTGACGCCGGGCTTCGAGGAAGCCCCGCGCGGCAACCGGCCGCGCCCGGTGATCGTCGACGCGACCGCCGGCGCGCTGCACGAGCTGTTCCAGCACTACGCGGCGCAGGGGCGCACCTGCGATCTACCCGACCTGAGGATCGACGCCACCTATATCGCGCTGGCGCCGTTCGTGGGAGCGAAGGAGGCCGCGCAGATCGCCCTCGGCTGAAAGCGAGCTTCAGGCCGGCGCCGTCCAACCAAGAACTCTCCCAGCGGGCGCCGCGACCCCCAAACCATGAGCCGCGACGCCCGCCTTCAGGAGAACCAACCAGCACACGGTCAAGGCAAAGAAAACCCCGTGCGCCGGTACCTCCTTGAACGTACCCGAGAGGATTTTTCGAGAGACGCCCAAGCTTTAAGTTCTTGGCATTAGTTCAAGTATACGCTATTCTTCGGCTATATGGTGGAAATTTTAGGATTGACGTCCAGCTGCCCTCCCGGCCGTTTCTACACTTGATGGAAGGATTCTAATCAGCCGTCAGAGCAATTGTAAGGCCATGTTTCTCAATATCGCGCCGCGCCAGCGTGCAGCCGGCGCCAATGGTCCCCCCTCCGTCCGCCGCAGGCGTCGCGCCGCGCGACCGGTGGCGATAACCGCGCGCAGCTAAGCGGTGGGCGGCGAGGAGCCGGCGGCCACGGGCCGGGGACGGGCGCCCGCGGACACGGCGCCGCGCGCCAGCACCTCACGCAGCGCCCCCGCCACGTGCGCGACCTCCCCGTCCTGCATCCCCGGGAAGAAGGGCAGCGCGAGCGACCGGCGAGCGACGTCCTCGCACACCGGGAACTCGCCCTCGCGATGCCCGAAGCGCTCGCGGTAGAAGCTCATCAGATGGATCGCCGGCAGGTACGGTTTGCTCTGGATCCCGAGCTCCCCGAGCCGGCGCACCACGCCGTCGCGATCGACCTCCGCGGGCAGCTGCACGACGAACACGAACCAGCCGCGCCGGTCCCCGCCGGCGTCCGCGCACGGTAGGCGGAGGTCTTCGACCCCCTCCAGCGCCTGCCGGTAGGCGCCGGCCACGCGCGCTCGCGCCGCCAACATTTCCTCCAGATGGCCGAGCTGCGCGAGCCCGATCGCGCACGCCACGTCGGAAAGCCGGTAGTTGAACCCCAGCCGGTCGTGGTCCAGCCAGCCCATGTCCGGCGCCCGGCCCTGGTTGCGCTCGGAGTCGATGCGCTCCTTCAGGGCGGGGTCCGCAAGGGCGATCATCCCGCCCTCGCCCGTCGTCAGCTGCTTGTTGGCGTAGAAGCCGAACACGGCCGGGTGCCCGCGCCCGCCGACGGCCCTCCCGTCCGCGTGGCGCGCCCCGAGCGCCTCGCACGCGTCCTCGACGAGCGCGAGGCCGTGCCGCGCCGCGAGCCGCTCGAACGCCGGCATGTCGGCCGGGTAGCCGAAGATGTGCACAGGCAGCAGCGCCCGCGTGCGCTCGCTCACGGCGGCGGCGGCCGCCGCCGGGTCGAGGTTGAGGGTCACCGGGTCGATGTCGGCGAACACCGGGCGCGCGCCCTCGTACAGCGCGGCGTTGGCGGAGGCCACGAACGAGAACGGGCTCGTGATCACCTCCTCCCCGCGCTGCACGCCGACGGCCCGCAGCGCGAGGTGCAGACCGGCCGTGCCGCTGGAGACAGCGCTCGCCAGGGGCGCACCGACGCGGGCCGCAAAGCCCCGCTCGAACTCCGCCACGCGCGGTCCGAGCGACAGCTGCCCGGAGCGCAGCACCTCAAGCACGGCGCGCTCCTCGGCCGCGCCGAGCACGGGGCGCGCAAGCGGGATGACCGTGTCGTTCACGCGCCCTCGGCCTGCACGCCGAGCTCCAGCGAATCCACGAGCGCGTCCCAGGAGGCCTCGATCACGTTCTCGGACACGCCGATCGACCCCCACACGCGCTTCCCGTCGGAGGCGTCGATCAGCACGCGCGTGACGGCGCCCGTGCCCTTCGTCTCGTCGAGGATGCGCACCTTGAAGTTGACGAGGTCGATGTCGCGCAGGTGCGGGTGCAGCTCGCCAATCGCGTCGCGCAGCGCCTTGTCCAGCGCATTGACGGGACCGTTGCCCTCCGCCGTGCGCACGTAGCGGCGCTCGGGAGCGCCCGCCCCGCCGTTCGCGGCGACGCCGGACAGCGCGGGGCCGGGCATCCAGATCTTGATCGTCGCCTCCGTCTCCACGCGGCCGTCGGCGCGCTTCTCCACGAGCACGCGCCAGGACTCCAGGCGGAACAGCGGCTCGTAGGACCCGGACTGCTTGCGCATCAGCAGCTCGAAGGAGCCGTCGGCCGCCTCGAACTGAAAGCCGCGGTGCTCGAGCTCCTTGACGCGCTCGACCGTGCGCTGCGCCGCCGCGGCGTCGAGCTCGATCCCCGCCTCGCGCGCCTTCTCGGCGACCGTGCCCTTGCCCGCCAGCTCGGAGATCAGCACGTCGCGGCTGTTGCCGAGGAGCTCGGGATCGACGTGCTCGAAGCTGCTGGCGTCCAGGCGTACGCCGGCGGCGTGCAGCCCCGCCTTGTGCGCGAAGGCGTGCTTGCCGACGTACGGCTGCGCCGGGTCCGGCGCCCGGTTGAGCAGCTCGTCGAGGAAGTGCGCCGTGGCGGTGAGCCGCGCAAGACCCTCGGGCGCGAGCACCGGCACGCCCATCTTCAGCTGCAGGTCGGCGATCACCGTGACGAGGTTGGCGTTGCCCGTGCGCTCGCCGATGCCGTTGATCGTGCCCTGCACCTGCGTGGCGCCCGCTTCGACGGCGACCAGCGTATTGGCGACGCCGCAGCCGGAGTCGTCGTGGGCGTGGATGCCGAGCGCGACGTCCCCGAGGCGCGCGTTCACCTCCCCCACGATCTGCCTGACCCGCGTCGGCAGCGAGCCGCCGTTGGTGTCGCACAGCACGACGCGCTCGGCGCCCGCCGCCGCGGCGACGCGCACGCACTCAAGCGCATACGCGTCGTCGCGCTCGTAACCGTCGAAGAAGTGCTCGGCGTCGAAGATCACGCGCTTGCCCTGCGCACGCAGGAAGGCGATCGAGTCGATGATCATCGCCAGGTTCTCCGCGCGCGTGACGCGCACAACCTTCTCGACGTGCAGCGTCGAGCTCTTGCCGACGAGCGTGCACACGGGCGCGAAGCAGTCGGCGAGCACGCGCAGCCCCTCGTCATGCTCGGGGGCCACCTCGCGCCGGCGGGTCATGCCGAAGGCGACGATCTCCGCGCTGTGCAGCGTCGCCGCGGAGAGCAGCTCGAACAGCTGCTGCTCCTTGGGGTTGGACGCGGGAAAGCCCGCCTCGATCAGCGCGATGCCCAGCTCGTCGAGCTTGCCCACGACGCGCAGCTTCTCCTCGGCGGTGAGCGACATGCCGCCGCCGCCCATGCCGTCGCGCAGGGTGGCGTCGTAGAGCTGTACGGCGCTCATCAGCCCGCCGCGCTGGAGAGGCCCGGCGCCGCGGCCGCCGATGCCCCCGCCGGCGCCGAGGCATCCGACATGGCTGAAGTCCCGGCTGGCGCCGACGCAGCGTGACCCGGCGCCTGGCCCAGGGGCGTGTCGAGCGCCTCCGGGCGCACGAAGTCCAGCCACTCGCGGTAGCGCTCGCTGCGCCCGTGGATCGCGTCGTCGAAGGCGGCCTGCAGCACGCGCGTGACCTCGCCCGGGCGTCCCGTGCCGATCTTGTGGTCGTCGATCTCGCGCACCGGCACGAGCTCCGCCGCGGTGCCCGACATGAACATCTCGTCCGCGAGGTACATCTCGGCGCGCGCGATGTTGCGCTCCACGACCGTGTAGCCGAGGTCCTGCGCGATCTGGATCACCGAGCGGCGCGTGATGCCGTCGAGGATCGAGTTGTGCTGACCGGGCGTCGCGATCTCGCCGTCGCGCACGATGTACACGTTCTCCCCCGTGCCCTCGCACACGTGGCCGTGGTCGTCGAGCAGGATCGCCTCCTCGTAGCCGGCCTTCACCGACTCGACCTTGGCGAGCACGCTGTTGAGGTACTGCCCGGAGGCCTTCGCGTGGGGGATCAGCGAGTCGGGCGAGATGCGCCGCCAGGAGGACACCTTGGCGCGCACGCCGTTGCGCATCCCGTCCTCGCCGAGGTACGTGCCCCACTCCCAGCACGCGATCGTCACGTCCACGGAGGCGTCGAGCGGATTGAGCCCCATCTGCCCGTAGCCGCGGTTCACGAGCGGGCGGACGTAGCACGAGGACAGGCCGTTGCGCGCGACCAGCTCGAGCGTCGCCGCGCGCAGCTGCGCCACGGAGTACGGCACGGGCATGTAGTACAGCTCGGCGGAGCGCACGAGGCGCTCCAGGTGCTCGGCATTGCGGAACACGGCGGGACCGAACTCCGTCTCGTAGCAGCGCATCGAGTCGAACACGCCGGTGCCGTAGTGCAGGCCGTGCGTGAGGACGTGGACCTTGGCGTCCTCCCAGGCGACGAAATCTCCGTTCATCCAGATGAGGTCGGTGGGCTCCACTTTCGGCAACTCCTTATCGGAAATATAGAGGGACCCGGCTCGCCGACCGACGGTCGGGCGCGGCACCCTCTAGAGGTGATCGAGCACTGCCCGCGTCGCCTGCTCGGTGCCAGCGTCGCCCCCGAGGTCGGGGGTGCGCAGGCCGTCCGCGAGCGCACGGTCAACGGCCGATTCTACCGCCGCCGCCTCGCTTGCCAAGCCCAATCCGTGGCGCAGCAGCAGCGCGGCGGAGAGGAACATCGCCAGCGGATTGGCGATCCCCTGCCCGGCGATATCCGGCGCCGAGCCGTGCACCGGCTCGAACAGGCCGGGGACGTGCCCCGCGTCGGCCGCCAGACCGGCCGACGCCGCGTCCCCCAGGGAGGCGCTCGGCAGCATCCCGATCGAGCCCGTGAGCATCGCCGCCTCGTCGCTGAGGATGTCTCCGAACATGTTCTCCGTGAGGATCGTGTCGAAGTGGCGCGGCGCCGCGAGCAGCTGCATGGCCGCGTTGTCGACGAGCACGTGCTCCAGCTCGATGTGGGGGAACTCGCGCGCGTGCACGCGGCTCACGACCTCGCGCCACAGGCGCGAGGTCTCCAGCACGTTGGCCTTGTCCACGCTTGAGACCTTCGCGCGCGCCGCGCCGAAGGCGGTGCGCGCGATGCGCGCGATCTCCATGACGGTGTACGCGCACACGTCGCTGGCCATCTCCGCCGTGCGCGTCTTCTCGCCGAAGTAGATCCCGCCGGTCAGCTCGCGCACGACAAGGAGGTCTGTCCCCTCGATCCGCTCGCGCCGCAGGGGCGAGGCGTCGTACAGCGCCGGCAACGGCCGTACGGGGCGCAGGTTCGCGTACAGCCCAAGCCCCTTGCGCAGTCCGAGCAGGCCCTGCTCGGGACGGGGCGCGTCGGGGTCGGTCGTGTCCCACTTCGGCCCCCCCACCGCCGCGAGCAGCACCGCGTCGGCCTCGCGGCAGGCGGCCAGCGTCTCGTCGGTCAGCGCCGTGCCGTGCGCGTCGATGCTGGCGCCGCCGAACACGTGCTCCTCGAACTCGAACTCGCCCAGGCCGCCCAGCAGCTCCAGCGTGGGCGCCATGATCTCCGGGCCGATGCCGTCGCCGGGGAGCGTGACGATGCGAAAGGCGGTCACAGCGCGCTCGTCAGCGGCCCGAAGCGCTCGCGCTCGTCCTCGTAGGCGGCGATCGACGCCTCCTGCCCGAGCGTCACGCCGATGTCGTCCAGGCCCGCCAGCAGCCGCCGGCGGATCTCGGCGTCGATCTCGAAGCCGACGGCGCGCCCGGCGAAGCGGGCCTCCTGCGCCTGCAGGTCGATCTCGCCCGCGCCGGCGCCGGCCAGCGCCTGACAGTCCGCCTCGCTCAGCACGACGGGCAGCAGGCCGATCTTCGTGCAGTTGGAGTAGAAGATGTCGGCGAAGCTGGGCGCCACGATCGCCTGAAAGCCGTAGTCCTGCAACCCCCAGGGGGCGTGCTCGCGCGAGGAGCCACAGCCGAAGTTCTCGCCCGTCACGAGGATCGGGTTGGGCGGCAGCTCCCAGCCGGGCTCCTGCGCCCAATCGAAGAACAGGAACTCGCCGAAGCCTGTGCGCTGCACGCGCTTGAGGAACTGCTTGGGCATGATCTGGTCGGTGTCGACGTTCGAGCGATCCAGATGTGTGACCGCGCCTGCGATCGTATGTATCGTCTCCACGACTAGCTCCAATCTCGGATGTCGGTGAAGTGCCCCTCGATCGCCGCGGCCGCGGCCATCTGCGGGGAGACCAGGTGCGTGCGCCCGCCCCGCCCCTGGCGCCCCTCGAAGTTGCGGTTGGAGGTCGAGGCGCAGCGCTCGCCGGGCGCGAGGATGTCGGGGTTCATGCCCAGGCACATCGAGCAGCCGGCGACGCGCCAGTCAAAGCCGGCGTCGCGAAAGACGCGATCAAGACCCTCCGCCTCGGCCTGCGCCTTGACGTGCTGGGAGCCGGGGACGACCATCGCGTGCACGCCGCTCGCCACCTTGCGACCGGCCACCACCGCCGCCGCCGCGCGCAGGTCGCCGATGCGCGAGTTCGTGCACGAGCCGATGAACACGCGATCCAGCGCGATCTCCGCGATCGGCGTGCCCGGCTCAAGCGCCATGTAGTGCAGCGCGCGCTCGGCCGCCTCGCGCGCGGCGGGACTATCGAACTGCTCCGGCGCCGGGACGCGGCCGCTGACGCCGACGACCATCTCCGGCGTCGTGCCCCACGTCACCTGCGGGGAGATCGCCGCGGCGTCCACGACCACCTCGCTGTCGAAGGCGGCGCCGTCGTCGCTGCGCAGCGCGCGCCAGCGCTCGATCGCGCGCTCCAGCTCCGCGCCGCGCGGCGCGCCCGGGCGTCCCTGCGGCCAACCGGCGTCCGCGGCCGGCTCGAACCACGCGAACGTCGTGTCGTCCGGGGCGATCATGCCGGCGCGCCCGCCCGCCTCGATCGTCATGTTGCAGACCGTCATGCGCCCCTCCATCGACAGCGCCTCGATCGCCGGGCCGGCGTATTCGACCACGTGGCCGCTGGCGCCGCCGACGCCGATCTGCCCGATCGTGGCGAGGATCAGATCCTTCGCCGTGACGCCGAAGCCGAGCGCGCCCTCGTAGCGGATGCGCATCGCGCGCGGGCGGCTCTGGACCATGCACTGCGTCGCGAGCACGTGCTCGACCTCGCTCGTGCCGATCCCGAAGGCGAGCGCGCCGAAGGCGCCGTGCGTCGCGGTGTGGGAGTCGCCGCACACGATCGTCATGCCCGGCTGCGTGACGCCGAGCTCCGGGCCGATCACGTGCACGATCCCCTGGCGCTCGGAGCCCAGGGAGTACACGGGCACGCCGAACTGGGCGCAGTTGCGCTCCAGCGTCTGCACCTGCACGCGCGAGAGCTCGTCCTTGATCTTCGCCGCCACGGGCGTGCCGTCGGTGGGCGTGTTGTGGTCGGCCGTCGCGAGCGTGCGCTCGGGCCGGCGCACGCGCCGTCCGGCCAGGCGCAGCCCCTCGAAGGCCTGCGGGCTCGTCACCTCGTGCACGAGGTGCAGGTCGATGTACAGCAGGCCGGAGCCCGCCCCCCCGACCTCGTGGGCCTCCCAGATCTTCTCGAATAGCGTCTGCGGCGAGTGCGGGGTTGTCATCGTCGTTCTCTCTTGCTGGGATGGATTTTTTGGATTTGGATGGGCCGGCTTGTGTGGGGTCCGGCGCTCAGCTGCGGCGCAGCCCGGCGGATACGACGGCGAGCAGGGCGGCGCCGAGCTCTCCGGGGTTCTCGAAGTGGTGGGGCAGGTCGGCGTCGAAGGTGACGCAGTCCCCCTCGGCCAGCTCGTGGCGGCGCCCGTCGCAGACGAGCACCACGGCGCCGCGCTCGACCAGCGCCGTCTCGCGGCTGCCCGGCTCGTGCATCGGCGGGTCGTCGCCGGCCCCGGTCGTGCCGCCCGGCGCGAGCAGGTGGCGGGAGAGCTCGGCGCGCTGGCCCGGCTGCGGGGAGGTGAGCACCTCGTAGCGGTGCCCGCGCCTTGTGTTGCCCCCGCGGCGGCGTTCGCCGGCACGCACGATCGTCACGGCGCCGTCCTCGTCCAGGCGCAGCAGCTGCGAGAGGCGCAGCTCAAGGCCCGCCGCGATGCGCGCCGCGACGGTCAGCGTCGGGCTCGTCTCGCCGCGCTCGACCTGGGAGAGCATCGGCGCGCTCACGCCGCTGCGCAGCGCCAGCTCGCGCAGGGACAGTGAGGAGGCGTCGCGCAGGGCCTTTACGCGCGCGCCCAGGACGAATGGATCCAGAGGGTCAGGGATGGTGTGCGCCACACCTAGGGCTTTATCCCCACCCGCTCGCATGCCATCGCCGCGCGAACTCTGCTCGTCCACGATCACCATACGCCTGTACGCTATCACAGACGCCTGTATAGTCGTAGGACTGCCGAGGACTACGACTTTGCCGGCGGCTTGGCGCTAGCGCTTGCGTCGCTGGGCGTGGGAGGCGGGCTTACCGGAGGCGGAGCCTGTCCCTGCGGGGTGTAGCCGCCTCGCTTTTCGACGGGTGGAAGTTGGCCATCGGCCCGTCGTCCAGGATCGACCGCATGGCCCCGAGCTGGTCGCTGTACGCTCATGAATCGAATTGTAGTAGATGCATCCGACCGACCTCTCGACCTTCAGACCTCGTCGACGTGCCCGAAACTCGACGCCGAGTTTCGTGTCAGCCGACGCGGCGGCGGGGCGTAGACCTCCAATGAGACTATGTGCTCGTGCGAGAACCAGATCCCCAGGCTCGCTGGAGCAGGCGAAGAAACCACCCATCTCGGTCGAGTTCCCAGCGTTGCTCCAAGAAGAGATCTTGCGTTTCCTCCGAGTATCCGGCAAGGCTCCTTTCTCCAAAGTAGCCGCCCACAACACGCCCGTCATCGAGTGTGACTCGAACGAGCGCCGCCGTGTTGTCGCCAAAGAAATGGTCCCACGCCGACTGCGTGCTGTGAGCCAGAGCGATACGCAGCCGCTTGAGCACACTCGGCCGGCAGTGCTTTGAACGGCGCCACCAACGCCCTACCTCCGAGATGGCGACCGGGAGCACCAGCAGCGCCACCACCCCCAACGCAAGGTATTCATCGAGACCTCTCCGCCCGTGGTACAACGCCACGATGTCGGCCGTGCTCACATGCCCCGCGACAGCCCCAATCAGAACCACACCGTAGATGAGTGCGCTGTAGCTGAGCGATAGGAGCAGACGCTCGAAGGGCGAGGTGGCGTCGCGTATGACATAGGTTCCCTCGCGCACCACCAGGGTTATGAACCCCGGAAGGACAAAGGCGACAAGGATAAGGACGGCTGTTCCAGTTGCTGGAGCGATCCAACGTTTCTACCACGCGCCGGGGACACTTCTCTCTCATCTGCCGTTTTGAGCGATCCCTTACGGCGCCGTCGCCGGCAGCCCCACCACCCCGTCCGCGGACTGCGAGCGCGCCACGGCGACCGACAGCGCGCGCACGTACGCGCGCGCCGCGGCCTCGATGATGTCGGTGGAGACGGCCTGGCCGGAGCCCGTCTGGCCGGCGGTCTCAACCACGACGGACACCTCCCCCAAGGCGTCCTGGCCCTCGGTGACGGCGCCGATCTGGAAGTCCCGCAGCTTCGCCTCCACGCCCGTGGCGGCGTCGATCGCGTGAAACACGGCGTCGATCGGGCCGTCGCCGGTGAACGAGCCCTCCCGGCTCGTGCCGTCGGGCCGGGTCACGCTGACCTGCGCGTGCGGCGGCCGGCGCGAGGAGGCCTCGACCTCGAACCACGCAAGCGTGTACCCGGCGATCTCCTCGCGCAGCTCGTCGGTGACCAGCGCCTCCAGGTCCATCGCCGTGATCTGCTTCTTGCGGTCCGCCAGCTCCTTGAAGCGCTTGAAGGCGGCGTTCAGCGCCTGGCCGTCGACGCGGAAGCCCATCTCCACCAGCGCCTCGTGCAGGGCGTGGCGGCCGGAGTGCTTGCCCAGCACGATCGCGTTGCTCTCCAGGCCGACGGTCCGAGCGTCCATGATCTCGTACGTCGTGCGCTCCTTCAGCACGCCGTCCTGATGGATCCCCGCCTCGTGCGCGAACGCGTTGCGCCCGACGATCGCCTTATTCGGCTGCACGGGGTAGCCCGTCAGGCGCGACACCAGGCGGCTCGTGCGCGCGATCTCGCGCGTCTCGATCCCCGTCCACAGCCCCAGGCTCGGCTCGCGCGTGTGCAGCAGCATCACGATCTCCTCCAGCGACGCGTTGCCCGCGCGCTCGCCGATGCCGTTGATCGCGCACTCCACCTGCCGGCACCCCGCTTCGACGCCCGCCAGCGAGTTCGCCACTGCCAGACCCAGGTCGTCGTGGCAGTGCACGGAAACCGTCACGTCGCGCAGATCGGGCACCAGTCGGTACAGCTCCGCGAACATCGCCGCGTACTCGTGCGGCATCGTGTAGCCGACGGTGTCCGGCACGTTGATCGTGCTCGCCCCCTCGTCCAGTGCGATCTGGATCACTTCGGCCATGTACTGCACGTCGCTGCGCGAGCCGTC
Source organism: Solirubrobacteraceae bacterium (assembly GCA_036561645.1). GTDB lineage: Bacteria > Actinomycetota > Thermoleophilia > Solirubrobacterales > Solirubrobacteraceae > Palsa-744. The sequence continues at coordinate 18,125 of DATBOY010000058.1, forward strand.
CTCGGGGGAGAACTCGACGTCCTCGGTGTACTGGCGCGCGTGCGCCACGGCGGCGCGCGCCTGGCCCTTGACGTCCTCGCGCGTGGTCTGCAGCTTGCGCTCGATGTGGATGTCGCTGGTGGCGATGAACGTGTGGATGCGCGGGCGCTCGGCGTCGCGGATCGCCTCCCACGCGGCGTCGATGTCCTGCTTGGAGGTGCGCGCCAGGCCGCAGATGACGGGGCCCTCCACCTCCCTGGCGATGGCCTGCACGGACTCGAAGTCCCCCGGCGAGGTGATCGGGAAGCCCGCCTCGATGATGTCCACGCCCAGCCGCGCCAGCTGATGGGCGATCTCCAGCTTCTCCTGCTTGTTCAGCGAGATGCCGGGCGACTGCTCGCCGTCGCGCAGGGTGGTGTCGAAGACTCTTACGCGCCGATCCTCTGCGCGCGGGGATGCCTGGTGACTGCTCATGTCGTTCAACCTCCTTCTAGGTCTCTTTGGCACTTCCTCCAGCTGCTGGGTATGCGGCTACGCGGCCGCCACGCGCTATTCCCCCCGAGGGGGGAGCAGGAGAAGGAGTGCAAGAGACTTCTGAAACGACATGCGTGCGGGCCAGTCTAGCAACCCGACCGCCGTGAGCCAAGCCGCGCCAGCCCGCCATCTTCCGCCGCGCCGGCCCCTCGCCACGCCAGCCCGGACGCCACCCCTCGCCCCGCCACACCCCTCGCCACGCCAGCCCCTCGCCACGCCAGCCCGGACGCCAGTCCCCGCCACGCCAGCCCCTCGCCACGCCAGCCCCTCGCCACGCCAGCCCCTCGCCACGCCAGCCCCTCGCCACGCCAGCCCGGACGCCAGTCCCCGCCACGCCAGCCCCTCGCCACGCCAGCCCGGACGCCAGTCCCCGCCACGCCACACCCCTCGCCACGCCACGCGGGCATCCCTCGCCACAACGGGCCGGCCGCGGCCGTGAGAGAGCCGGGCTCGGCCAGACGGAAACAGAGCGTGCGCGGCTAGTTTAAATACTGGTATGAGTCCGACTATCGCCGGGGCGCCGGCCTCCTGCGTGGCCCGTCCCAACCACAGCATCGCAACCAACACCAAGGAGATAGCGAAGTGTTCAGAATCCGACTTTCACTGGCGCTGGCCGCCGTGGCGTGCGCCTGCGCGGTCCTCGCCGCACCCGCCTCCGCCGAAACGCTGTTCGAATCGCGCGGCGGCGAATACCAGGCGAAAATCGAAGCGACCGGCAAAAACATGACGTTCACCGGGGAATCCTCGACCGTCAAATGCGCCAAATCAAAGCTCACAACGGTGATGAAAGAAGACACCCCCGTCCTCAAAGTGAGCCCGTCCTA
>DATBOY010000059.1:0-15536 GCA_036561645.1 Solirubrobacteraceae bacterium
CAAACGAGATCGCCGTCGCCACACCAAAACTCGTCGCCACACCCGTACTACTCGACACCGTCGGATGCGCCCCACCCCCAGCCACACCAGCACCTTCAAACACCAAACTATGCACCCCGGTATAGCTTGGCACGGTGTTGCCGTACGTGTCCTTCGCGGTGACCGTCAGGTTATCGGCCACACCCGCCGTCGGCGTGACGGACGCCGCCGTCAGCGCCAGGCTCGCCGCCGCCGCCGGCGCGACCGTGACCGCCAGACCAGCGCCGTTACTAAGCGTGCCGTCCGTCACCGTCACGCTCACCGCCTCCGCCTTATACAACGTCATCACCCCGTTGCTCGACCCCGACACCGTCGCGACCCCATTCACGAACGTAACTGCCGTCGAGGCGCCAAGGCTCCTCGCGACCCCCGACCCATCCGTCACCGTCGGCGTGAACGCACCGATCGCATGAGGCCCCCCAAACGTCAGACTGTGCGACCCCGTATAGCTCACAATCGTATTCCCGTACGCATCCCTCGCCGTGACCGTCAAACTATCGCCCACACCCACCGTCGGCGTCACCGACGCAGCCGCGAGCCCCAACGCCGACGCGCCACCAACACCCACCACAACCGACAAACCCGTCCCGTTGTTGACCGCGCCGGACGCAACGGTGACGCTCGCCGTTTCCGCCTTATACAGCTTCATCACGCCGTTGTTCGCGCCCGCGACCGTCGCGACACCGCTCGCGAACACGACCGCCGTGGCCGTACCGAAATTCGTCGCGACACCCGCACTATTACTGACCGTCGGATGATTCCCCCCGACACTGACCCCCGCGCCACCGAACGTGAGGTTATGCGAACCCGTATACGTCGTCGCGACATTCCCAAAAGCGTCGAGCGCCGTGACCGTGAGACCATCCGCTTCCCCCGCCGTAACCCCCGTGCTCGCCGCCGACAACGAAAAGCTCGCCGCGCCAGCCGCCCCAACCGTGACCGACAACCCCCCACCATTACTGAGCGTACCATCAGAAACCGTGACCAACGCCACCTCCGCCTTATACAACTTCATCGCACCATTATTCCCCGCCGCCACCACCGCAACCCCATTCACAAACGAGATCGCCGTCGCCACACCAAAACTCGTCGCCACACCCGTACTACTCGACACCGTCGGATGCGCCCCACCCCCAGCCACACCAGCACCTTCAAACACCAAACTATGCACCCCGGTATAGCTGGCGACGGTGTTGTTGTTTTCATCCTTTGCGGTGACCGTCAGGTTATCGGCCACACCCGCCGTCGGCGTCGTGCTCGCCGCCGTCAGCGCCAGATGGGTGGCGGCCCCAAACGTGACCTGCCCTGAGCTCGGGGCGCTCCTAGCCGTCCACGTGCGCCACACCGCCGTGACCGTGTATTCGTGGGTTCCGACCGGGACACTCGCGTCGGTGCAGTTCGTTACCGTGGATACCGAGGAGGAACCGGGGCAGCTCCCCGCCGGCGCGCCGCCGTCGCGGCTGACGTAGTAGGAAACCGTCCCCGGGCCGGGTGGACCGCTGGCGCTCCAGCTGAGCGCCACGGTGCCCGCGCCCGACGTCGCGGAGGTGATGCTCGGCGCCACCAGCACGGCGACGCCCTCAGACGCGGAGCCTGCGCCCGTGCTCGTCAGATACGCCACCGCGGCGGACGCGACGGCGAGCGCGAACAGCGCCGACGCGCCGGAGCGAGCGCCCGCCCTGCCCAGCGGGCGACGCACGAGCGCCGGCCTGCGGCGAAGTAGCGCGAGCAGCAGACGCCTCACAGCCGCCCCCTAGGGTGCGGTCCGGCGATGAGCAGACGCCTCACGAGTGCCCGCTTCCGGCGAAGGCGAGCGGGAACCGGGCGTTCTGGCAGGCGTCTTGGTTGACGGGCAGGTCACGCAGCTGGATCGTCGGCGCCGAACGGCCTTGGGCCGGCAGCGTCACCGAGCCGTGCGCCTGGATCTCGATCGGCGCGGCGCCAGACACGTCCGACTGCACGAGGCTGAGGTTGGTGGCGCTGTCGCAGCCCGCGGGACCGCCCGGGACAGTCACGGTGACGGCCGTCACGAAGATCGGAACGGCGTTTGGGTTGGTGATAGTGACGCGAATCGCCTGGGGCGGAGCGCCCGGAAAGAGGGGTCCGCCCACGATTTCGCCGCCGCCGATCGAGAAGTCCTCGACACTCTGCTGGGCGCCCACCACGTGCCAGTCAAACCGCGCGACAGGGCTTGCGGGCGCCGGCGGATCGAGGGCGCGCACGCGGAAGCGATGCTCGCCCACGCCGAGCCCACGATAGATTCGCGGACTCACGCAAGCCTGCCACGGATGCGCGTCGATCCTGCACTGAAACCGGTCGTCGGGATCGCCGTCGGCGAATGTGAACGCGGCGCTTCGCGCGCTCGTGGGATCGCCCGGATGGGCGACGATGCGGGGCAACGGCGGCCGCAGATCCACCAGCCAGGTGTATGACGCGACGGGGCTTTGCTCACGCCCGCGATAGGAGCCGAGCGCCCTCACCCGGAACGTGTGCCGACCGGGGGCGAGCGGACCCGGATAGCGGGTTGGGCTCGTGCAGGGGGAGAAGCGCGCGCGGTCCAGCGCGCACTGGAAGCTCGCACGACGCCAGCGATCGCGGTAGGCGAACCTCGCCGACGTGCGCCACGTCCCCTTGGCGGGCATGGCGACGATCGACGGCGCCGGCACGCCGGACTCGCCTCCTTGGACAGCCAGCGCATACACCGAGTACGAGCCGCCGGCGAGCCCGCCGAGGACACCGAGCAGCGCAAGGCAAGCTTTGCGCCTGGTAGCCCTGGCTTTCCCGCTCTGCCGGCGTGGCATCCTCGACTCGCCTCTCTGTCCCGCGCGGGCCTCATGCCGTCGGCGCCGATGCGCGTCGCCTGACGCACACCGCACCGAGCGACGCGAGCCCGTGCTAGCTGCTCGTGAGGTTCAACGTCAACGTGGCGCCCTGACAAGCGTCCTGGTTGACGCCCGTTTCGTGCATGAGCAGCGTGCCCGTCGCGGTGACGGCCTGGCCGTTGCCGGGCGGGAAGCCCTGGCTCGCGCTGACGTCGGCCATCGTGAAGTCCGGATTGCCCCCCGTAATGACCGTGCTGCAGCCGCTGTGGCCGGCATCGGGCGTGATGCTCGCCAGATGGATCGTGTTGACGAACTCGCTGCCGGGCGACGGGTTGTCGATCGTGAAGGTCACGGTCGAGGACGAGCCCGGGAAGAGCGCGCTGGCCACAGTGCCGTGCAGCGTGACGCTCGAGCTGCTCCCGACCGCCGCCGTACCTGTGCCGCTACCCAGATTTGTGAAGTACGCCCCTGCGATGCCGGCCACGGCCAGGCCGACGACGACGCCGATGGGGATCAACACCTCCTTCTTGCGGACAAATCGGCCCATGTGATCACAACTCCTTGTAAATTAGAAAAAATGGAAAATCTAATTAGAAACAGTGGAAACACCGCGGGCTGGCAGAAAAGACTCAGGCTGGCCGCACACTCCCGGCCCGCCTGCCCCGCCTCCTGCCATCCAAAGGCACTCCAGTTATGTGATCTTCCACCCCGCCCATCGACTTTCCTGTCGGATTGATGACGGATGCAATCCGCTGGTCATTGAATAGTCGCACTATTACTGAATAAGCGAAAAACGGGAGGGTCGGCTGGGTCCAGCTTTCAAATTGCACGAATAACGACCGATCTCCAGCCGGCTCGGCTTTCAACCTGCACGAATAACTACCGTCTTAGCCGGCTTAGATTTCAGCCTGCACGAATAACTACCGCCCTCTACCAGCTCGGCTTTCAACTTACGCGAATAACAGCGGGCTCAGCCGGGTTCAGCTTTCGACCCGCGCGGACAACGGCGACCCCAGCCGGGTTCAGCTTTCGACCCGCACGGATAGGCCGCCGTCAGGCCGATCTGCTCCGGCTTTTAACCGGCGGGCGCGCGCATGTGCCAGCCCGCCACCTCGCCCTGTCTACGCGCCCACCCAAGGCACTCGATCACCGCGTCGCGGCTGGTTCCGTGCGCACGGAGCACCCGATCGAAGTCCGACCCATACACGCGCATCACCGCGATCAGCACGTCGACCGTCGTCACGCCGACCCCATCCCGCTCGCGCGCGAGGCGGACGGCGTGCGCCGTGACCCGTGCCACCGCGTCGCGATCCTCGCCGTCGGCGCCGCCGGCCTGGTCGAGATCGACGCTCCCACCGGCGTCCGCGAGCCGACCCTCGCTCACACCGAGCGCCCGCAGCGCCTCCCCGACTTCGCCATTGCCGCGCAAGATCCGCAGCCAGCGCTCGGCTGCGGCTTCGCGTGTACGAGCGAACGGCATCGCCGTCGAGGCGATGCCCAGCACCATCGCCGTGTCGGGCGCGAGCGCCGGCCCGCTCACCGCGACGCTCCGAGTCCCGCACGCCGTCTGGCCTGGGGGACGTGGAGCGCTGCGACGTTCTCGCGCTGCAGCACGACCTGCGGCGGCCCGCCGCCGCGATGCGCCTCGATCAACACCGCGCCGTCGCGCTCGGCCGCCGTCCGGGCCGAGGCGATCAGCTCGGCGAGCTGCCGCCGCTGCACCCCACAGGCGCGCAGGAAACGTTCGATCCGATCGCTCTCAGCCTCGCCGCGGTCGAGCTTGAGCTCCTCCACCAGCACCGCCGGCGCGTGCGCGCCGCCCTCGACGTTCAGCAGACACGCAGCCATGTCGTCAGGACGCGCCGTGCTGTCCGCGGAAACCCGCTCCAGCAGCGCCGCGGCCGTGCCCCCGGACCCCAGCTCGGCGAGCGCGCGAGCGAGCCGCTCAGCGCCGAACAGCTCCGGCCCGACTCTTGCGTCAGTGACTCCGTCGGTGTGAAAGCAGATCCGCGACCAGCCCGCGACGGAGACGACGGTCTGGCGGCTCCCCGTCGGCAGGCCGACCCCGATCGGCGGCGCGGCGCAGACGGTGATCGGATCAATCGGGTGCTCGCCGAACACGATCGGCGGCGGATGACCGGCGCAGGCGTACACGAGTATGCGCTCCCGCGGCTGATACGTGGCCGCCACGACGGTGGCGAAGGACTCTCCGAGCTGGCGGTCGAGCACCGCTCCCGCGGTGCGCAGAGCATCCCGCGGCGAGAGCCCGGCCTCCATATACGCGCGCAGCGTGAAGCGCACGAGCGCGGTGTGCGGCAGCGCCTGCCGGCCGTGCCCGGAGATGTCGCCGACGATCACCGCCAGCTGGCCGTCTTCGAGCGCGAACACGTCGTAGAAATCCCCGCCCGCGCCGGGACCATCGGCCGGCCGGTAGGCGGCGGAGGTGCCGACCGGGCCAAGCCGCGCCGGTGCGCGCGGCAGCAGCGCGGCCTGCAGCAGGCCGACGTCTTCGAGCAGCTCCCCGCGCTGACGCTCCAGCCGCCGGGCGCGCAGCGCGGCCAGGCGGGCACGCACGCCCAGCGCCGCGGCGAGCGCCAGCAGCGCCCCGAGCAGAATCCGCACGGGCGCGGGGACCACGTCGACGATCTTCGTGATCGTCGTCACGATCGCCGACGGGCGGGCGAGCTGCCGTGCGCGCCGCTTCGCCGGGCGGGTACGGCCGCTGCGCGTGGCATATACGAGGGTGGCCGCGGTTGCTGCGACGGGCGCGGCCGTCAGCGATAGCGGCGCACCGCGCGCCGGACGCAACCGCCGGGCGCGACCCCCCGCGCGCGACGCGCGCGAGGAGCCCCGGGGCACGCCTGCGGTGGCGCGCGGCACACGGCTGAGGGCGAGCGCGGGCGAGAGGAGCCCGGGCGCCGGCGCCGGGCTCGCCGCCACAGGCGCCGTCGCACTCGGTGCAGCGGACGTGGTGGCCGGCGGGACCGAGACGAGTTGCGATCCGCTTGGGGAGGCGCCCGCAGGGGCCGCACCCCGCGAGCCCGGCGAGCGCTGCCTTTCGTGACGCTCGTGGGATTCGCGCGCCGGCGTTCTCTGCCCGTGGTCGTGCCGTTCGTGCCTCCTCGGACCCCGCGCCGCGGGGCCTGCGGCGCCCTGCGGGCTGGGATCTCCGGACCGTTCGGCGCTTCCTGGGTTCTGCCGTTCCCGGCCGCCCGAGCCGTGTCCGCCCGAGCCGGACTGGCCTGAGCCGGACTGGCCCGAGGCGTGTTCTCCGGGGCCAGGTTCGTCAGAACCGTGTTCGCGGTTTCTCGGGTCCGGCCGTTGACCGCGTTCGGAGTCCCGCTGTTCGTGGCGATCGGGAGCCTGCGATTCCCCCCCTGCCGATCCCTGCTGGTCATGGCGCCCGGGATCGTGCGCTTCGTGGCCGCCGAAACCCTGCTGTTCGTGGCCTCCTGCGTTCTGCGATCCGGTGCCGGACGCCGGCTTTGTGCGATCTGGCTGGCCCGCCGCGGCGGGGACGCCGGCGCAGGCCAGCGCACAGCTGCTGAGCACAGCGGCCACCGCCACGCGCCATCTCGGTCCCCGCACGGCTGCCCGGGGGTGTTCGCTGGAGTCGCTCACCCTCAGCACGGCTGCGATCAGCCGTCCCGGGCTGGGCGCCCCTGTGCGTGTGCGAGCGCCTCGTCGAGGGTCGGAAAGATCGCGAACACGCCCTCCATGCCCGCGAACTCGAAGATCTCCAGCACGTTCGGGCGGGCGCACACGATCGCCAGCCGCGCCTGCGCGTCGAGGCTGCGCGTCACACCGACGAGCACACCCAGCGCCGTGGAGTCCAGGAACACGACCCGCGAGAAGTCGACGACGAGCTGGCTGGCGCCCGCCTCCAGCGCGTCGATCAGCATCCACTTCAGGCGGGGGGCCGTGGAGAGGTCCAGCTCGCCCTCGACCGAGATCACACTCGTGCGCCGATCGGGCTCGCTTCGCATGATCCCGAACGCCGAGGAACCCGGCTGTGGAGGATGAGGTGTCTTGACTCGGCTGAGCATCGCGGTCCTGGCGGCACACGCCTGCGCGCGGTTTGAGCACCCGGCGTGCGAGCCGACCACTGAACTCCGCAGCTCGCGCCGAGCAACCCGACGCGCCCGCCGCGCGCGTGTACACGGGCTCCCTCGGCTGCCGGCGATCGGTCCTTAACGGACGCGGGGGAAAGCTCGAACGAGTGTCCAGTGGCGGCGAACACGCGGCGCTCAACGGCCGCTGATCAGCGCCCGTGCTCGGCGCCCGTGCTCAACGGCCGCTGATCAGCGCCCGGCGCTCAACGTCGGCGCTCAGGGCGCGGCGACGCCGACGCGGTGCCCGAGCACGCGACCGGAGGGCAGCGCGACGAACGTCTCGGACACGTCGTTGTGGTGGTCTGCCTCGACCAGCAGGTTGTCGGGGTCGGCGGCCTGTACGTACGCGAAGCGCCCCCGCAGACCGGTCACGTCGATCCACTGTTCGGGGTACTCGTACGGATACGCGTCCGACCAGCCCACGGACGTCCCGAGGACATCGCTTTGGATGCCGGCATTCTGGTTGCACGCGGGGTACACCGGCGCGCTCGGCGAGTTCCGCGAGGGGCGGGTGTGGATCAGATCTCGCAGGCAGTAGTCCACCTTCGGACCCCTGCGCACGAGCTTCACGGCGCGATTGCCGGCATCGACCGACCACAGCTCGAAGGCCGCCGCGTGCCGGAACTTCCAGTAGCTGAAGGCCCCGATGCTCGGATACCCGTAGCGTTCTCCGGGAACGTACTTGAAGACGAGCCGGGCAGCCGTGCGCAGCAGGTGGGCGTGCCCGCCGCGGTCGTAGATCGCTTGGTAGACGACCATTCTGCCCGCCGCGTCGCGGCGGGCGCGAATCTCAAGCGGACCGCTGCCGCGGTTGTTGATCGAGCTGCTCGCGCGCAGCAGGACGTGCCCGGGCCGCGTCGTGCGGTCGAGGTGCAGCAGCGACGGCGCGGACATGATCAGGTCGGGGCAGCGCAGGTGCAGAAGGTTGGACGCGCAGGGCGTGGCCGGGGCGGGCGCCGTCGGGGCGGCGGCCACCGTGGGGGCGGCACCCGCCAGCGCGATCGTCGCTCCCACGGCAAGGCGAGCCCCGGCTCCGGATCGGCAGCTGTGCGGCCACATCGAGATGCATCGGATTCTCCCAGCGGACGCGGACGTTCATCAACGCTTGTCGAGTCCGGCCGGTGTCGGTGAGATCCTCCCGGACAGCGCCGATACAGACCGTGGAGGCCTCGATGCGACGGCAGATACAGATACTTCGACAGCTCGTCCTCGACGCGCAGTACGCGGTCGACGCGGCGGCCGTGGCCGACGCGATCCTGGCACGCGCGGCGACACGCCGCGCGGTGCTCGGGACGACGTTCCGCAACGACGTGCGCAGCGCTCCCGTGCGCTCCTTCCGCCCCAGCCGCCATGCCCGGTCGTTCCGACCGTGCAACATCAAGCGCCCGCAGGACGGCACCGGCGCGCCGGAGCGCCTACCCCTGTTCGCGCGCGAACAGGGGTAGTACGAGACCGGGGGGCACGGCAGCGAGCGGGCAGCCTGCACCCGCTCGCGTCGCCGCCTCACTCCATCTCACGGGCCGACCAGCACCAGCCCGCCTCATCGCTCACTCCAGCTCGGGCGCCAGCCGCGGCGGCAGCGAGGGCTCCACGCGCAGCAGCCGCGCCGGCAGGTGCGGCAGCCACCAGTTCCAGCGGCCGAACAGCGAGATCACCGCCGGCACCAGCAGCGCGCGGATCACCGTGGCGTCGAGCAGGATGCCCGCCGCCAGACCCGTCGCCAGCACCTTGATTTCCGTCCCCGGCCCCGACGCGAGCGACACGAACGCCAGGAACAGGATCAGCGCGGCGCTCGTCACCAGGCGCCCCGTGCGTCCGATCCCGCGCACGACGGCGGCGTCGGTGGAGCCCGTCGCGTCGTACTCCTCGCGCATACGCGCGAGGATGAACACCTCGTAGTCCATCGACAGCCCGAACAGGAACGCGAACACCATCAGCGGGATCCACGCCGTCACCGAGCCCGTCGCCGGGATGCCCCAGATCAGGTCCGAGCCGTGGCCGCGCTGCCAGACGAGATCGAGCACGCCCCACGCCGCGCCGACGCTGATCACGTTCAGCACGACCGCCTTCAGCGGCAGCAGCAGCGAGCGGAACGCGCGCGCCAGCAGGACGAACGTGATCGCCGCGATCAGCGCGATCATCAGCGGGAAGTTGCCGTACACCGCTTCGATGAAGTCCTCGTTCTGCGCGGCCAGGCCGCCGAGGCGCACATCGGGGCCGGCCGCGTGGGCGGCCGTGCGCACGCGATCGAGCGTCGCGCGACCGCTCGCCGAGGAGCCGTCGGGGATCGAGAAGGCGTCGACGACCGCCGCTCCCGGACGCTGCCACAGCGGCCCCGCCGGCGCCACCGCGCCCTGCACCCCCGGCACCGCCGCCATCGCCCTGGCGACCGCGGCCGGCGACGTTGCGCCTTCCACCAGCGCCTCGTTGGGCACAAGCGCACCGGAGCCGATGCCGGAGCTCTCAAGCGCCACAAGACCCTGCTTGGCGTCGCCCTGCTTGGCGATCGTGTTCAGGTTCGGCAGCCCCGGCTGCAGGCTCGTCGCCGCCAGCACGAGCGCGCCCAGCACCGCCGCCGCGCCGAGGGCCGCGACCCAGCGGTTGCGCACGACCAGGTGCGCCCACGCCGTCCACGAGCGGCTCGCGCGGTCATCGCTGCGCACGTGCGGCCAATCCAGCCGCGGCCCGAGCTTGCTCAGCACGACCGGCAGCAGCGTCGCCGCGACGATCACGCTGATCAGGGGGATCAGCATCCCGCCGTAGCCGACGGAGCGCAGGAACGGCAGCGGCAGCGCGACGAGCGCGAGCAGGCCGATCGCCACCGTCGTGCCGCTGAACACGACGGCGCGTCCCGCCGTCTCCATCGCGCGCTGCACCGCCGCGTCGCCGCTGAGGCCGTGCGCGCGCTCCTCACGCCAGCGCACGACGACCAGCAGCGAGTAGTCGATCGACACGCCGAGGCCGATCAGGGCGACCAGGAACTGCACGATCGGCGACACTTCCGTCACCGCCGTCAGACCCCACACCACCAGGAACGTGGTGAGGATTGAGACGATCGCCATCAGGATCGGCACGATCGCCAGGAACGACGCGAACACGAACGCCAACACGAGCAGCGCTCCGAAGCCGCCGAGCAGCGCCTCCACCAGCACCCCCGGGCCGTTGCCGCCGCCGCTCTGCACCGCCAGCGCGTCGAAGCCCGTGAGGTGAACGGGCGCGCCGGCGACGGTCATGCCCGCCAGAGCCGCCGTCGCCTTCTTCGCCGCGTTGGGGTTGTTGCCGAACGCCTGGCTGCGGTCCGGCGGCGGGTAGGCGAGCATGAACGTCGTGTGCCCGTCCCTGGAGACGAACGCGGGGTTGCCCGTGCTCGCGTAGCCCGCCATGCGGCTCCCGGGCAGGGTGCTCGCGATACGCGCTTCCACCGCACGCAGTTCGCCCCGCACCTTGGGCGAGCCGACGGCCGCCCCGGCGGGCAGCGTCACGACCGGCAGCAGCGGCGCGGTGTTGCCGCCCGTGCCGTGAAAGTCCCGTTCGATCTGCTGGTTGGTGACCCAGCCTTCCTTGCCGGGCACTGAGAACTTCTGCTTGAGAGCCTTGGTGGCCGACCCGGAGGAGGCCATGCCGATCAGGGTCAGCGCCACCCAGAAGATGACGACGATGCGCTTGTGGGCGAGGACCCAGCGGGTCAGCGATGCCATGCTCGTGCTCCTTTCCACGCCGCGGGGACGGCGACCGACGATACGAATCACACCTGAGACTGCGGGCGGGCGCGAAACTCATCGCTGCGCCATCCGAGGACTTCGCGCCCACCGTAGCGCGATACTGCGGACTCCATAAGACGAACTTGTCAACGCAGTCCGAGTGCTCGAGGAGGCCGCACATGGCTGGGACGGTCGATGCTTTTCACTACAAGCCGCATCCGCGGATCGCCGCGCGCGCGAACACGCCACCGCCGAAGACCGACGACGAGAACATCGGCTTCAACGGCCGCCTCGCCGCGCTGATCACCAAGGGCGTCGGCAACATGTGGGCCTTCTACGTGGTCGCCCTGGCGATGGGTCTATGGATGGCCGGCCTCGGGCAGAGCCTGTTCGGCGACCCCTACCCGTGGGCGCTGATGCTGCTCGTCTTCGGCGGCATCATGCAGATGCTGCTGATGATCGCGATCATGGTCGGTCAGCAGGTGCTCGGCGGGGCGGCGGACAAGCGCGCCGTGCAGACCTACCAGGACGCCGAGGCGATCCTGCACGAGTGCCAGCAGCTGCAGGCGCACCTGCAGAGCCAGGACCAGCTGCTGAGCAGCATCGTGGGGCGCATGCAGGCGCTGGAGGGGGCCGCGGGGAGGGGATGAGGAGCGATCGACGCCGCGCGAGCGTGGCGCCGAGCCGCCTCAGCGGCGCTGCACCGCCATCAGGTTGTTGCCGTCCACGTCGCGGAAGAAGAACATCGGCGGCACCGGGTCGCCCATGCGCATCACCTCCTCGTCGATGTCGACGCCGCGCGCCTTCAGGCTCGCGTGGTCCGCGTCGATGTCGTCGCTCGCGAGCCCGATGCGCGTCTGGATCCCCGTCGCTTCGCCTTCGCGCGGGGGGACGAGCGCGATCGTCGTGGCGGCGCCCGCCGGCGCCACTTCCACCCAGCGGTCGCCGCGGCCGAACGGGATGTCCGTGCGCTTCTCGAAACCGAGCTTCTCCACGTAGAACTTGAGTGCGCGGTCCTGATCGCTCACGGGGACCATCACCGTGCCCAGCTGGGCGATGTTGGTGTGCGTCGCTGTCTCGGTCATTGCATCCTCCTGTCTTCGGGGTTTTCAACTAGACGGCGGGGAGCCTAAAACTCGTCGCTCGCGGCGGCACCCGTGCGCGGCGGTGGCGGGCCCGCGGCCGCGTCCGGCGCAGCGGAGCGCACACGTACCGGTATAGACGATACGGGCCGCTCCTCCGCTGCGCCACACCGACCATGATGCTCGCTACGCTGATCCGATGACGGTGTCGAAAAAGCGCGTGGACGCTGCCTCGCCGCAGGACGCGGATGCGACGCGCGACCCGCTGGCCGCCCCCGCCGCGGTGCTCGCGGCGCGCCGGCGCCCGATGTCCGAGCGGTTGGAGCTGGCGTTGAGCTGGAACTCCCTCGCCGCCGAGCTGCGGGCCGGCCTCGCCGCCGCTGCGGAGCAGACGAGCCCACGTCGGTGAGCGGCACAGGCAGGTTCGACGCTCACGAGCTGTTCCGCGCACTCGCCGCCCACGACGTCGATTACGTGACGATCGGCGGCGTCGCGATCCAGGCACACGGCGGCCAGCGCTTCACACAGGACCTCGACGTCGCGGTCGCCGCCACCAGCGAGAATCTCAAACGCCTCGCAGCCGCGCTGCTCGATCTCGACGCGCGCATCCTTGGTCCCGAGGGTCAGCGCTCGCGCACGGTGCCCACCGCGCCGCTGCTGGCCTCCAGCGACCAGTGGCACCTCATCACCGTTCACGGGCAGCTGGACGTCATCACGCTGCCCGCACACCTCGGGTCCTTCGCGGATATGCGTGCTCGCGCCCACGAGATTCCCCTCGGCGACCTGTCGATCCCGATCGCCCATCGCACGGATCTGCTGGAGATGAAGCGCACGGCCGGACGGCCTCAGGACCTCGCCGACGTGCGGCTGCTCGAATCACTTGACGAGGCGCCCTGACGCCGCACTCGGGACCTGCTGCCGCCGCGCTACCCCGCCTCCGAGCCGGCGTACATCTCCACGCCGTGGTCCTCGCCCGCCCTCGCACCGGCGCCGTCGGCCACCGCCTCGGCCTGCCCCCCGCGCTGCGGCGTGGACATGTTCAGCGCGACGAGCACGGCGAGGCCGACCAGGCCCGCGCCGATCAGGAAGGCGAGGTGGTAGCCGCCCGTCAGCGCCGCCGCCAGCGGCCGGCCGGCGTGCAGCAGTTCGCCGCTGCGCGTCGCGGAGACGGTCGCCAGCACGGCGAGCCCGAGCGCGCCGCCCACCTGCGCGGTGGTATTGACGAGGCCCGAGGCGAGGCCCGCGTCCTGCGGGTCCGCGCCCGACATCGCGAGCGTCATCAGCGCCGGGAAGGAGGAGCCCACGCCCGCGCCGAGCAGCAGCATCACCGGCAGGATGTCGAGCAGGTAGCTGCCGTGCACGGGCAGGCGCGCGAACAGCAGCAGGCCCGCCGCGACGAGCACCATCCCCGGCAGCAGCGTGCGGCGCGCGCCGAAGCGCATGATCAGGCGCTCGGAGTAGCGCAGCGAGAGCGTGCCCATCACGATCGTCGTCGGCAGGAACGCCAGCCCGATCTGCAGCGCGTCGTAGCCGAGCACCCGCTGCAGGTAGAGGGCGCCGAGGAAGAACATGCCGAACATGCCGGCGACGAGCAGCGCCTGGATCGCGTTCGCGCCCGCCACGTCGCGCGAGCGCAGGATGCGCAGCGGCACGAGCGGCGTGCGCGCCGTGGCCTCGCGCGCGAGGAACAGCGCGAACAGCGCGAGCGAGCCGGCGCCGAAGCCGAGCGCGGGCGTCGAGCCCCAGCCGTGCTGCGCCGCCGGCGCGACGATCGTGTAGACGCCGAGCATCAGCGCCGCGACGATCAGCAGCGCCCCCGGCAGGTCGGCGCCGCCCTGCAGCCCGAGGCCGGGCGAGTCTTCCAGCAGGCGCACGGCCGCGAACGCCGTCGCGATCCCGATCGGCACGTTGACGAAGAAGATCCAGTGCCAGTTGATCGCCTGCGTCAGCACGCCGCCGGCGAGCAGCCCGACCGACCCGCCCGCGGAGGCGACGAAGCCGTACACGCCGATCGCCTTCGCCTGCTCGCGCGGCGCCGGGAACATGCGCACGATCATGCCGAGGATCACGGCCGAGGTCATCGCGCCGCCCGCGCCCTGCACGAAGCGCGCGACGACGAGCGTCGCCTGGCTCTGCGCCAGCCCGCAGGCGAAGGAGGCGAGCGTGAAGATCCCAAGGCCGGCGAGGAAGATGCGCTTGTGCCCGACGAGGTCGCCGACGCGCCCCGCCAGCAGCAGCAGCCCGCCGAAGGCGATCAGGTACGCGTTGACGACCCACGCGAGGCCCGCCTGGGAGAACCGCAGGTCGGTCTGGATCGAGGGCAGCGCGACGTTGACGACCGTCACGTCCAGCACGATCATCAGCATCCCCAGGCACAGGACGTACAGCGCCAGCCAGCGGCTGCGGTCGGGGTCGGTGCTCCTCATCGCTCTCTCCTTCGTCATCGGGGTCTGATCTTAGGACCTCGGCGCGTGGGAGAAGTCATCGGTTCGCGGAGGGCGGATCTACCCCGGCGCCCGCACGTCGGTCAGGTCCTCGATGATCTTGAAGTCGCTCGTGTTGTGAGTCAGCAGCGCCACGCCGTGAACGTTCGCCGTGGCGGCGATCGCGAGGTCGACGGCGCGACGGCGGGGTTTTCCGCCTCGCGCCTGCACGGCGGCGGCCAGGCGTCCCCACTCGCGCGCCACCTCGACGGTGACGGGCAGCGGCTGGAAGGCCGCCTCGATCGCGCCCAGCCGCTGGGTGCGCAGCGCGCGCTCGTCGTCGTCGTCTGCCACGAGCACACCGAAGTGCAGCTCCGCGAGCGAGGCCACACTGATCGCAGCCTCAAGATCCTTCGGCGCGTTCTCGCCGATCAGGACCGAGGTGTCCAGCAGCGCGCGCATCCGCTATGCGAACGGGTCCTCCAGCGTGCCCGGGAAGCGGCGGAGATCCTCATCCAGCGTGCGTGGCGCGGGGGTCTGCCACACGGCGCGCAGCTCGCCGCCCGTGACCCACCGGCGGCGCTGGGCGGGGCCGAGCTGCGCCACCGGTCGGCCGGCGACCGTGATCACGATCTGCTCGCCCGCCTCCGCGCGGCGCAGAACCTCGCCGACGTTGTTGCGCAGCTCCTTCTGGGGGATCGTGGCCATCCCCGTATGGTAGCAGAAGTGCTACCTACCCTCCTCCTGCCCCGCCGTCTGTTCGCGGATCGCCCGCTCCACTTCGTGGCCCTTCGGCGTCAGCTCCCACGCGTTGGGCTCGCCCTTCGCCGGCCCGTCGCCCGTGTTGTGGATCAGGCCGAGGTTCTGCAGGCGCAGCAGGAGCTTTGAGATCTGGCCCTGGTCGACGATCCCCGCGGTGTCCGCGATCTTGCGGTTGGAGGCCTGCGGGTGCGCGGAGATCGCGATCAGCACGCGCACGGTGCGGTAGGTGAGGCGCATGTCGAGGTCGCGCAGCGGGTCGCGGCGCGCCGTGCTCGGGCGCCGGCGCGGCTTGGGCAGCGGCCGCGCCGCTTCGCGCCGGGCCGCGGCAGGTCCCTGGTAGGGCAGCACGATCATGCTCATCAGCGGGTTCAGCAGCGCCGCCAGGGAGCCCGTGTCGTGCTGCACCAGGCGCGCGTGCAGCACCGACAGCACAGCGCCGACAAGTCCCTCGGCGCTGAGCGCCGGCGGCTCGTCGGTGCGTGCCTCGCGGCGCCCTTCCTCAAGCGCGGCGACCAGCACCCGCGTGATCTGCGCGCGGCGCGCCATCGCCTTCGGCCCCGCGACGAGGCTCTCGACGACGAGCAGCCGGCCCTGA
>DATBOY010000060.1:0-15568 GCA_036561645.1 Solirubrobacteraceae bacterium
GCTGTGGGTGATCGTGTTCAGCGGCGCCGTGACGTTCGTGCTGCTGAAGCTCGTCGCGATCTTCGTGCCGCTGCGCCTCTCCGACGAGGAGCTGGAAATCGGCGATCACGCGATCCACGGCAACGAGGTGTACCCCTCCGACGTTCCCACCCTGGGGGGGCCGCACGCTCCGGCATGGCAGCCGGCCCCATCGGCGACGCCGGTGGGCAGCACCAGCTAAGGGATGCTGGCCGCGGGCGCTGGTCTTACGACGGCGTCCGCGGAACAGCGGCGGTTACGCGGCCCCGCCTCGGCGGGGTCGCGGCCGTTGCGGCTGTTGGCCAGGGCTCTATGTGGCGCTCGTCAGCCCGACGGGGCAGCTGACGCCCGTGCCGCCGAGCCCGCAGTAGCCGCCCGGGTTCTTCGCCAGGTACTGCTGGTGATAGTCCTCGGCGTAGTAGAACGGGCCGGCCGGCGCCACTTCCGTTGTGATCTCGCCGTGGCCCGCCGCGGTCAGCTGCCGCTGGTAGGCGCGCAGCGAGCTCTCCGCCTGCTCGCGCTGGGCGGGCGAGAGCCACAGGATCGCCGAGCGGTACTGCGTGCCGAGGTCGTTGCCCTGGCGCATGCCCTGGGTCGGGTCGTGGCCCTCCCAGAACAGCTTGAGCATGTCGGCGAAGCTGGTGGCGGCGGGCTCGCAGGCGACGAGCACCGCCTCGGTGTGGCCGGTGCGCCCGGAGCACACCTCCTCGTAGGTGGGGTTGGGCGTGTGCCCGCCGGCGTAGCCGACCGCCGTGCTGTACACGCCCGGCGCCTGCCAGAAGACGCGCTCCGCGCCCCAGAAGCAGCCCATGGCGAAGATCGCCAGCTCGAGCGTGCGCTCCCCCTCACCCCACGGCGGCGCCAGCGGCGTGTGCAGGACCTCGTGGCGCGCCGGCACGGGCATCGCCTGCGCGCGGCCGGGCAGCGCCGCGTCGGCGTCGGGCAGCGCCGGCTGGGCGCGGCTGAAGAAGGGCACCGCTCCAGGCTAGCCGATGGACGAGGTGCGGCCGAGCTCGGGCGCCGAGGTCCCACGTCAGGGTCGCGACGCTCGGCGAGTTCCGTGCATTGGGCGTGGTTATCTCTGGGGCGTGGAGGATTACCCAGCGTCTTGTAGACGTTGTGCTACGCTGCATACATGTCGGTCAACGTGTCGGTCCGCCTCGACGACGCTCTGGCGGAGCGTCTTCGCCTACGCGCGCGCGCCGCGGGTGAGACGCTTTCCGATCGTCTGCGTCGCTATGCCGAGGAAGGCGCTCGTCGTGAGGAGCATCCTCTGATCGTGTTCCGCGACGGCCCGACCGGACGGCGTGCCGGGTTGCTTGGCGGTCCCGATGTCTGGGAGGTCGCGATGTGGGTCGAGGATCTAGCCGAGGAGGCCGATCCCGTGGCGGCGCTCGTCGAGGATTCGGCGCTCCCGCGCTCCCAGGTGGACGCGGCGCTGCGCTACCGCGTCACATACGCCGATGAGATCGCCGCCCGCATCGAGCTTCACCGGCGCGAAACCCTGGCCGTCGAGCAGCATTGAAGCTGCTGCTCGACGAGATGTACTCGGCGCTCCACGCCGATGCACTGCAAAGGGCCGGCATAGAGGCGGCGACCGTCATCGGACTCGGATTGGCGGGCAGCTCCGATCCGGAAGTCTTCGCGGCGGCGATCGCCGAGGGGTCGGCGCTACTCACGGAGAACGTCGCCGACTTCACGCGGATATCCGCCGAGCACCTGCTCTCCGGCCAACACCACCCCGGCGTCCTGATCGCAATCTCATCCCGGTTCTCCCGCCGACCGGCCGGCATACCGGTGCTCGTGGAAGCCGTCGCCGGCCTCGCTGGGCAGTCGGTTGCGGACCGCGTCGTCTACCTCCAGGCTCCGGGCAAGGGTTGACGGCGCTGGCGGGGCATCGCCGGCCTGTCGGTCACCGGGAGTCGATGAGCCGGTGGACCTAGCGTGAGCGCTACCTATACGCACCGGATTGACACCGCACGCCGGGTCTTTCTGCACGTCGAGTTCACGACGGATCGGCGGACGGTGATCGACTACGCTGTCGTGTTGCTGATCCAGATAGATGGCCAGATGGAGACGGTACGCGTCTACGACGGTGCTCATGGGGTGAGAACGAGCTGCACCGGTACGGCAGGTGCAGCGGCAAAATGCCCGCCGAGGTCTTCCACCGCGGTACTCTCGGAGAGGGCATGCGAGCTGCGATCGAGGACGCAAAGCGCGGCTACCTCGAATGATCGAGTCTTGGAACAAGCGATGAGCACAGACAGGACACAATTCCCCGCCGCCAAGGCGATGGAAGAAGCGATCGAGCTGGCTATCGAAGAACGCTCGCCCTACCCCGAGAAGGCCGTGTTCGTCGACGCCGATGAGCCATACGCGGGGGAAGAGATCCGCCGAGCGGCCGACGAAGGGCGGGCCGTGGTGCTCGTGACCGCCGACGGCAGTACGCGCACGCTCTTGCCTGAGCTGGCGCCTCATTAGCAAGGCGAACACGCCACAGCCGTGGACGCCGTCGCAGAGCACGCCGTCGTGAAGCTCGCACGACGGTCCGCGGCTGGCCCGTCGGCACGTCGGTCAATCGGAGTCGATTCCGGAGGATTTTGGTCAGGGCTGCTAATTGGGACGGCGCCCACGGCGTCCGTTGCTCCTGCGAGGAGGAGGCTCGGACAGGGTTTCGCAAAAGAGCGGATGAAGGGACTCGAACCCTCGACCTTCTGCATGGCAAGCAGACGCTCTAGCCAACTGAGCTACATCCGCGCGAGGCCGTAACTATAGACGGGCCGGCGCGCACCGTCTCGCTCGTCACGAGGCCGCGCTCGGCGGTCAGCTCGTCGACGATTCCGAACAGCTGCGCCACCCGCTCGGGCGTGTCGACGAGGATGCTCAGCACGGGCACGTGCCGGCGCAGCGACAGCAGCCGGTCCCCGTGGGGGGCGTGCGCTCCGTGGAAGCCCCACACGCCGCGCAGCGAGGTGGCGCCCGCGGCGCCCGCGGCGCGCAGGCGCCTGATCAGCTCCAGGTGCACGGCGCGGCCGTCGTGGCGCGCCGCCTCGGAGGTGACGATCGTGAGCTTCTGCCACACGGCGCGCCCTTGCGCATCCGTGTCGGTCGTCTCGTGCGGCGCTTCGATCAGCTGCCCGTCGCGCTTGCACACGCGCACGCGTTGCAGCGTGACGAGCGGGTCGTGCAGCATCGCGTGCAGCCGGGGCAGCACCGCTTCGATGAGCTGCGTCGAGCCGACGGCGAGGATCATCATCGGCACGGTGGAGTTGGCGGCGAAGAACCGCGCCCGCTCGCGCCGGCCGGCGCGGGTGCCGTCGACTCCGAGCAGCGTCGAGGCGCCGGCGACGCCCGCGGCGTGCAGCAGCTCGCACACGGCGGCGAACGCCGGCTGGCCGTCGACGCGCTCGCGGCGGCCGAGGTGGATCGTGAGCTTGACCGCCTCGCTCCCGGCTGGGTCTGGGGGGCGCGCGATCGGCGTGGTGTGGCACCAGTCCGTTGCCGGCGAGCGCTCGCCCGCCGGCATCCCTCCGCCCGTCGCCATCCCTGCGCTCACCACGCGCACGCGCCCCACCGTCGTCAGGCCCCGGCGCTGGAGCGCGGCCACCTGCGGCAGGAGCGCCTCTATGCGCTCGCGTGTATCGACGGCGAGGGCGAGGACCGGCAGGTCTTCGGAGAGCGTCAGCAGCCGGTCGGTGCGCAGCCGGTGGTGCGAGCCGAAGCCCTGGACGCCCCGCAGCAGGATGCTGCCGCGGATCTTGTGCTCCCCGTACAGGTCGAGCAGCCGGTCGGCGAGCAGATGGCCCGCCACGCGCTCGCGCTCGCCGAAGTACGTCGCGAGCGTCATGTGCTCGTCGCCGCGGGACTCGCCGGGGCCGCCGGACCCACCGGACCCGCCGGCGTTCGCGGCGCTCGCGGCGGGGTTCCGTGGCGCGGGCGGGGGCTCGGCTCTCACAGCATTTCCCCGAGCCCGCGTCCGAGCGCCACGGCGGCGAGTCCGAGCGCGACGCTGAGCAGCACGTTGACGAGCGCGCCGCGGGTCTGACCGTCCTCGCTCAGCCGGTGGGTCTCGAACATCCACGTCGAGAACGTCGTGTACGAGCCGATCGTGGCGGTGCCGAGCAGCAGCAGCGCGTCGCCGCTGAGGGCGACCCCCGCGCACAGGCCGAGCGCCAGCGCGCCGCTCGCGTTGACGGCGAGCGTGCCGAGCGGCAGTCCGCGCGAGCCGCGCGCGGAGATCCAGCCGTCGAGCAGGAAGCGCGCGAGCGCGCCGAGGCCGCCGAGCGCCGCGACGCCGACCCACACGGGAGCGCTCACGCGAGCACCCGGGTGGGGGGTGGCGCGGGGGCCTTCACGGGAGCGCCCGGGTGGGGGGTGGCGCGGGGGCCTTCACGCGAGCGCCCGGGTGGGGGGTGGCGCGGGGGTCCTCACGCGAGCACCCGCACGCGCCGCACGGCGGCGGAGGCGAGCAGCACGAGCGCGTACCCCCCGGCGATGCTGGCCGCGAGGTACCCGGCGGCGAGGCCGTCGTGGTGGCCGTCGATCATCCGCAGCGCCTCCAGCTGCACGGTGGAGAACGTCGTGAACGCCCCGCACAGGCCGGTCGCGAGCAGCGGGCGGCGCAGCGTGGAGAGCGGCAGGCGCTCCTGCAGGCGCGTGACGAGGTACCCGAGCGCCAGCGCGCCGCTCAGGTTGATCGCGAACGTGACCCACGGCCAGCTCCCGGGGGCGGCGGGGAAGGCGCGGCTGAGCGCCACTCGGCCGAGCGCGCCGAGCGCGCCGCCGAGCGCGATCGCGAGAAGCTCCAGGCGGTCGATCCGCTGCCCCATGACGCCGCCACCCTATCCGCCGCGCAGGCGGGCCGGAGGGGTGTGCGGCGATGCGCCGGGGTGGCGCTCGGGCGCGCCCGCCGCTCCCAGGCGCGGCACGTACCTGCCGCCGTCGCCCCGGCCGAGCGCCCCGTGCAGCTCAAGCTGCGCGAGCGCCAGCACCACGGCGTCGCGCTCCGCGCCCGCGCGCGTCAGCTTGGCGAGCGTGTCCTGGCCGGCGCCGATGCGGTCGAGCAGCGCCTGCAGATGGTCGGGCAGGGTTTGCTGATGGTCGGGCCGGGCTTGCCGATGGTCGGGCCGGGCTTGCAGGCGGTCGGGCAGCGCCCGCGGGTCGGGCAGGGTTTGCGGGCGCGCGGGCGGCGCTTGCGAAGGGTCAGACCGCGCCTGCGCCCGCGCGCGGGCCGCTGGTGGTGGCGGCGCTGGCGGCGCGCCGACGTCGTAGAGCAGGTCGAGCGCGTCCTGCGCGTCGCGCACCAGCCCGGCGCCTTCTCGCAGCAGAACGTGCGGGCCGCGCGCGGCGGGCGCGCCCACGCGGCCGGGCACGGCGGCGAGCCTGCGGGCGCTGGCCTGGGCGAGGTGCGCGGCCTGAAGCTCGCTCGGGTCGTCCTGCGCCTCCACGATGATCACCAGACGCGCGAGCGCCACGACTAGGCGCGCCCGCGCCAGGTGACACCAGCGGCTGGTACGGACTCCCGGCGGGTGCTCGGAGATCGCACAGCCGACCTCGCGCACGCGCCGGTACAGGGTGCGGCGCGTGGCGGGGTAGCACACGTCCAGGCCGGCGGGCATCACGGTGACGGTCGGCCCGCCGACGGCGACGGCGCCGGCGTGCGCGGCGCACGCGATGCCCTCGGCGAGGCCGCTGAGAACGGTGACGCCGCTCGCCGCCAGACCGCGCGCCAGGCCGTGGGCCATCTCCATCCCGTAGTCGCTCGCCCGGCGCGTGCCGAGGATCGCGACGGTCGGTTCGCGCAGCAGCGCGTGCAGGCGATCGGCGCCGCCCGCGACGTACACGACGCGCGGCGCGCCGCGCACGTGCGCGAGCGCCGCGGGAAAGCGCGGGTCCTCGCGCGGGATCGCCTCGATCGACGGCGGCGCGGGGGAGGGGGCGCTCACGTCGCCCGTCCCAGGGACGGGACGCGCGCGCCCTGCGCCTGGGCGAGACGGTGCTCGCGCGGGCGCGCCCGTGGTGAGGTGACACTCACGCCGCGCGTCCCGGGGCGAGGCCGACCTCCATGCGCGACGCGAGCGCGGCCGCGACGTGGCGCTCGCCGGTGCGCCGGCTGCCCTCCAGGTCGGCGGCGGTGCGCGCCACGCGCAGCAGGCGGTGCTGCCCGCGAGCGCTCAACAGGCGCTGCTCCTGAATGCGGCGCAGCATCCGCTCGCCGCGCTCGTCGAGCGCCAGGTGGCGGCGCAACAGGCGGGCGTCGAGGTGCGCGTTGACGCACACGGGCTCTTCGCGCAGGCGCGCGGCCTGGCGTTCGCGCGCGAGGCGCACCAGCTCGCGCGCCTGCGCGGAGGTTCTCGCCGGCGCCTCGCGCTGCTCGGCGGCGCTGGGCCGCTCCAGGCGCACGAGCAGGTCCAGGCGATCGAGCAGCGGTCCGCTCAGGCGCCGCCGGTGGCGGGCGAGCTCGGCTTCGCTGCAGCGGCAGCGCTCGACCTCGCCGGCGTACCCGCACGGGCACGG
Organism: Solirubrobacteraceae bacterium; assembly: GCA_036561645.1. Lineage (GTDB taxonomy): Bacteria > Actinomycetota > Thermoleophilia > Solirubrobacterales > Solirubrobacteraceae > Palsa-744. Next base: position 6,535 of record DATBOY010000060.1, read on the forward strand.
GTTGGTGGCGCCCACGAGCATGAAGCGCGCGGGATACACGCACGCGTGCTGCGCCCGCACGATCGCCACGCGCCCGTCCTCCAGCGGCTGGCGCAGCGCCTCCAAGGTCGGGCGCGCGAACTCCGACAGCTCGTCGAGGAACAGCACGCCGTGGTGGGCGAGCACGACCTCTCCCACCCAGCCGCGCCGGGCGCCGCCGATCAGGCCCGCCGTCGTGACCGAGTGGTGCGGGGCGCGAAACGGGCGGCGGCGGACCAGCTCGTCGTCGTGCAGGCCGCCCACGATGCTGTGAATCCGCGTGACGTCGATCGCCTCGGCGCGGCTGAGCGCCGGCAGGATCGAGGGCAGGCGCTGCGCGAGCATCGTCTTGCCCGTCCCCGGCGGGCCGCTGAGCAGCAGGTTGTGCGCGCCCGCGGCGGCCACGATCAGCGCCTGCACGGCGTGACCCTGGCCGCGCACCTCGCGCAGGTCGGGTTCGCCGGCGGCGGCCGCGCGCCGGCGCTCGTGCTCGTGCTCGCGCGAGCGAGGGGGCGGTGGGTCGCAGGGTCCGCCGCACAGCACGCGCACGGCGCCGTTCAGGTCGCGCACGCCCGCGACGTCGAGGCGCTCGACCAGCGCCGCCTCGCGCGCGCGCTCCACGGCGAGCACGAGCGTGGACAGGCCGGCCTCGCGGGTGGCCTGCGCGACCGCCAGCGTGCCGCGACACGGGCGCAGCTGGCCGTCGAGCGACAGCTCGCCGAACAGCGCGTGGCCGGGCAGACGCTCGGGTGGGAGCTGCCCGCTGGCGGCGAGCAGCGCGCAGGCCAGCGCGAGGTCGATTCCCGGCCCCGCCTTCGGCACGTCGCCGGGGGCGAGGTTGGCCGTGATGTGCAGGGCCGGGAACTCGTAGCCGGAGTTGAGGATCGCCGCCCGCACGCGGTCGCGCGCCTCGCGCACGGCGGCGTCGGCGAGCCCGACGATCGTGAACGCCGGCAGCCCGCGGCGCACGTCCACCTCGACGGTCACCGACCGCGTGTGCAACCCCTCGATCGTAAACGTGCGGGCCTGCGCGAGCACGGTGTCTCCTGTCGGGCGTGGTCAACGGGGACACCACGCTAGGCGGCGCTTGGGACGGGACGCTGGCGCGGGCGCTCAGGATGCGCGGGACGCCGAGGGACTGCCCCGCGCGAAGGGAGCCTCCGTGCGCCCGGAATGGGCCGGCGGCGGTACAGGGCGCGGGCGGCGCGAGGGCGAGGCGCGGGCCGGCCACGTGGCCGGCCCGGCGGGCGGCGGGCTGCCTAGAAGCCGACGGGGTGGCGCACGACGTAGCCGCCCGTCGAGGTCATGGAGCTCGACCAGCGCGACCCCGTTTCCTGCTGCGCCACGGTGTCGAAGCGCCGGCCGTCGATCACCATGAAGGCGTGTTCGGCGTTGGCGTAGATCGTGATGTGCTGGCCGGGGCCGGGCGCGCCGTAGGACTCCAGGGCGCTTGAGTCCTCCGGCGAGCTGAGCAGGCCGCCGCCGTGCAGGGCGTAGGACACAGAGCCCGAGCAGTCGTACCCCGCGGACTGAAACGACCCGTGGCCGCCCCCGTACACGTACGGGCGCGTGGCGATTTCATCCGCCGCCGCGATCACGCGGGCGATCACGCCTTCGCCGCCGGCGCTGCTCGAACCGGAACTCGCGCTGCCACCGGCGCCGGTGTGCGGCGGGTGCAGCGTGCGCGCGCCGCTGATCCCGAGCGCGCTCCACGTCGCCGGGCCGACGACGCCGTCCACGGTGAGGCCGCGGCTGGCCTGCAGGTGGCGCACGGCGGCCTCCGTTTCCGGGCCGAAGGTGCCGTCGGCCGTCAGGTGCAGCGCTTCCTGCAGGCGCTTGACGGGATTGCCGGACGTGCCGGCGGCGCCCGCGGCGGGCGCGGGGGCGCTGTCGCCGTGGGCGCCCGCTGCGCCGCTGTGGTGCGCGCTCGCGGCGGCCGGGCGATGGCGCGGCTGGGGCAGCGCCGAGGGGGGAGGCGTCAGCGTGGCGGCGCCGTGCACGCCGACCGCGCCCCACGTCGCCGGGCCGACGACGCCGTCGACGGTGAGGCCGCGGCTGGCCTGCAGGTGGCGCACGGCGGCCTCCGTGCGGGGGCCGAACACGCCGTCCGCGGGGACGTGCAGCGCGCGCTGCAGGCGCAGCAGCGCGGCGGCGGCGGCCGCTGCTTCGCGGCGCGCGGTGGCGGCGGCGTGGGCTTCTTCGCTCTGCGCCACGGCGGCCGAGGCCGTCGTGCCGGCGGCGATCGTGGCGGCCACGGCGATCGCCGCCGCTGGCACGCCGCGGCCCGCCAGGGCCGCGCTGGTCTGCGCGCCGACGATGCCGTCCGCCGTCAGCCCGTGGGCGCTCTGGAAGGCGCGCACGGCCGCTTCGGTCTGCGGCCCGTACACGCCGTCGACGGCGACACCGAGCGCCTGCTGGAGCAGGCGCACCTGCCGGCCTTCGCTGCCGCTGCTCAGCACGATCGCGTGTTCGCTGGTCGTCGGCGGCCCGGCGGCGGGTACTCCGGGAGCGCCCGTGCCGCCGGCGTCGGCGAGCGTCGAGGCCGGAGTCGTCGTGAGGGCCACGAGGGCGCCGAGCGAGACGCGCTTGGCGCGCGAGCCGGCGGGCACGAAGCGCAGCTCGGCGGCGCGCCGGCGCGCGCGGGAGCGCCCGAGGGAGAGGTGCCACAGCTCGCTGTCGGACAGGTCGCGGAAGCTGCGCAGGCGACCAGATGCGGACGGCCGCGAGGACGGCGCCGGCGCGAGGTCTGAGGGGGACGCGAGGCCCGAGGGGGACGCGAGGCCCGAGGGGGACGCGAGGCCCGAGGAGGACGCGAGGCCCGAGGGGGACGCGAGGCCCGAGGAGGACGCGAGGCCCGCAGAGGGCGCCGTTGCGAGGATTGACGACAGCGCCGGCGCGCCGCCCGCCTTCGCGCCGCGCGCACCGCGGCGCGCGGCCCGGTCGCGGCGGGCCTGGGAGCGTTGCAGCGACGCCTCCCACGGTTGCAGAGCAGCAAGATCTCTCGGGAATCCCGACATGCGTAGCGCGTCCTTTCCACGTTGCTGGGCGCCTACGGGGTTAGCTGTCGGGCTCGCGTGTGTACGCTACGCCACCGCTGTGGCGATTCGCCCCCGCAGTCTCGCGACTGCCATTTGGGTCCCCCGCTTCTCGTCCCCGTGGGGAGGAGAACTCGGCACGAACAGGTGGGACCGTACCACGTTCCCCTGCAATCCGCATCACATCGGAAGGAATGCAAGGTTTCTTGCCGACGTGCCGCCCGAGGGCCAGCGGATGAGCCGGTCGCGAGCGCGGGCGCAGGCCAGTGGGGGCGGGCCGTCGCCCGGGGCCCTTGGCGCGCGCGCCCGTCACCGTACGGGTATCGCTGTTCCGGTCGGCACATGTGCCGACCGGCGGGGCCGCACATGTGCGGCCCCGGCCCGTGCCACATGTGGCACGGGCTCCCCGGATCTCGAATGTGGGGGGAACCGGGCGCACGCGTGCACGGGGGATGCTAAGTTCGCCGTCCGATGGTTTCGCAAGGTCCCCCGCAGACGCCCGCCGGCCGCGCTCGCGCGGGCCTGAATCCGCGGGTGGCGCTGGCGCTCGTCGTGATTCTCGTGATCGCCGGCGGCGTCGCGCTGCTCACGCAGGGCGGGGGCGGCAAGAGCGCGCCGGCGGCGGGCGTCGTGCACACCGTGCCCTCGGCGAGCTTCCGCGGCGCCGTCGCCTCGCCGCCCGCGCTCGCGCCGGCGCTGGCGCTGCACAACTACCTCGGCGCGCCCGTGAACATCGCGCAGTACCGCGGCAAGGCCGTGCTCGTCACGTTCCTGTACACGCACTGCCCCGACGTGTGTCCGCTGATCGCCGCCAACCTGCACGTTGCGCAGACCCTGATGGGACCCGCGGAGTCCGCCAAGGTGCAGATCATCACCGTGTCCGTCGATCCGCGCGGGGACACGCCCAAGGCGATCGCGGGCTTCCTCGCACGCCACCAGATGACGGGGCACATGCAGTACCTCGTCGGCTCCGCCCCGGAACTGGCGAAGGTGTGGTCGGCGTGGAACGTCGGTTCGGAAAAGGACGCGCAGCAGCCCGAGCTCGTCAACCACACGGGGCTCGTGTACGGGATCAGCGCGAGCGGCAAGATCACGACGCTGTACGCCGCCAACTTCAAGCCGAGCGACATCGCCCACGACGTGCCGCTGCTCGCCTCGGAGTAGCCGCGCGGGCGCTCGTGCGACGGCGGCGCTGGCTGGGTTGGGGGGGCGCGCTCGCCGTGCTCGCGGCGGCGCTCGCGTTCGGGCTCGCCGGCAAGCGCTCCGGCACGGGGCCGGCGCCGGCGCTGCCGCGCGCGGCGCTCGCCGGACCCGCCGTGACGCTCGCCGAGCTGCGCGGGCGCCCCGCCGTCGTCGTGTTCTGGGCGAGCTGGTGCACGCCGTGCGGCAAGGAGGCCCCCGCCTTCGCGCGCTTCTACGCGGGGCTCGCCGGCCGCGCCGGCCTGGTCGGGGTGGACGTCGAGGACGACCGCGCCGCCGCGAGGGACTTCGTGCGTCGCAACGGCTGGCGCTTTCCCAGCCTGTTCGACCCCGAAGGGGCCGTGTACCGAAGGTACGGCTCGATCGGCCTGCCGGTCACGGTCGTGCTCGACGCGCGCGGGCGCGTGCACGAAACGTTGCGCGGGCCGCAGACGTGGCAGAGCCTCGAACGGGCGCTGGCGTCCGTCGCGCGGGCCTGACGTGGGCAGGGGGCAGGGTGGGCGCGGGGCGCCGGCGCCGCGGGTGGGCCGATGGGCGCTGACGGCCCGACGCCGCGCCGCGGGTGAAATCGCCCGACTAGCACGCCGGCCATACCGGTGATAAACGCGCGCAACGTCCGCCCCCGGCGGTCAAGGTTCGCCCGCCGCGCGCCGATACGGCGGAGTGTCAACACTGGAGGGCTACTCGATGAGCGACCTGAGCGCCGGAGGCGTCGCACTGTCGGTGTTGCGCACGCTGCCGCTGACCTCCACGCTCGTGTTCGACCGCGAGTACTGCTTCGTGCTGGCCGCCGGGCCGGCGCTGGAGTGCCAGGGACAGCAGCCCGGGGAGCTCGAGGGCCGCTACGCGCCCGAGGCGCTGCCCGCCGAGCGCTGGGAGATCTACAAGCCGCTGTTCGCAGCCGCGCTCGCAGGCGAGCCGCAGACGCTGGAGGTGTGGTCGGCGCAGGAAACGGTGTGCTACCAGGTCGAGGTCAACCCGCTCGCCCCCGACGCCAGCGGCACGATCCCCGGCGCCGTGGCCGTGTTCCGCGACATCACGCCGCGCAAGCACGCCGAGGAGGCGCGCCGCCACGCGCAGGAGCGCTTCGAGTTGGTGTTCGAGCAGGCGCCGATCGGCATGGCCCTGCTGACCCCCGACGGGCGCTGGGTGCGCGTCAACCAGGCGCTGCTGACGATCACCGGGTACACCTCCGAGGAGCTGCACCGCAAGACCTTTCACGAGATCACCCATCCCGACGACCTGTCGCTGGATCTCGAGCAGCTCACGCGCCTGCAGGCCGGTGAGATCCGCGAGTACCAGATCGAGAAGCGCTACTACCACGCGCGCGGGCACGTGATCTCCGCGATGCTGTCCGTGTCGATCGTGCGCGACCGCCAGGGCAAGCCCCTGCACTTCATCGCCCAGATCCAGGACATCACCGAGCGCAAGCTGATGGAGGAGCGCCTGCGCCACCTCGCCGAGCACGACCCCCTAACGAGCGTGTACAACCGCCGGCGCTTCGAGCGCGAGCTGAGCCAGCAGGTGGGCCGCTGCCAGCGCTACGACGAGCACGCGGCGCTGCTCGTGCTGGACCTCGACAACTTCAAGGCCGTCAACGACACGTACGGCCACAAGACCGGCGACGACCTGCTGAAGGCCGTGGCCGTCGAGATCCACAAGCGCCTGCGCGGCACCGACCTCGTGGCGCGCCTCGGCGGCGACGAGTTCGCCGTGCTGCTGCCCAACACGGGCGCCGACGCGGCGTGCAGCGTCGCCGAAAACCTGCGCCGCACGATCGCCGCGTGCGGCGTGCCCGTGGCCGACCAGCGCGTGCAGAGCGGCGCCAGCATCGGCATCGCCATCATCGACGCCGACACGGCCAACTACGAGGCGGTGCTGATCGAAGCCGACCGCGCCATGTACGCGGCGAAGAGCTCTCACAGCGGCATGGCCCTGCAGCGGCGCGCCGGGCGGCGCGCGGCGGCGGGCACGGTCGAGCCGGCGTAGGGCGCGCGGCGGGCGGGCTCGGGGTACCCGCCCGCGCGCGTCGCCTCTACTTCTTGCTGGCGCCGTCCGAGCCGCTGAGCGCCTTGCCGGCGCTGTGCACGACGGTGCGCAGGAAGTCGTACTGCGTGTGCACCAGGCGGTCGGCCATCTCCAGGGCCGCGTCGACGATGTCCTGGCGCTTGGCCGGGCGCTCGCCGCGCGCCGGCAGCTTCTCCTCGACCGTGTCGACGAACTTGCGCACCGCGTCGATCGCGGCGCGCTGTCCGGCGTCCAGCGACTTGAGCACGTCGTCGGAGAGCACGGCGGTGCGGTCGGCCGCGTGCGCCCGCGTGCGCTTCTTGTCCTCCGCGGAGCGGGTGCGGGTGGCCGCCGTCTTGGGCGCCGCCGCGCGGCGGGCCGGTGCGCGGCGGGCCGCTGGGCGCTTAACCTTGGGCTCAGGCATTGGGATGAACCTCCTTTGCGGGATCTGCGCCCCGCTGCCGCTGCATTGACGAAAAGCCTCTGGAGCCGGCACTGCGACTCAGGGATTTTCCGAATTGTCTGTGCTCTGGACCCTAGGTCAGCCCGTCGGCGGTGCCATCCGTAGAGAGTTCGGATGCGCGCGGGCAAGCTACGCACGGAGGTCGCTCGATCCCCGTCATCGGCCGGTCCACGCGAGCGAGTACAGTGTCCGAGTATGGACGACCCCACACCCGCCGAGCCGCTCATGGACCCCGCCGAGCGCCACCGCGAAGAGCGTCGCGGCGTGGATGAGGCGGGAGGCGGCGAGGCCGAGGGCTTCGAGCTGGCCGAGCACGATCTGATCGAGCACGCCTCGCACGGCGACGAGCACACTCCGTCCCGCATCATCCAGGACGCGGGACCCGCCGAGGAGACGGCCGACGCCGTGTACGGCGAGGCCGACAGCGAGCACCTCAGCGACTGACGCGCGCAAGTCGCGCAAGTCGTGCAGGTCGCGCAGGTCTCGCTCCACGGCGAGGTCGAGCTGTTAAAATTTCGCGGCCGGTCTGTGGTAGGGCGCCTCAGCGGCTCCATTGTGTCGGGCAACCGCGAGGAGCACGCCGTGAGCACACCACAGGATCACACCCGCAAGGTGACGCGGGGCGAGCTGTTGAAGGCGGCCGCCGCAGCGGCGCCGGGAGCGCTGCTCGCCGGAGGGCTCGGAGGGGTGGGAGGGCTGGTCGGAGAGGCTCGCGCTCGCGGCTCCGCGCATCCGCGTCCCACCTCCCCGCCGGCGCCGCTGGCGGGAATGAGCATGATTCTCTTCCTCACCGACCAGGAGCGCGCGATCCAGCACTTCCCGCCCGGGTGGTCGCGGCGGCACCTGCCCGGGCTCACGCGCCTGCAGCGCCACGGGCTCACGTTCGACAATGCGTTCACCAACGCCTGCATGTGCTCGCCCGCGCGCACGACGCTGATGACCGGCTACTTCCCCGCCCAGCACGGCGTCAAGTACACGCTGGAGGAGGGTATGCCCGCCGCCGAATACCCCCAAGTGGAACTCGCGCTCGGCTTCGCGAACATCGCCTCGGTGATGTCCGCCGCCGGGTACCACACGGTGTACAAAGGCAAGTGGCACCTCAGCAAGATGCGTGGCCGGCAGTGGCAGCCCTCCGACGTCGGCGTGTACGGCTTTCACGATTGGAACCCGCCGGACGCCGGCGCCAACCAGGAACTCTCGGAGGCGGGCGGGGGCACCGTCGACAACGACGGGCGCTTCATGGACTCCCAGGGCGCCGCCCTCACGGGCCAGGAAGGCGCGCTTGAGTACCTCAGCTCGCGCGCGGCGCGCGAGCAGCCGTTCTGCATGGTGATCTCGCTCGTCAACCCCCACGACGTGCTGTTCTATCCGACCACCTACGAAGAAGGCGGCTACGACGCCGCGTGGCTGCGCGGGAGCATCCGCCCGCCGGCGACGGCGGGCGAGGACCTCTCGACCAAGCCCCACGTCCAGAAGCAGTTCCTCGACCTCTTCGACGCCGGCAGCGGGCGCATCGCCGGCGCGAGGATGCAGCGGGAGTACCTGAACTTCTACGCCAACCTGATGAAGGCCTCCGACGACTACCTCGTCGCCGTGCTCGACACCCTGCAAGCGACGGGCCTGCGCGAGCGCACGCTCGTCATCCGCACCTCCGATCACGGCGAGATGGGCCTCGCGCACGGCGGTCTGCGACAGAAGAACTTCAACGTCTACGAGGAGTCCCAGCGGGTCCCGCTCGTGTACTCCAACCCGCGCCTCTACCCCCGCCCGCGCCGGTCGCGCGCGCTCGTCTCACACGTCGACCTGCTGCCCACCCTCGCGAGCCTGTTCGGAGCGCCGCGCGGCGCGCGCGCGGCGTGGCAGGGCGTGGACTACTCCGCGAAGGTCCTGCGAGGGCGCGCGAAGGCGCCCCAGGACTACACGGTGTTCACGTACGACGACTGGCAGTCCGGCCAGGCCCACGGCCCGTACCCGACGCCGCCCAACCACATCGTGAGCATCCGCGAGCGAGGCTGGAAAATAGCCCGCTACTACGACGCCGCCGGCCGTGTGCCCCCGCAATGGGAGCTGTACGACCTGCGGCGCGACCCCCTGGAGCGGCGCAACCTCGCCCATCGCGGCACGCGTCTGACGCCGCAGCAGCAGCTGGAGTTCCGGCGGCTCAAGCGCAAGCTGGAGCTGGTCGAACGCACGCGCCTGGCGCCGCTGGCTGTGACGCCGGGTTGAGGGGGGCGTTCGTGGCGCGGGCGGGGCCTGTGTTCGCGAACGCCGGGGAGGGCACTCCAGAGGCGACGACCGGAATCGAACCGGT
>DATBOY010000061.1:0-11724 GCA_036561645.1 Solirubrobacteraceae bacterium
CGCTCTGCGCCGCCTGCGCGACCGCTTCGAAGTCGCTCTGCAGGGGTCCCGCGTCGGCGGTGGGGATGAGGCCCTTGGTGGAGCTCCCGCAGGAGACGAGCAGGGCGGCGGTCACGCCGAGCGCGCAGGCGGCGGCGGCGCGCACGAGCGCACGCCGCCCCGGCAGGCGCTGCGAGGAGCTGCGGGCGTCGCCGCCGCTCACTGCCCGTACTCCAGGCGCTCGGCGAGCGAGTCGGGGAGGCGTGCCGCGCGGATCGCCGCGGCGGCGCCGGCGACGTCGTAGTCGGAGCGGTGGAAGGAGGCATCCATCACGTCGAGGTCGAGCATCAGCCAGCCGGCGCGCGGATCGCCGTCGCGCGGCTGTCCGACGCTGCCCGGGTTCAGCAGCCATTCGCCCTCCCCCAGATCAAGCCGCGAGCCGTCCCGCCGCGCCTCTCCCGTCGTCGGCTCGCCGGGCCGGCGCACGAACGACAGCGCGACGTGGGAGTGCCCGATCAGGCCGATGCGGGACTCCATCGTGTCGAGGCAGAGCTCGGCGAGGAGCGCCGAGAGCACGTACTCCCACACGGGGTCGCGCGGGCTCGCGTGGTAGAGGCCGAGTGCGCCCTCCGTCCCCTTGGGGGTGAGGCCTTCGAGGAACTCGAGGTTCTGCGGCTCGATCACCTCCCGCGTCCACTGGGCAGCAAGGCTCGCGCCGCGGGAGAACTCGTCGAGCGGGATCTCGCCCGTGACCGCGAGGTCGTGGTTGCCGGCGAGGCACACCGCGGTGTGCTCCTTCGCGAGCTCCACGCACGCGTCGGGCTCGGCGCCGTAGCCGACGAGGTCGCCGAGGCACCACAGCTCCGCCGCGTCGCTCGCGGCGATGGCGTCGAGCGTGGCCTCGAAGGCGTGCCGGTTGGCGTGTATGTCGGAGATGACCGCGACCTCCATGCCTGAAGCGTATGAACACCGAATCCGCGCACGCGTTCCATCCACCCGGCGCTGCGACGGACCGGCCGGCGTGTCGCACGAGGCGTCATGCCGGCGAGGAGGCGCGATCTACGCGCCCGACGGGTCCTCGCCGCCGCCGTACTCGGGGAGGTTCTTGATCCCCTCGCGCGTGCGCCACTTCGAGTAGTTGTCCTCCATCGCGTCGATCAGCTCACGCATGAACCGTGGGGAGATGTTGACCCGCGACACGACCACTCCGGGAACCTCGTCGGCCTCGACCTCGTGGTCGACGCGGGCGAATGTCACCGTGAACTCGTAATCCGAATGGCTGACGTTGGCGAAGTTCGCGTACACGCCCCCCATGATCTCGGGGGAAAGGTGGATGTTGATGTGGCGCTCGGCGCCTGGGTCTTGCTCGTTCACACGGCTAGTATCGCAACCGCCGGGAACGGACCGATGGGCGAGCCGCCAGACCCCCACCTCCAGGCCCCAGCCGGGCATGGCTAGCGCCGCTGCAGCGCCGCTCAAGCGGCTGCGTTGTGCGGTGCTCGACACCGTCGCCGAGCTGGCTGGGCGCCAGGACGGCGAGGGCGCGAGCGAGCCCGCAGTCGCCGGCAGGCTGGCATCGGTGGCGCTCGAGCGCCCGCGGCGCGCGGAGTTCGGCGACTACTCCACGAACGCCGCTCTCCTACTCGCGCCCGAGGCGGGGTACCCGCCGCGCGAGCTGGCAGAGCGGCTCGGCGAGGCGCTCGCGGCACGGCTCGGCGCGAGCCTCGATCGCTACGAGGTGGCGGGGCCCGGCTTCCTCAACCTGTTCCTGGCCGACTCGTGGCTGGTTGAGGCGCTCGCGGAGGTGATCGCGGCGGGTGCCGGGTTCGGCGCCGAGGGCGCGGAGCAGCCCGAGTACATCCTGATCGAGTTCGTCTCGGCGAACCCCACCGGGCCAATGCACGTGGGCCACGCGCGCAACGCCGCCTACGGCGACTCGCTCGGGCGGATGCTCGCCTTCCACGGCCACCGCGTGGCGCGCGAGTTCTACGTCAACGACGCGGGCTCGCAGGTGCGCAAGCTCGGCGAGTCGATCGCCGCGCTCGCGCGCGGCGATCCCGTTCCCGAGGACGGCTACCACGGAGACTATGTCGAGGCGCTCACCGGGCTGGCACAGGACGAGCGCGACCCCGACCGCCTGGGACGCCTCGCCGTGGCGGAGCTCCTGCAGAAGATGGAGGGGTCCCTGGGGGCCTTCCGCGTGCTCGAATTCGATCACTGGGCCTATGAGAGCGCGCTGCAGGAGGGCGAGCCGAGCCCGCTGGAGCACACGCTCGCGCGGCTGGCGGAGCAGGGCCGCACGTACACGAGCGAGGGTGCCCTGTGGCTGCGGACGAGCGAGTTCGGCGACGACAAGGACCGCGTGCTCGTGCGCTCCAGCGGCGAGCACACGTACTTCGCCTCGGACATCGCCTACCACCAGGACAAGCGCGAGCGCGGCTTTCAGCGCCAGATCGACGTGTGGGGGGCCGACCACCACGGCTACGTGGCGCGCATGAAGGCGGCCTACGAGGCGCTCGGCGGCGACCCGCAGCACCTGGAGATGCTGATCATGCAGCTCGTGCACCTCGTGCGCCGCGGCGAGCGCGCGCAGATGTCCAAGCGCGCGGGCGAGTTCGTCACGCTCGACGACCTCGTCGCGGAGATCGGCGTCGACGCCGCTCGCTGGTTTCTGCTGTCGCGCTCGCACGACACGACGATCGACCTCGACCTCGACCTCGCACGCGAGCAGTCCAGCGACAACCCCGTGTACTACGTGCAGTACGCCCACGCCCGCATCAGCTCGGTGCTGGCGAAGGCGGGGGCGGAGCGCGTGGCGGGCGCGCTGGCGCAGGTCGGCGGGGGGGCGCCCGCGGGTGGGAGCGGCGCGCCGGCGGGCGGCGCGGGCGCGGCGCCGGCGATGGAGATGGGCGCGGCGGCCGCGAGCGAGCTGGGCGCTGCGCCGGCGGAGCCGCTGCACGCCTCCGAGCGCGACCTGATCAAGAAGCTGCTCGCCTTCCCTGAAGAGATCGAAGAGGCGGCGCGGCGGCGCGCCCCGCACCGCATAGCGGCGTACGCGCTGGAGCTGGCGCAGGAGTTCACGGCGTTCTACCGCGACTGTCACGTGCTGGACGTGCAGCCGCCGGCGTTGCAGTCGCTGCGCCTCGCGCTGTGCGTGGCCGCCCAGCGCGCGATCGCGCGCTCGCTGGAGCTGCTGGGGGTGACGGCGCCGCAGGAGATGTAGGGCCGGAGAGGAGCGCCCGCGATGCGGGTTGGGAGAGCTTGCGGCGACGGGGATCGCCGGCTCGGCGGGGTGGCCGGGTCAGCGCTTCAGTCAAAGCGCGCGAGATCGGCCTCCAGGCGCGCCGTGTCCGCAGGGCCGAGCGTGGGCTCGCCGCCGGTGGCGGCCAACCCGGCGCGCTGCTCGCGGCCGCGGCGGCGCCAGCGTGGCAGCAGCAGCACGAGCGCGAGCAGCGCGAGCCCGACGGCGGCGATCGGCACGAGGTACGCGGCGAGTTCGAAGCCGTGCGTCGCCGGCAGCGTGAGCACCTGCCGGCCGTACTGGCCGACGAGCGCGTGCTTGATCTGGTCGGTGTCCTGCCCCTGTGCGATCAGGCGGCTGATGAACGCCCGCTCGCGATCGGCCTGCGCGGACTGCGCGACGATCAACGGGATCTTGCAGGTCGTGCACATCACCTGGCTTTCGATCGCGGGCAGGCTGGCGCGCGGGGCGACGGCGGGTGCTGTTGAGGCGAGGGTCGCAGCGAGGCTGAGAGCGAGTGCGAGCGCCGCGGCGACGGCGCGAGCCGCCGGCGGGCGTCCGCGGGGGCGGCGGGGGCTCATGCGCTGCGCGCCACTTCGACGGCGCGGCGCAGAAACGCGGCGTTCACCTCGCCGCGCGAGATCGCGACGATGCGCCCGCGGCGGTCGATCACGAAGCTCTCCGGCAGCTCGTCGGTGCCGTAGGCGTGGGCGAATTCCCCGCCGGGGTCGCGCAGATTGGGATACGTGAGCCCAAAGCGATGGACGAATTCGATCGAGTCGGGTGAGGCGTCCTTGTACGTGACTCCGAGCACGGTGGCGCCGAGCGTCCGCAGCTGCCGCTGCGTGCGCGCGAGCTGTGGCGCCTCCGCTTCGCACGGCACGCACCACGACGCCCAGAAGTTCAGCAGCACGACCTTCCCGCCGTAGCCGGACAGCGAGCCGCGGCCGCCGCCGGAGAGGGTCGGCAGCAGGCGCGTGGCCTGCGGCGCGAGCGGGTAGCGCGCGAGTCGGACCTCTTCGTCGAGCGTGCGGCTGGCAGCCTGGTGGGTGACCCCGTACACGAGCAGCGCGAGCAGCGCGGCGCCGGCGGCGGAGACGAGGACGGGGAGAGCGAGGCGCTTCATCGGCAGCTGCAAGGGTAGAGGCCGGGGGGCGCCGGGGCGCAGGCGGGGTCGGGTGCAGGCTCGGGCCGCCGCGGCGGCGTAAGATCTGCTGTGCGCGCGGTGGTAGCTCAGTTGGTAGAGCGCGAGCTTCCCAAGCTCGAGGTCGCGGGTTCGAGGCCCGTCCGCCGCTTGGAGTTTTAGAGCCCTGTTTGGCTCTGTGGAGACTTATTTGCTCCGGATGGCCGGAAAGCTGAGGCCGGTCGAACGCGAACAATAGTGGACCAGTCGGACAGGGATCTGCGGTAACGGTGCGGTAACGAAACCGGCGAGCCGACGATCCCTAGACGGATCGAGTGAGCTTGCGGCTTCCGATTGTGGCCGGTTAGGGGCAGCCAGACCCTGTCCGCCTGGAGCGCGGATCTGGGCGCTGGCAATCCGCCGCGTGAGCCGGCTGGCCTCGGCCATTGTCGCAGCCCCCTGGTGGGGGCTGCGGCCGGGCCTGCGACCGGCCCCGCAACGGGTGGGGCCACCTGATCTTGGGGAGCGCGATCAACTTCGAGACGGCGGGGAGCCTGCACGGCGGCCGGCGCGTGTGGGTGCTCGCGACGCTGCCCGAGCATGTCGAGGTCGGGGGCGATGCTGTGCGGCCCTACGTGCTGCTGATGAACAGCCACGATGGTTCGACCGCTGTCGTCGCGGCGACGACGCCGATCCGCGTCGTTTGCCAGAACACCCTCAACTGGGGTCTCAGCCAGGCGCGGCAGAAGTTCTCGATCCGCCACACCGAAGCGGTCACGCGGCGCGTCCACGAGGCTCGCAGGGTGCTGGATCTCTCGATCGACTACTACAAGCAGTTCAAGCGCTACGGCGACCAGCTCGCCTCCGAGCGCTGCACCGAGCGCCAGCTCCGCACGGTGCTGGACGAGCTCTACCCCAACGACGCCGTGGATAGGGCGAGCAGCCGCACTCGTCGCTCGCGCCAGCAGACCAAGGACCGCATCGCCGAGCTGTTCTTCAGGGGCGAGACGCAGGGCAACGCGCCCGGCTCCAAGTGGTCAGCCATCAACGCCATCGTCGAGTACGGCGACTGGATACGGCCGATCCGCGAGGGCACCGAGCGCTTCGGCCGCGTCATGCCCGCGACCGCCATCAGGTAGCCGCGCGCCGCGAGCCGCTTGAACAGCGCCTCGTACAGTGCGCGACCTTCGGGTTCTTGCCCCGACAGCGTTTACCTCCGCCATCGTCGGCATGTGCGAGCAAGGTGCACCGACCTCTCAGTGTTCCCCTGAAGCCAGTCCCAATGCGCGTCGCAGCTCGGCCGACGCCAGCCCTTCGACACGCACGACCTTTTCGCGTGAGCGCTCCCCGCGGATTATCTTGACCCGCCCGCGGGCGATACCGGCGCGTTTTGCGATGAGCTTGCACAGCGCCGCGTTCGCCTTGCCCTCTACAGGCGCTGCGGTGATATCCACGCGTAGGACGCCGTCGCGCTCATCGACGATCGCGTTGCGCTTCGCGTACGGCTGGACGCGAACCCGGAGATCTATCTCAGGCACAAGCTGCAGCATGGGTCGGATGCACCGGAGCTGGCTCTCTTGGGCTGTTTCAACGTCCGGGCGTCATGTCATGAGAGGCGCAAACGTATATCTTCTCAATCTTAGAAGATAGTAGACTAACAAGGGATGGCCGATTTGGGGGCGAGATCGTCTAGCCGGGTTTCAGCGGAGTCGCCTCTGCACGCCTTCAGCCTGCCGACGTCCGGTGCCGGTGCGCTGTCCCGACGGGCCGCAATCTGGATAATCGACGAGCGTGCCCGCGTGGGCGCACAGCAGACAAGTCGCTGATGCCCTTCGGGGCGACACGCGCGATGGTCCTCGCCCCTGCGAGCTATGAGGCTCGGCTGGCGCAGCTTGTATTGCTCGGCACGCCAGACGGCTCGCTCGCGGCGATGACCCTGTTGGAGCGCTGTGAGCCTCAGACGATTGGTGCTGCGATCGCGCTCGTGGCCGGCCAGGGCCGGTTGACGGTCGATGCGTTCGACCGCCTCGCGGACGCGTGGGAAACCTACCGCCATCTCAAGCACCTCGGTTGGGATTAGCGTGGCCCCGTCCGCGGACCTGGCTTGTCTCTGCCGGTACTCAGGTTGAACGCTTGATGGACGTATCAGAGGCGCTGGTTCTCGCCGCGGCGCTGGCGCTCGTCGTCGGCGCCCTGAACGCAGGCATGAGCAGATCCCCGCGCGCGGGGCTCGCCGCGCAGTCGGCCGGCATCGTGGTGTTCGGCGTCCTCGGCGCGTGGGTGCTCGCCTCGGGGCACACTTTGGGCGCGGAGTTTCGCAGCGAAGTGCGCCCGGCATTTGGTCTCGACGGGCTGAGCGGCTTCTTCCTCGTGGTCGTGGCGGTTGTCGGGGCGCCGGCGACGTGGTTCGCGCGCGACTCGCTGGCGGCCACCGGACAGGGTCGAGCGTTGGCTGCGGCGACAGGCTTGTTCGTGCTGGCTTTGCTCGGGTTCGTGCTCGCGCGTGACGTGAGCACTTTCCTGGGTTTCTGGGAGCTGATGACGCTCCTCCCGGCGGCGACGATCTTGATTGCCCGGCAGGATCGAGAGGCTCGCCGCGGCGTGTTCGTGTACCTGGCGATCACGCACATCGGGGGCGCCGGCGTGTGGGTGTCGATGCTCGTGCTCGCCGAGCACGGCGCGCTGGGCGGCGCGCCGTTGGGGGGCGCCTTGGCCGCGTTCGTCGCGTGCGCGTCGCTCGTCGGGTTTTCCACCAAGGCGGGGTTGATGCCGCTTCATTCGTGGCTGCCGCGTGCGCACCCGCTGGCGCCGGCGCATATCTCGGCGTTGATGTCGGGCGTGATGATCAAGCTCGCGCTCTACGGCCTCGTGCGCGTGCTGTTTCAGTGGCTGACCCCACCCGGGCTGTGGGTGGGGATCGTGCTGATCGCTGTGGGTGCGCTGTCCTGTGTGGGCGGCGTGCTGTATGCGCTGATGGCGCACGAGCTCAAGCGGCTGCTGGCGTTTCACTCGATCGAGAACGTCGGGATCGTGGCGCTGGGGTTGGGGGCGTCGCTCGTGTTCGCGGACATCGGAGAGCCCGCGTGGAGCGCGATCGCGTTCGCGGCGGCGCTGCTGCACGCGCTCAACCACGCGCTGTTCAAGGGCCTTCTGTTCCTTGGCGCCGGGGCGTTCAGCAGCGCCGTCGGCGGTTTGGAGCTGGATCGGCTGGGGGGCCTGTTGCGGCGGATGCCGTGGACGGGCGCGACGTTCGCGCTCGGCGCGATGGCGATCGCCGGGCTGGCGCCGCTGAACGGGTTTGCCTCGGAGTGGCTCACGTTGCAGTCGCTGCTGCACCTCGGCGTCGCAGACCATCTGGGAGTGGCGTTCGCTGGTGCGCTGGCGACCGCGGCGCTGGCGGCGACTGCGGCGCTCGCCGTGTACTGCTTCGTGAAGGTCGTCGGGCTCGTGCTGCTCGGCCCGCCCCGCCGCGCGGAGTGCGCCGCGGCCGGCGAGGTGCCCGTCGGGATGCGGGCGAGCATGGTCTTCCTCGCCGGAGCGTGCGTGGTGTTGGGTGTGCTGCCCGGGCTGCTCGTGCCCACCCTCGCCGCACTGGGACCCGGGCACGCGAAGCTGCCTGATGGGGTGGGGTTGAACGTGCCCGGCACCGGGTCGCTGCCGACGCTGGCGCTGGCGCTGGCGCTCGCTGCGCTGACCGGTGCCCTCGCGCGACTTGCAAGGGGCCGGCGTGCCGCGCCGGCCCCGGCGTGGACGTGCGGCCAGCCGCCGGCGGCCGGGCTTGCGTGGACGTCGGCGGGATTCACCAAGCCGCTGCGCCTTGTGCTGGAGGCGCTCCTGCGCCCGCGCCGCGAGGTGCAGGCGGTCGCACCCGCGGGGGTGGTGCAGACGCTCGCGTACCGCGCGGAGGTCCCGCACCTGTTCGACACGCTGCTCTACGGGCCGGTGTCGCGCGGGGCGCTGCGCGGAGCCGGGATCGCGCGCCGCCTGCAGTCGGGCAGCCTGCGCGCCTACCTGATCTACCTGCTCGCGCTGCTCGGCGGGCTGCTCGCGCTCGCGCGAGTTGGGGTCCTGGGATGAGCCTCACCACGCGACAGCGGCGGGCCCTCCGGTGAGCCCCCAGACGCTCGCCGCGGGTGTAGTGCAGGTCGTGGGTGGCGTGCTCCTCGCGCCGGCGATCGTCGGGCTGATCCAGCACTCCAAGGCGCGCCTGCAGGGTCGCCGCGGACCGTCTGTGCGCCAGCCGTACCGCGAGCTTCGCCGGCTGTGGGGCAAGAGCGGTGTGACGCCCGAGCCGCGCACGTTCATCTACGCGCTCGCGCCGGCGGTCGTGGCAGCGTGCACGCTGCTGGCGCTGGTGCTGCTGCCAGTCGCCGAGCACGCCCCCGACTGGGGACTCGGCCACGACGCGCTCGTGCTGGTCGGCCTGCTCGCGCTCGCGCGGTTCGCGGTGACGCTCGCGGCGTGGGACACGGCCGGCGCGTTCGGGCTGATGGGCGCAGCGCGGGATCTCATGTTCTCGGTGTTCGTCGACGGCCTCTTGCTGCTCGTGCTCGTGCTGCTCGCGCTGCCGCTGCACAGCACCGATCTGCTCTCGATGAGCCACGCGGCGACGCTGCCCTCGGTGTGGTCGAGTCCCGCGCACTGGGCGGCGGGGGTCGCCTTCTGCCTCGTGGCGGTCGCCGAGACCGGCCGGCAGCCGATCGACAACCCCGACACCCACCTCGAGCTGACGATGGTTCACGAGGGTCCGCTGCTGGAGTACGCGGGGCGTGAGCTGGCGTATCTGCAGTGGGCTGCGGCGGCTCGTCACTGGATCGTGCTCGTGCTCGCGTGCGAGCTCGTGATCCCCCACCCCGGGTCGTTCGTGGCGCAGGTCGCGATGCTGGCCGCGGGTGTGCCGCTGCTCAGCGTGGCGCTCGCGGTGTGCGAGACCGTGCAGGCCAAGATGCGGGTGCTGCGCGTGCCGCTGCTGCTGGGCTTCGGAGCGGCGCTGTGCCTGCTCGGATTGGCGAGTTCGTTCGCCGGGGGCGGCGGATGACGGGCGCCGTGATCTGGGGGTTGGTGGTCAGCGCGCTCGCGGTGGTCGTGGTGCGTCGTCGCTCGCTGGCGATCACGTTTGTGGCGCTGCAGTCGCTCGTGCTCGGCGTCTACGCGATCACCCGGGGGTCGCACACGCACGCGGCGCTGACGGTGACCGGGATCGTGTTGATCGTCAAGGCGCTCGTGCTGCCCGCGCTCCTGCTCTTCACTGTGCGGCGGGCGCGCAAGGCACGGCCGATCGCGACCGAGTCGCCGGCGCTCGCGCGGCTCGCGATCGCTGTGGCCGTGGCGCTCGCCGTGGAGCAGCTGATCCCGCGTGTCGGCCTGCCCGATGCCGGTGTCGAGCACGCCGCGGTGGGGATGCTGGCGCTGGGCATCGCGACCGCCGTGGTGCGCCGCGCGGTGCTCTTTCAGGCGCTGGGGTTCTTGATCGCCGAGAGCGGGATCTATCTCGCGGGCCTGTCGCTGCGCGGCGGTCTGCCCGTGTTCATCGAGTTGGGCCTGGTGTTCGACCTGGTCGTGATCGTGTCGGTCGCCGCCGCGTTCACCGCCAAGATCCACGAGCAGCTGGGCAGCGGCGACAGCTCCCTGCTGGGGGTGCTGCGTGACTGACGCGCTGATCCTCGCCGTGCCGCTCGCGCCGCTGGCTGGAGCGCTGCTGGTGCGGCTGCCGCGCACGCCCGCGGGCGCCGACCGTGTGAACGTGCTCGGCGCGAGCGTCTGCGCGACGGTGGCGCTCGTCGCCTGCGTGCTCGGCGTGCTCCACGGCGGCCGGGGTCTGCACGGCTCGTGGTTTGTGCTCGATCGCGCTGGGGCGAGCTTCCTCGCGGTGATCGCGGTGATCGGATGGTGCAGCGCGATCGTCTCCCCCGCCTACCTCGCGGGGGCGGGCAAGAGCCTGTTCACCGCGCGCCGCGCGCGCGCCTGGTACTACACGGCCTTCTACTTGTTCTGGGGCGCGCTGCTGGCGTTGGCGCTGGCGAGGAATCTAGGTGTCGCGTGGCTGCTGATCGCGGCGACGACCGGCGCCTCGGCGCTGCTGGTCGCTTACAGCGGGCGCGCCAGCGCGCTGGAGGCCGGTTGGAAGTATCTGGTGCTGACGACGTTCGGCCTCGCCGTCGCGCTGCTGGGCATCCTCATCCTGTTCGTCGGCCTCGCGCCGCACGGCGGGACGCTCGCCACGCTCGACTGGCAGAACATCGCGCGGCGCTCACCCGGGCTCGCTCCCCAGACGGCGCTGTTCGCGTTGATCCTGATCCTCGTCGGGCTCGCCGCGAAGATCGGCTGGGCGCCCGTGCACAACTGGCTGCCGGACGCACATTCCGAAGCGCCGGCGCCGATCTCCGCGCTCCTCTCCGCGGTGCTCCTGCCGTCGGTCCTCCTCGTCGCGTGGCGGGCGAGCAACGCCCTGACCCCGTCGATCGGAGGCACGACCGCGCAGTCCGTGCTCCTCGGCTTCGGGCTGCTCTCGCTTGCGGTCGCCGTGCCGTTCCTCTGGCAGCGGCTTCCGTGGAAGCGCCTGCTCGCCTACTCGAGCCTCGAGCACATGGGCGTGATCGCCATCGGAATCGGCTTCGGAACACCGCTCGCGCTCGCCGGTGTCGCCGTGCACATCGCCGGCCACGCACTCGCCAAGGCGCTCGGCTTCTACGCCGCCGTCCCGTTGCTCGGGCACGAGCCGAGCGCAGGCACGCACGCTGCCGCAGGCGTCGCACACACGCAGCCGGCGCTCGCGACGATCATGGGCGTCTCGATCGGCGCGCTCGCAGGCCTGCCGCCGTCACCGCTCTTTGCGAGCGAGGTGCTGATCGTCGCGGGCGGGTTCGCCGCGGGCCGTCCGTGGACGGCGGCGATCAGCGCCCTCCTGCTCGCGCTCGGCTTTCTCGGGCTCGCGCACGCGCTCATCGAGACGACAGCGGGAGACGCACCCTCACGCGACCGCCGCCTCGCTCCGGGGATTCGCGGCGTGACGGCGCTCGCAGGTGTGACGGTCGCCTGCCTCCTCGCGCTCGCCGCTGCGGCACTCTGGCTTCCCGGCAGCGACCTGGCCCGCGCACTCGTGGCAGGGATCCGGTGAGCGGCGGTTACCGCGATGCGGTCGCTCGTGCTCTCGATGCAGGCGCTCGCTTCGCGGGGCTCCACGCGACCGCGTCCGGCGTGCACACGGCGCTCGTGTCGCCGGAAGGAGCCCTGCGGATCGAGAGCATCGCACCCGACGGCGTACGCGTCCCGTCGATCATCGACCTCACACCTGCCGCTGCGTGGGACGAGCGCGAAGCCGCCGACCTCTACGGCGTCACGTTCGACGGCCACGAGCCGCTGCGGCCACTCGTCGAGCACA
>DATBOY010000062.1:0-6735 GCA_036561645.1 Solirubrobacteraceae bacterium
GCGGCCGAGCTCGGTCGGCACATGTGCCGACCGAACAGCAGACAGGCGCCCACGATCGCCGCGACCCGCTACTCTTCTCGCCACGCGATGACTCTGCCGGCGCCCACATACGACCTCGTGCTGATGCTCGACGCGCAGTCCGACGCCGACGTGCGCGCGAAGATCGTCGCGGATGCGCGCGCGGCGATCTCCGCGCAGGGCGAGCTGCTGCGCCACGACGAGTGGGGCGACCGCGCGCTGGCGTACCCGATCGACCACCGCAAGGACGCCGAGTACCACCTGCTGCAGTTCCACTCCTCCACGCCGGAGCTGCTGGCGAGCCTCGACCGCTCGCTGCGCATCACCGACGGGGTGGTCCGCTTCCGCGTCGTGAAGCTCAAGCCGGGCACGCCGGCGGCGCCGGATCTGCGCAGCGCCGCCGCCGCGCCGCGGCCCGCCGAGACCCCCGAGGCCGAAGTGCAGGCCCCGGTCGGCGAGCCGGCGTAGAGGACCGCGCTCGGGCCGTAGCGACGGCCTCCTCGCCCCCCGCGCGGCGCTGCACAAAGGTACGCGCGTGCTTCGACGGCGGCGAATGCGGTAATACACTCGGGTACATGGACCGGGTGGAGATGAGCGGCCAACAGCTGACCAGGACCGACGTGCTGCGCGCGTCGCCGCCGATGTTCGAGTCGCGGCTGCTCGACGCGCTCTCGCGCGTGCACCCGCTCGTGCCCGTCGCGATCTTCGTGCCGGTGATCCTCGCCCTGGCGACGTGGGGCTCCTCGTACGTGGGCGTCCCCACGCTGGCGGGGCTCGTGCTCGGCGGGTACGCGCTGTGGACGCTGTTCGAGTACTGGCTGCACCGCCTGGTGTTCCACTTCGAGCCACAGGCGGGCTTCGGGGCGCGCCTGCACTGGATCATCCACGGCGTGCACCACGACCATCCGAACGACCCGCTGCGCCTCGTGATGCCGCCGTCGGTGAGCGTGCCGCTCGGCGCGGTCGTGTTCGCAGCGCTGTACGTCGTGTTCGGCAAGCGTTACGCGCCGGGGCTCGGGGCCGGCTTCTTCGCCGGGTACCTGCTGTACGACATGCTGCACTACTACCTGCACCACTTCCGCCCCCACGGGCGCCTGGGGCGCACGTTGCGCGAGCGCCACATGCGCCACCACTTCCAGGACGACACGTGCGGCTTCGGGATCAGCGCGCCGTACTGGGACGAGGTGTTCCGCACGTCCTCGCGCGGCGCTAATCCCCGCAACTAGCGGGGTCGCCGGCGCCTCGCGCAAAGTCGCGCCCGGGGCCGGGTCTAGACTCGAACGTCACCTTCAGACGATTCAGGACGAGCGCGCCCGCAGGGCGTCAGAGCCGAAAGGAACCACCGTGGCAGCCACCAACATCAACCGGGTCGTACTGACCGGCAACCTCACCGCCGATCCCGAGCTTCGCTCGCTGCCCAGCGGCATGTCCGTGTGCAGCCTGCGCGTCGCGTGCAACACGCGCCGCAAGGACCAGGCCTCCGGCGAATGGGTCGACAAGCCCAACTACTTCAACGTCACCGTGTGGGGCGCGCAGGGCGAGAACGCCGCCCGCTTCCTCTCCAAGGGGCGCCCCGTGGCGATCGACGGGCGCCTGGAGTGGCGCGAGTGGGAAGCCCAGGACGGGACAAAGCGCCAGGCAGTCGATATCATTGCCGACTCGGTGCAGTTCCTGGGTTCGCGCGAGGACGCCTCAAGCGGCGGCTATGCGGGCAACGGGATCTCTCAGGGCAGCGACGTTCCGGTCGACAACCGGGACTTCCAGCCCGCACCGGTCGCCGGCGGAGCCGGCGACGACGATATTCCGTTTTAGAGGGTGGCGCAGCCGCCGATGGCGGCGAGCCGGGGCCCTCGATTTTCCGGTCAACGAGCACAAGAGGTAGAACTTCAGTGGCAAAATCCCGCGGCCGCGGCAAGCCAGTCCGCCGCCGAGATAAGAAGGGTGGCCCCGGCAGCGGCCGGCGCAAGCCGTGTCAGCACTGCCGCGACAAGGTCGAGCAGGTCGACTACAAGGACGTGAACTCGCTGCGCAAGTTCATCTCCGAGAAGGGCAAGATCCGCTCGCGGCGCATCACCGGCGCCTGCCGCCGCCACCAGGGACAGATCGCGCGCGCCGTCAAGCGCGCGCGCGAGATCGCGCTGCTGCCGTACGTGAACGAGGGCGGACGCGACGACGCTCCGCGGCGCGACCGCGGCGACCGCGACCGGGAACGCTAGGAGCACCGGTAACCGCGATGCCCGAAGCCATCCTCCTCAAGGACGTAGAGACGCTAGGCGAGCAGGGCAAGGTGGTCGAGGTGTCCAAGGGATACCTGCGCAACTACCTGATCCCGCGCAAGCTCGCCCAGCCCGCCACGCGCGGGGCGATAGCCGCCGAGCAGCAGCGCATCGAAGCGGCCGAACGAGCCGAGCGGGAATACGTGGAGCGCGCCAACGACAATGCGGCGCTGCTGAACAAAACGGTGCTCACCCTCACCCAGCAGGCGGGCGCCGACGGGCGGCTGTTCGGCTCCGTCGGCCCCCAGGACATCGCCGACGGTATCCGCGACGCGCGCGGCCTGCGGCTCGACCGCAAAAACGTGCACCTGCCCGAGCCGATCAAGAACGTCGGCACGTACATGGTCGTGGTCGAGGTGCTCGAGGGCGTGACGGCCACCGTCAAGACCATGGTCGTGGCGCAGAAGTAGCGCAGAAGTAAGTCCGAACACAGTGCGAACATCTGTTCGTGCCGACTTATTTCCTCCGACATAGCGGGGTGCGCCCCCGGGCCACGACGAAGGCCGACCTAGACTCGCGCCAGCGATGAGCGCGGTTTCGATCAGCAACGGCGAGCGGACCCCTCCGGCGGGCGTGATCGCGCCGCCGCACAACCTCGACGCCGAGCAGTCGGTGCTCGGAGCGATCCTGCTCTCCGATCGCGCGCTGTACGCACTCGTGATTGAGGAGGGCCTGCGCGCGGAGGACTTCTACCGCCAGCGCCACGGCCTGATCTACCAGGCGATGCTCGCGCTGTACAACGAGAACGAGCCCGTCGACGTGCTCACCGTCACCGACCGCCTGCGCCAGATGGGCAAGCTCGAGGACGCCGGGGGACCGGCGTCGGTGGACGAGCTCACCGGCGTGGTGCCCGCCGCCGGCCACGCGCGCCGCTACGCACAGATCGTGCGCGAGAACGCGCTGCTGCGGCGCCTGCTGAGCAGCACGTATGAGATTCAGGCCAGCGTGCTCGAGCACCAGGCGCCGCCGCGCGAGCTCGTGGAGCAGGCCGAGAAGGCGATGCTGGAGGTGGCCCGCGACGACCGCCAGCAGGACTTCCGAGCGATCGAGGAGGTGCTGCACGAGGAGCTCGACAAGCTGCACCGCCTGTCGCTGGAGGGCACTTCGCTGACCGGAACCCCCAGCGGCTTCAAGGACCTCGACGAGATCACCGGCGGCTTCCAGCCCGGGAACCTGATCATCGTCGCCGCCCGCCCGGCGATGGGCAAGAGCGCGCTCGTCTGCAACATCGCCGAGAACGCCGCCGTCGAGCACGGCAAGCCCGTCGCGCTGTTCAGCCTGGAGATGGCGGAGGCCGAGCTCGCGCAGCGCTTCGTCGCCTCGCAGGCGCGAATCAAAGGCGAGGAGCTGCGCAAGGGACGCGTCTCCGAGCAGCGCTGGCCAAAGATCCTCAAGGCCAGCCAGCGCCTGGCCAACGCGCCGCTGTGGGTGGACGACTCGAGCGACGTCGGGATGCTCGAGATCCGAGCCAAGGCCAGGCGCCTGCACAGCCAGTGCGAGGGCGGGCTGGGGCTGATCATCATCGACTACCTGCAGCTGATGCGCACCGACAGCCGCTACGACAGCCGCGTCACCGCCGTCGGCGAGCTGAGCCGCGGCTTGAAGATCCTCGCGCGCGAGCTCGGCGTGCCGGTGATCGCGCTGTCCCAGCTCAGCCGCGCCGTCGAGCAGCGCTCGCCCAAGAAGCCCCAGCTCTCGGACCTGCGCGAGTCCGGCAACCTCGAGCAGGACGCCGACCTCGTGATGTTCATCTACCGCGACGAGTACTACGAGCCGGACTCCGAGCGCCCCGGCGAGGCCGATCTGATCATCGCCAAGCACCGCAACGGCGCGACCGGCGAGGTCACGCTCACGTTCCAGAAGGAGTACCCGAAGTTCCTGAACTACGCCGGCGAGCGCTACGCGCAATGAGCGCCGGCGAAGGCGACATCCACGTCCGCCGCGGCGACGACGCGTGCCCGCTGGGCATCTGCGACGGCAGCGGCTTCGTGATCGACGAGGCCACGAACACGGCGAGTGACTGCGCGTGCCGCGCCGGACAGATCGCGAGGGTCAGAGCGCGCAGCCTCGCCGGGCGCGTGCCGCGCCGGTACCGCGGCGTGTCGTTTGACCGGCCCCCGGTCAGCGACATCGCGCGCGTCGCGCCCGAACAGGTGCAGGTCGTGCGCCGCTACGTGCAGCGGATCGGCGAGAACCTGGACGCCGGACGCGGCCTGTGGCTGTTTGGAGACGTAGGCACCGGCAAGACAACGCTGGCGATGCTCGCCTCCCAGGCCGCGCTCGCGGCCGGGCGCTCGGTCGTCATCCACTCGCTGCCCAGGCTGCTCAACCTGATCCGCGACGCGATCGAGTCCGACGCCGGCATGGTCGGCTTCCTGCAGCGCCTCACGGCCGTGGACCTGCTGCACGTGGACGACCTCGGCGCGGAGAACACGACGGACTGGGTGCTGGAGCAGCTCTACTCGATCGTCAACACCCGCTACGAGGACGAGCGCGCCATGATCGTGACGACCAACCTCGCGCCCGAGCTGCTCGTGCAGCAGCTCGGAGAGCGAACCGTGTCACGACTCGTCGCCATCTGCGGAGATCCGCTGCCGCTGTTCGGCGAGGACCGCCGGCGCGAGCTGCAGGACAAGCGGAGCTTGACCCCGGCCCCGTAAACTCCACGCCACATGCCTGGAATTGTGATCGTGGGCGCCCAGTGGGGCGATGAGGGCAAGGGCAAGATCACCGACCTGCTCGCCGAACACGGCGACGCCGTCGTGCGCTTTCAGGGCGGCAACAACGCCGGGCACACGATCGTGCGGGACGGGGTGGAGTGGAAGCTGCACCTGATCCCCTCGGGCATCCTGTACCCCGGCAAGCGCTGCGTGATCGGCAACGGCGTCGTGATCGACCCGAAGGTGCTGATCGAGGAGCTGGATGGACTGCGCGCGCGTCGCGTCGACGTCAGCGGACTGCGGATCTCCTCCAACGCGCACCTGATCATGCCGTACCACCTGCTGCTGGACTCCGCCGGCGAGGCGAAGCTCGGCAGCCTGCAGATCGGCACCACGCGGCGCGGCATCGGACCGTGCTACGCCGACAAGGCGGCGCGCCTGGGGATCCGCGTGCAGGACCTGCTCGACGAGAAGATCCTCAAGAAGAAGATCGTCGCCGCGATGGAGCCCAAGCGCCTGTCGCTGCGACCGTTCGAGAAGGAGCCGCAGCTCGACCTGCGGGCGATGACCGAGGAGTACCTCACGTACGGCCACCGCCTGGAGCAGCACATCGCCGACACCCCGCGGCTGATGTGGGAGCTGCTCGACGCAGGCCGGAAGGTGATCTTCGAGGGGGCGCAGGGAGCGATGCTCGACCTCGACCACGGCACGTACCCGTTCGTCACCTCCTCCAACCCGCTGGCCGGAGCGGCGTGCGTCGGCGCCGGCGTCGGCCCCAAGAGCATCGACGAAGTGTGGGGCATCTCCAAGGCGTACACGACGCGCGTCGGCGCCGGACCGTTCCCCAGCGAGCTGCACGACGAGATGGGCGATCTGATCCGCGAGCGCGGCGGCGAGTTCGGCACGACGACGGGTCGCCCGCGGCGCACCGGCTGGCTCGATCTCGTCGCGCTGCGGTACGCCGCGCGGTTGAACACGCTGACGGCGCTCGTGATCACAAAGCTCGACGTGCTGTCGGGCCTCGACCGCATACAGGTGTGCACCAGCTACCGCGGCGCGGAGGGCGCGGAGTTCGTCGACTTCCCGTATCACCAGACGGTGCTGCACCACACCACGGCGGAGCTGACGGAGCTGCGCGGCTGGCGGGAGGATCTGGGCGAGTGCCGCACGCTGTCGGACCTGCCCGAGGCGGCGCGCGAGTACCTGCAGTTCATCGCCGAGGGCACCGGCGCCCCGGTGGCGATGATCGGCGTCGGGCCGGGCCGCGAGCAGGTGATCTGGACGGACGCGGGGCGAGATACGGTGATGGCGCGCGACGGGGCATCCGCGGCCGCCTGACCCAGCCGGCGCGCGACGGCCTACGCATGTCAGCGGCACAGCTCAACGCCACAGCCGCACGGTGCGGGTGATCGCCGGCGCCGCGCGGGGGACGCGCCTGCGCTCCCCGTCGTTCAGCGGCACACGCCCGATCACCGACCGCGGCAAGGAGGCGCTGTTCGGCATCCTCGCCCCGCGCCTGGCGGGGACCCGCTACCTCGACCTGTTCGCCGGCACCGGCGCTGTCGGCATCGAGGCGCTGAGCCGGGGGGCGCGGCACGCGACGTTCGTGGAGCGCAACGACCTGGCGCTCGGGGACCTCGCGTGGAACCTGCACAGGACCCGCCTCGCCGCGCACGCCACCGTCGTCAAGGACGACGTGTTCTCGTTCCTGCGCCGCCGCGGGACCGCGCAGTTCGACGTCGTCTGGCTCGCCCCGCCGCAGTGGCACGGACTGTGGGAGA
>DATBOY010000063.1:0-1550 GCA_036561645.1 Solirubrobacteraceae bacterium
CTGGCGCTGCGCGCCGAAGAGCACGTCGGGCTCCCGGCGATGCTGGGGCTGCGCGACCCCCATGAGGTGCTGGCCGACGTGGAGCACCGGCTCGGGCGGCGCGTGTTCGAGATCCCGACGCTGCCGCCGTCGGTCCCGGGGATGCGGCTCTACGAGATCCTGCGCTCGGCGCTGCGCGGCGCCGGGGGGCGGCTCGTGCTCGGTGGCGAGGTTGTCTCCTCCGAGCGCGACGGCGACCGCATCGTCTCGGTCTCCACGCACGCCGCCGGGCGCGACCTCAACTACGTGGCGCCGTGGTTCGTGCTGGCCTCGGGCGGCTTTGCCTCCGGCGCGATCGAGCTCGATTCGCGCTGGGTGACCCACGAACGGGTGCTGGGCTTGCCGCTGCGCGGCGTCCCGGCCGAGGGCGAGCCCCGCTTCGTGAGCACCTACCTCCACGAGCAGCCGATGGCGCGCGTCGGAGTCGCGGTGGACGGTGACCTGCGCGCCGAGGGCGCCGACAACGTCGTCGTGGCCGGCGCGTCGCTGCCCGGAGCGATCCCGTGGCGCGAAGGCTCCGGCGAGGGGATCGCGCTGGCCTCCGGCTACCGCGCCGCGCAGGTGGTGGGAGCACATGTGTCCCCGACGGCGGCGACGGCATGAGTGACTCCGGCGGCAACGATCTGTTCGTGGCCGAGCTGCTGCGCGGCTCGCTGGACCACTGCGTGAAGTGCACGATCTGCGAGACGGCGTGCCCGGTGTCCAACGCCACGCCGCTGTTCCCCGGCCCCAAGTACGCAGGGCCCCAGTCCGAGCGATACCGCATCGCGGACGAGCCCTCCGTCGATGCCTCCGTGGACTACTGTTCGGGCTGCGGGATCTGCTCGCAGGTGTGCCCGCAGGGGGTCAAGATCGCCGAGATCAATGCCCAGGCGCGCAACAAGCTCAAGCGCCAGAAGGGCTTTCCCCTGCGCGACCGGATCATCACCCGCCCGACCTGGCTGGGACGCGCCGGGACGCCGGCCGCGCCCATCGCGAACTTCACGGTGCGCTCCAAGCCGCTCCGTGTCCTCGGCGAGAAGCTGCTCGGCGTCCATCGCGATGCGGCGGCGCCGAAGTTCGCCGGCCATCGCTTCTCACGCTGGGCGCGCAAGCGCACCAGTCCGCCGACGGGGCGCAAGATCGTCTACTTCCACGGCTGCGGCACTGAGTACTACGAGCCGTGGGAGGGCGAGAAGGTGGTGGCGATCCTCGAGCACAACGGCTTCGAGGTCATCGTGCCCAAGCAGGACTGCTGCGGGCTGCCCCTGCAGTCAAACGGCCTCTTCGATGATGCGCGCAAGGTAGTCATCCGCCTGGCCCGGGCGCTACGCGAGCAGGTGACCGATGACGACACGATCATCGTCGGCAACGCCACCAGCTGCACGCTTATGCTCAAGCGCGAGGCTCGCGAGATCCTCTCGCTCGAGGAGGATCCCGACCTGAGGTTCGTCTCGGAGCGCACGTACGACATCTGCGAGCTGCTGCTCGAGCTGCATGACCGGGGCGAGCTGAAGACGGACCTCGCGCCG
>DATBOY010000064.1:0-42711 GCA_036561645.1 Solirubrobacteraceae bacterium
GCGGCGCCGAGGGCGTCGGACGCGCCGTCAACCAGGCCGTCGTCGTCGCGCTGCTCGGCGTGTTCGCCTTCAACTACGTGTTCACGCAGGTGCTGCTGGCGACGCACCCGCAGATATTGGTGCCGAAGTGATGCAAAGGACGGCCGAGAGTCGAGCGTGGCAAGGACGCAGGGAGCGTGGTGTGCTTCAGCACACGAGCGACCGAGGACGCCGCCACGCGAAGGCTATCGGCCGTCCCCGTGATCGGAGGGATGTCCGGTGAACGAATGGCTCGCCCTGCCGCGCGAATGGATCGCCTCGACCGGCGACATCGGACGCTTCATCGGCGCCGTCGTGCGCGACGTGTACGGGCTGCGGGTGTTCCGCTTCTTCGGCGAGACGATTCGCCAGGCCGGCATCCTGATCATCGGCTCGACGCTCGTGATCTGGGGCCTGGTCTTCCTGATCGGCCTGCAGTGCGGCATCTCCGGCGCGTACCT
This sequence comes from Solirubrobacteraceae bacterium, assembly GCA_036561645.1. Taxonomy (GTDB): domain Bacteria; phylum Actinomycetota; class Thermoleophilia; order Solirubrobacterales; family Solirubrobacteraceae; genus Palsa-744. The sequence continues at coordinate 480 of DATBOY010000064.1, forward strand.
GCTCAAGGGCGTCGGCGCGCCCGCGTACGCGGGCGTGTTCACGGCGTGGTGCGATCTGCGCGAGCTCGTGCCGCTCGTGTTCGGCTACATGATGGCGGCGAAGGTCGGCACCGGCATCGTCGCGGAGATCGGCGCGATGCGCATCTCCGATGAGATCGACGCGCTGGAGGTGATGGGCGTCAACTCGATGACGTTCCTGTGCGCGACGCGCCTGCTGGCCGCCTGGATCGTGCTGCCCTTCATGTACCTCGCGGCGATCGGCGCCGGCTTCCTCGCCTCCTACCTCGCTGTCGTGCAGCAGGTCGCGGCCGTCTCCTCCGGCGGGTACTTCCTGATCTTCTGGCAGTTCCAGAACCCGCCGGACTTCCTCTTCAGCCTGATCAAGGCGATGTTCATGGCGACGGCGATCGTGCTCGTCGGCTGCTACTACGGCTACAACGCCCACGGCGGACCCGTCGGCGTCGGCACCGCGACGGCGAAGTCGATGGTGCTGAACCTCGTGCTCGTGCACCTGATCGGGGCGCTCGGCACGCAGGTCTTCTGGGGCGCCAATCCGCGAGCCCCGATCGGGGGGTAGCCGCCGTGGCCGTCGAGGAGCGCAAGGACCCGGAGGCCGAGGCGGCGGAGGCCGAGGAGTTTCGCTACCACACGGGCGAAAGCCGTCCGACCGAGGCGCCGGACGCGATCGAGTTCGTCGACGTGCACAAGGCCTTCGGGCGCAACCGCGTGCTGCGCGGCCTGAACATGGGCATCCCCGAGGACCAGATCTCGATGATCATCGGGCCGTCGGGCACGGGCAAGTCGGTGTGCATCAAGCACATGGTCGGCCTGCTGTACCCCGACGAGGGCGACGTGATCGTGCACGGCCAGTCCGTGCCGGCGCTGTCGGACCCCGACCTGTTCGAGATGCGCAAGAAGTTCGGCGTGCTCTTCCAGGACGGCGCCCTGTTCGGCTCGATGAACCTGTACGACAACGTCGCGTTCCCGCTGCGCCAGCACACCGAGAAGGCGGAGGAGGAGATCGCGGACATCGTCAACAGGCGCCTGCGCGAGGTGGGGCTCGGCGACGCCAACGAGAAGATGCCCAACGAGCTCTCGGGCGGGATGCGCAAGCGCGCCGGCTTCGCGCGCGCGCTCGTGCTCGACCCCCAGATCGTGCTGTTCGACGAGCCCGACTCGGGTCTCGATCCCGTGCGCACGGCGCTGCTGTGCGAGCTGATCAAGGAAGTGCACGCCGAGAACGGCGGCTGCTACGTCGTCATCACCCACGACATCATGAGCGCCCGCCGCGTGGCGCAGCACATCTCCGTGCTGTGGAAGGGGCGCGTCGTGCAGTCCGGGCCGGCGGAGGAACTGTTCGACTCCGACAACCCTTTCGTGCGGCAGTTTCTCTCGGGAGAATCGGCCGGACCCCTGGGCATGGAGTAGATAGCCTCACCCTGTGACCGCGGCCAGGCTCCTATCGGCCCTCGCGGGCGGCGCCGCCCGCCGTCCGCTGCTGGTGGTGCTCGGCGCCCTCGGGTTCGCGCTCGGCGCCGGGGCGCTGGCGCTGGGCCTGCGCCCGAGCGCCACGGCCGACACGTTCGTGGGGCGCTCCAGCGCCGACTACAGGGCGACACAGCGCTTCTACCAGAGCTTCGGCGAAGAGCCCGTGGAGGTGCTCGTCAAGGGCAGCGTGCGCCAGCTCGTGCTCAGCTCGGACATCGAGCAGCTCGCGGGTCTGGAGGGGTGCCTGTCGGGGAACGTGCCGCCGGCGGGGCTCGCGGCGGAGGGCGGCGCGGGCGGGCCATGCGGGCAGCTCGCGCGCGCCCACACGGTCAAGGTCGTGCTCGGCCCGGGCACGTTCATCGCCGAGGCGGCGCGCCAGATCGAGAGCCAGCTGACCGCGCAGAGCACGCAGGCCCAGCAGCAGGCGGCGCTCGCGCAGCGCACGATCGCGCACGCCGCGCTCGCGCGCGGACACAGCGCCGCGGAAGCCAGGCAGCTCGGCGAACAGGCGAGCAGGATCACGCTGACCCGCTACACCGAGAGCCTGCTGACGCTGGGCCTGCACTACGGCCTCGACGGGCCGCCCAGCATCGGCGACGCCAACTTCGTCTCGGCGCTCGTGTTCGACGCCAAGGCCAAGCCGCCGGGCACGCCCAAGCAGCGCTTCGCCTACCTGTTCCCCAGCCGCGACGCGGCGCTCGTGTCGGTGCGCCTGAAGGCGGGGCTCAGCGAAGCCCAGCGCACGCACACGATCGCCCTGATCCGCGCGGCGGTGGCGATGGGGCAGTGGCGCCTCGCGCACGGCGAGACGTACCTGATCACAGGCGAGCCGGCGATCGTCGCCGATCTCACGGGCTCGATCTCCCACTCCCTGCGCCTGCTGCTGATCGCCGTGCTGCTCGTGATGGCGCTCGTGCTCGGACTCGTCTTCACAGGCCGCCCGCGCCTGCTGCCGCTGGCGATCGCGCTGCTGGCGTGCGCGCTGACGTTCGGCGCGCTCGCGCTCGCCGGTGCGCCGCTGACGATCGCGCAGGTCGCCGTGCTGCCGGTGCTCGTCGGGCTCGCGGTGGACTACGCGATCCAGTTTCAGTCCCGCGTGCACGAGGCGCTGGGCGAACAGCGCGCGCCCGACGTGCGCGTGGCGGTGCGCACCGCGGCGGCGCAGGGCGGGCCGACGCTGCTCGCGGCGGGCGCGGCGACGGCCGGCGCGCTGCTCGTGCTGACGCTCTCTCCCGTGCCGATGGTGCGCGGCTTCGGGCTGCTGCTCGTGCTCGGCATCGCGCTGGCGCTGCTGTGCGCGCTGACGGTGGGCTCCGCCGCGCTCGTGCTGGCCGGCGGCCGCGAAGCTCAGGCGGGTTTGCGGGGAGGGGATGGGGAGGGGGCCGCGCCGCTCGTCGCAGGGCGCGGTGTCGCGGCGCTGCGCGCCGCGCTCGCCGGCGCGCTTGCGAGGTGGCTCGCGCCGGCCTGGCGCGGCGCGCGCGAACTGCTCGTGGAGAACCCGCTCAGCCGCGCCCTCTCCCACGCCGCGCTCGTCGGCGCCGTGCGCCGGCCCGAGCGCGTGCTCGGCGTCGGCCTGGCGCTCGCCGCGCTCGGCTGGGGCCTTGACACGCAGACGCGCGTGCAGACGGACATCGCCAAGCTGGTTCCCCAGAACCTTGCGTCGCTGAGGGGGCTGACGGCGCTTGAGCGCACGTCGGGCGTCGGCGGTGAGATCGACCTGATGGTGAGCGCCCGCGACCTCAGCGACCCGGCCGCGATCGCCTGGATGAGCGCCTATCAGCGCACGGTGCTCGCGCGCTTCGGCTACAGCGCGAGCCGCGGCTGCGGGCAGGCGCAGCTGTGCCCCGCCTTCTCCCTGCCCGACCTGTTCGGGGGCTCGCCCGCGAAGCTGACCCAGGCGGAAGTCCGCTCGCTGCTGCGCGCGATCCCGCCGTACTTCTCCCAGGACGTGATCACGGCCGACCGCCGCGTGGCGACGCTCGCGTTCGGCATCCGTCTGATGAGCCTCGCCCGCCAGCAGCGCACGATCGAACAGATGCGCGCCGCCCTGCACCCGCCCGCCGGCGTCGACGTGCGCCTAGTGGGGCTGCCCGTGCTCGCGGCGCGCGCCAACGCGCAGGTGTCCTCGGTGGGGCGGCGCCTGCTGACGCTGCTCGCGGGCCTCGCGGCGGTCGCGCTCGTGCTGCTGCTCGCCTTCGGCGGCGACCGCCGCCGGGCGCTCGTGCCGCTCGTGCCGGTGGCGCTGGCGACGGGCTGGTCGGCGCTGATCCTGTTCGCGCTGCGCGTGCCGCTGAACCCGATGTCGGTGACGCTCGGGGCGCTCGTGATCGCGATCTCCACGGAGTTCAGCGTGCTGCTCTCCGAGCGCCACCGCCAGGAACGGCTCGCCGGGCACGCGTTCGAGCAGGCCCTGCGCCGCGGCTACGGGCGCACGGGGGCCGCCGTCGCGGCCTCGGGCATCACGGCGATCGCCGGCTTCGGCGTGCTCGTGCTGTCGGACATCGCCATGCTGCGCGACTTCGGGATCGTCACGCTCGTCGACCTGAGCGCGTCGCTGATCGGGGTGCTGGTGGCGCTGCCGGCGGCGCTCGCGCTCGCCGAGCGCGGTGTGCGGCTGTCGCTGCCCCAGCGCGCGGCCGCACGGCGGGCCCGCCATGAGCCGGTCTGAGCTGGCGCGGACCAGCCCCCGCTACGGACGCTACGTCGCCGTCATCGGGCTCGTGCTGGTCGCGCTGATCACGCTCAACACGGTGCTCACGCGCCCCCGCGGCGCCAGCGGCATCGCCGCCGGGCAGCCGCTGCCGCCGTTCGCCGTGCCGCTCGCCGCCGGCAGCCTGGAAGGCGACGCCGACGTCGCCCGCCACGCCGACGAAGGCTCCAACGGGCGCACGGCGGCCTGCCGCGAGCGCGGCGCGCAGATCCTCAACGTCTGCGAACTGTACGAACGCGCGCCGCTGGTGCTCGCGCTGTTCGTCAACGGCGGCTCGTGCGCGGCGGTGCTCGATCAGATGCAGCGCCTCGCGCCGGCCTTTCCCGGCGTGCGCTTCGCCGCCGTGGCGATCCAGCCCCGCGGGGAACGCGCCGCGCTGCGCCGCCTCGTGGCCGCGCGCGGGCTCACGCTGCCCGTGGGTTTCGATCGCGACGGGGTGCTCGCGGTGCTGTACAAGGTGTCCACGTGCCCGCAGCTGACGTTCGCGTACCCGGGTGGAGTCGCGCAGGGCGCGCCGCTGCTGGGCGAACCCTCGCCCGCGCGCCTGCGCGCGCGCGTGAGCGAGCTGGCCGTGGCGGCGCGCGCGCGTGGCTGGAGGGCGCCGCGGTGAGCGCGCAGCCGACGGTCGGGTGGTGCGCGCCGGAGGTGCGCGAGGAGTTCCCGCAGCTGCGCCTCGTCGTGGCCCACGCGCACGTGCGCCCGCGCGCGTCGCTGACGGGCAGCTCGCCGCCCGCGATCCGCGAGCGCCTGCGGATGCTCTCGGATCGCTGGGCGGGGGCGCAGGCGGTAACGGTGCGCCGCCGTGCCGTGCCGGCGGCGTACCGCATCTTCTACCGCCAGATCGGCCTGGACCCCGACGTGCGCCGCCCGCCGCTCGAACTGGCCGTGCTCGACCGCATGATGCGCGGTGGCTTCCCCTCGCGCGGGCTGCTCGCGGACATCCTCACGATCGCGCTCGTGGACACGTCCGTGCCCGTGTGGGCGCTGGACGCGCAGCGCCTGGACGGTCCGCTGGGGGTGCGCGTCAGTCGCCACGGCGAGCGGCTGGGCGAACGCGCGGGCGACGGGCTCGGCGACGGGCCGGGCGAGGGGCAGGGCGAGCGGCCGGGCGGGGGGCTGGGCGAAAGGCTGGGTGGGGTGGAGGTCGAGCGCCAGGATGCGCAGCCGCTGGCCGCCGGGCGGCTGGTCGTGGCGGACGCCAGCAGCGCGCTGGCGCTGCTGTTCGACGACCCGGGGCCGGCGCACCGGGTGCGTGAGGACTCGTGTGAGCTGGCCCTGTTCGCCGTGCAGGTGGCGGGGGTCCCGGCGCTGCACGTGGAGGAGGCGCTGTGGAGCGCGCTGAGCGCCCTGGAATGGGTCGCGGGGGACCTGTAGAATGACGTGCGGTACAACCGTGGCGAGGAGACGGGATGGCCCTGCTGGAGCAGTACACCGCTCGCGCAGTTCCCGAGGCGCCGTCTGAGGCGCCCTTTGCGGCACCCGCTGCGGCGCCCTCCGCGGCTCCGCCCGAGCGCGCCGCGCGCGAGGATCTGCGCGCGCAGATCGCACGCCTTGAGTGCGAGCTGTCGGGGCTTCTCGCCGGCGCCTTCCCCCACCTGCCCTGCCGCCCCGCGGGCGGCGAGCGCTTCGGCGGCCCGCGCCTGCTGTCGCTCGGGGAGCTGGAGCGCCTGCGCGATCGTCTCGCGCTGCGCGTGCACGAGACCCAGCGCGAGGCGGCGCAGCGCGCCGCCTTCGAGGCGCGCGCGCGGGCGCGCCTGGAGATGATGCGGCTGGAGCCGGGTCGCTACAAGTTCGCGCGGCTGCCCGTCGCGGATCTCGGCGAAGGCGGCTGCGGGGTCTGGCAGGTCCGCCCGCGCCTGGGCCTGCTCGGGATGCTCGCGGGGTGGTGGGAGCTGAAGCTCTCCTCGGGCTGTCCGTAGCTGTGGGGGCCGCGCGGATGCGCGGCCCCGGCGACCGGTCTCCATCTCGGCTGGGCGGGCGGGTGTCCCGCCGGCTGTGGGGCCGCGCGGATGCGCGGCCCCGGCGGCGCTCAGCGGCTGAGGGCGAGCGCGCCGTTGCGCGGCGCCGCGAACGCGTGCTGGGCCGCCGCTTCGCGCCGGTGCTGCGCGGCGATCGCGTCGGGCTCGGGCAGCGCCATCGTGGGGGACAGGCGCGCGGCGAGCGTGCGCCGCTGGCGCTCGGTCATCGAGCCGACCGTCTTGGTCTCGGACATCGGGATCTGTGCGAGGAACTTGCGGCAGCGGCTCTCGCCCCAGCGGCGCTGGCTCGTCAGCAGGTCCGCGACGGCCATGCTCTCGGCCTCCCACGGGCAGTCGAGGATCACGGCGGCGACATGGATCTGTCCCGTGGCCACCTTGCGCTTCAGCTCGGCGCGGGCCAGACGCACCTTGTTGGCGCGCTCCAGGGCGCGCATGTACTGAGGACCGGCGGCCGAGTTGGCAGGGGCAATCGTCGCTGACGCGTTCATGTGGTGCTCGCTCCCCGTCGCGCCGCGGAGGCTTCCCCGGCGCAACATCTTGCTCGAAGTTGACGAGTAATGCGCGCCTGCCACGACTGTCCGGCCTGCGCCGAAAGCCCTTATGCGGCCTCCGGCACCCCTCTACCGGCGGCTTCGCTTGAGCTTCTGACGATCGTGCGGAGCGCCCCTTGAAGCTACGTCAGCAGGGGGGGTTCGGTCAACGGTTTTCGCGCAGATCGTGCGCTAAAAGCGGGCTTTTTCTTTTCGCGGGGGCTTGTGTGGAAATGGACAAGTTCAAGTGGCTGGCGGGGCGGGAATGGACAAGTTCAAGCGGCTGGCGGGGCGGGCAGCGGCCCGTGCACGGCCTCGAACTCGCGCTTGACGCGCGCGAAGACCGCAAGCGCCTGGTCGATCGTCGCCTCGTCGTGGGTGGCCATCACGCTCGTGCGCAGCAGCGCCCCGCCGGGCGGCACGGCCGGGTGCAGCGCCGTGTTGACGAACACGCCCCCGTCGTACAGCGCCTTCCACAGCAGCGCCGCCTTCCAGTCGTCGCCGACGAGCACCGGCACGATCGGCGTGACGATGCTCGGTGCGCCGGCCTCGTCGAGGCGCACGCCGGGGGCGGCGGTGTGGGCGCGCACGCCGGGCGCGGCGGCGACGCCGTCGGATGCCGGCAGCCGCTGCGGGGAGACGACGGCGAAGCCCAGCTCGTGCAGGCCGTCGCGCAGGCGCCAGGCGTTCGCCAGCACGCGCTCCAGCAGCGGCGGCCCCTCCGGCGAACGCACGATGCGCAGCGCCGCGAGCGCGGCGCCGAGCGCCGCGGGCACGGCGGAGGCGGTGAACAGGAACGCGCGCGAGTAGATGCGCAGGTACTCGATCACCTCCGTGGACCCGGCGATGAAGCCGCCGCAGGAGGCCAGCGACTTGGAGAACGTGCCCATGCGCAGGTCGATGCGGTCCTCGACCCCGAGCAGCTCGCCGGCGCCGGCGCCGCGCGCCCCGAGCACGCCGGCGCCGTGCGCCTCGTCGACCATCAGGCGCGCGCCGTAGCGCTCGCACAGCTCACAGATCTGCGCCAGCGGCGCGATGTCCCCCTCCATCGAGAACACGCCGTCGACGACGACGAGCACGCCGCCGCCGTCGCTCTGCGCGCGGCCGAGCATCTTCTCAAGCTTCTCCAGGCGGTTGTGGCGAAAGGCGCGCAGCTTGGCGCGCGAGAGCAGGCACCCGTCGAGGATCGAGGCGTGATCGCCGCTGTCGGCGATCACGGTGTCGCCGGGCGCGAGGATCGTGCCGAGCGTGCCGAGGTTCGCCTGGTGGCCGGTCGTGAACACGATCGCGTCCTCGGCGCCCATCCACTGCGCGATCTCGCTCTCCAGTTCCAGGTGCAGGGGGATCGTGCCGTTGAGCAGGCGCGACCCGGTCAGGCCCGTGCCGTAGCGGTGCAGGGCGTCCTCGGCGCCCTTCAGCACCCGCTCGTCGCCGGTCAGGCCGAGGTAGTTGTTGGAGCCGAGCATGATTCGCTGCGCACCCTCCATCTCCACGACGGGCATCGCCGGCGAGGTGAGCACGTGGAAGTACGGCAGGATGTCGGCCTCGCGCGCGGCGGCGAGCAACGCTTCGCGCTCGTGGCCGCGGACCTTGGCGAACACGTCGGTGGTTGTATGCATGTAGGGTCCTTGCGCAGTGAGCGTCGAGGTAAGAGCCGTTGCCGGCCGGCGGGAGCTGAAGGAGTTCATCGGCCTGCCGTTCCGCCTTCATGCTAACCACCCGCAGTGGGTGCCTCCGCTCAAGCTCGAGCGGTGGATGTTCCTCAACCGCCGCCTCAACGCGTTCTTCAGCCACGGTGAGGCGGAGTACTTCCTGGCGCGTCGCGGCGAGCGCGTGGTCGGACGCATCACCGCGCAGATCAACCACGCCTTCAACGACTACCAGAGCAAGAACTGGGGCTGGTTCGGCTTCCTGGAGCTGGAGGACGACCCGGAGGTGGCGCGCGCGCTGCTCGACAGCGCCGAGGCGTGGCTGCGCGAGCGCGGCTGCGAGCGCATGGTCGGCCCCGCCGACTTCTCGATGAACGACGAGAGCGGCGTGCTGATCGAGGGCTTCGAGCTGCGCCCGATGGTCCGCCAGCCGTGGCACCCCGCCTACTACCAGCGGTTGCTGGAGCGGGCGGGGATGACCAAGGCGATGGACCTGCTGATGTGGAACCTGGAGGTGACCGAGCGCGAGAAGGTGCTGCCGGTGATCTGGGAGCTGGCGGGCAAGGCGCAGAGCGAGCACGGCATCCGCGTGCGCCCGATGCGCCGCCGCCAGCTGCGCAAGGACCTGGACGCCTTCGCCGAGGTCTACAACTCCGCGTGGTCGAAGAACTGGGACTTCGTGCCGTTCTCCAAGAAGGACCTCGACGCCTACGCGCAGGAGCTGCACCTGGTCTTCGACAGGCACTGGTTCATGATCGCCGAGCGCGAAGACACGGGCGAGGTCGTCGGCATGGCGATGACGATCCCCGACATCAACCAGGTGCTCGCGAAGATGAAGGGCCGCCTGCTGCCGTTCGGCTGGTGGCACTTCCTGCGCAAGAGCCGCCTCACCGACCGCGTGCGCGTCGGCTTCCTCGGCGTCAAGCCCGAGTACCAGCACACGGGCGTCGCCGCACGCCTCTACCAGGTGCACTTCGATGCGGCCGAAGTACGTCCGCAGAAGGGCGGCGAGATGGGCTGGATCCTGGAGACGAACACGCCGATGAACCGCGGCATGGAAGCGATGGGGGGGCGGGTCGTCAAGCGCTACCGGGTTTACGAGCGGGTGCTGGACCCTGCGCGGGCCAGCGCCTAGCGCGCTCCTGCTGCGCGTGTTGGTCGGGTTGCCCCCCGCGTGCCGATCGGACTGCGCGACGCGTGCGGGGTTAGCGGTCTGATGCGCTCCCTACACTCTGCGGGGTGAGCGATCCGCTTGAGCCCGAGGTGGTCGCGGGTGACACCGAGGAAGTCGACGCGCTGCTCGTCGACGCCGAGGGGCAGACGGTTGTGCCGAGGGTGCTCGCACCGGCTCCCGCGCCGGCCCGGACGATCGTGCCGGCCGTGCAGGCGGCGGCGGTCGCGGCCACGGGCTTCGTCGCCGGCGCGGCGGTGGTCGGGCTCGTCAGTCGTCGCCACAGCCGTGCGCTGACGCAGGGCGCCGGCGCCGGGCGGCGGCTCGGACGCGCCAGGCGCAACCGCGGACCGGAAGTGCTGCAGGTCGTCAACACGCGCTCGCTGCTCGTAGACGTGCACCTGCTCGGTGGCCCCGAGGGTCGCTGAACCGCAGGGCTTGGAGCTGCGCGTCGAGGTGCGGCCCGCGTGGCCGTTTCGCCTACAGCGCCACGGCGGCGCCGACGGCGTGCTGCGCCACCGCGGCGGCGTGCTCGAACGCCTGCTGCACCACAACGAGCAGCCGGTCGTCGTGCGCGTCGCGCAGACGGCGCCGGACCGGGTGCTGTTCGGCGCGCGGGCGCCGAGCCCCGAGGCGGCGGAGCACGGCATCGCGCGGATGCGCTTCGCGCTCGGCCTCGACGACGATCTGCGCCCCTTCCACGACCGCTTCCGCTCCGACCCGCTGATCGGCGCGTCGGTGCGCCGCCGGCCGTGGCTGCGCATCCGGCGCCGGCCGCAGCCGTTCGAGGCGCTGGCGTGGGCGATCTGCGAGCAGCTGATCGAGTTCGAGCGCGCGGCGGCGATACAGCGGCGCATCGTCGCCGCGCTCGGCCCGCGCCGGCCGGGCTGGGAGGGAAGTGAGGGCCGGCCGGGTCGGGAGGGAGATGGGGGCCGGCCGGGCTGGGAGGGGGGTGGGGACCGGACGGGCTGGGAGAGAGGTGCGGATGAAGGCGCGGATGGTCCCGGCCACGGTCCGCGCGATGTGCCGGCGCCCGTGGTGCTCTGCGACGTGCCGGCGCCCGCGGTGCTCGCCGGCGTCGCGCCGGCGCTGCTGCAATCGCTGGATCTGGCTGGTGGGCGGGCGCTGACGCTCGTGCGCGCGGCGCGTGAGGTGGCGCGCGGGCGCATCGACCTGCACGCTCCCGAGCACGAGCGCGGCTGGCGGCGGCTGCGCGCGATCCCCGGGATCGGGCCGTGGACGGTGGAGATGCTGGCGCTCGCGGGCCAGGGCCGCTACGACCAGATCCCGGCGGGCGATCTCGGGCTGCTGAAGCTGGTGGGCAGGCACCTCGGCGGCGGCGATCCGCGGGCGTATGCGCAGGAGGCGCAGGTGCGGGAGTTCTTCGCGCCCTACGACGAGTGGGCGGGGCTGGCGGCGGCGCACATGATGGGCGCGTACTGAGAGAGGCGAAGCGTGAGGACTACGCGCCTTCCCTGTGCTCTGGCTCGGTGAGCGCGGCGATGTCGGCGAGGTCGGTAGGGCGCCCGCTGGCGCGCTTCATCTGGATCAGGTCGTCGCGCCCGGCGACAGGGATCGACAGGTCACCGAGTGCGAGCGTCAAGGCGCGCTGACGCAGATGTTGGAATGGCGCTGCGCCGGGCGCGTCGTGCAGGATGTCGATGTCGCCATGCGGCGTGCTGAGTTGCCACAGAGTCGCACGTGGCAGCATCTGTGCGTCGATGATCAGGTGCTCGCTGCCGGGGTTCAGCACCCGTGCTTGCAGGTCCCTCAAGGCGGCGGCGAGCAGCTTGAGGTTTTCTGGCGTTGGGGAGGGGATCAGGTCTATGTCGTTGGTCATCCTCACGTGGCCGTGGACCTGGACCGCGATTCCGCCGACGACGACATAGTCGACACGGTGGAGGTCGAGCGCGGCGAAGATGCGTTCGGCATCGGGCGGGCGCGGCTCAAGCATCGTCTCGCGCGGCGCGTCCGGCAGCCGCGAGCCGGCCGGCCATGCGGTTCCAGGAGAGCGCCAGGGCGAGACGCTCCTCCGGGGTGCGCTCCAGGGTGCTGGTCATATGTGCTGGGTCCCACTCGGTCGGCAGCCTGCGCGAGGAGAGCGCCGGTTCCTCGCCCATCGCCAGCATCAGCTCGCGCAGGGTGGTGAAGGTGGGCGACACGAGCCCCCGCTCGATGCGACTGACGGCGGCCTGCGTGGTACCGGCGCGCAGAGCCAGTCGGCGCTGGCTGAGGCCAAGGCGCAGGCGTGTGGAGCGGACCAGCTCGGCCGGAAGCATGACATCATATAAGATATCAGCCGAAGAACAGCTCCGCCGTCTCGTACAGCCCCGGGTCGAGCAGCTTGGGCTCGGCCAGGGCCTGCTTCAGGGGGACCTCGACGATCTCCGTGCCGCGCACGCCCACCATCGCGCCGAAGCGTCCGGCGTCGATCGCCTGCACCGCGGCGACGCCGAGTCGCGTGGCCAGCACGCGGTCGAAGGCGGTGGGCGTGCCGCCGCGCTGCACATGGCCGAGGATCGTCGCGCGCGCCTGAAAGCCGGTGCGCTGCTCGATCTCGCGCTCCAGGGTCATGCCGATGCCGCCGAGGCGCACGTGCCCGAAGGCGTCGGTCTGCTCGCCGCCCAGCGTCTGCAACGTGCCGGCCACGGGCGTGGCGCCCTCGGCGACGACGACGATCGAGAAGCTGCGGCCGCGCGCGTGGCGGCGGCGCAGGTGCGCGCACACCTGCTCGATGTCAAACGGGCGCTCGGGCACGAGGATCGCGTCCGCGCCGCCGGCGATCCCCGCGTGCGCCGCGATCCAGCCGGCGTGGCGGCCCATCACCTCGACGATCATCACGCGGTTGTGCGACTCGGCGGTGGTGTGCAGCCGGTCGATCGCGTCGGTGACGATCTGCACGGCCGTGTGGAAGCCGATCGTCACGTCCGTGCCGCCGAGGTCGTTGTCGATCGTCTTGGGCACGCCCGCCAGCGGCACGCCGCTCTCGTGCAGACGCAGCGCGACGCCGAGCGTGTCCTCGCCGCCGATCGCGATCAGCGCATCCACGCCGCGCGCGGCGAGCGTCGCGCGCACCGCCGCGGCGCCGTCGGCGCCATCGACATACGGGTTCGTGCGCGAGGTGCCGAGGATCGTGCCGCCGCGCGGCAGGATCCCCTTCGTGCTCTCGAGTGTGAGCTCCAGCGCGTCGTCGGAGAGCACGCCCGCCCAGCCGTTTTGGAACCCGAGGAAGCTGTGCGCGCCGGTCGCCAGGCCGCGCCGCACGGCGCCGCGGATCGCCGCGTTCAGGCCCGGACAGTCGCCGCCGCCGGTCAGCAGGCCGATGCACGCCACGATGTCACCTCATCCCTTCAACATATGGTTGGTTGTTCGATCAGCAGGAACGGTGTAGGGTCGAGCCCTCAGTGGGCACCCTAGAGCAGGTTCACACCGGGGTCGATCGCCTCCGCGAGAGCGCGGACGGAGTCTACGACCGCGCCCGGGCGCTCGTGGCGACGGTCTCCGTGCAGTCCCTGGACAGCGTCGAGGCGCTCGCCGAGCAGATGGGAGGACGCCTGCTCGCGGACTTCCCCGCGTTCGGCCAGGACGCCGACCTGGAGGGCGAGATGCACCGCGCGATTCAGGCCAACCTGTGGCACGTCTTCGAACGCGTGATGCCGGGCTCTGAGGGTGCGCTCGCCGCGCCCGCCGAGGCGCTGCGCTTCGCGGCCTCCGTGCTGCATCGCGGGATCGACACGGGGGAGCTGATCCAGGCCTACCGTGTCGGGCAGAACATGGCGTGGTCGTGGTGGATGCAGCGCCTGGCCGCCCGCATCGAGGAGCGCGACGTGTTGATCGACGCGATGGACATCTCCTCGCTGCGAATGTTCGCCTACGTCGATGCCGCCCTGGACGAGCAGGTGCGCCTGTGGGAGGAGGAGCGCCGCCGCTGGCTGGGGCGCGCCGTCGCGCTGCGCGCGGAAATGACGCGCCGCCTGCTGCGCGGCGAGCTGCTCGTGCCCGAGGAGGTCTCCAAGGCATTCGACCATCAGGTGGACTGCCCGCTCGTCGCGGCGATCCTGTGGGAGCAGGGCGCCGGCGCCGGCAGCGACCCCGTGATGAGCCGCCTGGAGGGCGTGGCCGACGCGATGGCGCGCGCCGTGGGGATGACGCGGGCGCTGCTGATACCGGCGGGCGCCTCCAGCCTGTGGGCCTGGTTCACCGCCGAGCAGGCGCCGTCGATCGAGGTGCTCGCGCGCACCGCCGCGGACCAGATCGAGGCACACCAGGGGGTGGCGCTCGGCCTGCACGGCGAAGGTCTGCAGGGCTTTCGCTCCAGCCACCGCCAGGCGCGCCGCGCGCGGCGGCTGGCGGAGCTGACGGAGTCCGGACCGGGCGTGGTCCGCTTCGACGAGGTGGAGACGCTGTGTATGCTCGGCGAAGACGCGGAGCTGATCGGCGAGTTCGTGCGGCGCAAACTCGGAGGGCTCGCGCATCAGAGCCCCGCGACGGCACGGCTGCGCGGGACGCTGCTCGTGTGGTTGCAGGAGGAAAGCAACGCCCCCCGCGCGGCGGCGCGTCTGAACACCCACAAAAACACGGTTCTCTATCGCCTCGGGCGGGCCGAGCAGGCGCTCGGGCACGAGCTGTGCGAGGACCGCCTCGGACTCGAGCTGGCGCTCACGCTCGCCGAGCGCATCGGGCTGGGCCAGCTCGCCGGGAGGTGACCGTGGCGAGCTGGCCGGGCAGCGGATGTCCCAACCCTCATGCGGCCATGACGGGCTGCTGCGCCTAAATCCCTTCCCCCGGCAGGAACTCGTTCGTGAACGGGGGCAGTCCCGCGCCGGGGTCGTGGGCGAGCAGTCCGTGCGTGTGCATCCAGCTGGCGAACGTCGCCCACGCGGCGGGGTCCTGCCAGCCGAACGGCCTGCCGGCGTGGGGCGGGCCGGGGAGCACGGCGGGCAGCGTCTGTTCGATCGAGGCCTGCTGCAGCTTCGCGTCGAGGCTGGGCGCGGCGGCGAGGATCAGCTTGGCGGCGCCCGGCGGGTCGGCGCGCACCTCGCGCTCCCCGCGCGTGAGCGCCTGCAGGAAGGCGCGCAGATCCTGTCCGCGCGTGCGCGCCTCGTCCTCGCGCACCACGAGCACCAGCTCGTCGTAGCGCGGCACGCCCGCCCGGTCGACGGGGATCGTCAGCGGTCGCTTGTGCAGCTGCTGGAGCTGAATCGCCTCGTAGTTCCAGAAGCCGCCGATCGTCGCCGCCACCTTGCCGGAGAGCATCGCCGGCACCAGATCGAAGCCGACGTTCACCTCCCTGACCTTGGCCGGATCGACGCCGGCCGCCTGCAGAGCGGTGCGCAGCTCGGCCGACTGGTAGGGGATGCCGGCCGTGCCGACGGTCTTGCCGGCGAGATCGGCGACGCTCGCCACATGGCTGCCCGGCAGGGCGATGATCGACGTCAGCGGGCGCTGCACGAGCGCGCCGATGGAGACGAGCTTCAGTCCCGCGTCGCGCGCGAGCAGCACCTGCGGCTCGTAGGAGATCGCCATGTCCACCCTGCCGGCGGCGAGCAGTTGCAGCGGTTCGGCGGGGTTCGCCGGCGCCTGCGGCTTGACGTCCAGGCCGACCTTGCGGAAGTCTTCGTGGGCGAGCGCGGAGTACAGCGCCGCGTGGTCGGCGTTGGGGAAGAAGTCGAGCATCAGGCTGAACCGCTTCACCCCCGCGGCGGACGTGACGTCCTGCTTTTCCCCACAGGCGGACAGGGCGAGCACGCACGTGAGCGCGAGCGCGGCGAGTATGGTTCTCAACGTCGATCTCCTCTCGATCGGTAAGCCCAGGGAGCCAGGCGGCGCTCGATCAGGGCGAGGGTATAGAAGCAGGCGATGGCGGCGAGGAACAGCACCAACGTGGCGCCCCACGCGCGCGCGGTCTGAAGCGACGCCAGGTCGGCGTTGATCTCGTGTCCCAGGCCGGTTGAGGTGCCTGCCGTGGAGATCTCCGCGATATAGGCGGCGATCACGCCGACCGCCAGCGCGATGCGCGTCCCACTGAGCGCTGCCGGCAGCGCGGCCGGCAGCTCGGCCATGCGAAACACCTGCCACCGCGACGCGTCGAGCGTACGCAGCAGCTTCAGCTGCTCGGGGTCGACCGCGGCGAGGCCGTCGACCATCGTCACGACGAGCGGGAAGAAGCAGATCAGCGCGATCACGACGAGCTTCGGGGACATGCCAAAACCCCACCAGAACACCAGCGGCGCGGCGAGCACGGCGACCGGCACCGCCTGCGAGCCGACGGCGAGCGGATAGATCGCGCGGCGCGCCAGGGGGGAGAAGTGGATCGCCACCGCGGTGGCGAAGCCGCACACGAGCGCCGCCCCCAATCCGAAGCCGACCTCCTCGGCGGTCACCAGGAAGTTCGACCAGATCAAGGCGCCGTTGTTCCACAGCGCCGCCGCCATCGTGTGCGGCGCGGGCAGCACGAACGCGCTCACGTCGCCGCTGTCGACGTAGATCTCCCATGCTCCGAACAGCGCTGCGGCCAGCGCCAGCGGCGGCAGCAGGACAAGCAGCCGGCGTCTCATTCGCGCTCCACCGACGCCGGCGCGCCGAGATCCGGGCCGAGGGCTCCCAGCGCTCGCTCGCGCAGGGCGATGACGGCTGGGTCGGTGCGCGAGCGGGGGCGCGCCAGCGCCACGTCCAGCTCGCCGACGACTCGCCCCGGGCGCGGGGAGAGCACGGCGATGCGGTCGGCGAGGACGACCGCCTCCTCGACGTCGTGCGTGACGAGCACGACCGTGCGCGGCTCGCGGCGCAGGGCGTCCACCAGCCAGCTCTGCATCTCCGCGCGCGTGATCGCGTCGAGCGCGCCGAACGGCTCGTCCAGGCACAGCAGGGTCTTGCCCGACAGCAGCGTGCGCACGAACGCGACGCGCTGGCGCATCCCGCCGGAGAGCTCGTGCGGACGCGCGCGCTCGAAGCCGTGCAGGCCCAGCTCGGCGAACAGCTCCGTCGCGCGCGCGCGCGCCCTGGCCTTCGGCACGTGGGCGATGCGCAGTGCCACCGCGGCGTTGTCGAGCGCGCTCAGCCACGGCAGCAACAGGTCGCGCTGGGGCATCAGCGCGGCGGGGGCGCACGCGATCTCCCCAGCGTCGGGCTCGCGCAGACCGCAGATCAGCTCCAGCAGCGTCGTCTTGCCGCAGCCGCTCGGGCCGACGACGGCGAGCAGCTCGCCCGCGGTGGCGTGCAGCGACACCTCGCTCAGGGCCTGAACCACCGCCCCGCGCGCGGGGCGGTAGGCCACGCTGACGCGCCGCACCGCGGCACCGCCGGACGGCGTGCGATTCGGCGCCTGCGATGGTTTGTCGATGGGCATCAGCCCGCTCGCCACGTCGCTCCCTCCGCGGGCATTACCCCACAGGTTCGAAGGGTCGGCGCCGGGGAATAGCTTCCTGTGCGCCATCTCAGCCGGCTTGCCCGCCAGCTCCCCTGGTGTTGTCAGCTTCTGGAGGGCAATGCTAGCTCAGGCCGCGTCAGCGCCTTGACGAAGTCCTCCAGCTGCGCCGTCGTCCAGCACTCAAACGCCGTGCAGTGGCGCTCGTACGCGGCGATCACGGAGTCGCCGTAGTTCCAGTACAGGCGCGGCTCGGGGTTCAGCCAGAACGTGCGCCCGGCGCGCGCGGCGACGGCGCCGAACAGATCGGCGCGCGGGTCGCGGCCGTTGGTGCGCGCGTCGCCGAGCACGATCACCGTCGCGCGCGGGTGCAGGTCGTCCTGCACGAGCTCCAGGAACTCCGACCACACGCGCCCGTAGTCGGTGTAGCCGGAGATGTCGGCGACGCCCGCGTCGCCGGAGATGCGTTCGCTGACAGCGCGGAAGTTGCGCTCCTGCGCGAACACGTCGGTGACCTCGCTGATGCGCTCGATGAACACGAACGAGCGCATCTTGCGAAACGAGTCGTGCAGCGCGTGCAGCACCGACAGGAAGAAGACGGAGGCGGACGTGACGCTCGTGGAGACGTCGCACAGCACGTAGATCTCCGGGCGGCGCGGGCGGCGCGGACGGTACTTGAGCACGACGGGCACGCCGCCGGTCTGCAGCGACGCGCGCATCGTGCGGCGCACGTCGACGTGCGCGTGGTGGCGGTGCCCGCGCGCCTGCTTGCCCTGCGTCGCCAGGCGCCGGCGCAGCTGCGCGACGACGCGGTGCACCGCCGCCAGGTCCTGCAGCGGCCCGGAGGGCAGCGCGCGATCCAGCTCGCCGAGCGGGCGTGCCGGAGGCAGGCTGCCCGTGCGCTCGATCTGCCCGCGTTCCAGCTCGCGCCGCAGCAGCGCCTCGAAGCGCCGTAGCGCGTCGCGCGGCACGCCCTCGCGGCGCGGGTCCTCCGCGGGCAGCTCGGGCTGGGGCTCGGAGCGCAGGCCGAGCGCGCGGCGGATGCGCTGCACGTCGACGCCGATCACACCGGAGCCCTCCTGGCGGCCGAAGGCGGCGATCGCCAGACGCGCGAGGTCGCGCATCGCGCCCTCCGAGCCGTCGCGAAGCGCCGCGGCGATCTGCGCGCGCAGGGCTTCGAGGTCCGCGGCGGACAGCTCTTCCAGCGACAGCTCGCGCTGCGCGCTCTGCTCGCCGCCCTCGGCGTCCTCGCGAATCCCCTCGCGCGCGGCGGCCAGCTCGACCGCGCGGAAGAAGAAGCGGTCGAACACCAGCTCGAAGATGCGCCGGTCCTCCTGGCTCTTGGCGAGCGTGGCGGCGAGCGCCTCGCGGAAGTCGCGCTGGGAGGTCCAGTCGATCTCCTGCAGCACGCCGAAGGCGTCGAGCAGCTCGGAGGTGCCGACGGCGACGCCCTCGGCGCGCAGCTGCTCGCCGAGCTCCAGTATGCGCGCGGCCAGGCCCTCAGGCGCGCTGGACATCGGCCGGCTCGGCCAGCTTCAACCCGACGCGCTCGGAGACGATGTCCATGTCCGTGCGGTGCTTGACGATCACCGACATCGTCTCGGTGAACGTCTTGGCGTCGATGTCGCGCGCGCCGAGCAGCAGCAGCGCGCGCGCCCAATCGATCGACTCCGCGATCGACGGCGGCTTCTTCAGGTCCAGCTCGCGCACCATGCCGACGACCTGCACGAGCTTGCGCGCGACCGTATCGTCCAGCTCCGGCGCGTGCAGCTTGACGATCTCAAGCTCATGCTCCAGCGCCGGGTAGTCCAGCCACAGGTACAGGCAGCGGCGCTTGAGCGCCTCCGTCAGCTCGCGCGAGTTGTTGGACGTGAGCAGCACGACGGGGTGTGTGCGCGAGGAGACGCGGCCGAGCTCGGGGATCGAGATCTGGAAGTCCGAGAGCACCTCCAGCAGCATCGCCTCGAACTCCTGGTCGGTCTTGTCGATCTCGTCGATCAGCAGCACGACGGGCGTCTCGGAGGCGATTGCGCTCATCAGCGGGCGCGCCAGCAGGAACTCCTCGCCGAAGATGTCCTCCTGCACGGCGTCCCAGCCGGCGCCGTCGGCCTCCGCCTGGATGCGCAGCAGCTGCTTGCGGTAGTTCCACTCGTACAGCGCCTTGGCCTCGTCGAGGCCCTCGTAGCACTGCAGGCGCACCAGCTCGCGGTCCAGGTAGCGCGCGAGCGCCTTGGCCAGCTCGGTCTTGCCGACGCCGGCGGGACCCTCGACGAGCACGGGCTTGCCGAGCTTCGTCGCGAGGTACGCGACGAGCGCGGTGGCCGCTTCGGGCAGGTAGCCGACGGCGCGCAGGCCGGCGGCGACGTCGGCGGCGCCGGTGGGCGGAGAAGTGCTCATCTTCACGGGGATGATAGGACTCGGGCGGTGCCAGGCATCCTCACCCTGCTCGCCGACGCGGGTCCGCCGGCGACGCCCTACCTCGTCGGGATGGTGCTCGGCTTCCTCGTGGGGAGCTTCGGGCACCTCGTCAAGTCGCGCGCGCTGATCGTGCTGGGAATCGCGCTGCTCGGCGTGACGGTGGCGCTGTTCATGATCAAGGGGCTGCAGAGCGGCTGAGAGTCGCCTGCGGCGGTGTTAGGCCGCGTGCCGTTCGGAGCGGCGCAGCCTGATCGCCATGGGTCGGATAAGCCGGCATAGCGGCAATACCGCTCAACGGCTCTGCGGCCACGCGCTACACTTGCGATATGGCGACTGGGCCGAAAGCGGATCGAGGCACGGGCAATGCTGCCTTCGTCGCCTTGCAGCGCCGGGGCGTGATCGCGATTCCCGCCGATATGCGCAAGCGCCACCACCTCGACGAGCCCGGCGCTCAGGTCGAGTTGGTGGAGCGTGGCGACGGCGTGATCGAGCTGCGTCCCCACCTCCCGCATCCCGCCGATCAGCAGTGGTTCTGGACAGAGCGCTGGCAGCGCATGGAGCGAGAGGCCGACGAGGACGTCGCGAGCGGTCGGGTGAGCACGCACGAGTCCGGAGAGGACTTTCTCGCGCACCTGGATGGGCTGGGAGCGGAGAGCTGAGGTTCCAGACGACGGCGGCCTTCGACCGCGACTTCAAGGCCCTGCCGCGCCAGCACCAGCGTAAATTTCGCGCCAAGGCGTTCCCCGCCTTTCACGACTGCGCGATCCGAGCCGCTGTGGGCGAGGGAGATCCGTGGCAGCCCTCACTGCGCGTGAAGCGAGTCGTGGGCGCCCCGGGGGTCTGGGAGATGACCTGGAGCTGGAGCGAGCCGGACGGTCGCGCGACGTGGGAGTGGGTCGAGATCTCCGGCGAGCGGGCGGTTCGCTGGCGCCGCGTCGGCGCGCACGAGATCTTCAAGAGTCCGTAGCGCCGTGGTCGGGCAGGGCTCGGATGCCGCATCCCGCCTGGGTTTTTCGCATAGGGCTTGACAAGACCTATTAGTTGTGCCTACAGTACTCCTGCTGTCGCATCCTGTCATGGGGTCGGCGGCGAGGAAATAGGTCGGGTCTTGGGTCCTCCCGCTGGTGCGGGTTTCCATGGGACCGTAGGGATGTTGGAGAGGGATTGCGGCTGTACTAGGGAGTGCATGGGATGAGTGATCTTGCTTTCACCGCGTTCGGCGCGGATACTGGTCTTACGGCCCCAACGGGGACCGTAAACAGATGCTTCAGCATCGCTGACGCATCTCTCTCTCTCTCTCTCTCTCTCTTGGCCCGGATCGTTAGCTTCTAGGGCCTTTCGCCGCCGGTTTTCGGCGGCTCGCTCCGGCGGCAGGCGCCGGGTTGGTCACTCTCGCGCGTTAAGCGCGCTTTGTTCTTCGATCGTCTCGGGCTGGGTGCCTGGGATGGTTTTGTGCTGCTCGGGTATCCCGGGTGGTCGTGTTCTCGATTGCTCTGGGAGGGGATGGGTTTGATGCTGCGTCGAATTGTGCTGTTGGCCGTGTGTTTGGCGGTGTCCGTTGTTGTCGGTTCGGCGTCGGTGTTTGCCGCCGATACCCATGTGTTCGCGTCGAGCTTCGGTTCGGCTGGCGCTGGTGCGGGCCAGGTGTCGCTCGGGGAAGGCAGCGGTGTGGCGGTGAACGCGGCGACGCACGACGTGTATGTCGCGGATACGGGCAACGTGCGGGTCGATCAGTTCACCGCCGCGGGGGCGTTCGTGCGGGCCTGGGGGTGGGGCGTCGCGGACGGGCTGCCGGCGTTTGAGACGTGCACGCTCTCCTGCCAGAGGGGGCTTGAAGGTTCCGGGGAAGGGCAGTTCACGACCCCCGTGTTCGTCGCGGTGGATAACTCCGCCGGCGTGTCGGCGGGGGATGTTTATGTGGGGGATCGGGGGACGAACACCGTCTTGAAGTTCACGGCGGAAGGCGCGTATCTCACGACGAACAGCGGTGCGGGTGCGACGAGCCCTGTCGCGGGTCCGTTCGGCGCGCTCGCGGGGGTCACCGTCGATGGGTCGGGGAGCGTGTGGGTGTATGACGAAGGCGGGAACATGTTCGAGTTCGCGCAGGACGGGAGCTTCACAAGCGACTGGAACTCCGGCAGGGGCGTCACGCAACGCGGGATCGACGCCGACTCCGCGGGCAACCTGTATGTGCTGACGGGCGGGGGAAGCGTCGAGCAGTTCTCCGCGACGGGCACCGATGTCGGCCCGGTCAACGGCGACGCGTTCAGCCCCGCTGGGTTCGCTGTCGATCGCTCGGGGAACGACGTCTACATGGACGACAACGGCAGCGCGATCCGCCACTACGCCGCCTCGTGCGACGCGGGCGGGAGCTGCACGGCGCTTGATGTCTTCGGGGAAGGGCAGCTCAACGGTGCCGCCGGGCTCGCGGTCGATCCCTCCACTCATGCTGTCTATGCGGCCGATGCGGGTAACGCGCGGGTCGCGGTGTTTGCGCCCGTCACGCTCCCGGATGTCAGTACGGGTGAAGCGTCGGCGGTCGCGCAGTCTTCGGCGACTCTGCAGGGGACGGTCAACCCGAACGGGACGGCGATCACCGATTGTCACTTCGACTACGTAGACGAAGCAGATTTCAAGCCCGGTGAAGCCAACCCCTACGCGGGTGGCGCGAGTGTTCCCTGCGCCGGTACGCCGGCGGGTTCGACGCCGCAGCCGGTCAGCGCGAGCGTCGTGGGGCTCACGCCGGGGACGGTCTACCATTTCCGGTTGAGTGCCGCCAACTCCGGTGGGGGTGTCGCCGGCTTGGATCAGACGTTCAGCACGGGGCCGACGATCGACGCGACGTACGCGACCGATGTGACGGGGACCTCGGCTACGTTTCACGCGCAGATCAACCCGCGGGGCCTGGCGACCACATATCACTTCGACTACGGCGCGACGACCGGCTACGGGCACAGCACGGCGGAGAGCGCGTCGATCGGCTCCGACAGCGAAGATCACACGGTCGCGCTGCATGTTCAGGGGTTGGAAGCGGGGACGGTGTACCACTTTCGGGTCGTCGCGACGAACGCCATAACTTCCAGCGGCCTGGACGGCCCAGACCGCGCCGTCACGACCCAGGCCGTGAGCCCCGGCGGGTTCACGCTGCCCGACAATCGCGGCTATGAGCTGGTCACGCCCGCGGTCAAGGGCGACGGAACGCTCATAATGCCCCGGGCCGGCGGGGGTGCGGCTGAGTTCCAGGCCGCCGTGAACGGCGACGGCATGGCTTACTCTCCAAGGACGCCATTTCCAGGAGCGGTGAGCGGCGGGGTCGATACCTATCTCTCGCTGCGCGGTACAGGCGGCTGGTCCTCGCGAGATCTCATCCCGCCACAGACGATCAAGCGGGCTCCTGTACCCATTCACCTGACTTCGGTGTTCTCGCCCGACCTCGCCAAGACGGCACTCGTGGAGGGCATCTATACGAGTGACTCACCGCCGCTGGTGAGCGGCGAGCCGGCGCCCGGCCAGAACCTGTTTTTGCGCGACAATGCGACCAACGCGTATCAGCTGATGGATGTGACGCCCGCGGGTGTGACGCCCGGCGCCAGCGGCTTCGAGGGCGCCTCGGCCGACTTCAGCCACGTTCTGTTCGGCTCCGACGCCGAACTCGTCCCGGGCGCGCTCACTCACCCACGGATCGACCTCTACGAATGGAGCGGCGGCTCGGTCAGCATGGTCGGCCTGATCCCAGCGGCGCCCGCGACGCGCTGCGGGACCGGCGGGCCGGCGTGCGTCATTTCGCCGGAGGGCGCTTCGCTCGGTGGCGGCGAAGGAATAAGCACGCCCAACGGGTCGTTGAACGCGGTCTCCCCGGACGGGTCGAACGTCTTCTTCACCGATGCAGACGTCTTCGCGACTGTCTTTGGGCTTCCGTCACAACTCTATGTACGGGAGAACGGTGAAACGACGGTCGAATACTCCGCCTCGCAGAAGAACAATGGCTCGGGTCCCGGGGGGACCGATCCCGCCGGTACCCACGTCCCCGAGTATTGGCCGCCGAGCCCTGACGGCTCCAAGGCGTTCTTCACCAGCTGCGAGCAGCTGACAAACGACTCGACCGCGAGCTCGTCCCGGTCAGACGCGGTCTGCCATGGCCGCGGTGGAGTGAGCCGCGAGGGATTGGTGGGCAACGACCTGTACATGTACGATACGGCGAGCGGCGTGTTGAGCGACCTGACGGTCGATCGCAGCGGCGACCCGGTCGGCGCGGACGTGCAGGCCGTGTACGGCACGAGCAGCGACGGCTCCTACGTGTACTTCGTCGCCAACGGCGTGCTCGCGGCGGGTGCGAGTCCGGGCAACTGCGGCGTACTTACCAACAGCGTGAAGGGGCAGTGCAATCTGTACGTCGCCCACAACGGGACGGTGACGTTCATCGCGCGCGTCGCCGACGACGTCCGGGAAGAAGCATTCTGGTCTGGGTATGCGACGACCGCGAGGGTCACACCCGACGGTACGCATCTGGCGTTCGAGACGACGGCGAGCCCGTTCGGCTACGACAACCAGATCGCCGACGGTGCCCCCAGCTGCGGTGTACGGCCCCTCAGTCCCGAATACGTGAGCGGTGACCCGCACTGCAGCGAGGTCTATCTCTACGACGCGCTCTCGCACGAACTGCACTGTGCGTCGTGCAACCCGACCGGCGCGCGCCCGCTGGGGGCCTCTTACCTGCCCGCCATCGCAGAACGGGGCGGCAACCCGACGCTGAGTCAGTTTGGAGACGGTTATCAATATTTGCCGCGCAGCCTCTCGGCCGACGGCTCGCGTCTGTTCTTCGACAGCGAAGATGCGCTGGCGCCTGGCGACGTGAACGCGCGGATGGATGTATATGAGTACGAGAACGGCCGTACATCCCTGATCTCCAGCGGCACGAGCAGCGAAAACTCGGCGTTCGCCGACGCGAGCGCGAGTGGAGGCGACGTGTTCTTCCTGACTCGCTCGCAGCTCGTTGGCCAGGACAGCGACCAGGGGGTGGATGTCTACGACGCGCGTGTCGGCGGCGGCTTCCCGTTCTTGACGCCGCCAGGGTCGTGCTCGGGCGAAGCGTGCAAGGCGCCGCCGGCGCCGGCGCCGGCGGAATCCTCGCCTGCGTCGGGTGCCGTCGGCGGCGCCGGCAATCTCGCGAACCCGCCCACGGTGACGGGGTCGCCCAAGACGAAGCCAAAGGCAAAGGCAAAGCCGGCTCGGTGCATCAAGGGTCGTGTGCGAAAGAGAGGCAAGTGCGTGAAGAAGCGGGGCAAGAAGGCAAGTCAAACGCGGCGTGCCGCGAGAGGAGGCAAGTGATCATGCTCAGGAGATTGGCTCCTCTGTTCGCGGCCGCGCTCGCCGCGCTGCTGCTGACGAGCGCTCCGGCGCAGGCCGGGTTCGGGATCGAAAGCTTCGGCGGGTCGATCAAGAAGCCCGACGGCTCGGCTGACACACAGGCAGGCTCGCACCCCTACACGTTCACGACCAGCATCAGGTTCAACGACGAAGAAATCAGTTCTATCATCGGTCCTGCCGGTGGCAATGTCAAAGACATTAGTGTGGACGCCCCTCCGGGACTCGTCGGCGACCCGACCTCGGTCCCGCAGTGCACCGACAAGCAGCTGGTCGAAGGCCAAGGGTGGGGCGGATGCCCGGCCGCGACCCAGATCGGCCAGCTCCTGCTGTCCGTCGCCAACTTTGGCGGTGAATTCACGATCCCGCTTTTCAACATGGTGCCCTCTCCCGGTGAGCCCGCGAAGTTCGGTGCGTTCTTCGTCCTCCTCCCGATCTATGTGGATACCCGAGTGCGCAGCGGCGGAGACTACGGGCTGACGGCGTCGCTGAGCAATATCAGCACGATCGGCGCGCTGTATCGCAGCTCGTTGACGTTGTGGGGCGTGCCGGGCGACCCCAGTCACGACGCCGTCCGCGGCGGCTTGTGCAACGGCGATCCGTCCAACCCCGAAAACTGCTTCGCCGGTGGGGCCTCGACAAACGCGTCGCCGCAGCCGTTTTTGACGTTGCCGACGTCGTGTGCGGGTCCGCAGGAAACACGATTGAGCGCCGATTCGTGGCAGGCGCCCGGGGAATTCCTGAATGCGAACTTCCTCACCAGCGATGGTGTTGGTGACCCGGTTGGGTTCGATGGGTGCAACCGTTTGCCGTTCAGCCCGTCGATCGGTGTGGCCCCCGATTCGAGTGTCGCGGATTCTCCGACGGGTGTGCAGGTGGATTTGCATATTCCGCCCGCGGGTTTGAAGGACCCCGAAGGCCTCGCGGCGGCGAACCTGAAGGACGCCGTGGTGAGTCTGCCGGCGGGGATGACGTTGAACCCGTCGGTCGCGAATGGTCTGGCGGCCTGTTCGCCGGCACAGATCGGCTTGGGCAGCGCGGAACTGGCTTCGTGCCCGGACTCCTCGAAGGTCGGGTCGGTTGAGATCGACACGCCGATCCTCTCGCACCCGCTTGAGGGTGGGGTGTATGTCGCGCAGCAGGGCAACAACCCGTTCAACTCGCTGCTGGCGATCTATGTCGCGGTCGCGGACCCCGAAACGGGTGTGGTTGTGAAGCTCGCGGGGCATGTCGTGCCGGACCCGGTGACGGGCCAGCTGACGACGACGTTCGATAACAACCCGCAGCTGCCGTTCACCGACCTGAAGCTCGACTTCTTCGGCGGACCAAGAGCGGCCCTCGTGAACCCCGACGCGTGCGGGTCCTACACCGCGACGAGCGTGCTGACGCCGTGGAGTGGCACGCCGGCCGTCGAACCCGCGAGCGCGTTTGAAGTCAACCAGGGTTGTCACGTCCCACAGTTCGCGCCGTCGTTTGTGGCGGGCACGGTGAACAACCAGGCCGGTGGGTTCGGTGCGCTGTCGGTCACGTTTGCCCGTGGCGATGGGGACCAGAACCTCAGCGCGATACAGGTCAAGACCCCGCCGGGCCTTCTGGGTGTCTTGAAGAGCGTGCCGTTGTGCGGGGAACCGCAGGCCGCGCAGGGCGCTTGTGGGCAGGAAAGCCTGATCGGGCACACGACCGTCACGGCGGGCGCCGGCGCGGACCCCGCGTCGGTCACGGGCCAGGTGTTCCTGACGGGTCCATATAGGGGCGCGCCGTTCGGGCTCAGCATCGTCGTGCCGGCGGTCGTCGGCCCGTTCAACCTCGGGACCGTCGTCGTACGGGCCGCGATCACCGTCGATCCGGCGACGACCGCGCTGACGGTCTCAAGCGACCCGTTGCCCTCGATCATGCAGGGCATCCCCCTGCAGATCAGGACGGTGAACGTGACGGTCGACCGGTCCGGGTTCATCTTCAACCCGACGGACTGCGAACCGCTCGCGTTGACAGGGACGGTCACGAGCACGCAGGGTGTCCAGGCGCCGGTGTCCAGTCGGTTCCAGGCGGCGAACTGCGGGGTCCTGCCGTTCCACCCCGTGTTCTCGGTGTCGAGCCCGGCGCAGACGAGCCGCAACGGTGGCGCGGCGTTGGATGTGAAGGTCAGCTACCCGAGTGGGGCGCAGGCGAACATCCACAGCGTCGCGGTGACACTGCCGAAGCAGTTGCCGGCGCGGTTGTCGACGATTCAGCAGGCGTGTCCGGAAGCGGTGTTCAACGCGAATCCCGCTTCGTGCGGTGAAGGGTCGATGATCGGGGTTGGGACGGCGGTCACGCCGATCTTCAAGAACCCCGTGGTCGGACCGGCGTATCTGGTGTCGCATGGTGGCGCGGCGTTCCCGGATATCGACGTGGTGTTGCAGGGCGAAGGCGTCACGATCCTGCTGGTCGGGCACGTGAACATCAGCAAGGCGGGGATCACGTCGGCGTCGTTCTTCGCCGTCCCCGATGCGCCGATCGGCTCGTTTGACCTGAACCTGCCGGAGGGACCGCACTCTGCGCTCTCGGCGGTCGGGAGTTTGTGCGCGAGCCCGCTGACGATGCCCACCACGATCACGGGGCAGAACGGGGCCGTCGTCCAGCAGGCCACGAAGATCAAGGTCAGCGGCTGCACCCCGACCAAGAAGAAGGCGAAGAAGAAGAAGCACAAGAAGTCCAAGAAGCACAAGAAGGGCAAGAAGAAGTAGGCGGAGGATGCTCGTGACCACCTCACGCCAAGCTCGGTCCGGGGCGCGCACGCGCCCCGGACGCGACGGGCGCCCGCGCGAACACGTCAGCGAGATCCAGCGGCTGCGGCTGCTCGCGGCGATGGCGGAGGTCGCCGCCGAACGCGGCGCGGGCGCCGTCACGGTGGCGCACGTGGTGGCCCGCGCCGGCGTCTCGCGGCGCACGTTCTACGACCTGTTCGAGGACCGCGAAGAGTGCTTCCTGGTGGCCTTCGAGGAGGCCGTGGCGCGGGCGGCGGCCACGGTCGTGCCGGCGTGGGAGGACGGCGACTCCTGGCGGCGCCGCACGCGGGCGGCGCTGACGGCGCTGCTTGACTTCTGCGACGCCGAGCCGTCGCTGGCGCGGCTCTGCGTGGTGGAGGCGCTGGCGGCGGGGCCGCGGGCGCTCGAGCGCCGCGCGGTGCTGCTGCGGCGGCTGATCGCCGCCGTGGACGAGGGGCGCGCGGAGGTGCGCGGCGACGCGCAGCCGCCGCCGCTGACGGCCGACGGCGTCGTCGGCGCCGTGCTGTCGGTGATCCACACGCGTCTGCTCGAAGACCGCGGCGAGCCCCTGAGCGGCCTCGTGGGCGCACTGATGAGCGCGATCGTGCTGCCCTACCTGGGTCGCGGCGTGGCGCAGCGTGAGCTTGACAAGCCGACCCCTCCTACTAAAAATAAAAGTCCCACACGCCGCCCCGATCCGCTCGAAGGGCTTGAGATGCGCATCACGTACCGCACGGTACGGGTGCTGATGGCGATCGCGGACGAGCCGCGCGCGAACAACCGCCGGATCGCGCTGCGCGCCGGCATCTCCGACCAGGGGCAGGTCTCGAAGCTGCTCGCGCGTCTGCACCATCTGGGGCTGATCCACAACGCGGGCGAGGGGCCGGCGAAGGGCGCGGCGAACGCGTGGAGCCTGACGGGCAAGGGCGAGCAGGTCGAGCAGGCGATCCGCGTGGGGACGGGGCGGGGCTGAAGCTCGGCGCCTCTGGGACGCTGGGGGCCGGTTGGCGCTACCGGACCTCCGTCGTCTGGTCGAAGTCGCTCGGCTCCCCCCGCCCACGTTCGTGTCCCAGCGGGCGCCCGCGCCGCGGTCGCACGTACGGCGGTTCGGGGCGCTGGGCGAGGCGCATACGCGAGCCCGCGTACGCGAGCAGGCCGGCGGCGGCGAGCGCGAAGAAGATGCCCCACTGGATGCCGACGTTGCCGGCCACGCCGTGACTGGAGATGCCGGGCTTGTCGAACAGGCGCAGCACGAGCAGCGCCGCGACCCACAGGCCGGCGATCAGGACGACGATGCCGTCGCCGCCGGGGAGCTGGAAGTCGCGCCGCTCGCCGCGCGCGAGGAGCATCGCGATCACGGCGGCGGCGACGAGCAGCACGGCGGCCTCGACGAACGAGAACACGGCGAACGCGTCGAGATTGCGGCTGACGAGCGGCTGCGCGCGGCTGGCGGTGACGTTGACGACCGCGTTCTGCTGGTACCACGGCAGGAACATCGTCACGAACAGCGCCAGCGCGGCGGCGCCGGCGAGGCGCTGCTCGGGCTCCAGACCGCTCCAGGCGTGGGACAGTCGCGTCACGTGTCGATTGTACGGACGGGCCCGGGGGCGCCGTTGCGGGTCGGTGTAGAATCCCGCTGTCTGAAATGCAGGCGCTCGTCGCTCACGACTACGGCCCCCCTTCGCAGCTGACGCTGGCGGAGATGCCGATGCCCGAGCTGGATCGCGACCCGCAGCGCCCGCAGGTGCTCGTGCGGATGCGCGCCGCGGCGCTGAACCCGTTCGACCTGAAGCTCCTGACGGGCGCGATGCGCGAGCGCATCCCCGTGAGCTTCCCCTACATCCCGGGCATGGACGGCGCGGGCACGGTGGCGGCGCTCGGCACGGGCGTGCAGGGAGTCGCGGAGGGGGATGAGGTGTTCGGCTTCTTCGGGCGCACGCCCGGCACGATCGCGCAGTACGCGGTGCTCGACGTGGGTCCCTACCTGGCGCGCCGCCCGCCGCAGCTCGATGCGCTGCACGCCGCCGCGCTGGGCGAGTCGGGCGTGACGGCCAAGAGCCTGCTGCGCGCCGTCGAGCTGGACCCGGCCGCGGGCGAGACCTCGGCGGCGGGGCGCACCGTGCTCGTGATCGGCGCCACCGGCGGCATCGGCATGTTCGCGGTGCAGCTCGCGGCGGCGGCCGGCGCGCAGGTGCTGGCGACGGCGGGGCCGGCCGAGGTGGACTACGTCCTCGGGCTGGGCGCCGCGCACGCGCTCGACTACACGAAGGGCGCCCTCGCCGAGCAGGTGCTCGCCGTGCACCCGGGCGGCGTGGACACCGCGATCGACCTCGTCAACAGCGGCGACGGCGTGCTCGCCACCGCGGGCGCCATCGCGGCGGGCGGGCGGCTGGTGTCGCCGCTCGGCGGCCCCAGCGACCTGGGGCGCGGGATCGTGGCGTCGTACGTGAGCCTGACGCTGCAGGACGGCGACCTCGACGACCTCGCGGCGCGCGCCGCCAGCGGCGCGCTGCGCATCGAGCTGGGGGGCGTCTACCCGCTGGCGCAGGCCGGGCAGGCCTTCGTGGACTTCGCCGAGGGCCACACGCGCGGCAAGCTGGTCATTGCCGTGAGCCCTTCTTGACGGCGATCGTGCCGCTGATCGCGGCGTGGTTGCCGGCGAGGTCGGTGGCGCCGATTGCGACGGTGTAGACGCCGGCCTTGGTCGGCGTGACCCACAGCAGACGCGGCCTGCCGCCTTCGACGGTGGCGCTGTTGGTCCACACCGTGTGTCCGGCGAGGCTGACCGTCATCGAGACGGCGGACACTTTGGACAGCGAGAACTGCACGCCCGCGCGCGTGCCGCCCCGGACGCTCTTGGTGAGCAGCGCCAGCGCGGGCGGGGTGTGGATGTCGGCGGTGAACCGCTGCGCGGTGGCGCAGTAGATGTCATCGCCGGGAATGGCAGGGTTTGGAGGCGCCTTGGGCGCCGGCGCCGGCGCGAGCGGCGAGCCCTTCTGCGTGCGCTCGCATAGGTGCAGCAGGAATTCGGCGAGCAGTTCGTGGTAGCTGAGGTCCGATTCTTCGTGCTGGTCGTACCTGGACCAGCCGCCCGTGTCGTAGTGCGGCGTCTCCGCCCGCGCCTCCGCGTCGCCGGCTTCGAACAGCTGCTGGCCGAGCGGGTCCTGGACGATCTGCGTGTAGTCGTACAGGCCGACGAGCGCCTGGACGAAGCCGTTGAGGATGTGGTCGGCGGGGGCGTAGGTGTACTCGGCGTACTCCGCGCCGGCGGGCGTGGCGACGCGCACGCCGACGGGCGGCGCCACCTGGAAGATGCCGAGCGCTTCCTGGGCGGCCGTCAGGTACGCCTGGTCGTGCATCCGCTGGTAGCCGCGGCTGAGCGCCTGCAGCGCCGTGCCCTGCGAGAGCCCGCTCGTCCACGGCGGCAGGCCGCCGTCGAACTGGAACATGTACTCCCACGCGATGCCGCCGGCGCGCTTGGTGGCGAGCGGGATCACTTCGGCCATCAGTTCCCGGAACGCCGTGTTTTCGTGCCCGGAGAGGAAGTACCCGTTGGCCTCCCCGAACGTCCCCAGCCACTGGATCTCGATCCCCTGCCCCGGGTAGTACTCCCACACCAGGCGACTGCCGGGCACGCTCACGCGCGCGTGGGCGCCCAGCAGCGGCCCCGTCGTCCACCACGCGCGGTTGCGTTCGAGCGTGAGGAACAGCGCCGGCAGGCGCGAGGGGACGAAGGCGCCGGTGGCGGCCATCGCCTGCACGTTGGCGAGCACGCCGCCCAGCTCGCTGCGGCGCGTGCCGGCGAGCCGCCCGTAGGAGCGCCGGGCGGCGACGTACGCCGACTCGTAGCGGTTGTATTCGGCGGCGCTCAGCTGCCCGGCGCGTTGCAGCGCCGCCAGCGCGGCCGTGACGGTCACGGGCGCCGGGCGGCGGCGGGCCTGCGCCGGCAGCACGAAGAGGGCGAGCAGCCCGCCGGCGGCGAGCGCGAGGGCGAGCGCGCGGAGCGGCTTGGAGCGCACGCGGGAGATGCTACGCCGGGGCGCGGCATTCAGCGCCACACCTCTGGCGGTCGAGGGCCAAGCGTGGCCCCCGGCTACTCCCGGCCGACCTCCTGGTCGTCTGCTTCCAACTCATCGTCCTCTTCCTCTTCCTCGTCGTGGTCGCCGTCGACGGAGTGCTCGCCGCCGGGGTGGTAGGTGACCTGGAAGCGCTCGATCAGCTCGTCGCGGCGGCGCTCGTCGACGGGCACCTCGTCGGCGATCAGCACCCATTCGGCGCCCTCGATCTCCTCCATGTTGAAGACCTCGTGGTCGAGCTCGGGGGAGTCGTCGACGATCAGCAGGACCTCGGTCTGCGGGTTGAAGTACGTGCCGGGGCGGTTGCTCAGCTCGTCGAGTTCGAGGCGGCGGTAGTCGGCCATCGGCGCTTTATACCCGTTGTCAGTGGTCGGGGTCCAGCTCGCGCAGGGTGCGCTGGACCTCGTCCTCGACGTCGAGGGGATCGAGGCCCTGGCGCGCGCGCCGTTCGTTGCGGGCCACGACCAGCTGGCGCACCTCGCCGGCGAGCGTGGGGTCGTTGCGGTGAGCGCCGCCGGCGGAAGCGGCGAGCTTGGCCACCTCGGCGTCGATGTCCAGCGGCGCCTCGCCGCGGCGTACGCGGCGGTCGCTGCGAGCCTGCACCAGCTGACGGATCTCGCGCTCGCGTTCGGGGTCGGCGCCGGGCGCGCCGGCGAGGCCGTCGTCGGCGACCTCGCTGTCCAGCGCGAAGCCGCCCTGGCCGATGTTGTCGTAGATGCTGGTGCCACGCGTGAACGTCGACAGCACGCCGATCACGACGAACAGAGCGACGGCCCCGAAGAGGACGATGGTGTAGCTCTGCATCGCACGATTGTGGCGCAGCGCGCGGTCTTCGGTTGCCCGCGCGCCCGCCCTTCGCTACGCTTGCGCCAAGCCGAGATTGACTGACCAGTCAGTCGAGCGCTGTCCCGTTCCCGCCCTCCCGAGGAGATCCGCAGACGACATGGTCGATTTCACGCTGACAGACGAGCAGAAGAACCTGCGCGAATTGGCGCACGATTTCGCCGAGAAGGAGATCCGCCCCGTCGCCTGGGAGTACGACAAGGACGGCACGTGGCCGGCCGACGTCATCCAGAAGGCGTGGGAGGTGGGCCTGATGAACACCCACATCCCGGAGGAGTACGGCGGTCCCGGCATCGGCTACCTGGAGGGGTGCCTGATAGAGGAAGAGCTGTCGTGGGGCTGCTCGGGCATCCAGACCTCGCTCGGCTGCAACGGCCTGGCGACGGCGCCGATCGCGCTCGGCGGCTCGGAGGAGACCAAGAAGAAGTACCTCGGGATGCTCACCGAGGAGCCCAAGCTCGCGTCGTTCTGCCTGACCGAGCCCGACGCCGGCTCAGACGTGTCGGGGATGCGCACGAGCGCCGTCAGGAAGGGCGACAAGTACGTGCTCAACGGCTCGAAGTGCTTCATCACCAACGGCGGCTATGCGGACTACTACACCGTGTACGCGAAGACGGACAAAGAGGCCGGCCACCGCGGCATCTCCGCGTTCGTGGTCGAGCGCGACTGGGGCGTCGTCGTCGACAAGAAGGAGGACAAGCTCGGCCAGCGCGCGTCGAACACGGCGACGATCACCTTCAACGACGTCGAGGTGCCCGCCGAGAACCTGCTCGGCGAGGAAAACCACGGCTTCAAGCTCGCGATGATGACGCTCGACCGCACGCGCCCGGGCGTCGCCGCGATGGCGACCGGCATCGCCCGCGCGGCGTTCGAGTTCGCCACGGAGTACTCCAAGGAACGCGTGCAGTTCGGCGTGCCGATCGCGATGCACCAGGCGATCCAGTTCATCATCGCCGACATGGCGACGGAGATCGAAGCCTCGCGCCTGCTGACGTGGAAGTCCGCCGTGATGCTCGACAACGGCGAACGCAACACGCTCGTCTCCTCGCACGCCAAGCGCTTCGCCGCCGACACGGCGATGAAGGTCGCCACCGAAGCCGTGCAGGTGTACGGCGGCTACGGCTTCATCAAGGAGTACCCGGTGGAGAAGCTGTTCCGCGACGCGAAGATCATGCAGCTGTACGAGGGCACCTCGCAGATCCAGCGCCTGGTGATCGCGCGTGAGACGCTGCTGCCGCGGCGCGTCGAGGAGCCCGCCACGGCGGGCGTCTGAAGATGTTCGTGTTCAAGGCCGCCGTCGTCGGCGCCGGCACGATGGGCGGGCAGATCGCGCAGACGATCGCCGCCGCCGGCATCCCCGTGGTGCTCAAGGACATCGACCAGGAGCTGGTGCAGGCGGGCCTGCAGGAGGCCCGCAACGTCACCTCCGGCCAGATCAACAAGCTGGCCGAGAAGGGCAAGATCACAGCGGAGCAGGCGCAGGCGCAGATCGAGGAGGTCCTCGCGCGCATCCACGGCACCACGTCGTATGAGGGCTTCGGCGACGTCGACTTCGTGGTCGAGGCCGTGCCGGAGAAGATGGCGATCAAGCAGGCGGTGTTCGCCGAGCTCGACGCCGCCACGCCCGGCCACGCGATCCTCGCCTCCAACACCTCCTCCCTATCGATCACGGAGATCGCCGACGCGACGCTGCGCCCGGAGAAGGTCGTGGGCTTTCACTATTTCTACCCGGCCTCGATCATGCCGCTGATCGAGATCGTCGAGGGCGAGGAGACCGCCGCGGAGACGGTCGCCGCGGCGCTCACATTCGCGCAGTCGATCCGCAAGCAGCCGATCACGTGCGCGGAGGTCCCCGGCTTCGTCGTCAACCGCATCCTCAACTCCGGCACGTCGGAGATCTGGCGCGAGCAGGAGCAGAAGGGGCTGTCGATCAAGGCGATCGACGAGGGCATCGGCGCCGCCAACGTGATCCCGATGGGGCCGTACTTCCTCGTCAACCTGCTCGGCCTCGACACCGTGCTGCACGTCGCCGAGCACCTCGCGGAGTCCTACGGCGACGAGCGCTTCCACGTCCCCAAGGGCATGAAGAAGCTCGTCTCCGAAGGCAAGCTCGGGGCCAAGACGGGCGGCGAGGGCTTCTACAGCGCCGCGGGCGAGGCGAACCTGCCGGGCGAGGGCGAGCCGGACATCGACGAGCTGGTCGAGCTGCTGACGCTGAAGACGTTCGTGGAGGCGTGCCTGGTGCTGGAGGAGGGCGTCGCCACGCACCGCGACATCGACTTCGGGCTGATGGCTGGCGCCGGCCTCGATCCTCGCCGCGGCCTGCTGCCGCCGTTCATGAAGGCCGACGTCGAAGGGCTCGACACGATCCTGGAGCGGCTGGAGAACGCGCGCGAGCGCCACGGCGAGCGCTTTGCGCCGCCGACGATCCTGCGACGCCTGGTCGCGCAGGGGCGCCTCGGGCAGCAGAGCGGGCAGGGCTTCTACGCCTACCCGCTCCCGGACGCCGAGCAGCCCGCGGAGGTGATCAAGCTGGAGAGCCGGGCCGACGGCGTGGCGATCGCGTGGCTGGCCAACGGTCAGATGAACTCGATCTCCCCGCAGGTCGTGCAGGACCTCGGCAAGGTCTGGGCGCACGTCAAGGGCAGCGGCGTGCGCGCGCTCGTGATCGCGTCCTCCAACCCCTTCCTGTACAGCGCCGGCGCCGACATCAAGGCCTTCACGTCGATGGACGAGGCGGGCGGCGAGAAGCTGATCCACGAAGCCCACGCGCTGTTCAGAGAATTCGGCAGCGAGGGCATCGCGACGATCGCGGCGGTCAACGGCCTGGCCTTCGGCGGCGGCTGCGAGCTGGCGATGTCCTGCGACGTGCGCCTCGCGGCGCGCTCGGCGATCTTCGGCCAGCCGGAGATCAAGCTCGGCATCATCCCCGGCTTCGGCGGCACGCAGCGCCTGCCGCGCCTGGTGGGCGAGAACAAGGCGCTGGAGATGAACCTCGTCGGCGACCCCATGCTGGCGGAGGAGGCGTACGAGTTCGGCCTCGTCAACCGCGTGCTCGACGACCACGAACTGCTCGACACGGCGCTCGCCTGGGCGCGCAAGCTGGCCGCTCAGGCGCCGCTGGCGATGGAGCAGATCAAGCGCGTCTCGGGCGCCGGCGACCTCGACGCGGGCATCGAGGCGGAGAAGCGGGCGTTCGCGACGGTCTTCGCCAGCGAGGATGCGAAGGAGGGCATCGGCGCGTTCCTCGGCAAGCGCGCGCCGAAGTTCCAGGGGAAGTGATTAGGAGAGCGCGATATCCCAGCGCGCCGCGAGCTGCGCCAGCTCGTCGCTGAGCGCCCAGCGGTCGGGTAGCGGCTCGCCGTCGTGCAGCGGGTTGGCGCCCTTCAGCGCCATGCTGCCGCTGTTGTCGCCGATCGCGCGCAGCTCCGCCACCTCCGCGTCGCTGAGCAGCGCCTGCGCCGGCAGCGCCGCCAGCTCCGCGCGCTTGTCCTCGATCGCGCGCGCGTCGGGGCCGCGCTCCTGGATCAGCGTCGGCGCCACGCAGCGCACGGCGGGGTGCGCGAGGTTCCACTGACACGCGAGCTGCAACATGCTCAGGCCGTGGCGGGCGGCGTAGGGGCGCATCCGCTGGAGCTTCTCGCGCCCGGCCGCCACCCAGCCGTCGGGGCGAAACTTGCGGTGGTCGTAGGGGGCGAACTCGTGGCCGGGCAGCACGTCGTCGTGGAACAGGCCGCCGTAGTCCACGACGCGCGTGATCAGGCCGACGTCGTGCGCGGCGGCGGCGTCGAGCACCAGCTCCCCCGGCCACGGCTCCAGCGGGCCGAGGATCACCATCGCCCAGTCGATCAGCGAGCCGAAGCGCTCCAGGCAACCGATCAGGTCGAGCGTGAAGCCGTTGGCGGGACCGGGGGCGACGCCGAGCTGGCGCGTCAGGCCCGCGTCGCGCACGGCCGCCATGCCCTCCCACACGGCGGCGCTCGTGTAGCCGGCGCTGTCGGGGTTGTGCAGCAGCAGCACGTCGAAGCGCTCCACGCCGAGCCGCCGCAAGCTGCGCTCGGCCGCCATGCGGATGTAGACGCCGTACTCGCCCGCCGCGCGCAGGCGCGGGTCGGTGAAGCGCGGGAAGCCCTTGGCGCCCTCGCGCTCGCCCACGTAGAAGTCGTGGCCGATCGCGCCGATCAGGCAGTACTCCTCGCGCGCGACGCCTGCCAGCGCGCGCCCGAGCAGGGTGTCCGCCTCGCCGGCGCCGTACGCGTCGGCGGTGATGACGGTGTCGATCCCGCGCCCGGGGCGCAGCAGCTCCAGCAGGCGCGCGTCGTCGAGCGGCTCGCCGAAGTGCATGAAGCGCCCGCCGCTCCAGGTGCCGATCGCGGTGGTGCTTGGAGCGCTCACGGCCGTTCGAGGGCGGTGTCGGTCATGGCCTGCACTCTACGCCCGCGGCGCGTACGCCGTGCGCGCGCGCAGCGTCGCCTCCAGGCGCTCCAGCGCGTGGCGCACGACCTCTGCGTCGGGCTCCTCGACGCGCTCCCCCGTGCGGTACGTCGTCGCCGTGCGCTGCACGCCCGCGTGCAGCTCCTGCAACTCCGCCGCGCGCTCGCTCAACTCCGCGTGGCGCTCGGCGCCCAGCTCGGACAGCGCGCACGCGTACGCGCCCTGCAGCTCAAGCGCCGCGTGCGCGAGGCGCCCCTGGTCGAGGTCCGCGCGCGCGCGCAGCGCCAGCTCCTCGCACAGCAGCGCCCGCTCGTGGCCGCCGAGCAGCGCGCTGAAGCGCTCCTGCGGGCGCAGGGCCGAGGCGCGGCGGCGCCCGCGCGGCTCGCTCCACGGCAGCTCGCGCGCCGCCGTCCAGGCGCCGTCGGCCACCTGCTCGCCCGTGCCCCAGCCGGCGCGGATCGCGAGCGCCTGCGCCGCGGAGATCTCGTGCAGGTACGCGTCGGCGGCGGCGATGCGCTGTGCGAACAGCACGCGGTTGAGCACCGCGACGGCGCTCTCGATCTCGCGCTCGGCGTCGAGCTGCCCCAACCACGCCTGCGCCCGCTGCTCGTCGGGCACGTCGGCTGGGTCGATCACCGTCGCCCGCGCGACGGGCACGGGGGCCGGTTCAGGGTCGGCGGACCGCGAGCGCCCGCGTCTGGCGGGCCGGCGTCCAGCGCCGCGCGCCGCGCCGACGGTGGTCAGCACGACGACGTGTTCGGGCTCGCCGCCGGCCTGCGCGCGCAGCACGTAGCGGCCGTCTTCGGGTCCGAGCGCCCACGGATACTCGAGCTG
The DNA here is from genome assembly GCA_036561645.1 of Solirubrobacteraceae bacterium. GTDB lineage: Bacteria > Actinomycetota > Thermoleophilia > Solirubrobacterales > Solirubrobacteraceae > Palsa-744. The sequence goes on from DATBOY010000064.1 coordinate 38,089, forward strand.
CACGAAGGGGAACAGGCGCGCGACCATCCGCGCACCGTATCCTTCGACGGCGATGTCCGAAGCGAATGCGACCAAGGGCCTGCGCGAGCGCCTGACTACCGGGACGGAGGATCGGCTCGGCAAGGCGCTCTCGGACCTGCTTGAGAATCCGCTGCTGACGGGCGCGATCGGACGCGCCTTCGACGCGCGCGAGAAGGCGGCGCAGGCGCAGGAGCTGGCGATGGGCGCGCTGAACCTGCCCTCGGCGACCGACATCGAGCGTCTGACGCGGCGGCTGCGCTCGCTCTCGCAGCGCCTGGAGGGGATCGAGGACGGCGTGGACCGCCTCAACCGCTCGCTGACGGCGCCCAAGGTGGAAGCGCGGCTGGAGCGGATCGAGGAGCGCTTGGAGGAGATCTCCAAGAAGGTCAGCCCGGCGCCGAAGAAGACCTCAGCCGCGCAGCGCCGCAGTCGCTAGCCGCCCCATCGCCTCCGCGGCGGCGAGCAGCGTGTCCTCGTCGATGTGCTCGCGCGTGCCCGTGCCCAGCGCGTCGGAGACGGCCAGCACGCAGCCGACCTGCACCCCCAGCCGCGCGCCGACGGCGAACAGCGTGGCCGCCTCCATCTCCACGGCGAGCGCGCCGGCGGCGCGCCACTGCGCCTCGCGGCCCGCGTCCGGCTCGTAGAAGAGGTCGGTGCTGACGATCCGCGCGCCCGGATGCGCCGGCCGCGCAGCCGGCCCGCCGTCTGAATCTTGGTGCTGCGCTGCGGCCTCCTCCAGCGCCGCGCTCAGCTGCGCGTCGGCGCTGACGTGTGCGTCCGCGCCGAGCGCCCGGCTGGTGCCGTCCGCGGCGATCGCCTCGCGCGCCACCAGCAGATCGCCGAGCGCGAGGTCGCCGTTCAGCGCGCCGCACGTGCCGACGCGGATCGCGCGGCGCACGCCGAGCGCCGCCAGCTCGTGCAGCACGATCGCGGCGCTGGGGCCGCCCATGCCGGTGCTCTGGATCGTCAGCGGCGCGCCGTCGGCGGCCGTGCCGGTGTAGCCCCACAGGCCGCGGTTGTGGTTGAACATCAGCGGCTGCTCGAGCAGCAGCTGCGCCAGCGCCAGCGCCCGCCCCGGGTCCCCGGGCAGCAGCACGCGCTCGGCCAGCTCGGCCGTGGGGCGCAGGTGGATCGTCGCGGGCGGGGCCACCGCCACGGACTCTAGACTCTCGGGTATGCCAACCCCGTTCGCGTCCGCCGCCGAGTTCCGCGAGGTGATGGACCGTCTGTTCACGATCATGAGCGAAGATCCGCAGATGGGCCCCAGGCTGCGTGACGCGGACGTGCCGCAGCGCTTCGAGTTCGACGACATGGACATGGTCATGAACATCCGCGCCGCCGCGCCCGGCGAGGGCGCGAACCTGTATTGGGAGTGGACGGACGACGTCGCGTGGAAGCCGAAGGTGCAGATGAAGATGTCCTCGGAAGTCGCCAACCGCTACTTCCAGGGCAAGGAAAACATCGCGCTGGCGATCGCGCGCAGACGGATCAAGACGGGCGGCGACATCAAGGCGTCGCTCGCGCTGATCCCGATCACCAAGCCGATCTACGCGCGCTACAGCGCGATCGTCGCCGCCGAGTACCCCCATCTGAAGGTTTGAGCGAGACCACGCTCGCCCAGGTCGCAGCGCGCGCGGGCGTCTCGTCCGCGACGGTGCGCCGCTGGGTCAAGGAGGGGCTCGTGCCCCAGTACGAGGGCACGTGGACGCCCGCCGCCGCCTCGCACGTGCGCATCGTCGCGCGCCTGCGCGAGCGCGGTCACACCGTCGAGCAGATTCGCGAGGCGAGCCAGAGCGGCCGTCTGGCGTTCGGCTACGTCGACGAACTGCTGCAGACCTCCGCCGTGCGCTACACGCTGGAGGAGGCCGCGAGCGCGACGGGCCTGCCGGCCGAGCTGATCGAGCGAGTTACGGCCGCCATGGGGTTGAGCGTGCTGTCGGTCGAGTCGATCAGCGAAGAGGACCTCCAGCTGCTGCGCTACGTGGCGACGATTCTCGGCGCCGGCCTGCCGCTGCCGGCGCTGATGCAGCTCACGCGCGTGTACGCGCAGGCGATGGCCCAGATCGCCGACGCCGAGGTGCGGCTGTTTCACCTGTACGTGCACGAGCCCCTGATGCGGGCCGGCGTCCCCGGCCTGGAGATGGCCGAGGAGATGGAGGCGCTGACGCGCGAGATGCTGCCGTTCATCGCGCCGATCATGAACTACCTGCACGGCCGCTTTCTCGCGTACTTCGTCGAGCAGGACGTGATCGGTCACATCGAGGCGGATCTCGGCGAGGACACGGCCGAGGAGGGCCGGATGCGCGTCGCCGTGGCCTTCGCCGACCTCGCCGGCTACACGCGGCTGACCGAGGAGCAGGGCGAGGTGCAGGCGCTCGGCGCGGTCGAGCGCTTCGTGGAAGTGGTGGAGCAGACGCTGCCGATCGACGCGCGCGTGATCAAGACGCTCGGCGACGAGGTGATGATCGTCGGCGCGGACCCCGTGGCGCTGACGGAGTGGGCGATCGGCGTCAGCGCGTCGCTGCCGGAGGGCTCGCCGCTGCCGCGCATCGGCATCCATCACGGCGCGGCGCTGTACCGCGACGGCGACTACTACGGGCGCGAGGTCAATCGTGCGGCGCGCGTCGTGGCGCGCGCCGCCGGCGGCGAGGTGCTCGCTACGCGCGCGGTCGTGAACATGGCGGCGGGCGTCGATCGCCTGCGCTTCGAGCTGATCGGCGAGGTGGTGCTGAAGGGGTTCACCGAGCCCACGGAGCTGCTCCTCGCCTCGCTGCGGGAGGGGTGAGGGATGGCGGGCGCTGCCGGCGCCGCGCCGGCGGCCGTGGAGGTGGTGCTCGCGGCCGTGCGCGCGCGGGGTCTGCTGCCCGCGGACGGTCAGAGCGGGGTCGTGACGATGCTCTCGGGCGGGCGGGACTCCGTGTGCCTGCTCGACGTCGCGCTCAGCGTCTGCGGTGCGGGGCGGGTGCGGGCGCTGCACGTCAACTACGGCCTGCGCGCGGAGGCCGGCGGCGACGAGCGCCACTGCCGCGAGCTGTGCGAGGGGCTGGGGGTGCAGCTACGCGTGCTGCACGCGCAGCTGCCCCAGGGGGCGGGCAACGTGCAGGCCTGGGCGCGCGACGTGCGCTACGACGCGGCGCGGGAGTTTGCCGCTGAGCTGGACGGCTCCGTCGACGCCGCCGCCGCACGGTGCGCGCCGCCAGCGACCCCATCGCCCCCCGTCACTCCCTCGCACCCGTCCACGCTCGTCGCCGTAGGCCACACGGCGACCGATCAGGTCGAGACGATCCTCTACCGGCTGGCGGCCTCGCCCGGGCGCCGCGCGCTGCTGGGGATGCTTGCCAGCGACGGGCGCGTCGTGCGGCCGCTGCTCGGCGTCACGCGCGAGCAGACCGCCGCCTACTGCACGGCGCGCGGGCTGGTGTGGCGCGAGGATGCCAGCAACGACAGCGACGCGTACGCGCGCGGGCGGGTGCGCGCGCAGCTCGTGCCGGCGCTGCGCGCGGTGCACCCCGCGGCGCAGGCCAACGTGCTGCGCACCGCTCAGCTGCTGCGCGAGGAGACCGAGCTGCTGGACGGCCTCGTCGACGCCGAGCTGGCTGGGGAGGACTCGATCGCGACGGCGCGGCTGGCGCAGCTGGCGCCGGCGCTGGCGCGGATGGTCGTCGTGCGCCTGGCGGAGCAGGCCGCCGGGGACTTCGTGCCCCAGGCCGGCGATCGCGTCGCGGAGATCCTGGCGCTGGCGGCGAAGGGCGGGCGCTCGGAGCTGCACGTCGGCAACCTCATCGCCGCGACGATCGCGGACGGGCGGCTGCGCATGGTCAGGATCGCGCCGCACCACCCCGGGCCGGGCGAGGACTAGACTCCCCCTCGTGCTCCCCGACCTCGACGGCTCCCCGCAGGCCGAGCTGGAGGTCGGCGAGGTGCTGATCGGCGCGCAGGAGCTGCAGCGCCGCGTGGAGCAGCTGGGGCGGGAGATCTCGCGCGACTACGCGGGGCGCTCGCTGCTGCTGGTCGGCGTGCTGAAGGGCGCCGTCTTCTTTCTGTCGGACCTGATGCGCTTCATCGACAGCCCCGTCGAGGTGGACTTCATGGCCGTCGCCTCCTACGGCTCGGCGACGGACTCCTCCGGCGTCGTGCGCATCCTCAAGGACCTCGACGTGGTGATCGAGGGGCGCGACGTGCTGATCGTCGAGGACATCGTCGACTCCGGCCTGACGCTCCAGTACCTGCTGCGCAACCTGCGCGCGCGCGACCCCGCGACGCTCGAGGTGTGCGCGCTGCTGACCAAGCCCGAGCGGCGTCAGGTGGACCTCACGCCGCGCTACGTGGGCTTTGAGATTCCCAACAGATTCGTGATCGGATACGGCCTGGATTACGCCGAGCGCTACCGCAACCTTCCCTTCGTCGCGGCGTTGGAGCGGTAGGGCAAACCCCGGAAAATCCGGCTTGCCGTGGTACGCTGAACGACTGTTGGCGACGGCCCGAGCCGGCGCCGCAAACCCTTAGGATCTCTCCATGAGCCGTTTTTTCAAGAGCGCCGCCTTCCCGATTCTGATCGTCGTCGTGCTCGCGTTCTTCGTCACGAAGCTCGTCTCGCACGGC
>DATBOY010000065.1:0-5064 GCA_036561645.1 Solirubrobacteraceae bacterium
TCGACCATCACGCGCACGAGCGGCTCGGTCCCGCTCGCCCGCACGAGCACCCGCCCGCGCCCCGCGAGCTCGTCGTCGGCGGCGGCCACCGCCTGCTTCACGGTGTGCGCGTGCTCGTAGGCGTCGCGGTCGTTGACGCGCACCCCGACCAGCCGCTGGGGCAGCTTCTCCATCGCGTGGCGCTCGCTCAGCGGCTGGCCTCCCAGCGCCTCCAGCGCGAGCAGCGCGGCGGCGATGCCGTCGCCCGAGCGGTTGAAGCCCATCTCGATGATGTGCCCGGACTGCTCCCCGCCCAGCACCCAGCCGCGCGCGCGCAGCTCCTCCAGGACGTAGCGATCCCCCACAGTCGTGCTCGCCACAGCGATACCGGCCCGCTGCATCGCCGTGTGGAAGCCGAAGTTCGTCATCACCGTCACCACCACCCCGTCGCCCGCGAGACGCCCGTTGCGATGCAGGTGCACGGCCGCGAGCGCCATCAGCTCGTCGCCGTCGACGACCTGGCCGGCGCCGTCCACGGCCAGCACTCGATCGCCGTCGCCGTCGAAGGCGAACCCGATCGCGTGCCCGCCGGCGAGGACCTGCTCGGCGAGCCGCTCGATGTGCGTCGATCCACAGCCGGCGTTGATGTTGCGCCCATCCGGCGCGTCGGCTTTCACGCTCACGCGCGCCCCGAGCCGCCTGAAGATCTCGGGGGCCACTCGGTGGGTCGCGCCGTTGGCGCAGTCGAGCAGGACATCGAGCCCGTCCAGTCTCAGCTCGGCGAAGCGACTGTGCAGCTCGCGCAGGTAGTCCTCGCCGGTGCCGTGCAGCTCGCGCACGCGCCCGATCCCACGCCCGCCCGCGGAGCCGGCGTCGTGCAGCCGCGCTTCGATTTCAAGCTCCGCATCGTCGCTGAGCTTGTAGCCGTCGGCGGCGAAGAACTTGATGCCGTTGTCCTGGAAGGGGTTGTGAGAGGCGGACAGCACGACGGCCAGATCGAACCCGTAGCGGCCGATCAACAGCGGCGCCGCCGGCGTGGGCAGCACACCGCCGAGCAGCGCATCCCCACCGGCCGCGCTGACGCCGGCGGCGAGCGCGGCCTGCAGCATCTCGCCCGACTCGCGCGTGTCGCGGATGATCAGCACCTGCGGACGCTCCGCCCCCGTCTGGCGGGTCGCGGCCTTGCCAAGGCCGAGCGCCAGCTCGGCGCTCAGAAGCTCTCCGGCGACACCCCGCACGCCGTCGGTACCGAACAGCTTGCGCGCCACGAGATTGTCTCTAGCGCTTGGAGAACTGCGGCCGCTTGCGCGCCTTCTTCAAGCCGGCCTTCTTGCGCTCCTTTGCGCGCGAGTCGCGCGTGAGGAAGCCGCGGCGCTTGAGCTCGCCGCGCAGATTCGGGTCGGCCTCCAGCAGCGCGCGCGAGATCCCGTGGCGCAGCGCTCCCGCCTGCGCGGAAACCCCCCCACCCTGCAGCAGCGCGACCACGTCCATGCGCTCCTGATAGCCGACTGTCTCCAGCGGCTGGCGGATGTTGCGCTGGAGCGTCTCCCGCGGAAAGAACTCCTCCAGCGCGCGCCCGTTGACCTTGTAGGAGCCGCTGCCCGGTCGCAGCGTGACTCGTGCGATCGCCGTCTTGCGCTTGCCCGTCGCGCGGTAGCGGGCGCCGGCGGCGAGATCTATCGCGGCCGTGGCGATCGGCTGGGCCAGCTCGGGCTGCTCCTCCTCGGCCTCGGCCTGCCCGTCCTGCAGAGGCTCCTCGTCATCGAGGGCATACGGGTCCGCGGGCTGGTCGCGCCCGAGCGGGTCCACGCCCTCGGGGACGATGTCCACTTCCAGATGAGCGCCGGGGACGGCCGGCTTCACCCGCGGGGCGGGCTCCTCGTCGTCCTCGTCCTCGACAGGCTCCTCAGCGACAGGCTCCTCCGCGGCAGGCTCCTCAGCGACAGCCTCCTCCACGGCAGGCTCCTCGGCGACAGGCTCCTCAGCCACAGCCTCCTCCGCGGCCAGCTCCTGCGGCAGGGCCGACGCCTCAACGGCCTCCTGGTTCGCGTCCTGCTGGACCTCGGGCGTCTCGTCTGTGGGCTCGTCGGCCATCAGGCCTGCACCTCCATCGGCTGCGGCTTCTGGGCGACATGGGGATGCTCCGGACCCGCGTAGACCTTGAGCTTGGTGAGCTGCTTGCGGGCAAGGCGATTGCGGGGCATCATGCCCTTCACCGCGAGGCGGATGATCTCCTCCGGGCGGCGCGCCTGCATTTCCGCGAAGCTGCGCGAGCGCAGCCCACCCGGGTAGCCCGAGTGGCGGTAGTAGCGCTTGTCGGCGCGCTTGTTGCCCGTCACCGCGACCTTCTCCGCGTTGACGACGACGACGAAGTCGCCCGTGTCGATGTGCGGCGTGTACTCGGGCTTGCGCTTGCCGCGCAGCATGTCGGCGATCTGCGTCGCGAGCCGCCCTAGCGTCTTGCCGTCGGCGTCCACGACGAGCCAGTTGCGCTCGCGGTCGGTGGGCTTGGCTACGTAAGTCTTCATAACGTGAAAAAGGCCACGCGAACAGGGCGCGCGGCGCGGGGCAAGATGATAGCCGATCTATCTTCGGGTCGGCGCATGCGCCGACCCGCGAGGCCGCGCATGCGCGGCCTCGGGCAGCGCCGCATGCGGCGCTGCCAACCGGACTTCCTGACGAGTCACTCCCACTCGATCGTGCCCGGCGGCTTGGAGGTGATGTCCAGCACCACCCGGTTAACCTCGCGCAGCTCGTTGATCATGCGCGAGGCGATCGTCTCCAGCAGGTCGTACGGCAGCCGCGCCCAATCCGCCGTCATCGCGTCGTCGCTCGTCACCGCGCGCACCACCACCACGTAGCCGTACGTGCGCTCGTCCCCCTGCACACCGACTGTGCGGATGTCCGGCAGCACGCAGAAGGACTGCCACAGCTCCCGGTACAGCCCCGCCTTGCGAATCTCCTCCTGCAGAATGTGATCGGCCTCGCGCAGCACGTCCAGGCGCTCCTTCGTCGCTTCGCCGCCGACGATCCGGATCGCGAGCCCCGGACCCGGGAAGGGCTGACGCCACACCAGCCGCTCGGGCAGGCCCAGCTCCGCGCCGACGGCGCGCACCTCGTCCTTGAACAGGGCGCGCAGCGGCTCGACCAGCTCGAACTGCAAATCGTCCGGCAGGCCGCCGACGTTGTGGTGGGACTTGATCGTCGCCGCCCCCGTGCCGCCGCCGGACTCGATCACGTCGGAGTACAGCGTGCCTTGCACGAGATATGCGGCGCCGTCGAGCTTTGCCGCCTCCTCCTCGAAGACCCGGATGAACTCCGCGCCGATCGCCTTGCGCTTGGCCTCCGGCTCGGTCACACCCCGCAGCCGCGCCAAGAAGCGCTGCTCCGCGTCCACCGCCACGAGCGGGACTTTGAACGTGTCGCGAAAGGCGCCGATCACCTGTTCGCCCTCGGACTTGCGCATCAGCCCGTGGTCGACGAACACGCACGTCAGCTGGTCGCCTACCGCGCGATGCACGAGCAGCGCCGCGACGGAGGAGTCCACGCCACCGGAGAGGCCGCAGATGACCCTCCCCTCGCCGACCTGCGCGCGGATGCGAGCGATCTGATCCTCGACGATCGAGGCCGCCGACCATGTGCGCTCACAGCCGCAGATCTCCGTCAGGAAGCGCGTCAGGATCTCCTGCCCGTAGGGGGTATGGACGACCTCCGGGTGAAACTGGATGCCGTAGACGCCGCGCTTGCAGTCCTCGACGGCCGCCACCGGAGAGGAGCTGGAGGACGCGAGCGCCGTGAAGCCGGGGGGCGCCGTGAAGACCGTGTCGCGGTGAGACATCCAGCACGTCTGTTCGCGCGGCATCCCCGCGAACAGCACACCGGGCTCTGTGACCCGCAGATCGGAGCGGCCGAACTCCCCCACCTCCGCCTGCTCGACGCGGCCGCCCAGCTCGTGGACGAGCAGCTGCATCCCGTAACAGATACCGAGGACCGGCACGCCGAGATCGAGCAGACCGCGGTCCAGGCGCGGCGCACCCTCCGCATACACCGACGCGGGACCGCCGGAGAGGATGATCCCGCGGGGCCGGCGCTTGGCCACCTCCTCCAGGCCGACGTGATGAGGGAGCAGCTCGGAGAACACGCCGCAGTCGCGCACCCGGCGGGCGATCAGCTGCGAGTACTGACCGCCGTAGTCCAACACGACGATCTCTTCGGTGGCCGCAGACGGCGACTTCCGCTCCTCGGCGGCCGCGTCTTCGGTGGCCGCAGACGGCGACTTCCGCTCCTCGGCGGCCGCGGCCGGCGCCGTGACCGCGGCCTCAGTCATTTACTAGGGCTGCTGCCTTTCCGTTCGCGCCCATGCCCACCGCCTGGTCGCGCTGCAGCTGCTTGCCCTCCGTCTGCAGCGCCGGAGCGATCACGACCTCTGCGCGATTGAACTCGGCCAGGTCCTTGTGGCCGCACGTCGCCATCGACGTGCGCAGCCCCCCGAACAGGTTGAAGGTGCCGTCGTTCTCGCGCGCCGGCCCTACGAGAATCTCCTCCAGCGTGCCGTTCTGAGCCGTCGCCACGCGCGCCCCGCGCGGCAGCGTCGGGTGGAACGTCGCCATGCCCCAGTGAAAACCGCGGCCGGGAGCTTCATGCGCGCGCGCCAGGGGCGAGCCGATCATCACGGCGTCCGCTCCCAGCGCGATCGCCTTGGCGACGTCGCCGCCGTTGCGCATCCCCCCGTCGGCGATCACCTGGCAGTACTCGCCCGTCTCGAGCATGTGCGTCGAGCGCGCGTGCGCCACGTCGGCGATCGCCGTGGCCTGCGGCACGCCGATGCCGAGCACGCCGCGCGTCGTGCACGCTGCGCCCGGCCCGACGCCGACGAGCACACCGGCCGCGCCCGTGCGCATCAGGTGCAATCCCGTGTGGTAGGAGGCGCAGCCGCCGACGACGACGGGAACCTCCAGCGAGGGGATGAACTCCTTCAGGTTCAGCGGCTCCGAGACGGTCGAGACGTGTTCCCCGGAGACGACGGTGCCCTGGATCACGAGCACGTCGAGACCCGCCTCCAGCGCCAGCTCGTAGTGGTCGAGC
>DATBOY010000066.1:0-23954 GCA_036561645.1 Solirubrobacteraceae bacterium
ATCCCAGCCGAGCGAATGCAGCCCGTGGTGAAGCGCGCCGCTCGTGGTGACCGCCTCGCCCTCGCCCCCGAAGGACGCGCCCGCGGTGAGATGCCCCGCCAGCAGCCCCCGCCGGCGAAGCTCCCTTACGGTGCGTGAGTGCCCGCCAGCCAGCGCACCGCCGGCGCTCTGCACATACCCGAGGCGCGCCCCGGGCACGGCCTGTGCGAACGCCCACGCGACCGCCGCGAGCTGGCCGTGCAGGGCGAGCACCGCCACCGGGCGCTGCAGGGGCAGCGACGGCTGCGCTTCCTCGACCGGGACGACGGCGTGCTGCAGGCTCGTGTAGTTGAGCTTCATCACGTTCGCCCCGGGCGCGCCGGCGCCGTCGAGGCCGCGCGTCAGGTTCACATGCACGATGTCAAAGCCGCCGGAGCCCAGGCCGAGGTCGAGCGCCTGCACGTTGACGATCACCTCGTCGCCGCTCTGCGCGGGGCCGAGCAGGTGCACGTCGGCGATCGCCGGCCGTGGCGCGGAGTCCTCGTGCAGCCTGACCGTGAGCTGCTGCTCGGGACCGTCGACGGGATGGGCGTCGAGAACTGTGGCGCGACGAAGCTTCAACATGTCACTGCAAGCTATCGCGCCGCGAGCGCGCTTTGAGCCGTCATCGCCGCCGGCAACGCCAGCGCAACATCGAACATGCCCTCCAGCGCCGCCACGCTGACGCGCTCGCGGGGCTCGTGGTTGTGCTCCGTGCCGTTGGCGAGGTTCACGACCGTCAGGCTCGGGGAGGCGAGCGCGTTGGCGTCGGAGGCGCCGCCGCTGCGGATGTGCGTGGGCTCGTAGCCGGCGTTGCGCAGCGCCGCCTCGGCGATCTGGACCGCGGGCGCGCTCGCCGGCGTGGCGCAGGCCGCGAAGGTGCGCTGCACGGCGATGTCCACGTCGCAGTCGCAGTCGGGGAGGTTCGCCGCCTCGTGCACGCAGTCGACCATTTCCGCCACGGCGTCCTGCGCCGCCGCCTCGCTGAGGCTGCGGACCTCCGCGAGCAGCGCGCAGCGCTCGGGCACGACGTTGATGGCGCTGCCTCCGGCGATCGTGCCGACGTTGGCGGTCGTCTGCTCGTCCAGGCGCCCGAGCGGCATGTCGCTGATCGCGCGCGCCGCGGCGAGGATCGCGCTGCGCCCCTGCTCGGGGCGGATGCCGGCGTGTGCGGCGGCGCCGTGAAAGGCAGCGTCGAGACGGAAATGGCAGGGCGCCGCGAGCACCACCTCCCCGATCGGCGAAGCGTGATCGAACACGTATCCGACGGCGCTGCGCAGCGAGGAGGCGTCAAAGGCGCGCGCCCCCGCCAGCGAGCGCTCCTCACCGACGGTGAACAGCAACTCGACCGCGACGGGCGAGCCCTCGCTGCGCAGGCGCCGCGCGAGCGCCAGCAGCACCGCCACGGCGGCCTTGTTGTCGGCCCCGAGGATGCCGTCGTTGGCGTTCTCCCAGCCGTCTCCCACGAGCACCGGCTCGACCGGCGCCGCCGGCGGCACGGTGTCCAGATGCGCACACAGCAACAGCGACGGCGCCCCCGCCTCGCGCGCCGGGATGCGCGCCAGCAGGTTGCCGCAATCCGAGCCCGCGCGCGACCCGGCGTCGTCTTCGTGCACGGGCAGCCCAAGCGCCTGCAGCTCGGCGCGCACGCGCTGCGCGCACGCGCGCTCGCGCCCGGACGGGCTCTCGATCCGGCAGAGCTCGGTGAACAGCTCGCCCAGCGCGCGGCGCTCGCTCGCGCTAGCCGTGGCCGCTGGCTGCACGTGCGTCGTGGGCCTCTGGAGAGACGTCGCCGGCGGAGCTGTGGGCCAGCGGCTCCGCCCGCTCCTCGCCCGCAGCGTCCGCGCCGGCGCCCGCGGCGCGCTGCAGCGCCGCGGCGACGAAGTCCCGAAACAGCGGCGCGGGACGCTCGGGGCGCGACTTGAACTCCGGGTGAAACTGCGAGGCGACGAAAAACGGGTGGTCGTCGAGCTCCACGACCTCCACCAGGCGCTCGTCCGGGGAGGTGCCGCAGACACGCAGGCCGGCGCTCTGCAGACGTTTGCGCAGCAGGTTGTTGACCTCGTAGCGGTGGCGGTGACGCTCGTACACCACCGCCTCGCCGTAGATCTGGCGCGCACGCGAGCCCTCGTGGAGCTTGATCGGATCGGCGCCGAGCCGCATCGTGCCACCGAGATCCGCGACCTCCTTCTGCTCGGGCAGCAGGTCGATCACGGGGTAGGGCGTCTCCAGGTCGAACTCGGTCGAGTTGGCCCCCTCCATGCCGGCGACGTGGCGAGCGAACTCTGAGACGGCGATCTGCATTCCCAGACAGATGCCCAGGTACGGGATGCGCCGCTCGCGCGCGATCTGCGCCGCGGCGATCTTGCCCTCGATTCCGCGCCCCCCGAAGCCGCCGGGGATCAGGATGCCATCGGCGCCGCACAGCAGCTCGCGGTTGCGCCGCGCCCCCTCGGGGTCCTGCGCCTGGGAGCCCGCCTCCAGGCTTTCGGAGTCGATCCAGTCGATCCGCACCCTGCTGTCCTGCAGCGCGGCGGCGTGGCGCAGCGCCTCACAAACGGACAGGTAGGCGTCCTCCAGCTGCACGTACTTGCCGACCAGCGCGATGCGCACGGTGCGCCCGGCGTGCTCGGCGCGTTCGATCGGCTCCTGCCATTTGGACAGGTCCGGCACCGGAGCCGTGAGGGCGAAATGGTCGAGGATGAAGTCGTCCACCCCCTGCTCGCGGAACACGAGCGGCACCTTGTAGATGTTGTCCACGTCGCACGCCGAGACGATCGCGCTGGGCGGCAGGCTCGCGAACAGCGCGATCTTCTTGCGGATCTCCTGCGAGAGCGAGCCCTCCGAGCGACACATCAGCATGTCGGGCGCGATGCCGATGCGGCGCAGCTCGTTGACGGAGTGCTGGGTGGGCTTGGTCTTCAGCTCGCCGGCGTGGCCGATGTACGGGACGAGGGTCAGGTGGATGAACATGCAGCGCCGCCGTCCGACATCGACGGGGAACTGACGAATCGCCTCCAGAAACGGCAGCGACTCGATGTCCCCCACGGTGCCGCCGATCTCGGTGATGACGAAGTCCACGTCCGTGGACTCCGCGATCAGCACGACGCGCTGCTTGATCTCGTCGGTGATGTGCGGCACCACCTGCACGGTGCCGCCGAGATAGTCGCCGCGACGCTCGCGCCGGATGACCGTGTTGTACACGCCGCCGGCGGTCACGTTGGAGGCGCGGCTGGTGTTGGAGTCCGTGAAACGCTCGTAGTGGCCGAGATCCAGATCGGTCTCCGCGCCGTCCTCGGTCACGAACACCTCGCCGTGCTGATACGGGGACATCGTGCCGGGATCGACGTTGATGTACGGGTCGAACTTCTGCAGTCCGACGGTGAACCCGCGCGCCACCAGCAGACGCCCGATCGAGGCCGCCGCGATCCCCTTGCCCAACGAGGAGACGACGCCGCCGGTCACGAAGATGAACCGGGTCTTGGAGGGCGCATCCACGGGACGGTCGGGAGAGTGCTGGATCATGAGGGCCTGCCCAGGGAGTCTAGAGCGCGCAGCCCCGGAGTCTTTTCCAGGAGTGCGGAAATTGAGCGAAACTCTCCGTACACGGTGATCGTCGCCAGCAGCGCCAGCGCGATCTCCTGCCCCGTGCCCGACAGCGTCAGCACCAGCCACAGCCCGGCGAGCGCGCCGAGCACGTTGGCGCCGGTGTCGCCGAGCATCGTGCGCTCGCGCAGGTCATACACGCCGGCGACGAGCGCCGGGCCGGCGAACAGCCCGAGCACCCACAGCGGCGTGAGGTCGGCCGCGCCGATCGACAGACCGCCACCGAGCAGCACGAACGCCTTGGTCGAGCGCCCGGGGCGCAGGTCCAGCAGGTTGAACAGATTGGTCGCGAGCACCAACACCGCGCTCGCCAGCAGCCAGTCGCCGGTCGAGCGCCGCCCGACGTTCGCCACCGCGAGCGCGAGCCCGAGCGAGCCCGCTGCCTTCAGCACGCCGGTGGAGAGCTCGCCCCGCAGCGCCGCGCGGCAGTGCCCGCGCCAACCACGCACGGGCGCGGCCCCGGGGCGCTGCTCGCCGTAGGCGTCGTCGATCAGACCCAGACAGGCCACGCCCAGCGTGTACGCGGCGACGGCGAGCCACTGCGGATAGAGGACCTGCGCAGCCGCGACGCGTTCGATCACCAGCACCGGCACCAGCGCCAGCAGAGCCGCCGCGACCACGAGCAACCCGAACGGAAACGGCAGCTCGCGCCGGCGATAGTTCGGCCGCGTATGGCCCCCTTCGCCGAGCCCGCGCAGCGTCGGCGGGGCTATGATCAAGGCCGTCGCGAACGCCAGCAGCAGGGGCAGTGCATGCACGTCCGCAACCTAGCGGCGGCGGCGGACGGGGCGGCGCGGTCCACGACGTGTTTGAAACCGATCGACGCGCCTGAATCGGCGGTGGAACAACTCCACAGTCACACCTCAATTTTGGGAGACGTTCTCAGTGCGTCGAGCTGCCGCCGGCCACGCGCGGCACAAGGCCCGCGTCGGCCGTGGACTTTTCGCCGTAGGCGCCGTGAGCGCCCGCGAGCGTGAAGGCCAGCGCCGTGCGCCCCGCCGTGGTGTCGAGATCGTCGACGCTCGATATGTCGCGACTCTTGTACCAAGCGATCTGCGAGGGCTCGGTCGCGCTCAGCTCGACCCCGACGGTCGGGATCTGCGCCGAGGTCGCCCCTTCGATCAGGCCCGCCTCGAATTCTCCCGCCACCTGGGCCTGTTCGCCGTTCATGCCTTCGGGCTGCCCGCGCACGACGACGAGCCCTTCGAGCCCTTCCAGCTGACCGTCGAAGGAGCTGAGCAGCCTGGCCTGCACACGCCCGAACAGCTGGTGATCGCTGCCCACGAGCTGCCGCGCCATGCGGATGCCGAAGCGAGCCACCAGATGCGGCTGCGCGGCCAGCTGCGCGTAGGGCGTGCCGGCGGCCTCGCGCGCCAGACCGGGAAGGTCCAGCGGCTCGCGCACCGCGACGACGGTCACCAGGTCCCCTCCCGCCTGCGTCACGGCGTCGCGCACCAGCCCGTCCATCCTGTCGGAGGAGCCGCCGAGGAACACAAGGCCGATGCGCCGGCCGCTGAGCAGGCCGTGCACCGCGATCTGGTACAGGTCGTTCTCCGCCGCTTCGTCCCCCGCCAGCTGCGCGCGCAGCTGGGCGACCTGCCGGTTGGCGCCGTTGACTTCCGAGCTGAGGTCGCGCACGACGCCGTTCTTGGCCGAGGACACGAGGTTGGAGTCGCCGATCGCGACCCCGATCAGCACACCGACCGCGAGCGCGAACAGCACGGCGGCGAGGGAGAGCGCGTGATAGCGGTAGTCGAACACGGTCCTGGCGCAATCTCTCAGCCGGCGAGCAGTTGCAGCTTCAGCCACAACAGATCGACCACGTCGCGCAGCGCCGGTGTCAGCCAGATCACGGCGATCATCGTGATCACGCCGGCGAGGATCACGGCGAACAGCGGCGTCAGCCCAGGCTGGGGCCGGTACAGGCGGCTGACCCCCTTGGCGTCGACGAGGATCTCACCGATGCGCAGGCGCGTGAGAAATGTGGAGGACATGCCGCGGCGGTTGCGGTCCAGGAACTCGACGAGGTTGAACTGCGAGCCGACGGAGACGATCAGCCGAGCGCCCTTCTCGGCGGCGATCAGCATCGCCACATCCTGGCTGGTGCCGGGCGCCGGCACGAGCTTGAACGCCAGCCCCAGTCGCTCCAGGCGCTCGCGCCCGGGCGCGCGGCCGTCGGGGTAGGCGTGCACGACGAGCTCGGCGCCGCCGGCCGCGGCCGCCAGCAGCGTCGCCTCGCCCGCGGAGTCCATGTCGCCGACGATCATGTCCGGCGCGAGAGATGCCTCGATCACCGCGTCGGCGCCGCCGTCGACCGCGACGATCGCCGGGCGCACGTCGCGGATGAACGGTCGCAGCGCGCGCAGGTCGCGCTGATGGTCCACGCCGCGCACGACGACGAGCGCCGGACGATCGCGAAAGTCGGTGGCAAAGCGCGGCATCTCGATCTTGCCCGCCAGCAGCTCGCGCTCCTCGCGCATGTGCTCGATCGTGTTGTGCGCGAAGCGCTCCAGCGCCTCGCCGATCTCACACCGCCGCGCCTCGGTCTCCGCGCGCACCCGCGCCAGGTCGAGCACCTCGCCCCGGGCGAGAAGCTGCCCCTTGCGCAGCACCTCCCCGGCGGCGGGTGCGCCATCCGGCGCAGCGGCCACGACGGTGACGGGGTCGCCCTCTGAGAGCAGCCTGAACAGCGAGTCGTCGGGCACGTCGATGAGCAGCACCCCGGCCTCGACCAGCAGCTGCGGACCGAGGTTGGGATAGGAGCCGCTGCTCGACGCGCGGCAGTTCACAACGGCGGCGGCGCCGACGGCGATCAGCTCCTCGGCGGACACGCGGTCGATGTCGAGGTGGTCGATCACCGCGACGTCGCCCCGCATCAGGTGTTTGACCAGCACCTTGGTCTTGCGCCCGAGCCGCACCGAGCCGCTGACCGTCTGCGGGCGGGCGGGCGCCTGCGCCGGGTCGGGCGGCATGACTGGCTCGATCGCCTCAGCTGGGGTCAGCCCACGGCTGCGCGGTGTCACTGCCATCGTGTCGAGGGTAACGCCAGCGCGCGCGAAACGCAGCCGCTGGGCGCACAAGCCCCTATCGCGAGCGCCGCTACGCCGCCTTTCTCAGCTCGCGGGCGTGCCGGCGAGCGGAGACGTCGTCCTCGGCCGCGCCGAGCATACGCACGAGCTCGGAGACGACCTCGCGCTCGCCCAGCTCGACGACACACGTGCGTGTCGGATCGGCGTCGGTGTCCTTGACGATCGAGAAGTGCCGCGCCCCCAGCGATGCGATCTGGGGCAGGTGGGTGATGCAGATCACCTGCCGGCCCTCCCCGAGCCCGCGCAGGCGCTCACCGACCGCGCGCGCGGTGTGTCCGCCGATGCCCGCGTCCACCTCGTCGAAGACGAGCGTCGTCTGCGAGCCCGCGCCGGCGGCGGGCAGCTCGCGGTCGCACGCCGTGGTCAGGGCCAGCATGACGCGCGAGAGCTCCCCGCCGGATGCGATCTCGCGCAGCGGACCGGCCGCGACGCCCGGGTTGGGGGCGATCACAAACTCCACGAGATCCCCGCCGACGGCGCCCGCCTCGCGCTCTGACAGCCGCACCTCGAAGCTGGCCTGCTCCATCGCCAGCGCCGCCAGCTCTCCGCGCACCGCATCCGCCAGGCGGGGCGCGCCTGCCCGGCGAGCCTCCCGCAGGTCGTGTACGTGGCGGTCGAGCACGCCCTGCGCCTCGCGCAGCCGCGCGGTGGCCTGCTCGAGCGCGACGGCGGCGCCCTGCAGCTGCTCGCGCCGGGCGCGGGCGCTCACGGCGTGCTCCAGCACGCCGTCGAGCGTGCCGCCGTGCTTGCGCATCAGCCGTTCGAGCGTCTGCAGTCGCTCTTCGACCTCCTCCAGCGCGCCGTCCTGCGCTCCCAGGCGCTCGCCGTAGCGCCGCAGCTCGGTCGCGAGATCCTGCGCCTCGATCACGAGCGCGCGAGCGCGCTCGCCGAGGCCGTCCAGATCGGGGTCCACCCCGGCGACGCCGTCAAGACGCGCGAGCGCCGCGGCCATCGCCTGCGCCGCCCCTCCCATCTCCGGCGACTCCGGGACGAGCGCCTCCGCGCTCTGACCGACGGCCCCGCACAGCGCGTCCATCCGCCGCAGACGCTCGCGGGCCGCGCACAGCCGCTCGTGCTCGCCCTGCTGGGGCGCGGCCGCCTCGATCTCCCCGAGCTCGAAGTCGAGCAGATCGAGCTCGCGCTCGCGCGCCGCCGCCAGCTCGCGCAGCTCGTGCAACTCGCGCTCCAGAGCCCGCGTCTGCTCATACGCCGCCCGGCACTCGCGCAGGCGCCGGGCCTGCTCGGCGCCGCAGAACTCGTCGAGGATCTCAAGCTGCGCCGCCGCGAGCGTCAGCTTGCGGTGCTCGTGCTGGCCGTAGAACGCGAGCAGCCGCTCGCCGAGCTCGCGCAGATCGCCGACCGCCGCCGAGCGCCCGTTCACGTACGCTCGCGTGCGCCCGTCGGCGCCCACCCGCCGGGCGAGCACAAGCTCTTTTGCGCCACCCTCTGTCTCGGAAGGAAGAGGGGCCCGGCTCGCCGGCCTACGGCCGACTGCGCCACCCTCTGTCTCGGAAGGGAGAGGGGTCCGGCTCGCCGGCCTACGGCCGACTGCGCCACCCTCTAGGTCCGCAGGCAACCGCTCGCCCAGCTCGCCGTCCAAATCCGGCGGCAGCGAGAAGACGCCCTCGACGTACGCCTCCGCGCAGCCGGGCCGCACGATCCCCGTACGCGCGCGGCCGCCCAGCAGCAGATCCAGCGCGTGCGCGAGGACGGTCTTGCCCGCCCCCGTCTCGCCCGTGAGCACATTAAGGCCGGGGGCGAAAGCCAGCTGCGCCCGCTCGATCAGCAGCAGATTCTCGACACGCAGCTCAAGCAGCACGGATGCAGGTCTATCAGCGCACCACGACGGATCGCCGTAACCTGTGCCCCGCAGAGCCAGATCCCCACCTCCAAGTCCGTCCCACGGCATGGCCGCCAGCGATTCCGAGCATCCCCACTCCCCGCCGCCCGCGGCCCCACCGTGGGCGACCCACGCTCTCCCGCCAAGCAGGACTCAGGACCCTCCCGCCCACGCCGCCGACGCTCCCGCACCGCGCGCACCCCACGACTGCCTGACCGCGCCCGCGCTCGACGAGCGCCTGCGCGAGGAGATCGCCCGCGCCGCGCGCCACGGCAGCGCGCTGGGCTGCCTGCTGGTCGAGATCGAGGACCTCCCCAGGATCGAGCGCGCGCACGGCCCCGAGCTATCCGCGCAGGCCCTCGCCCACGTGGGCCTCGCCCTGTGCCGCGAGTTTCGCAGCTTCGACCGCGTCGGGCGCGCCGCCGAGGACGAGTTCGTGGTGGTGCTGCCCGGCGTCGACGCCGCCCGCGGGGAGGTCGTCGCGCGGCGGGCGCTCGCACGGCTGCACGCCATCAAGATCGAGGCCCAGGGACAGCGGCGCGCCCTGCGCGTCTCGATCGGGATCGCCGCGTGGCGGGACGGCCTGAGCGCCGAGCAGCTGGTCGAACGGGCCCGCGAGGCGAACGCACGCGAGACGTCGCTAGGCTCCGCTGCCGATGCTCTCCGGCTCTGAGCTGTGGCTGCTGCGCCTGATGGCCGATCGCGGCCTGGCGCTGCTCGACGCCGACACCCTGCTGATGGTGATCGAGGAGCGCGGCGAGCTGCGCGTCGCGGCGTCCAGCGGCAAGGGCTCGGTGCGGCTGCGCATCCTGCCGGTCGAGGGCAGCGCGCTGGGCGCGATTCATCGTGCCGGACAGCCGGTTTCGCTCGATCGACCGCGGGGACAGGAAGCGAGCGTGCTGCACGAGCTTGGACTCGAAGCGCGCGCCGTGCTGATCGAGCCGCTGAGCATGGAGGGCCACGGCGGCGGACTGGTGATCGCGCTGCGCGAGGACGGCGGCTTTCGCGACCCCGACCGGCGCGCGCTGCACGCCTTCGCGGCCAGCGTCGCCCAGCGGCTGGCCGCCGAGCGCTCGGTGGAGATCGAAAGGCTGCGCTACGGGATGGAGGCGCGCGAGCGTGAGCGCACCCGCTGGGCGCGCGAGATCCACGACGAGACGGTTCAGGGGCTCGGCGCCCTGCGGCTGAATCTGGCCAACGCGCGCGACCTGCACGACGACAAGACGTTGCACGACGCCGTCGACACGGTGCTGGAGGGTCTCGGCAACGAGATCGAGGGTCTGCGCCACCTGATCACCGAGCTGCGCCCGGCGGCGCTCGACGACCTCGGCCTCGTCCCCGCCCTGGAAGCCCTCGCCCGCCGCGCCCAGGCGATCGACGGCCTGGACGTGCGCACGGAGATCGACCTGGGCTCCGTCCCCGACGGACAGCGCCTGGACGCCGAGCTGGAGAGCACGATCTACCGCGTCGTGCAGGAGGCCCTCACGAACGTCAGCCGCCACGCCCAGGCCACGCAGGCGGTGGTCAGCGTGAGCGCCGGCAACGGCACGCTGCGGGTCGCCGTCACCGACGACGGCCAGGGTCTGAGCGGCGCGACGATGGGGCCGCGCGGCGACGGCCTGCAGGGAGGCTTCGGCATGTCGGGTATGCGCGAGCGCGCCGAGCTGGTCGGGGGAGAGCTTGAGATCGGCCCGGCTCCGGGCGCCGGCACCACCGTGCGTCTGACGATCCCCGTGGCGGGGCGCCCGGCGGCGACGCCTCAGTCGACGAGCCCGAGCCGCTTGGCGTAGGCGGTGATCTCCGGGCG
Organism: Solirubrobacteraceae bacterium; assembly: GCA_036561645.1. Lineage (GTDB taxonomy): Bacteria > Actinomycetota > Thermoleophilia > Solirubrobacterales > Solirubrobacteraceae > Palsa-744. The sequence continues at coordinate 10,361 of DATBOY010000066.1, forward strand.
GGAGGAGAAGCCGAGCTTCTCGATCGCCCGCGCCCGGTAGGTCTTGACGGTGCGCTCGGCCACGTGCAGCTGCTCGGCGATCTCGGGGTTCGTGTGGCCGAGGGCGATCAGGCGCACGACCTCGCGCTCGCGCTCGCTGAGCGCCACCCCACCCGGCTCGGCGTCCTGGCCGGTCGCCATCAACGCTCCCAGGCGCGGGTGCAGGTAGTTGCCTCCCGCCACGGCCAACCTGAACGCCTGCAGCAGCTCCGCGGGCTCGGCCTCTTTGAGCACGTAGCTGCGCGCCCCGGCTCGCAGCGCCTGACGCGCGTACTCCGGGTCCTCGCGCATCGTGAGGATCGCCACGGCCAGCGCCGGATGAGCCACGAAGCACGACGGCAGCGCGGCGAGGCTGGAGCCGCCGGGCATCGTCAGGTCGAGCGTCAGCAGGTCCGGTTTGTGCTCGCGCACTTCGCGAATCGTCGAGGGCACGTCGGCCGCCTCCGCCACGACGCGAAACTCGCCGGCCTCGCGCTCCAACACGGTGCGAATGCCGTCGCGCACGACGGCGTGATCGTCGGCGATGATCACGTCTATCGGCCTGTCGACCCCTGGTGTGCCGTCCGCCATCCCGCACACCGTAGCGACTGCGCCGGGCGCCACGGACGGATCTTCGCACGCCCGCAGTAAGCAGTGGTCGAGCGCGGCGCCTCAACCGACGCCCGTCGGCGAGGCACACCCCCGGGGCGTTCACAAGCGCCGTTTCCCTCTTCGCCACCTGAAAACCCTCGAAATTGGCGTCTCTGCGCACCGGAGGGACGACATGAATCGGCACCTTTGGGACGACACGATCGGCACCCTCCGCACGACAGACAAACGGCCCTGCCGGGCGCATCATTGTCGTGTCGCACATATGGAAAGGTGGGTCGACCCTCTGGGAAGCCCGCCGACGGAGCTCTCCCTGCGAGCCCCGTTCCGAGCTCAAACGAGGAGCAGACATGACAACGTCAACGACAAAGCACTCCCGCCGAGGCGACCTCCGATGATCGCGCTCTGGGTAGTGCTCTCCTGGACGGCCCTGGCCACCGCGGCCTTCCTCGCGCTCTCGCAAGTTGCGCTGGCGAGGACCCACGGCGATCTGGAAACCGACTTCGAGCGCGCCGAGGAGCCAGGGGGCGACCGGCTCCGCGGCGAGATGCTCGACCAGTCCCTGACCGCGCGGCGCCCGCTCGTGCGGGGTCCTCGCACCGCCTGGACGCGACGCGCATGGCACACGCCGGCGCGTGCCGGCCTCCACTCGGCACACGGCCCGGCGGCTGGCGGCCCGCTGGCCAGCCGCCCCAATCATGGAGCGTGGGCGACACGACCGAGCACCCCGGCCCACCCCACGAGCATCTACGGGCAGACCGCGCCCGTGTTCATGCGGGCGGGGGCAGGGCGTCTGGCTGACGCCAACCGCCTGGGCTCCGGCCGTCTGCCATGAGCGCGGCCGCCCCGGCAGCGGTGTCCGCGCAGCCCGCAGTTGCTTCCACGCCGGGGCCAGCAACACCAGCCTCCGCCACAGCGCCTTCCACGCCGGGGCCAGCAACGGCAGCCTCCGCCACAGCGGCGCCCGCGCCCGGCGAAACCCACTTCTAGGACGGTCCTTGTCAACGTGCCCCTCGACCTGCTCGCACAGCGCTGCGGGGCGTGAGCGCGTCCGGCTGCGGCCCTGCCGGAGAAGTTGCGCAGCTCGATCCCGGCCGCGGCAGACGTTAGCGTGGCGGCGTGCCCTCCCTGCCCAAGTCCCCCCGGCTGCGCCGGATACTGCTCGCCTACACCGTCAACCAGCTGGGCACGTGGTTCGGCTATGTGGCGCTCGCGATCGGCGTCTACCACCACACGCACAGCGCGCTGGCGGTCGCCGGGCTGTTCATCGCCGCGCGGCTGCTGCCGGCGCTGCTCACGCCCGTGCTGGTGGCGCTCGTGGAGTTCTCCGAACGCCGTGGGGGCCTGAGCCGGCTGTACGTCGTGGAGGCCGGCGCCGTCCTCGGGCTGGCCGCGCTGATGCTGTGGCACTTCTCGCTTGTGGGGGTGCTGATCCTCGTCGCGATCGACGGCACGGCGGCGCTGACCGCGAACTCGCTGCTGCGCGCCGCTGCGGCTCACACGGCGGAGGTCGAGGCGCCGGCGGGCGCGGTGGAGACGGCGCAGCGCGAGACCAACGCGGCGCTGAACGTCGCCTTCACGGCGACCGTCGCGCTCGGACCCGCCGCCGCCGGCGTGGTCGTGACGGCCGCAGGCAGTCCGCTGGCGCTGCTCGTCGACGCGGTTTCCTTCCTCGCCTGCGGGGCGCTGCTGCTCGACGTTCGCCCTCAGACTCCCGACGCGGGCGAAACCTCCGTGCGCGCCCGGCTGCGCGCCGCCTGGGAGCACCTGCAAACGGTGCCGCAGTTACGCGGCCTGCTGCTGACGGAGGCGCTCGCGGTTGTGTTCTTCGCCTCGGTGGAGCCCGTGGAGGTGCTCTACGCGGAAGCGACGCTGCGGGCGGGGAGCTGGGGTTTTGGCCTGCTCGTCGCGGTCTGGGGCGTCGGCATGGTGCTCGGCAGCATCGTCTTCGCGCGCGCGGTGCGCCGACCGCTGAAACCGATGCTGACGTGGGGCACGCTAGCGGTCGGCCTGTCCTACATCGGCTTCGCCGCCGCCCCCACGCTCGCTGTCGCGTGCGCTGCGGCGCTGGTGGGCGGCGTGGGCAACGGCGTGCAGTGGCCGGCGCTGATCAGCGCCGTACAGCAGATGACCCCGCGCGAGCTGCTCGGGCGTCTGATGAGCAGCGTGGAAGCGATCGGGGCGCTGTGTCCGGCGCTCGGGTTCGCGCTCGGCGGAGCGATCACGCAGCTCAGCTCGCCGCGTACGGCGATGCTGTGCGCGGGACTCGCCGCCACCGGCATGACCGCGCTGTTCTTGCGCATCGCGCGCGGCGACCTGACGGCGCCGCGAGTCGAGCCGCCGCCGAGCGCCCCCGTCGGCGTCGCCAGCCTCGCGCACAGGGTCGAAATCGCCGAAAACGAGTCCTTCTAGGACACGCCCGCCGCCGCGGGGCGATGCGCCGCGGCCCTTTCAACTATGCGCGGTTTTCCACGTCGGTACCTCAAGTACGACAGCGCGAGGACCGTTAAGTACGACACGACGTCGTACCCGCACTCCCCCTGGCACGCATGAAGCGCATCCGCCGACATCTCTACCCCGTCTTCGAGGGCGCCCTGCTCGTCGGAGCGCTTGCGGCGGCCGTCCTGCTCTCCCGCGCTCGCGACTGGGATCCGATCGAGCTGTTCGTGCTGCTGCTGGCGCTCAGCGCCACCGGAGACCGCCTGACCGTCAACGTCCGCAACCAGAACCTCTCCGGCGCCTTCATCGCGCTCGTGCTGGCGATGACCCTGCTCGGACCGACGCCCGCCCTCTGCATCGGGATCGCGGTGATGGCCACCGACGCGGCCCTGCGGCGCCTGCCCCCCGGCGCCACGCTGACAAACCTCTCGACGTACGCGGTGTTCCTGATCGCCGGCGGCCTGCTCAGCCGCGCCCTGATCGGCTACGTGCACAACCCCAACCCGCACAACGTCGCCGCGATGCGCAGCATCAACTTCGCGCTGATCGTGTTCGGCATCTTCATCGTCACCAACCTGCTCAACTTCGCGCTGATCGCGATGCACGAGCGGGTGCTCGGAGGACGCGGCCTGATCGACCAGGTGCGCTACCTGTTCATGCCGATGCTGCCGGGACAGGTGGCGGCCGGCGGGCTCGCCGCGCTGCTGGCGGTCGCGTACACGAACCTCGGCTATCCGGCGCTCGTCGGGCTCGTGCTCGTGATCGTCATCTTTCAGTACCTGACCGTCGCGCTCGTGCGCTCGGAGGACCGCGCCGAGCAGTTGGAGGCGCGCTCGATGCGCCTCGCCTCGCTGCAGCTCGGCGTGCTGACCACGCTCGTCGAGACGCTTGCGCTGCGGGACCGCATGACCGCCCGGCACGCCGCCGCGGTCGCCCGCTATGCCCGCAATCTGGCCCGGGAGAGCGGCTGCAGCGAGGCCGACCAGGACATCGCGCACACCGCCGGCCTGCTGCACGACATCGGCAAGTTCGCGCTGCCCGATCGCATCCTCAACGCCGAGATCCTCTCCGACGAGGACTGGGCGCTGGTGCGCCGGCATCCACAGGAGGGCGCGACGCTGGTGGGGCGTTTGGACGGCTACGGCCCGGTCGCCGAAGCGATCCTCTACCACCACGAGAACGTCGACGGCAGCGGCTATCCGGCCGGGCTGATCGGCAGCGAGATCCCGCTGCTCTCCCGCATTCTGGCGATCTGCAGCACGTACGACACGATGACGGCGCGCGACTCCTACCGCTCGCCGATGACCCCGCAGGACGCGATAACCGAGCTGCGCCGCGTCGCCGGGCGTCAGCTCGACAGCGACCTCGTCAATACGTTCGTGGCGATGCTCGACCGCGACGGCGAGGCCGTCTTCGCAGGCGGCGAGGACGCGGACTTCGAGGCGGAGCTCGCCTTCGAGCGCCGCGCGCGCGCGATCGCCGAGCCGGCTTCGCGGTAGCGCCCGCTTAACGACAAAGACGCCGCTTGCGCGACGCCTCCGCCTGGGTCGAATGCTCGACCCCGAAAGACTGCTTATCGACTACAGCTTCCAGCCCATGAAATAGCTCCTTCGCTCGGGGTCCTGGAGACCAGTTGGGCGAAAGCGGCCATCTGTCACCATCCCGGATAACCGCTACCTTTGAGTAGGTTTGCGCAGGATAGTACCGGGATGAGACGAATAATGCATCTTCGTGGAGCGCCCTGCATGATCGATTGCAGAAGCAGGGCTTTGCGGAGAGTCTTCGATGCGGCCGGGACATCGGCCAAAAGTCCATAAACCTGCGCGCCGCTCAACTTCCGCGCTCAACCTGCCGAATCTCCACGTATTCGATACGGCACGCCCCGGGATCGGGCGCGCACATGCCCAGAACGACCACGATCCCGCCTTCAAACGGATGAGAGCGCCCACCATGCCCGACACGCCCCCGGAGATAGTTGCCCGCACCGACCGTCAGCTCGTCTTCACGAGCTCCCAAGCCGCCCGCTATCTGGGTGTCTCGCTGGCGACGATCCGCCGCTGGGCGGACGCCGGACACCTGAGCTGCTACCGCACCCCGGGAGGCCAGCGGCGCTTCTCGCGCGAACAGCTGGACGGCTTCATCGCCTCGCTGGACCGCTCCGGCGCCGGCGCCGCGCAGCACAGCACACGCGCCGCCTGATCGCCTGGCCGGCCCGAGCACCCACAACGACCACCACACCCCGCTCCGACTTCGGCGGGGGCGAAACGCGTCACGCCCTCATCTGGCGAGGCGCCCGAACTTCTCGCGCAGGCGGCGGTAGAACGACGACCCCGGCAGCTGCGCGATCGTGCCCACCTCGTCTACGAAGCGCGCGCAGATCTTGCCGTCCGGCGGCAGCTCGCACAGCGGCCGCCCGTCGACGGCGACGTCGAGCAGCTCGCGCGAGCGGTTGTGGATCTCCAACCGCCCGGATGGGGCGACGACCAGCGCGCGGGCGGTCAGGGAGTGGGGCGCGATGAACGACACGACGTACCCCTCGACCCCCCACGCCATCACCGGCCCGCCGTTGGCGAGGTTGTAGCCGGTGGAGCCGGCGGGGGTGGCGACCACCAGGCCGTCGCAGCGCACGCTGCCGACCTCCTCGCCGTCGAGCGCGTACGCCAGCTCCGCGACGCGTTCGCCGACCTTGCGATGGATCGCCACGTCGTTGATCGCCGTCTCGACGCCGGTCGGGGTCTCCAGCAGGATCGCGGGCAGGCGCAGCAACTCGAACTCGCCGCGCAGCGCGCGGCCGATACCCTCGTCCAGCTCGTCGGGCTCGACCGTCGCGAGGAAGCCGATTTCACCGAAGTTGACGGCGAACACCGGCACGGCGGTGCCCGCGTAGCAGTGCAGCGCGCGCAGAATCGTGCCGTCGCCGCCGAGCACCAGGCACAACTCGACCTCCTCGCGCCGCGGCGCATCGACTTCGACGCACGGCCCCGCCACAAGCTCGTGCTTGCGCGTCTCCTCCTCGTCGAAGCGCAGCGTCACCCCGGCCGCGCGGGCGAGCGCGATCAGGCGCTGCAGCGCGAGCGCCGTCTCCGCCGGGCGGCGGTGGGTCAGCACCGTCATCGTCCGCCCGGATGGGGCGCTCAAGGCCGCACCTCATGCGTCATCGCGGCCACCTGCCCGGCGTCGGCGGCGGCGCCGGCGCGGCTTGGCTCGGTGAGCCACACGAACGTCTCGATGTTGCCCTTGGGGCCGGGCAGGCCAGAGGGATGGAAGCCAAGCACGGCCACGTCGAGCGCCAGCGCCGAGAGCCCGACGTCCTGGAGCGCCGCGCGCCGGTGCTCGGGGTCGCGCACCACCCCGCCCTTGCCCACCCGCTCGCGCCCGACCTCGAACTGCGGCTTGACGAGCGCCAGCAGATCGAAGCGCGTGGCCAGGCACCCGAGCACAGCGGGCAGCACCTTCGCGAGCGATATGAACGACACGTCGATGCTCGCGAGATCCGCCAGCCCCTCGTGCCCATCCGACCATGCGGGCAGCAGCGCCGGCGCGAGCGCGCGCGCGTTGGTGCGCTCCAACACCCGCACGCGAGGATCTCGGCGCAGCCCGTAGTCGAGCTCGCCGTACCCGACATCCACGGCGATGACCTGCGCCGCGCCGTGCTGGAGCAGGCAGTCCGTGAAGCCCCCCGTGGAGGCGCCGACGTCCAGCGCGTGGCGCGCCGCGACCGACACGCCCGTGGCGGCGAGAGCGTTGGCCAGCTTGATCCCGCCGCGGGACACGTAGCGGGGACGCTCCCGCACGCTGAGCTCGATGTCGTCCTGCACCATCTCCCCCGGCTTCTCCGCGCGCCGGCGAGCGGCGCCGACACACACCTCGCCAGCCATCACCGAAGCCGCCGCACGGCTGCGCGACGGGAACAGGCCGCGCTCGGCCAGCAGGGCGTCAAGGCGCCGCTTCTGTCGTGAACCCTCGGTCATCGCGCGCAGCGAACGGTACCCGCAAAGGGAGCGTCGCGAGCGAAGAGCGGGTCGCGAGCGCGACGGCGACGACGGCGTCGCTGCCGCCGGGAGCGCCACGTCGCAGGGCTGGGTGTGGCGCGCCGTTCAACATACCCGTCCCTCTGATGGCCGCAAGCTGGACCAGTCTGCCTGCATCGAACATGGACTTCGATCGAAGCTGGATTCAAGCGCTGCCGCCGCCAGACCTGCGAGTCCTGGTTCGGAGAGGCGGAAGACCGATACAACACTACGCGGTGATCTTAGAGCGCCGTCGCTCGGGTATTCGCCCGCGCTGGCGGCGATCTGCATGATCGACAACCATCTGGACACCTGCCACATGCATCGCTACGATGGGAATACCAAGTTAGATCCCGCGCCATTCGCCGCAGGGGCTGGCCTGACCACGAACGAGCAGCTGGCAAACGCCATCCGGCACATGGTCGAGCATCATCAGGCGATCTTTGAAGGATGGCGCCGACGAAGCTAGCCACGATGGAGTTGGCCGCTACCACAGACGCCCTGGTAGCCGAGGCGCTCTCGGAGAATCCCCGCTACCCAAACGGCACCGTCTTTCTCACTGCCGACGCGACGGCTTTGCCGTCGATGCTGGACGCGATCCGAGAAGAGCGAGCATTTGTGATCGTCCTCCCGGACCGGACCGAGGTGGCACTTGAGCCAAGGATGGACCCGATCGCGCGTCTGCGACGGCGACTGTGGTGGCCGTTGTTTCGGTGGCGCTCCAGGACGACGCCAAGCCTCGTCATCAACCAGCAAGACGGGGGCTACGACATTTCGCCGCCGGACGGCTTCACCCTGCGCCTCCATCATCCGATGGCGTCCTTACGCTAGCGGCGCTCCGCACCTATACAGTCGCTGCCGACGTGTGAGCAACATCACACACCCGCCGCTGCCCCCGCGGCATCATGATGAACGACCCGAAGCACAGCAGCATCCCTCCTCCCTCGAAACGGCCCGCCCTCCCCGGCGGGCCGTTTCATTTAAGGTCGCCGAGCACCGTCTGCCGCGCAGTTCTCGCCGGGGCCGTCCATCGCGCCGCATCTCGCCCCGACCGCCCGCCGCGATCTGTGTCCTTCCGAATCCGGAGTCACCCAGCCGCCTGCCCCGGCAGCGAGACGCTGTTGGCCTCGGTGTCGCGCAGCGCCGCCACGGCGCCGGCATACATGCGCTGCTTGATCGCCGCGAGCGTGGCGGCGTCCTTGCCCGCCATGCCGGCGGCGAGCGCGAGGGCGTGCGGGAGCACCTGCTCCTCGGAGACGGCGGCGTGGACGATCCCCGCGGCCAGCGCGTCGGTGCCGCCGTAGCGCCGCCCGGTCGTCATCGCCTCGTGCGCCGCCGCGATCGGCAGGCGCGCCATGACGAGCGCGGTCATGCCGGGGCTGAAAGGGATGTTGATATCGACCTCGGGCAGGCAGAAGAAACCGCGGTCGGCGCGCATCACACGCTGGTCGTAGGCCAGCGCGAGCATCGCCCCGGCCGCAAAGGTGTGGCCCTGCAGCGCGGCGACGGTGGGGACTCCGAGGGTGAGCACGCGCGCGAACAGCTCGTGCACCTCGGCCAGGAACGCGTTGGCGTCCTTCAGGTTGCCGGCCAGCCATTCGAGGTCCAGCCCGTTGGACCAGATCTTGCCCTGCGCTGTCGTGAGCAGCGCGGGCTTGGCGCCCGCCCGCACCTCCTCCTGCACCTCGTCGAGCAGCGCGTTGACGGCGGCGACCCAACCGGGGTTGAAACGGTTCTCGTCGTCGCCGAGATCGAGAATGAAGACGTCGTCCTGGCGGGTGAGGCTGGGCATCGTGCTCCTTGCTGTCGGGTGTGAGGCGAGCATTCTCCAACAAGATCCTGTCCGTCGGCAGGGACGAGCATCCTGCTCCCTGCCATCAGAGGTGACGCCCGGCAGCAGTCTGAACGAGCGCCGTGGGCGCTTACGCCCGCACGGACGCGGAGCTGCGATCGAGTATCGCCGTCTGCACGCGCTCGGCGATGCGCTCAGCCGTGAACCCGACCTCCTCGTGCAACAGCGCCGGCTTGCCGTGCGTCACGTAGCGGTCGGGCAGCCCGACGCGCAGGATGCGTGGCGCGGCGCCCGTCTCGCTGAGGGTCTCCCACACGGCGGAGCCGAAGCCGCCGGCGAGCACACCCTCCTCGACCGTCACGAGCAGGTCGTGCTCGGCGGCCAGCTGCGCCATCAGGCCCGCATCGATCGGCTTGGCAAAGCGCGCGTCGGCGACGGTCACCTCGATTTCGCGGGCGGCGAGCAGCGCGGCCGCCTCCAGCGCCTTGCCGACGCCGCTGCCGTAGCCGATCAGCGCTACGCGCGGGCGGGCGGGGCTCCTATCATCCGCGGCGCCCCCCTCGCGCAGGATCTCACCGGTGCCGATCGCGATCGCGCGCGGCTCGGCCGGCAGCTGCACTCCGGGACCCTCCCCGCGCGGATAGCGCAGCGCGACGGGACCGTCGTCGTGGCGCAGCGCCGTGTACAGCATGTGCACAAGCATCGCTTCGTCGCGCGGAGCCATCAACACGATGTTCGGAAGGCAGCGCAGGTAGGCGATGTCGAAAGCGCCGTGGTGGGTTGGCCCGTCGTCGCCGACGAGCCCGGCGCGATCCATCGCGAACACGACGTTCAGTCGCTGCAGACACACGTCGTGGACGATCTGGTCGTACGCGCGCTGCAGGAACGTCGAGTAGATCGCCGCGACGGGCTTGACCCCCTGCAGGGCGAGCCCGGCGGCGAACAGGATCGCCTGCTGCTCGGCGATGCCGACGTCGAAGTAGCGCTCCGGCAGCGCCTTCTGCAGGATGTTCAGGCCGGTGCCGGAGTTCATTGCCGCCGTGATCCCGACGACGCGCGGGTCGCGTTCGCATTCGCGCACGAGCGCCTCGCCGAAGACCTGGGTGTACTGGTGCGCCGGCGCGGGCGCAGCGGAGGCTGGGACGGCGGTCGAGGAGGGAGAGGCCGGGGCGGCGGTCGAGGCGGCAGAGGCAGACGTCGAGGGGGGAGAGGCCGGGGCGGCCGGGACCGAGGTCGGGGCGCCGTTGAGAATCGACTTGGGCTTCGCCGCGTGCCACCTCTCCATGCCGAGCAGCCCGCCGTCCTCGGCCGGCGCGAAGCCCTTGCCCTTGACGGTGGCGATGTGCACGACGACGGGGCGCTGCGCGGCGAGCGCCTCGCGCAGCGCGCTGCGCAGGGCGCGCACGTCGTGGCCGTCGATCACGCCCATGTACGCCCAGTCGAGCTCCTCCCACCACAGCCCCGGCGCCCAGAAGGCCTTGATCGACTCCTTCAGCTGCGGCCCCAGGCGCTCGAACGCGGCGCCGATCCCGCCGGGCAGGCGCATCAGGCCGCCCTCGACGTCCTCGCGCGCGTGCCACAGCTTGGGGTTCAGGCGCACACGGTTGAAATACCGCGACAGCGCGCCGACGTTCGGCGCGATCGACATGCCGTTGTCGTTGAGCACGACGACGATCGGCGTGCCCAGACCACCGGCCTGGCCGATCGCCTCGAAGGCCACGCCGCCGGTCATCGCCCCGTCGCCGATCACGGCCACGACCTTGCCGTCCTGCGGGCGCGCGGGCTCGACCTCGCCGCGGCGGTCCGCGGCGCCGGGGGCGTCGGCGAGCCCCGCGGCGAGCATGTGGCGCATCCCCTCCTTGATGCCCACGGCGTAGCCGACGGACGTCGAGGCGTGGCCGGCGCCCATGATGTCGTGCGGGGACTCTCCGATCGAGCAGAACGGGGCGAGACCGCCGTACTGGCGGATCGTGTGCAGCTGCTCGCGCCGGCCCGTGAGGATCTTGTGCGGATAGGCCTGGTGGCCGACGTCCCACAGGATCTTGTCGCGCGGGGAGTCAAGCAGCGAGTGCAGCGCGACGGCCAGCTCGCACGTGCCGAGGTTCGCGCCGAAGTGCCCGCCGATCTCCCCGACCGTATCGATGATGTGCTCGCGCACCTCTTGCGCGAGCTGCGCGAGCTCCTCCTCGGAGAGGCGGTGCAGGTCGGCGGGGCAGTCGATGCCCTCCAGCAGCTTGCGCGCCGGCTCGCCCGGGGGGTGGTTGTCGATCTTGGCGCTCATGAGGTGCGTGTGTAGATGAAGTCCGTTATCTGTTCGAGCTCCGCCGTGGCCTTCGGCGCGCCGCCCGCCAGCAGCGCCACAGCCTCCGTCAACGCCGCTCGTGCCATCCCGTGGGATTCGGCGGCCATGACTCGGGCCTGATCGATTCCAAACTCGCTCACATATGTACGCTTGCCGTGACGCTCATCGCTTCCCTGCGGCTTGCCGAGCGCTTCGTCTGTGCCGGTCACGTCGAGGATGTCGTCGACGATCTGGAACAGCACGCCCAGCTCTGCCGCGAAGCGGCGGAACACCATTGTCGCAGGTCCCTCCACGCCGGCGAGCAAAAGCACGCACAGCACGGACGCGCCGATCAGGCGGCCGGTCTTCAACTCGTGCAGGCGCCGCAGGCCGGCCGGGCCGGCCGGCGCTCTGCCCGCCACGTCGACGTACTGACCGCCGACCATGCCGTTGACGCCGGTGGCGGCCGCGAGCTCCGCCGCCGTCGCGAGCACTCGCTCGGGCGCGGCGCGTTGATGGCGCAGCAGGTGGCCGAAGGCCTCGGCATACAGGCCGTCGCCGGCGAGGATCGCGACGTCCTCGCCGAAGGCTCGGTGGCACGTCGGGCGCCCGCGCCGCAGATCGTCGTCGTCCATCGCCGGCAGGTCGTCGTGAATCAGCGAGTACGTGTGGATCAGCTCGATCGCCCCGGCCAACGGCAGCACCTCGCGCTGACACAGGCCGACGGCGCGCGCCGTGGCGAGCGCGAGCACGGGGCGGATGCGCTTGCCCCCGGCGAGCAGCGAGTAGCGCATCGCCTCCTCCAGACCGCCGGTCAACGCCTCCTCGGAGAAGCGCATCGCGCGCAGGTACTCCTCCACCTCACGGCACAGGTGCTCTGGGTACTCCACGCCGGGCGCGCTCGCGTGCTCCCGGATGCCGGCGTCGTTCACGAGCCTTACAGCAGGGAGTCCTGGCCCGGGGCGGGCTGGAGGCTCTCCGCGCGCTCTGACCGTGCGCGGCGCTCCAGCTCCGAGCCGGCCTGTGTGGCCAGCGCGGCGCAGTCCTCCACGAGCGTGGCGGCGGCGTCGGCCGACAGCTCACCGGAGCGCAGCTGTTCGGCGGCGCGCTCCAGGCGGGCAATCAGGTCGTCCAGGGGGTCGATGTCGTTCATCGGGAACCGTTCGTCGTGTGCTGCTCGGTCGTGTGCCGATCGGTCGTGTGCTGCTCGGTCGTGTGCTGCTCGGTCGTGGGCTGGCTGATCGCGGGTTGGGTGACGCCGGCGGCGTCGCTCGCGGGGATCGGGGAATTCTCGAGCACATCGCGCAGAACCGCTGCCAGCACGCCGTTGACGAACCCGGGAGCCTCGCCGGCGCAGAACACCTTGGCGCTCTCGACGGCCTCCTCGATCGCTCCCTCCGGTGGAATCGGGGTGTCGGCCGGCGCCGCTTCGGGATGGAGCATCTCGATCAGCGCGACGCGCATGATGCTGCGCTCCAGCGGCTGAATGCGCGTCACCGACCAGCCGTGCGCGTGGCGGTCGATGATCGCGTCGAGCTCCTCGGCGCGATCGGCCGCGGCGTGCGCCAGCGCGCGTGTGAGCAGCGACGCGTTGGGTCCGAGCGCGCCGAGCAGCGGCTGCCCTGTGAGGTCGTGCTGGTAGAGCGCAAACACCGCCGCTCGCCTCTGTTGTGAGCGGCGCACCGGCTGCCTCTAGGCCCGCGAGACGTATTCGCCCGAGCGCGTGTCGACGCGGATGCGCTGCCCGACGTCGACGAACAGCGGCACGCTGATCGTCGCGCCCGTCTCAAGCGTCGCGGGCTTGGTGCCTCCACCGGAGGCGGTGTCGCCGCGCAGCCCCGGCTCGGTCTCCGTCACTTCCAGATCGACGGCGCTCGGCAGCTGCAGGTCGGAGGGCTCCTCGTCGATGAACAGCACGTCCACCTCGGTCGAGGGCTTGGTCCAGCGCAGCGTCTGCTCCACGACGCGCTCGGGGATCGCGATCTGCTCGTAGGACTCGCTGTCCATGAAGTGCGCGTCGGCGCCGTCGGCGTAGAGGAACTGCATCTTGCGCGCCTCCGTGCGCACCGCGCGGAACTTCTCGCCGGCGCGAAACGTGCGGTCGATCACGGCGCCGTCGGCGGCGCGGCGCAGCTTCGTACGCACGAACGCCCCGCCCTTACCGGGCTTGACGTGCTGGAACTCGAGGATCTTGAAGATCACTCCGTCGATCTCGATGTGGTTGCCGTTCTTGAACTGGTTGGTGGTGATGATGGTGGATCAGCCCTTTCTAGAGCCAAGATTTCAATGTGGCTCGAGGGTGCGACGCCATGGGTTGCAGCCGGCCCACGATAGCGCCCGAAGTTGACCTTACCCATCTCACGCGCATGTCTGTGGCGCGAGGGTCGCGACGGCCGGTTGACGAGCGTGTACCTACAGTCAGGCGCTGCGCAACCTGGCGACCAG
>DATBOY010000067.1:0-2158 GCA_036561645.1 Solirubrobacteraceae bacterium
GCTCGCGCAGGCGCCCGCCGCCGGACTCGCGCGCGGCTAGCATCGCCTGGAGATGTCCCGGGGCGCCACAGCCAGGCTGTTCGTGGCGGTCGACCCGCCCGCCGAGCTGTGCGAGGAGCTCGCCGCATGGGCACGCGTCGCGGCCACGGGTCACGATCTGCGGGGCGCCAGGGGCGGACGTCGCCCACCGCGCCTGCTCGAGCCCGGGTCGCTTCACGTGACGCTCTGCTTCCTGGGCAGCCGCCCGGTTGCGGAGATCGAAACGATCGCGGCCGCGATCGGCTTCGTCGCCGCCAGCGTGGGTGAGCTGGGGGTGGGTGCGCCGCTGTGGCTGCCCCCCAGGCGTCCCCGAGCGCTGGCCGTCGAGATCCAGGACGAGGCGGGCGAGCTCGCCGCGCTGCAGGCCCAGGTCAGCCGCGAGATCGCGGCGGTATGCGACTGGGAACTCGAGCGACGGCGCTTCCGCGGGCACGTGACGCTCGCCCGCTTCGGCACCGGCCTGCGATGGCGCTCAGGCGAGGGTGAGCCGCAGCTCCCCGCGACTCCGCAGCTGCGCTTCACGCCGGCGGAGGTCGTGCTCTACCGCTCCTGGCTGTCGCGGGGGGGCGCGACCTACGAGCCACTGATGAGCAGCGAGCTGCGGGGCACGGGCGACTGAGCGGCGCCGCGTCAGCCTTCGCAGACGAAGCTCGGACCCTCGCCGGAGGGGCTCGGCGGGGAGCCTTCGCGACAGAGCGATGCGGCGTCTTCTTCTGAGGAGCCGCACGTGTCCGCGGCGCCTTCGCATGTGGTTTCGGGGCCGCCCGTGCCCTCGTCGGTGGAGACCGGACAGGCGCCGTTTGCAGGGTTCGAGCCGTCGGCGCAGGCCGGTTCGCTGCCGTCGGCGCACGCGGCCGAGCCATGCCGGGCAGAAAACGGTGCCGAGCCGTCTTCGCATGTGGGAAGGATCGTCGCGGCGCTTCTGGGCAGAACCGGCGCCCTCGGATGGGTCACGAGAACGCCGTGCGCGCCGTGGTGTCGCTTGTCTGCGTGCGTGTTCGGAGCCTCGTGGTGGTGGGCCAGGCAGTGCACGTGAGCGGTATGGCCGTGGGTCGCACAGGCGGCCTTGTGGCCCTGGGCCAGCGCCGGCAGGGCCAGCAGCCACGCGGGCAGCGAAAGCGCCAGGGCGGCAGCGGTGCGGAGGCGGAGGTGGGGGAGGCCGGTGGTCAAGGGGTCCCTCGAGGCGAGCTTCTCGGGACGCAGAGATCGCGGTGAGCGGGGCGCTCACGTGATCGTCGAGGGGGGTCGCGGGCGCGAGCGCGACGCCGCGGGTTTGGACGAAGATGCGACGCCGGCGCCCCGTCGTAAGGGCCTTGCCGGGGTGGGCCATACGAACAACTGTTCCGTCCGGGGCGGCCTCTAGATTGCCCGTTCCATCTCGAACCGGAGGAGTCAGATCATGCCCGTGACCGACCAGGAGAAGGCCGCCAAGGCGCGCGACGCCGCCCTTCAGGGCGCGCTCACGCAGATCGAGCGGGAGTTCGGCAAGGGCACGGTCATGCGCATGGGCGACGAGGGCGCTCAGGTGCGCTGCGATGCGATCCCGACGGGTGCGCTGTCGCTCGACCTCGCGCTCGGGATCGGTGGCGTGCCGCGCGGGCGCATCGTCGAGATCTACGGCCCCGAGTCCTCGGGCAAGACCACGCTGATCTATCACCTGCTCGCCGAGGCGCAGAAGCTCGGCGGCGTGTGTGCCTTCATCGACGCCGAGCACGCGATGGACCCCCTGTATGCGAGGGAGATCGGGGTCGACATCGACGAGCTGCTCGTCTCCCAGCCCGACTACGGCGAGCAGGCGCTGGAGATCGCCGACATGCTCGTGCGATCGGGCGCCGTGGACGTCGTCGCGATCGACTCGGTCGCCGCGCTCACGCCGCGAGTGGAGCTCGAGGGGCAGATGGGCGATCAGACGGTGGGAGCACAGGCCAGGATGATGTCCCAGGCGATGCGCAAGCTGGCGGGCAACCTGAACCGCACGCAGACGCTCTGCGTCCTGACCAACCAGATCCGTGAAAAGGTGGGGGTGATGTTCGGCTCGCCCGAGACGCAGCCGGGCGGTCGGGCGCTGAAGTTCTACGCCTCGCAGCGGTTGGACATCCGGCGCATCGAGACGCTGAAG
>DATBOY010000068.1:0-88124 GCA_036561645.1 Solirubrobacteraceae bacterium
ATCAGGCCGCGTTCAGCGACGGGCTGGACGTGCTCTGTTCGCGGTTGGCCTCCGCCTGAGCGACGTCCTCCATCGTGGTCCCGCGACGGCCGTCGGCCTGCATCAGCAGCTTGAAGTCGTGCGGGCTGGTCGCGACACGCACGGCGTCCTCGTAGGTCACGCGGCCCGCCTTGACGTGCCCGAACAGCGCCTGGTCGAACGTCTGCATCCCGTAGTACGCGCCGGACTCGATCACCTCCATCAGCTTGCCCGTCTGCGAGGGGTCCTTGATCATGTCGCGCACGCGGCCGGTCATGCGCAGGATCTCGCAGACCGCGACGCGGCCGCCGTCGGCGCCGGGCACCAGGCGCTGGGAGATCACGCCCTTGATCGTGCCCGCGATCATCGCCCGCGCCTGGTTGTGCTGGTGGGGCGGGAAGAAGTCGAGCATCCGGTTGATCGACTCCGTCGCGTCGACGGTGTGGATCGTGGAGAGCACGAGGTGGCCCGTCTCGGCCGCCGAGAGGGCGGTCTGCACCGTCTCCTCGTCGCGCATCTCGCCGACGAGGATCACGTCGGGGTCCTGGCGCAGCACGCGCCGCAGGGCGCGCTTAAACGACGCCGTGTCCATGCCCACTTCGCGCTGGTTGATGACCGAGCGCTTGTCGGTGTGCACGAACTCGATCGGGTCCTCGATCGTGACGATGTGGCGGTTGAGCTTCTCGTTCATGTGGTCGATCATCGCCGCCAGCGTCGTCGACTTGCCCGAGCCCGTCGTGCCCGTCAGCAGCACAATGCCGCGCTCCTCCTCGGCCAGTTCGCTGACCACCTTCGGCAGCGCCAGCTCGTCGACGGTCGAGATCTTGTGCGGGATCGCGCGGCACACGAGCGAGATCGCGCCGCGCTGGCGGAAGGAGTTGATGCGAAAGCGCGCGACGCCCTCGATTTCAAAGGAGAAGTCGACCTCGTGCTCCTCGGAGAACTCCTGCAGCTTGACCGGGTCGTGCAGCAGCTCGTGCAGCGCGTGCTCGGTGTCCTCGCGCGTGAGCGCCGGCGCGCCGGGGTCGCAGGACAGCTCGCCGTGCACGCGGTACAGCGGCGCCGAGTCGATCTTCAGATGCAGGTCCGAGCCCTCGCGACCCACCAGCTCGCGCAGAGCCGAGTGCACGTCGAACATGACCTTCGCATCGGCAGTCGGCCGAGGCGCCTTGAGCGCTAGGCGACGTCTCTCAACTTCTGCGCCTCAGCCAGCGACTGGAGCTTCTTCAAAGACTGGTTCTCGATCTGGCGGATGCGCTCGCGCGTGACGTTGAACGTGCGCCCCACCTCGTCGAGCGTGCGCGGGTGCTCGCCACCGAGGCCGTAGCGCAGCTCGAGCACGCGCCGTTCGCGGTAGGAGAGGTTCTCAAGCGCCTCGCGCAGCGCCTCCTTCGTGAGGATTTCCGCGGCGCGCTCGTACGGGGACTCGGCGCGCTCGTCGGCGATGAACTGCCCGAACTCCGACTCCTCCTCGTCGCCGACCGGCTTCTCCAGCGACACCGGCGCTTGCGCGGAGCGCTTGATCGAGTCGACCTCCTCCGGGTCGATGCCCGTCACCTCCGCGATCTCGTCCGCCGTGGGCTCGCGCCCCAGCTCGGTCACGAGCTTGCGCTCGGCGCGGCCGATCTTGTTCAGCTTCTCGACCACGTGCACGGGGATGCGGATCGTGCGCGCCTTGTCGGCCAGCGCCCGCGCGATCGCCTGGCGGATCCACCACGTCGCGTACGTCGAGAACTTAAAGCCCTTGCGGTAGTCGAACTTCTCCGCGGCGCGCACGAGGCCGAGCGTGCCCTCCTGGATCAGATCGAGGAACGGCAGCCCCTGGTTGCGGTAGTTCTTGGCGATCGACACGACCAGGCGCAGGTTGGACTCGACCATCTTCTGCTTCGCGTCGAGGTCGCCGCGCTCGATGCGCTTGGCGAGGTCCACCTCCTCTTGCGCCGTCAGCAGGCGCACCTTGCCGATGTCCTTCAGGAACAGCTGCAGCGAGTCCGTCGTCATGTCCGGCTTGAGGTCGAGCGCCGTCTTCGCCTTGCGCCGGCCGCGCTTGTCGGGCGCGCGCTCCACCCCCATCGCCGCCGCCGTCGCCGGGTCGATGTCCTCCACGAGCTCGATCTCGGACTTCTCGAAGAAGCCGTGCAGCTCTTCGACGTCGGCCTCGTCCAGGTCCAGCTCGGACGTCGCCTTCGATATCTCCGCGTAGCTGAGCACGCCCACCTGCTGGCCCCTGGCCAACAGGCCCTTGACCTCATCCAGCTCCTGCAGTTCGACCACTGACATCTATTTCCGTTTCCTTCGAGAGGGACCCCCGGCCGCGCTCCGGAGGCGGCCCTGCAAGGGATGTGACTGAGGACTGTCTATCTGCTCTTCCTTCGCCTGCCTTGCGGCCAGAGGCCGGCTGACCCGGGACTCCGGATGTGCGCCCCTATGCTAACGCGTTGCCTGCCCCGATCAAACCCATCGGCTTTGCGCGATGATTGCCGCCATGAGCGACCCCGACCCCGTATCTCCGGAGCGGACCAGCATCCTCGGCAGCCTGCCCAACACGCGCCCGCAACGCGCGAGCGCCCGCCGCACGGCGGCCCGCGGGGCGGCGCAGGCGCGCACCGCCGCGGCCCAGGCCAAGCCACCGGCCAAGGCGAAAAAGCCCGCCGCTAAGTCAAAAGCAGCCAGGTCGGGAGCCTCGCCGGCCGCCAAGCAGGGGCGACCAACAGCCAGGCCCGCCGCCAGGCGAGCCGCCGCCAAGGCCCAGCTCACCGCCCCCCGCCAGGGCTTTGAGTCCGACGGCGATCTCGCCTCCGGGAGCGCCGTGCAGCCGCCCAGCTCGACCGAGATCGTCGCCTCCGTGGTCGAGGTGTTCGGCGATCTGGCGCAGTCCGGCCTCGCCGGCGGCGGGCGCCTGGTGAAGGACGCCCTCACGCGCCTGCTGCGGGGCTGAGCGGCGGGACAGGGGCCGGGAGCGGCCCTCGCCACGGTCCGCCCGCGGCCGGACTTCTTCCGCCGCGCGATTTGTATACTTCCCGTCAGCCGAGCTCTCGCGACTCAGGTCGCGCGAGGCGGGGGAACCATTGCGGAGCGAGCAGTTCGCTCCGCGGGGGCGAGTCGGCCCAGTTTGGGCCGTAGCGCTGTTTTTCGGCGCGAGCCCGTCAGCTCACCCCGTAGGCGCCGACAGACCATGCGCACGATATTCGCGAAGACGACGCTGCTCGCCCTGATCGCCCTGCCCGCGTGCTGCGGCACGGCGGCCCTGGGCGCCTCTGACCCCGGCGGCGCCGGGGCGCCCGCCCCCTCCACGGGCTCCGCGCCGGCCTCAACCCCCACGGGCTCCGCGCCCGCCCGCAAGGCCGCCCACAAGGCGTCGCTCGCCACCTGGTTCGGCCCCGGCTTCTACGGCAAGCAGACGGCGTGCGGCCAGACGATGACGCCGAGCATCGTCGGCGTCGCCAACCGCACGCTGCCGTGCGGGACGCTCGTCAAGGTCACCTACGACGGCCACCGGCTGACGCTCCCCGTGCTCGACCGCGGGCCGTACGCCAAGGGCGTCGATTGGGATCTGACGGCCGGCGCCGCGCAGGCGCTCGGGATCGAAGACACCGTGCGCATCGCCACGCGCGTCGTCGGCCAGACGCCCAACACCCCCACGCTCGGCACGCCCCCCGGCGCGCCCGCCGCCGAAGCGACCGGCGGCTCGCTCGCCGCGCCCGCACCAGCGCCCTAGCCGCAAGGCCACTCGCGCGAACCCGAGGGTTCCGCGCGCCCGAAGCCCTCCTTCGGCCCTGCGCCGCTTCAGGCCCTACGCCGCCCCGTCCGCCGGCGCCACGGGCCGCCCCGCCGCGCGCGCCGCGTACACACCGACGTCGGCGTGCGCGGCCAGCGTCGCCGCCTCCTCGCCGTCCTGCGGGCAGACCGCGACGCCGATCGCCACCTCCAGGCCCACGCCGCGGTGGCTGGCGGACAGCCGCACCGTGCGCGCCAGGCGCTCGGCCAGCGTGCGCGCGCCCGCGTCGTCGGTCTCGGGGCTCACGAGCCAGTAGCGCCCGCGCGCCTCGCGCGTCAGCACGTCCGCCGGGCGCAGCTCGCCGCCCAGGGCGCGCTCCACCTGCGTGATCAGATCGGCCAGCGCGCGCGGCGGCTCGACGTGCGCGAGGCGGTCGATGTCCAGCACCTCGATCAGGAGCACGGCGAAGGGCAGGCCGTCCTGCGCGAAGCGCTCCAGGCGGCGACTGATCAGGCCGATCCACGCCGCCGGCTGCGTGGGCAGCTCCTCGCCGCGCGCGTCGCGGATCTCGATGCTCGCCTGCGCCGGCTCCAGCGGCTGGATCGGCGAAGCGCCCTCGTGCTCGTCGATCAGCACGCCGGGGGAGGGCTCCTGCCGCTGCTCGGCCGGCTCCGGGTCGGGCTCCCCCTCCTGCCCGCCCCCGTGCCCCACCAGCAGCGCCGGCGTCGCCGCGACATCCGCGAGCCGCTGCGCCAGCTCGCGCACGCGCTCGTCGCCCCCCTCGCGCAGGGCGTCGTGCAGCGCCGCCCACAGAACGTCGCACAGCGCCTGCGCCGCGTGCGCCGCGTCGGCCACACGGCCCGCCGCGTCCGTCACACGGTCCGCCGCCGCGTCCCTGCCCGTGCTCGCTGCCGTGCGCTCGTCCATGAACGGTGAATATCAGCAGAGCAGGACGCCACCCGCGCTCCGGGTAGCCTGCAACAGATGCGCGGGGAACCGGTGCGCGGCGCCACGATCGACAAGCTCCACGACGAAACGTCCGTGGACGAGCGCAGCGGCGCGGTGCGCTCCGTGCAGACGGCGGAGCTGTCGCTGCCCGAGGGCGCGCTGCGCGGCCTGTGGTCGCCCGCGCACCTGGAGCGCCTCGCGCGCACGTACTGGCGGTACCTGTCGCGCGTCACGCTCGGGCTCGTGCGCGTGCGCTACAGCGAGAGCCGGCGCTTCGTCGTGCTGCTGGTGGCGCCGCTGAAGCTGCTGACGTTCCTCGCCCCCGAATACGAGATCGAGCCCGACCACGGCGTCGTGCGCTGGCGGATCGAGCGCGGCCTGCTCGTGGCGCGCGCCGGGCGCGGCGGCAGGGGGCACCTGCAGATCGACGTGCGCCGCCTGCCGGCCGTGACGCCCGGCTGGGCGCGCCTGCGGGTCGAGGTCGAGGTCGAGAACTTCTACCCGTCGATCGCCGCGGGGCTCGGCCGGTGGCTGTATGACGCGACGCAGTCGCGCATCCACGTGCTCGTCACGAACGGCTTCCTGCGCTCGCTCGTGCGCGGTCAGCTGGCGCAGTCGCGCGTCGGGCGGTTGCGCGATGGGAATATGACCAACCCACCGCGTTCGAACCCGAGCGTCCTGCGGGGCCGTCGAGGTTGATTCAGCTCGTGAGCTTCAGATGCGGCCCAACGCGGCTCGCAACTCATCCGTGAATGCCTGGATCGTCGGATCGGTGCGTCCCGCACGATAGAAATCCATCGGCTCGAAGATCTCGTCGGCCAGCTCTGCTCCGCCCTGCACCACGATGACCCCGGCCGCTTCGAGTGTGTCGAGGAGCCTGGTCTTCCATGCCTTCCTATCGGTGACCGCTCCAAGCGGAGGCTGCACCCCGAAGCGCTCGGCGAAGGACACAGGATCTGCCAGCAGCCACCGCTCTACACAGGGGTCCGGTGTGCCGAGGACGATCTCAGGAAAAACGGTCGGATCGATCAGCTCTGCGATTTCTGCCCGCCGACGGTTGGGTCCAGCGGCGTTGGCGTCGATCAACACCACAAGGAGGTCGGGAGAGCCTGATCCACGGGCGACCATGGACTGGAATGCCTTCAGCTCGCTTTTGAGACGCCCGATGCCGGCGCTCGCCGTCGCCGTGTGAATCGAGACGCCACAACCAAGTTCGCCGGCGACGCGTTCGACGAGTGCCCGTGCGCAGCTCTCGTGTGCGCTGTCCTCGCAGAACAGCTCGATCCGGCGTGCCATCCTCAGAGGTCCAGCCAGCCCCGGCGCACCAGTGCAGCCACCTTGTCCTGGTCATCCGGATCGGAGAGCAACTCGTCGATCGCCGCGTCGTCCCAAAGACTCGGACCACCGAGCAGTCCAGACCCGTCGAGGCGGCGCACTGTTGTGCCACGTCCACCCCTACCTACGCTGAACAGGCCGATCAGATCGGCGCTCTCCCGCACCCGCGTGAGCATCGCGGCTACGAAACCCGGGGAGTGGGTCGTTACCACGATCTGAGCGCCACCGCGCCGGGCAACCGATGTCAACAGCTCGGCAACCCTGTCCAGACGCTGCGGCTGCACCCCGTTCTCGGGCTCCTCGAAGGCGATAAGTCCACGCGTGGCAGTCACTGAGATCGCACATAGCGCCAGCACCCGCAAGGTACCCTCCGAAATGACGCGCGATGAGAACGTCGTACCGTCCTGTTCGATCTGGATGTCAAGCGTCCCGCGCTTGGTGTCGAGATCCACATCGAGTCCCGTGACGGCCGGGATCACGGCGCGCAGCGCTCTACGGACTGCGGAAAATGCCTCTTCGTGGCGAGTCTTCAACCCGTAGAGGAAAGGCGCCAAGTGCTCGCCACTCACGCCAATGTCAGGCACCTCGCGCGGAGGGGCGTTACGGCGCATCGCGGTCTGGGGATCGAGGTAGTGTGTGCGCCAGCTCGCCAGCTCGTCGCGCACTGCGTCGAACAGAGAGAATGACGGCCCGGATAGCCGCGTGTCGGAGAGATACGTATGATTGACGCCAAGGGGCTCGTGCCACGGCCTGCCACCGCCGCCCACCCGGCGCACATTCACTTCGTTGTCGATGACGTCGATACGCGGGTTGTCCTTAGGCCCCCACTGTTTCGTCGCCTTCGTCAGGTGCTCATCCGCAAGCGACAAGACGCCCGTGTCGGGGTCGATATCGACCCCAAGTCTGTAACTGGCCCGGGTGACATCCCCACCGTTCACACTCGGTATTTCCAGATCGGCCGCGATCGTGAACTGCGCGGTATGGGCCCTAAGCAGCTCCGGCAGCCCCCCCGGTGGGAACGTAAACGCCTCCACCGGAAAGCCCCGGATCGGCTCACTGAGCGCATCGCCGAGCGTCCGCTGAGTTCCGGCCCGGGCGAGCATCTGGATCGCATCGAGCATGTTGCTCTTCCCGGCGGCGTTGGGTCCCGCGAGCACCACGAGGCGCGGAAGATCGAGCTCGACATCGACAAGCGACTTGAATCCACCGATCGCGATGCGCCGGAGCATGCGCCTATCTTGCCCTAAAGCGCTGGCGCCAGTCATTCGGCTGTCGAGATCGGGCGCAAACACCCAACGCCCGACCCCCTAAAACCGCTCCCCCCCGACCGCGCGCAGCTTGGCGCGGTCGTGGCGGGCGCTGATGCGCCGCACGGTGCCCGAGCGCGTGCGCATCACAAGCGACTCGGTCGTGGCGCCGCCGGCGGTGGGGTAGCGCACGCCCTGCAGCACGTCGCCGTCGGTGACGCCGGTCGCGGAGAAGAAGACGTCGTTGCCCGTGACGAGGTCGTCCTGGTCGAGCACGCGCTCCAGGTCATAGCCGGCCGCGAGCGCTGCGGCGCGCTCGTCGTCCTCGCGCGGCCACAGCCGCCCCAGCAGGCGCCCGCCGAGGCACTTGATGGCCGCCGCGGAGATCACGCCCTCGGGCGTGCCGCCGATCCCCCACAGGAGGTCCACGGGGGAGCGCTCGGTGACGGCCAGCAGCGACGCGGAGACGTCGCCGTGGGCGATCAGGCGCACGCGCGCGCCGGCCTCGCGGATCTCCGCGATGCCCGCCTCGTGGCGGGGGCGGTCGAGCACCACGACCATCACGTCGCCGATCGGCGTGCCCTTGCGCTCGGCGACGAGCCGCACCGTCTCCGCCAGCGGCCGGTCGAGGTCGAGCACGTCGGCGATCTGCGGGGAGCCCGCGAGCTTTTCCATGTAAACGCACGGCCCGGGGTCGAACATCGTGCCGCGCTCGGACAGCGCGATCACGGCGAGCGCGCTCGGCATCCCGTGCGCGGCGAGCGTCGTGCCCTCCAGCGGGTCGACGGCGATGTCGACTTCCGGCGGCGAGCCGTCGCCGATGTGCTCGCCGTTGTAGAGCATCGGCGCCTCGTCCTTCTCGCCCTCGCCGATCACGACGACGCCGTCCATTTCGATCGAGTGCAGGGCGTAGCGCATCCCGTCGACGGCGGCCTGGTCGGCCTCCTCCTTCTCGCCCTTGCCGACGAGCGGGGCGCAGGCGAGCGCCGCGGCCTCCGTCACGCGCACGAGCTCCAGGGCTAGGTTGCGGTCGGGACGCTGGTGGGTCGGGTCCGGGCTCATGGGGTCCTCCTTGGCGGGGACGGAACCTCCGAAACGTACACCAACTACGATCCCCCCGGTGAGCGATCGCCGGCCTGCCCTCAGCGCTCACCTGCCGGCGGCGCTGGCGCCCGCGGTGGAGGCGAAGCTCGCGCAGGCGGGGGCCGAACGCGTGGCCGAGCGTGTGGGCGCGGCCGACGCCACGCTGTGGGGTCCGCCGGGCACACCCGAGCTGGCCGACCGCCTCGGGTGGCTGACGATCGCGCAGCGCACGCGCGCGCAGGCGCCGCAGCTGCACGAGTTCGCCGAGCACGCCCGCGCTGAGGGCACCACCGACGTCGTGCTGCTCGGCATGGGCGGCTCGTCGCTGGCGGCGGAGGTGCTGCGCCTCTCCTTCGGACGCCAGCCCGGCGCGCCGGCGCTGCACGTGCTGGATTCCACCGACGCCGCGACGGTGCTCGCCGTCGAGCGCGCGATCGACCTGCAACGCACACTGTTCGTCGTCTCATCGAAGTCCGGCGGCACGGTCGAGCCGCTGTCGATGTTCGCCCACTTCCACGCGCTCGTGCCCGACGGCAGCCACTTCATCGCGATCACCGACCCCGGCTCGGGCCTGGAAAGGCTCGCGCAGGAGCACGACTTCCGCCAGGTGTTCGCGGGCGACCCCACGATCGGCGGGCGCTACAGCGCGCTGTCGCCCTTCGGCATCGTGCCGGCGGCCCTCGCGGGGATCGACATCGACGCGCTGTTGAGGGGAGGGGAGGCGGCCTGGACGGCCGCCTTGGGGCGGGTCTTCGCAGTTCGGGTTCCGCGCGCGGGAGACGAGCAGGCCGCGGCGGGGTTCGGCGCTGGCTCACAGGAGTCCGGCGCCACTGCCGTACCGGCGTGGCTGTGGCTCGGCGCGACGC
The DNA here is from genome assembly GCA_036561645.1 of Solirubrobacteraceae bacterium. GTDB lineage: Bacteria > Actinomycetota > Thermoleophilia > Solirubrobacterales > Solirubrobacteraceae > Palsa-744. The sequence goes on from DATBOY010000068.1 coordinate 9,216, forward strand.
TCGCCGCGCTCGCGCAGGCCGGGCGCGACAAGCTCACGATCCTCCCCTCCGCGTCGCTGTCGAGCCTCGGCCTGTGGCTCGAGCAGCTGATCGCGGAGTCCACGGGCAAGCACGCCACGGGCATCCTGCCCGTCGCCGAGGAGCCGCTTGGCGAACCATCTGTGTACGGGGCGGACCGCGTCTTCCTGCACCTCCCCGACAGCACGGCGCCCGAACCCGCGCTCGACGCGGCCGTGCGCGCGCTCGCCGAGGCCGGGCACCCCGTGATCGCGCTGCCAACGTCGGGCCCGGCGGACCTCGGCCGCGTGTTCATGCTCGCAGAGCTGGCCGTCGCCGTCGCCGGCTGGGGCCTGTCGATCAACCCGTACGACCAGCCCAACGTGCAGCAGGCCAAGGACGCCACGGCGCGCGTGCTGGAGGAGTTCCAGTCCACCGGCGCGCTGCCCGAGCCCGCCGACGCCGCCGAGCAGGCGCTGACGCGCCTGCTCGGCGAGGCAGAGCCGCCGGCGTACGTCGCGATCATGGGCTACGTGCAGCCCTCCCCCGCCTTCGACGCGGCCGTCGCGGGGTTGCGCGAGGCGATCCGCGCGGCGCGGCACGCGACGACGACGTTCGGGTACGGCCCGCGCTTCCTGCACTCCACGGGCCAGTTCCACAAGGGCGGCCCGCCCGTCGGACGCTTCCTGCAGCTGATCCACGACGGCCCGCAGGACGCGGAGATCCCCGGCGCCCCGTACTCCTTCACGACGCTCAAGAACGCGCAGGCGATCGGCGACCTGCAAACCCTGCGCACGCTCGGCCTGCCCGCCGAGCGCGTGCGCCTGCAGGGCGAGGACCCCGCCGCGGCGCTGCGCGAGCTGACCGCGCGCATCGAGCGCCTGCTCGCCTGAGCGCCGGCTACCACCACCCGAGGCTCCCCCGGCGCTGTCCGTCCGCTGCCCTCAGGGCCTCCCGGCGCGGCCCGGTTCGCGCTACTGCTCCTGACCGGCCGTCTGTTCGCGGATGGTCCGCTCGACCTCCTCGCCCTTGGCGGTCAACCGCCAGGCATTCGGCTCGCCCTTGCTCGGCCCGTCGCCCGTGTTCTCGATCAACCCCAGGTTCTGCAGGCGCAGCAGCAGCTTCGAGATCTGGCCCTGATCACTCACCCCCGCCGTGTCCGCGACTCCGCTAAACCCAGGCCAGATCAAAGCCTCCGCGGAAGCCGGCCCGGCTCACTGCCCGAGATCGAGCGTCCCGTCCCAAGCGCCGCGTAGCCTCGTCTCACGCGAGGCATTCGCCGCCCCCAGCCCCGTCGGCGACTGCCGAAAGGAACGAAATGACGCTTACAATCGAGGGTATGACCAGCAAGGAACGGCTGCATCGGCTGGTGGACGATCTGACGGACGCCGAGGCGGCGCGGGCGCGCGTCGTTGTCGAGGGCGCGAGCCCAGAGCCGGCGACCCCCGAGGAATGGGGCGCCCTCCACGAGCAGATGGACACCGCGATGCGCGAGTCCCTGCGCGAACTCGACGAGGAGGAACGCAACGCCGGGCTTCCTCCGTGGCTGCCTTGACTCCCGTACGCGGCGAGGTCTGGTGGCACGAGCCGCCCGAAGACAAGCCACGGCCGATGCTCGTCCTCACCCGCAACGAGGCGATCGCGGTGCTCAACCGCGTGATCGCCGTGCCCGTCACCCGCAGCCTGCGCGACATCGCGACCCATGTACCCCTGGATCGGAGCGACGGGATGCGCGAGCCCTGTGCGCTCGCGCTTGACAACCTGGGGCCGATCCTCAAAGGCCATCTCACGAAGCGCATCACCACGCTCGGCCCAGAGCGGATGTCCGAGGTCTGCCGAGCGCTCGCTGCCGCCGTCGCGTGCTGAGCCTAAACCGCTCTCGGGCCGCCGTTGCCTTCGGACCTGAATGGGTGCCTGAAACGTGGGAGACGCCCGGTGGTCAGAGCATCCTCCGGAGGCCGTTCAGCGGATCAGCGGCAGATCGGTCTTGGCGAAGTCCTCGCCCCTGCACAGCAGCGGCTCGCCGGCGAGCCGGGCGACGGCATACGTGAGGCAGTCGCCGAAGTTCAGCGCGGCCTGGTGGCGGCCCTTGCCGAAGCGCTGGAAGGCCTGGACAGCGACGGACCAGTGCTCCCCGCCGAAGGGCAGGATCTCCAGCTCGTAGCCCTGCGCGAAGCGCGCGAGCAGCGTCTGGCCGGAGGGACCCAGGCGCGCGCTGAGCACGATGCCGCTCTCGACCATCGTCGGCGCACCCACCCCCGGCTCGGGGTGCTCGGCCAGACATTCGATCAGCGCCTCGCAGCCGGGCTCCTTCAGGAGCACCGCGACGATCGCCGAGGTGTCGAGGATCAAACGCCCTCCGGGCCGTAGCCGAGAATCGCTTCGCGCTCGGCGCGCGTCGGCGCGTGACCAAGCTGCTCCGGCGGCACCTGCGGCCAGATCTCCCGCTCCAGCAGGTCGCTCAGCCGCTGCGCGCGACTGCCCTCGGTGACACCGCGCGCGAGCCGCCGCCGGCGCTCTTCGAGCGCGACCTTCACAGCGCGCGTCTTGCTCTCGCCCGCGAGCACCGCGACCTCGTCGGCGAGCCGCACCGTCTCGCTGTCCTTGATGTTCAATGCCATAGGTGGAAAGGTAGCAGAAAGGTAGATATACGGCGCAAAGGGGACGTCGTTATACCCGGTTATACTGCAAGCTATGAAGACCGCCATCTCCATCCCAGACGCGACATTCGAGCGCGTCGAGCGTCGCGCGAAGCAGCTCGGCGTATCGCGCAGCCAGTTCTTCGCCGACGCCGCCGAGCGCTGGCTCGACGCGCTCGAAGACGAGCGGACGACCACACGGATCGACGCCGTGCTCGCCGCCGTCCCCCACGACGAGAACGCCGGCTTCCTCGCTCGCGCCGCGCACAACCTCGCCGACCCTGACGAAACCTGGTGATCCAGCGCGGAGAGGTGTGGTGGGCGGACCTCGGCGTGCCGCGCGGCTCCGAGCCCGGCTACCTGCGCCCCGTGCTGATCCTCAGCAGCGACCGCTACAACAGATCCAAGCTGCGCACCGTGACCGTCGCGATCATGAGCGGCAACATGCGCCTCGCCGCGATGCCCGGGAACGTGTCGGTGCCGAGCGAGCTCTCCGGCCTGCCGCGCGACTCGGTCGCCAACGTCAGCCAAATCGCGAGCATCGACCGCGAAGCCCTCACCGAGCGCGTCGGCCAACTGCCCGACTGGATGATCGACCAGGTCGGCGACGGTCTGCGCCTGGCGCTCGACCTCGGCCCCGGAACCTGACGCGGCGATCCGGCCATCCGGCGACGCCCCGATCGGGACCGCGACCGACCTTGCGGAGCCTCAAAGCGGTCCGTAAGGATAGCCCGCTATCCTTACAAAGCACCCCACGCTCTGAAAGGAACGCCATGTCGCCCGCGACCGACATCGACGCGCACGCGCCGTTCGGCCACCACGATAAGCGGTTCTGGCCCGCCGACCCCGCCGCTCCCCCCGGCGGCAGGCGTGGCGGGACATATCGGGTCTTCATCCCAGCCTCGATCGCGCAGCGCGAGATCGCGCTGGACGGCGAGGCGGTCGCCGCCGTGGCCGCCGCCACGAAGGCGCTCGGGCACCTCAACGACACGCGCCCGCGACTGACTTCGCTCGCCGCGCTCGCCCGCAACCTGCTGCGCTCCGAGAGCACCGCGTCATCGCGCATCGAGGGCGTGCGGATCTCGAACAAGCGCCTCGCGCGCGCCGCCTTCGCGCGCGCCGGCAGCAGGCGCGGGGACAATCGCGCCGCCGAAGTCCTCGGCAACGTCGAAGCGATGGAGCGCGCGATCGAGCTGGGCGCCGCGGCCGCGCCACTGAGCGTGCTCGACATCCAGGACATCCACCGCACGCTCCTGCGCTTCACCGACGACCGCGAGATCGCCGGCCTGCTGCGCACAGAGCAGAGCTGGATCGGCGGCAACGACTACCACCCGATCGGCGCGACCTACGTCGGCCCTCCGCACGAGCAGATCCCAGATCTGATGGACGACCTCTGCCGCTTCCTCGCGCGCACCGACATCGCCGCCGTCGCCCAGGCCGCGGTCGCGCACGCGCAGTTCGAGAACATCCACCCGTTCGCCGACGGCAACGGCCGCACCGGCCGCGCGCTGGTCTACACGATCCTGCGCCGCCGCGGCGAGATCGACAGCTACATACCCCCGATCAGCCTCGTCCTCGCCGGCCAGCCCAAGCTCTACGTCAGCGGCCTCGGCGCCTACAGCGTCGGCAACGTCAGCCGCTGGTGCGAGCGCTTCGCGCACGCGACCGCACGCGCCGCGGGCGAGGCCGAGCGACTCGCGCGCGCGATCGAAGACCTCCAGGCCACCTGGCTAGAGCGCCTCGGCCAGCCCCGTCGGGACGCCGCCGTGCGCGCGATCGTCAGCTCCCTGCCCGCACAGCCCGTCATCGACGTGGCCGCCGCCCAGCAGCTCACGGGCAAGTCCCATGTCGCCGTCGGCAACGCCATCGCCCAGCTCGAAGCGGCCGGCATCCTGGAGCGCCTCAACGAGCGCAAATGGGGCCGCGTCTGGGAGTGCGGCGAACTGCTCACGCTCGTTGACGCGTTCGAGAAGAGCATTTAGAGCCCGTAAAAGAACGATAGGCGCTCCGTGGTTGCCTTGACTCCCGTACGCGGTCGCCGAAGTTGAGCGTTCGCAGCTCTCTCCCCGGCGCTCCCTCCAGCGTCCCGTCACAAACGCAGCGTAGCCTCGCCTCCTATCATGCAAACCGTGAGCAGACAGGCCCACGTGACGCTCAGCGGCGACATCGCCGGGGAGTACGTGGTTGAGGACCAGCGTGCCGACGGGCGCTTGGTTCTCGTCCCGGACACCTCGTGGAAAGCGATCCTCGCCCGACACGGCGAGCGCGAAGCGACTGCTGAGGAGTTCGCCGCGTTCGAGGCTGAGTATGGACCCTTTCTGCCACCCGACGGCGAGGGGTAGCAACCCATGCCACATACCCGTAGCGAGCGCAGCCTGCCTGTGGTGTTCGACGAGGCTTCTTTCGACGAGGATATGAAGCGTGCAGGCACCTCTGCGGCAAAGATCGGGCGTCTGGCACGACGGCGATTCGAAGCTGAGGGCATCGGCCTCGGACAACTGCGAAGCTGCGGCGAGGAAGGCGACGACGGAACAAGTCTCCCTTGGTGCGTAAAGGTCTACCTGCCCCAACCAGCAGGTCGATTCGGCATGGTGTTGCAATTGGTGGCCCACTCCAAGGGCGTACGCCTCAGATGCCTCGCTTTCGGAGTGCGCCACCACCCCCGCGGCTCTCACGCCCCCACCGTCTACGAGCTGGCCCACAAACGCCTGCACGGTTAGGATCGGGGGAACGCTGTCCCAACAAGGAGGCTCCATGACGCAGATCGGCTTCGTCGGGCTCGGCAAGATGGGCGGGAACATGGTGCATCGCATCCGCCGCGACTCCGACTGCGAGGTCGTCGCCTTCGACTTCGACGCCGGCGCCGTCAAGCGCGCAGTGAAGACCGGCGCCACGGGCGCGAGCTCGCTCGCCGACCTCGTCAAGAAGCTCGCGCCGCCGCGCCTGGTGTGGATCATGGTGCCCGCCGGCGAGCCGACGCAGCAGACGGTCGAGAAGCTCGCGAAGCTGCTGGACCGCGACGACACGATCATCGACGGCGGCAACTCTAAGTGGACCGACGACAAGCGCCGCGCCAAGGAACTGAAGAAGCTCGGCATCAACTACGTCGACGTCGGCACCTCCGGCGGCGTGTGGGGACTGCAGGTCGGCTACTGCATGATGGTCGGCGGGGCGCCGAAGGCCGTCAAGCGCCTCGCGCCGATCCTCGACGTGCTGGCGCCCGAAACCAACGAGCAGAGCCGCGCCGCGATCGGGCCGCGCGGCTGGATGCACTTCGGGCCGGCGGGCGCGGGGCACTACGTGAAGATGGTCCACAACGGCGTCGAGTACGGCCTGATGCAGGCCTACGCGGAGGGCTTCGACGTGTTCGACAAGAGCGAGTACGCCCTGGACAACGCGAAGATCGCGCACCTCTGGGGCCAGGGCTCGGTCGTGCGCTCGTGGCTGTGCGAACTGGCCGCGCGCGCGTTCGAGGCCGACGGCAACGACCTCGCCGCGATCGAGGGCTTCACCGCGGACTCCGGCGAGGGGCGCTGGACGATCGCCGAGGCGACCGAGCGCGACGTGCCGACGCCCGTGATCACCGCGTCGCTGTACGCGCGCTTCTCCTCGCGCGGCAACGGCGACTTCGCCAACCGCGTGCTCGCCGCGCTGCGCAACCAGTTCGGCGGCCACGCCGTGAAGAAGGCCGGCTCCTGAGATGGCGACGGTGCAGCAGCCGCTCGCCGGCGAGGAGCCCGAGAACCCGCTCGTCGAAGGGCTCGAGCGCCTGCCCGTCGCGCCGACGACGCTCGTGATCTTCGGCGCCACCGGCGACCTCGCGCGACGCAAGCTGCTGCCCGCGCTCTACAACCTCGCCCACGACGGCGCGCTGCCCGGGCGCTTTCACCTCGTCGGCGTCGCGCGCGGGGAGAAGGAGCACGAGAACTACCGCGAGGAATGCGAGCAGGCGATCCGCCAGTTCTCGCGGCGCACGCCGAGCGAGGACGTGCTCAAAGGGCTGCTCGCGGATGTGCGCTACGTGCCCGGCGTGTTCGACGACGACGCCGTGTACGCGCAGCTGAGCAAGGTCATCGACGGCTTCGAGGAGAAGGCCGGCACGCCGCTGAACCGCGCCTTCTACCTCTCGACGGCGCCCGCGTTCTTCCCCGTGATCGTCGAGGCGCTCGGGCGCCAGGCGCTCGCCCACCACGAGCAGGCACAGACGCGCGTGATCATCGAGAAGCCGTTCGGCACCTCGCTCGCGGAGGCGCGCGAACTGAACCAGCGCGTGCTCGGCGTGTTCGAAGAGAGCCAGGTGTTCCGCATCGACCACTACCTCGGCAAGGAGACGGTGCAGAACATGATGGCGTTCCGCTTCGCCAACGGCATGTTCGAGCCGCTGTGGAACCGCAACTTCATCGACAGCGTGCAGATCACCGCCGGCGAGGACATCGGCATCGGCACGCGCGCCGGCTACTACGACCACGCGGGCGCGCTGCGCGACCTGATTCAGAACCACATGCTGCAGCTACTCTGCCACGTGGCGATGGAGCCGCCCGTGAACTTCGACGCCGAAGAGGTGCGCAACGAGAAGGTCAAGGTGCTGCACGCGATCCACGCGCCGGCGCCCGTCGCGGCGGAGATCGAGGAGATGGCGGTGCGCGCGCAGTACGCGCCGGGGCACGTCGGCGGCGAGGACGTGCCCGGGTATCTGCAGGAGGATGGCGTTCGCGAGGGGTCCACGACCGAGACGTACGCCGCGCTGCGCCTGGAAGTCGACAACTGGCGCTGGGCGGGCGTGCCGTTCTACCTGCGCGCCGGCAAGCGCCTCGCGCGCAAGCTCACGGAGATCGCCGTGACGCTGAAGCCCGTCCCCCACCTCGCCTTCAGCCAGTCCGGGTCGCTCGGCGTGCAGCCCAACCAGTTGATCCTCACGTTGCAGCCCAACGAGGGCGTGACGCTGCGCCTCGGCGCCAAGATCCCCGGCACGCGCATGAGCATCCGCCCCGTGAACATGGAGTTCCTGTACGGCACGTCGTTTTTGTCGGAGAGCCCCGAGGCGTACGAGCGGCTGATCACCGACGCGATGCGCGGCGATCCGACGCTGTTCACGCGCAACGACGAGGTCGAGGCGCAGTGGACGATCTGCGACCCGATCGTCAGTACGTGGGAAGCGCTGCCCGGCCCGCTGGCGCAGTACGAAGCGGGCTCGCAGGGACCGGCGCAGGCCGAGTCCATCCTGCGCGACGGACAGAGCTGGAGGGCGATCTGATGCGCCGCCCGCGACCGGACGGCCCGCCGCGACGCCGGCGCCAGGCCGTCCGCACGATGCCCGCCGTCAGCGAACGCGCCTGAGCGATGCCCGCCGTCAGCGACGCGATCTGGGGGGAGCAGGGCACGACGCCCGACAAGATCGAGCAGGCGCTGCGCACGCTGCTCAAGCAGCGCCACGCCGAGAACGGCGGCTACGCGCCCGCGCGCGTGCTGAACATGATCACGTTCGTGGACAGCCGCTACAGCGGCGAGATCGCCAACCGCCTGCGCGGCGTCGGGCGCTACCACGCCTCGCGCCTGATCGTGCTCGCCTACGAACGCAGCCGCCGGCGCCTGGACGCGCGCGTGTCGATCGCCTCCGACGGCGAGCCGGGTCCGGGGCAGCTCGCGCTGCTGCGCGAGACGGTGATCGTCGAGATCGGCGCGTGCCACTTCGACGATCTGCTGACGATCGTCGACCCGCTCGTCGTCACCGACCTGCCGACGCTGCTGTGGTCCCCGCACGGCCACCCCGGGGCGCTCGACACGCTGCTCGCCCTCGCGCAGAGCGTGCTGATCGACTCGATCGACGAACCGATCTGCCGCGAGGCGGTGCAGCGCGCGCAGGAGCTGGCGCAGCGCGCGTACGTGGTCGACCTCGCATGGCTGCGCTCGACCCCGTGGCGCGAGCGCATCGCCGCGGCGTTCGACCCGCTCGCGCTGCGCGGGGAACTGCGCCACATCGCCTCGCTCAGTCTGCGCCACCATCCCGACTCGACGATCGCCGCGATCCTCGTGATCGGCTGGCTCGCCTCGCGCCTGGGCTGGGAGACGAACCCGCTGCTACAGCGCGGCCAGGAGCTGGTGGGCAGCGCCCACGCGCACCGCCAGGATGTGGCGCTGCGCGTGCAGAGCACGCCCGAGCTGCAGGTCCGCGGCCTTGCCGGCCTCACCCTGCAGACCGCGTCCGGCATCGAGCTGAGCCTCGATCGCGCGCCCGGCGGCCTGCGCGCGCACCAGCGCTCAAAGCGCGGCGGCGAGCGCGAGTGGTCGATGCTCGGAGCCTCGCGCGGCGAGGCGGGCGTGCTCGGCGAGGGCATCCGCCAGGCGCTGCTGCGCGACCCCACGTACGTGCCGGCGCTGGCGGCGGCGCAGTCGCTCGTGCCGTGAGACGCCCGCGCCCGTTCCCCACCGAGTCCGAAGGCGCCGCCGCCACGGCCCTCCCTACGCGAGCCCCTGTCGCCACCTCATGACCCGCCTGTGTACGTGCGCCGACGCGGAGGCCGTCGCCGCGCGCGCGGCGCGGGAGATCGCGCAGCTGCTGGAGCGCGCGCGCGAGCAGCGCGGCCGTGCGCACGTGGCGCTCAGCGGCGGCACGACGCCGGCGCGCACGTACGAGCTGCTCGCCGCGGCGCTCGCGGATTGGAGCGAGATCGACGTGTGGTTCGCCGACGAGCGCTGCGTGAACCCGGATGACGAGCAGAGCAACTACCGCATGGCGCGCGAGACGCTGCTGGACCGCGTCGCGATCGTGCCCGAGCGCATCCACCGCATGGAAGGCGAGCGCGGACCCGAGCAGGGGGCCGCGCGGTACGCGCAGGCGCTGCGCGAGCACCTGCCCGACGTCGAGCCCGGCTCACCCGTGCTCGACGTGATCGTGCTCGGCATCGGCCCCGACGGGCACGTCGCCTCGCTGTTCCCCGGCGCTCCCGCGCTCGACGCCGGCGAGGGCGCCGTGTGCCTGGGCGTGCTCGACTCTCCCAAGCCCCCGCCGCAGCGGATCACGCTCAGCCTCGCCGTGCTGCGCGCCGCGCGGCGCTGCCTGCTGCTGGCCACGGGGTCGGCCAAGCGGACCGCGGTCACCGCCGCACTGGCGGAACCGACCCGAGATGTGCCCGCCAGCCTGCTAAGACGGGAGCGGCTGAGCGTGATCCTCGACGACGCCGCCTCGCCCTCGCCACCCTGAGGTTGAGACGAATCGTCTGCGGGTACGTACTAGCGAGCATCAGCAAAGTCATGGCCGCCACAGCACCCCAGGACCTCTTCGGGCCGGATGCAACCGCGCTGTCGGACTCGCGGGCGGTGCTCGCGGCGCTGCACGCGGCGCGCGCGCTGACGCTCGCCCTCGTCGCGCACCTGGACGAGGAGCAGCTCGAGCGCGCCCACTCGCCGCTCATGAGCCCGCTCGTGTGGGACCTCGCACACATCGCCGCGTACGAGGACCTATGGCTCGCCCACCGCCACGCGGGCCTTGCGCTGCTGCGCCCCGACCTGGCCGAGTCCTACGACGCGTTCGAGACTCCACGCGCGCAGCGCGGAGAGATCGAGCTGCTCGACACGGGCGCGGCGCGCGCCTACATGGACGACGTGCGCGCGCGCGTCGCGGCGGCGATCCTCGACCACGGCGTCGGCGACGGGGTTGTGCACGAGATGGTCGTGCGCCACGAGCTGCAGCACACCGAGACGATGCGCCAGGCGATGGCGATCGCCGGCCTGCTGCCCGCGGGCGAGCCGCCCCGACGCGGCGACGTCGATGTGGCGCCCGTGACTTCCGGACAGGCCCTTGCCGACGCTCGCCGCAGCGAGCCGACCGCCCTACGCGACCCCGGCGGCTGGCTTGAGATTCCCGCCGGCTCCTTCGCGATGGGCGCGGGACCCGGCGGCTTTGCGTACGACAACGAGCGCCCCCGCCACATCGTCAGGACAGAAGCGTTTCGCATCGCGCTGCGGCCCGTCACCAACGCCAGCTGGATGCGCTTCAGCGAGGGCGGCGGGTACGAGCGGCGCGAGTGGTGGTCGGACGAGGGGTGGGCGTGGAAGGAGGAGTACGACATCACGCATCACCCCGGCGTGGCCACCGGGCCCCCGCAAGCGCCCGCGTGCCACGTCTCCTGGTTCGAGGCCGACGCCTTCGCCCGAGCCCACGACGCCCGGCTTCCCACCGAGGCGGAGTGGGAGAGGGCGGCGACCTGGGAGCAGGGGAGCTTGGAGCACGTCGGCGCCGTGTGGGAGTGGACGAGCAGCCCCTTCCACGGCTACCCCGGCTTCGCCCCCCACCCCTACCGCGAGTACTCCGAAGTGTTTTTCGGCGAGACCTACCGCGTGCTGCGCGGCGGCTCGTGGGCCACGAGCGCTCGTGTGGCCACCCCCACCTTCCGCAATTGGGACCTGCCCCAGCGCCGCCAGATCTTTGCCGGCGTGCGCCTGGCAAAGGACGTGTCCCCGCCTGCCACGGCCTCGACTCCGCCCACCGCAGCCACTCCGCCCACCACGAGGGAGACCTGATCGCATGAAGCCGCTCGCCGAGCCCATCCAGATCGACTCGCACCTCAGCGACGGCAACGAACGCTCGCTCGCGGAGGACGTGCTCGATGGCCTTACCCGCCCCTTCAAGGAGCTGCCGCCCAAGCACTTCTACGATGCCCGCGGCGCCGAGCTGTTCGACCGCATCTGCGAGTTGCCGGAGTACTACCCCACGCGCACCGAGCGCGCGATCCTCAACGAGACCGCCGCGGAGCTGGCGGAGATCACCGGCGCGGTCGAGCTGGTCGAGCTGGGCTCGGGCACGGCGGCCAAGACGCGGGTGCTGCTCGACGCCCTGGACGCCGCCGGCACCCTCGCCCGCTACGTCCCGGTGGACGTGACGGAGGCGATGGTCCGCGACTGCGCCGAGGAGCTGACCGAGGAGTATCCGGGGCTGCGCGTGCACGGGGTGGTGGGCGACTTCGAGCGCCACCTGGACCGCGTGCCGCCCGCCGCCGGCCCGCGCCTGGTCGTGTTCCTGGGCGGCACGATCGGCAACTTTCCCCCCGGCACCCGCCGGCGCTTCCTGCGCCAGATAGCCGCGCTGCTGAGCCCCGGCGACCACCTGCTGATCGGCACCGACCTCGTCAAGGACCCCGCCGTGCTGGAGGCGGCCTACGACGACGGGCAGGGGGTGACGGCCGAGTTCAACCGCAACCTTCTGCACGTGCTCAACCGCGAGCTGGACGCCGACTTCGACCCGCGCGACTTCGACCACGTCGCCCTCTTCGACCGGCGCAACGAGTGGATCGAGATGCGCCTGCGCGCGCGCCGCGACCACACCGTCACGGTGCGCGCCCTGCAGCTGCCCGTGCACTTCGATGCGGGCGAGGAGATGCGCACCGAGATCAGCGCCAAGTTCACCCCCAAGCGCATCGACGAGGACCTCGCCGCCGCCGACCTGGAGCTGGTGCGCTGGTTGACCGACCCCGACGAGCAGTTCGCGTTGACGCTGGCGCGGCCGGTCGCCTGACGACCCCGGTCGACGCCTTGCCCAACAGACCTCGCGGCACGGCCAGCCGGTGGACCTCGGCCGCTCGCCGCCCGCACCCCCTCGCAGCAGCGGTTCGCTAGGCTCCCGCATCATGCGCATCGAGGGCAGCTCAGCGATCGTCGTCGGCGGAGCCTCCGGGCTCGGCGAGGCGACCGTGCGCGCGCTGCACGCGGCGGGCGCGGCGGTCACGATCGCCGACGTCAACGCCGAGAAGGGGCAGGCGCTCGCCGGCGAGCTGAGCCTGGAGTTTCTCGCCTGCGACGTGCGCGAGGAGAGCCAGGTGCAGGCCGCGGTGCAGCACGCGACGCAGGCGGGCGACGGCCTGCGCATCGCCGTCTGCTGCGCCGGCACGGGCTGGGCGCAGAAGGTCGCCGGCTCCAAGGGTCCGCACCCGCTGCTGCCGTTCGAGACGATCCTCCAGATCAACCTGATCGGCACGTTCAACGTGCTGCGCCACGCCGCCTTCGCGATGATCCCCAACGATCCCCTGGAGGACGGCGAGCGCGGCGTGTGCGTGAACACCGCCTCGATCGCCGCCTACGACGGGCAGGTCGGCCAGATCGCCTACTCCGCCTCCAAGAGCGGCGTCGTCGGCATGACGCTGCCGGCGGCGCGCGACCTCGCGCAGTACGGCATCCGCGTGAACACGATCGCCCCCGGCCTGTTCGACACGCCACTGCTCGCGGCGCTGCCGCTACAGGCGCGCGAGAAGCTCGGCGCGGGCGTGCCGTACCCCCCGCGCCTCGGCCACCCGGACGAGTACGCGGCGCTCGCCTGCCACATCGTCGCCAACCGCATGCTCAACGGCGAGACGATCCGGCTCGACGGCGCGCTGCGGATGCCGCCGCGCTGAGGCTCACGCACCACACGGTCGGCGAATCCTTTTCGCCCCGGCGAGCCTCTCATCCACGTTCGACACTCGACTCCGAACGGGAGGCTCACGATGACCATCTCAAGCTGCCTGCACAGGCTGCCCACCGGCGCGGCCGTACTCGCACTCGCCGTCCTCGGCCTGTCGGCCACGGCCGCGGCAGCACCGACGATCGCATTCAAGATCTCGGCCGTGCCGATCCCGGGAGTCCCGGGCACCGGCAACATCCTCGGCGCGGGCGCCGCGCTCCAGGCGCACGGCACGATCTCAGGGACCGAATACGGCGGCTCCCCGCTACCGGTGACCGGGATCAAGTTCTATGCGCCCGCAGGGATTAAGCTGCACCCGAGCGGGTTCGCCACGTGCGCGCCGGCGACGATCGAAAAGGGCACGCCCGGAGCGTGCCCGAAGAAGTCGATCGCGGGCCCGAAGGGCTTTGTGACCGGCGTCGTAAGCTTCGGCGAAGCACGCGTGTCCGAGACGGTGTCCGTGCAGCCGTTCTTCGCTCCCAACGGCAACCTCGAGTTCACCGTCGACGGCACGACGCCGGCCGCGCTCGACTACCTCGTGAGCGGCCACGTTACCAGCGCCTCCCCGCCTTTCGGCCTGGAAGTCGCGGCAGAAGTGCCGCTTATCGAAACGGTGCCCGGAGCGCTCGACGCATCGGCCGAGAAAGGCACGCTCAGGGTCGGTGCCGCGTATCGGCAGGGCAAGAAGACGATCTCCTACATTACGCTGCCGAGCAGGTGCCCGAAGGGAGGTCTCCCCGTGAAGGTGGAAGTGAGCTTCCTCGGTGGCGCGATCGCGGCAGGATCGGGCACGATGCCATGCCCGAGGAGGTAGTTTCGATGAGCGGCCACACCGGCTGGTCCTGGCCCAGCGAGCACGTCATCGGCGCGGCGCAGCAAGGCGACCCGCGCGCGATCACGATGCTCGTCTACGGCTCGCACCCGCACGTGCGGCGCTTCGCGCGCGCGCTCTGCGCGACGCCCGAGGACGCCGAAGACGCGGCGCAGGAGGCGCTGATCGTCCTGTACCGCAAGATCGGCACGCTGCGCACCGCCGCCGCGCTCGCATCGTGGGTCTTCCAGATCGTGCGCAACGAGTGCATCCGCCGATCGCGGCTCGTGCTGCGCCGGCCGATCGCCGCCGCCGCAGGCGCCGAGCCCTCAGCTGAAGAGGCGGCGCTCGCGCGCCTTGAGATGGAGCGGATCATCGGCGCGATCGCCGCGCTGCCCGCCGAGCAGCGCGCCGTGCTGATCCTGCGCGACATCCAGGGCCGGTCCGGCGCCGCCACGGCACAGGCGCTCGGCCTCAGCCGAGCCGCGATGAAGTCGCGCCTGCACCGCGCACGCGCGGCGCTCCACGCACGGCTCGGCGAGCCGCTGCAGGAGACCGGCACAGAACGCGACGCGCCGCTCGACGAGACGTCTCTCAGCTGACCCGTTCGACGAGCATCGCCATGCCCATGCCGCCGGCGACGCACATCGACTCGATTCCGTACGTCGCGTCGAGCGTCTGCAGGTCGTTGATCAACGTCGTCATGATGCGCGCGCCCGTCATGCCGAAGGGGTGGCCGAGCGCGATCGCGCCGCCGAACGGGTTGAGCTTCTCGCGGTCGAGCCCCAGCTCCTCGATGCACGGCACGATCTGCGCGGCGAACGCCTCGTTGATCTCCACCACGTCGATGTCCTCGATCTTCATGCCCGTCTTCTTCAGCAGCGCCTGGATCGCCGGGATCGGGCCGAGGCCCATGATCTCAGGGCGGATCGCCGCGACGGTCGAGGCGAGGATCTTGACCTTCGGCGCAAGGCCGAGCTCCTTCGCGCGCTCCTGCGACATCACGAGCAGCGCCGCGGCGCCGTCGTTGAGCGGGCACGCGTTGCCGGCCGTCACCGTGCCGTCCTCCTTGAAGACGGGCTTCAGCGCCGCCAGGCCCTCCATCGTCGTGCCGGGGCGCGGCCCGTCGTCGCGGGTGACGACCGTCTCGGGCACGTCGATCTCGTTGCCCTCCTTGTCGACGTCCCTGTGCGCCGGCACCGTCACGGGCACGATCTCGCTGTCGAAGTGCCCGTCCGCCACAGCGGCGACGGCGCGGGTCTGGGAGACGAGCGCCCACTCGTCCTGCGCCTCGCGGCTGACGTTGCAGCGCTCCGCCACGTTCTCGGCGGTCATCCCCATCGGGATGTACACGTTGTACAGCGAGCCCGCCGAGCCGTCGACCATGTGGTTGAACTCGAACTGGCTGCCGCGCCCTGTGCGGCTGACGGCCTCCACGCCGGCGGCGATGTACGTGTCTCCCTCGCCCGCCTGGATCGCGTGGAAGGCCATGCGCGTGGTCTGCAGCGAGGAGGCGCAGAAGCGGTTGACCGTGCACGCTGGGACGTGGTGGTCGATGCCCGCCAGCAGCGACGCGATGCGGCCGATGTTGTAGCCCGACTCTCCCTCGCCGTACCCGCAGCCCATCATCACGTCGCCGATCGTGCTCTGCTGCACCTGCGGGTTGCGCTCGATCAGCGCCTTCAGCGGGATCGCCGCGAGGTCGTCGGCGCGAACGGACTTGAGCGACCCCTTGACGGCGCGCCCGATGGGCGTGCGGACGGCGTCGACGATTACGGCATCTGGCATCGGGCGATCTTCTCCTAGGTCGAACGGGGAGCCGGAATCCTACGACAGCGGCTGCGTCAAAGGCCAGCACGGCCGCTCAGTCGTTATGACAGCGGCCGCGTCAAAGGCCCCGCACGGCGGCTCGGTCGCTACGACAGCGGCTCGGGCAGCGGCTCGATCGCCACCTGCGCGGCGTGCTCGGGTCCCACGAATGGCGCGAGCGCCACGTACGTCGCGTGCGTCGTCAGGCTCGGCAGCGCGGCGACGCGGTCGCGCATGATGCAGTGGTACATGAGCTCGAACAGCCCGCCGCCGATCGCCTCGATCGTGATCGCCGGCGGGCGACGGTGCTCGGGGGTCTCTTCGAAGCCGGGCTCCAGCACCGACAGGTACTCGGTGATGCCGGCGTTGGCGCGCTCCGCCGTGCGCGGCGTGGCGATCAGCATGTGCAGCAGCGCCAGGCGCGCGAACGCGGGCTCGGAGCCGAGGTAGCGCAGCAGCGTCGCGATCGCGGCCTTCACCCCGCGCGGCCAGTCCGACTGTGCCGTGTACGCGCGCTCGACCAGCGCGAGGCCGCGGGAGTGGCCGACCTCGTACGCGAACAGGAACGCCTCCTCCTTGCTCTTGAAGTGGTCGTAGAAGGTCTGCAGCGACATCGCCGCCTCGCCGGCGATCTTCTCGACCGTCAGGTCGGCGTAGCCGCCCGTCGCCGTGAGGTTGGCGACGGCGTCGAGTATGCGCTCGCGCTGGCTGTGCAGCGCGAAGCTGCGCAGCACGTTTGTCATGCCCCGCGCGAGCTTCAGCTCGCCGCCGGCATAGGAGGCGAGCGTCCCCGGGGCGCGCCCGCCGCGCAGCCCGGAGTCCGCCACCGCGGCGGGCGCAGCCGCCTCCTCGTACTGCGCGAGGATCGCCGGCGTCGGGCGGTAGCACGTGACCCAGCGCATCAGATCGGTCACGAGCTGGTGCAGTTCGGGACGCTGACTGTGGCGCACGAGGCTGTACAGGATTCTGTTCAACCCGCCGACCACGGCCCTCACGACGGCGTCGGGCACGGCCGCGTCATCGGGCTCCTGCTGGACGTCATCGGGCTCCTGCTGGAGCATCCCACGCAGGAAGCGCCGGTACTCGGCGGCGGCGCGCTCGCGGCGCTCGATGCCCGCCGGTCCGGCGGCGACGATCTCGACCATGTTCAGGCGCGCGGCGCTGGGACTCGCGATCGTCGCGGCGAACAGCGCTCCGATCGCCGCTTCCACGCCCTGCTGCAAGCCGTCCGCCTGCGTGTACGCGTCGATCGCCCGGCGGCGGCCGTCCGCCGCGATCACGTCGAACGTCGCGAGCAGGCACTCCTGCTTGCTGGCGAAGTGCTCGTAGAAGGTCTTGCGCGACACGCCAGCGCGCCCGACGAGATCGGAGATCGTCGTCGCGCGGTAGCCCTTCTCGCCGACCGAGTCGATCATCGCCAGCAGCAGGCGCTGCAGCTGGTCGGCGACGACCTGCTCGCGCGGCAGAGCCTGGGAGCCGCGCGGCAGTGTGCGGCGGCTGGGACGGGGGGAACGGGGGTGTGGAGGTGCCATCGATGCTCGTGCAGAAAGTCAGCCGCGCCGATCGGGGCTCAGCCGGCCAACACCAAAAACCGGATTATCACTCGCGCGCGGGCAGAACGTGCAGTGCTGCATCGCCGCGCCCACGGCGGGCCGTGGCGCCCTGCGCACGGCCGCACACGCGGCCTCACAAATGCCCAACTACTAGGCATGGCCCCCCGAAGGTAGGCTATCGTACCGATGCGCTGGTACATAGCCGGTAGCTGCAAGGTTTCCGCTCCTTTAGGATCTTGACAAGCTAATAAGGATCTGTTCTTATAGATAGCCGTAACAAGATAGAAGAATCGGCAGGTTTCCACGGTGTGGGAAAGCACGTCGAATCCTGTACGACCGTGCTCTGCCGAAAATAAAAGCTTGGGCGTCGCTCACTACCCCATTTGGTGGCGCTCAGGGAGCCTTCGGCGCTTTGTCCCCATTAAGTGCTGGAGGTCCTCTCATCGGGCGCCGTGGCCAACACCCCTTGGCCACGGCGCCCCCCCAATGTCCACTGCGAGGCCTCGCTGCCCACCAGAAAGGCCTCTGGCCTCTCTGTCCAGCGGAAAGGCCTACGAGGCCTATCTGCCGACCGGGAAGGCCTATAGGCCGACCGGAAGCCCTCTCTGCCGACCGGACGGCCTCTACGTTCACCAGGAAGGACCCTTTACACTACACGGGAGCGATCAAAGGTCAAGCCTGCTGACGCCCAGCTCGTCGAAGCCGACGTGGTGGGCCAGCTCGTGACGCACGGTGCGCGTCACCTGATCGCGCAGCAGATCGGCGTCGTGCCCGAAGTCGCGTCGCAGCGTGTCGCGGAAGATCATGATCCTGTCGTGCGTGTCGTTGCGGCGCGTCTGCCCTCCCTGGTAGAGACCGTACGCGCCGACCTGGCGACCGCCGTCGGAGACGACGACGGGCACGTGGCGCAGGGCATTGCGCAGCAGGTCGGGCAGATCGTCGAGCGCATCGCGCACCAGCTCTTCGAAGTCGCTGTCGTTGAGAGGGTCCAGCTCCATGAACTCCTCTTCCCCCGGCTCCGCCGCCAGCCCTTCGCGCGCCAGCTCCTCCGAGCGCACTACCAGCGCTTCGAACTCCCGCTCGGATTCGGGGTCGCGCCAGTCGGCCAGCCGCACGGCGACGAAGGCCGCACAGCCGATCACCACCGCCATCAGCACGACACCGAGGGCCACATCCTCGACCAGCCGCACGGCGCCGATCGTGCTGAAGCCCTGACCGACGACGACCACCACGAGGCCGAGCGAAAGCGCGATCAGAGCCGCGACGCCCACACGCCGAACGTGGCCGAAGGCGCTTGGCGACCTCGACGCACGCACCACGGACCTACTTGAGCGTGCGGGCGATCACGAGCCGCTGGATCTCGTTCGTGCCCTCGTAGATCTGAGTGATCTTCGCGTCCCGCATCATGCGCTCCACCGGATACTCCTTGACATAACCGTAGCCGCCGAGCACCTGCACAGCCTCGATCGTGACGGCCATCGCCGTATCGGAGGCGAAGACCTTCGCCATCGAGGAGTACTGCGCGCGCCGGGGGTCCTGCCGGTCGGCCATCGCGCACGCCTTGTACAGCAGCTCGCGCGCGGCCGCCGTGCGCGTCTGCATGTCGGCGAGCTTGAACTGGATCGCCTGGAACTCGTTGATCGCCTTGCCGAACTGCCGGCGCTCGCGCGCGTAGGCGACGGCGTAGTCGGTCGCGCCCTGGGCGATGCCGACGGCCTGCGCGGCGGCGCCCAGGCGCGTGCGCTCGAGCGTGCTCAGCGCCACCTTCAAGCCGCGGCCGACCTCGCCGATCACGTTCTCGTGCGGCACGCGCACGTCCTCGAAAATCGGCTGCCCGGTCGGCGAGGCGCGGATGCCGAGCTTGTGCTCAAGCTTGCCGACGCTGAACCCGGGGCGGTCCGCCTCGACCACGAACGCGGTGATGCGCCGGCTCTCGCGATCGGTGACGGCGAAGCAGATGTAGAAGTCGGCGACGCCGAGATTGGTGATCCAGTTCTTCGTGCCGTTGATCACCCACTCCTCGCCGTCTCTGACTGCGGTGGTCTTCATGCCCGCGGGATCGGACCCGGCCTCCGGCTCGGACAGCGCGAACGCCGGGGACCACTCCCCGCTCGCGCACTTCGGTAGGAAGCGCTCCTTGAGCTCCTCGGAGCCGAACAGCTGGATCGGCAGCGTCCCGAGCTCCTGCACCATCAGGATCAGCGCGCACGCGGCGTCGACCTTGGCGATCTCCTCGACCGCCATGTTCAGCATCAGCGTGCCGGTGCCGGTGCCCCCGTGCTCGATTCCAAACGGCAGACCGAGGATGTCCTGCTCGCCCAGGATCTTGCGGATGTCCCACGGGTATTCCGCCTGCTCGTCGATCTCCGCCGAGCGCGGCGCGATCTTCTCGCGCGCGATCTCGCCGATCGTCGCGCAAAAGTCGAGGTGCTCCTGGGGAATCGTGTAGACGTCGCCGAGTGCCTGCATAGTCGTGATCCTACTGATACGGGGTGGGATGTCTCGCGCGGCAGGGGTGGGATGTCTCACGCGGCAGGGGTGGGATGTCTCACGCGGATGGAGTGCGACGGCTGACCCGGCGCCGCGCCCCCCTTGGTTTCGCCGGCCCGCCGATCCCGCGGGCCGCTACGCTCCGTCGATGAGCCCGACCGAGCAGTTCGAGGAGATCGAGATCGACCCCGAGCGCCTCGCGCGGTGGCTGGTCGAGGACCCGACGACGCAGCTCGTGGACGTGCGCGAGACCTACGAGCGCGACGCCGGCCACATTGCCGGCAGCCGGCACATAGAGCTCGTGCGCCTCTCCGAGGAGGCGGCGAGCCTCGACCGGGAGCGCCCAGTCGTCTTCTATTGCCGGGTCGGCTCGCGCTCGGACATGGCCGCGCAGGCGTTCCGCGCGTCCGGCTTCCAGGCTCACTCGC
Source organism: Solirubrobacteraceae bacterium (assembly GCA_036561645.1). GTDB lineage: Bacteria > Actinomycetota > Thermoleophilia > Solirubrobacterales > Solirubrobacteraceae > Palsa-744. The sequence continues at coordinate 29,375 of DATBOY010000068.1, forward strand.
TGCGCGGCGGCCTCGTGCGTTGGGTGGCCGAGGGCCGTCCGCTGACCCCCGAAGACGGCCGTGTGGCCGATCACTGACCAAGCACAGGAGACGATGCAGATGGAGACTTCCGAGTTCCCCGGTGTCACGCACGGAGACGGCTACGCCGTTGCCCACCTCGACGACCTCGGCGAGGGCTACGGCTTTCGCAAGGTGCGCAAGGGCCTGGGCGTCAGCGCCTTCGGCGTCAACGCGATCGTGATGCCGGCGGGGTATGAAACGGGCAGCCACTTCCACGACGAGCAGGAGGAGCTGTATTTCGTGCACCGCGGCACGATCGAGATGGAGTTCGGCGACGGCTCCGTGCAGCGCCTGCAGGAGGGCGCGTTCGCGCTCGTCGGAGCGCCGACGCTGCGCAAGGTCCGCAATGTCGGCGAGGGTGACGCCGTGTACCTGTGCGCCGGCGGCAAGGACGGCTACGTCGGCCGCGACGGGCGCCTGCCCGAGGGCGAGTCGCGCGTCGGCGGCGGACCCCCGGGAGCGCCGCGGGACGCGGGAGCGTAGGCGCGATACCCGAGGAGCTCCGCATCACGAACGATCTGGCGATCCCCATCGCAGAGGTGGTGTTGCGCGCAAGCCGCTCCTCGGGTCCCGGCGGCCAGCACGCAAACGTCACCGCTTCGCGCATCGAAGCGAGCTTCGATGTGCGCGCCTCGCCGAGCCTCAGCGAGGTCCAGCGCGAGCGCCTGCTCGCCCGCGTGGGGGCACGCGTGGTCGCCGTCGCGCAGGACGAGCGCTCGCAGGCGCGCAACCGCGAGCTGGCGCTGGAGCGCCTCGCCGAGCGGCTGCGACGCGCGCTCGCCGTGCCCCGTACGCGCCGGCCGACGCGCCCGACGGCCGCTTCGCGCGAGCGCCGCCTCGCCGCCAAGCGCCGCGCCGCCACGCGCAAGGACGAGCGCCGCCCGCCGCAGGAGAGCTGACGGACCGCGATCGGCGAGGGCGTTTTGACCTCCGGCGGGGCGCTCACCCGCAGCGCTGGTTGACCACAGCGCTGGTTGACCACAGCCGCGAGAGGGTCGATCCTACGCCGGCGCGAGCGGCGGCGTGCGCCCCTGGCGCCGCGCCGCCTCCTCGACCACGGCCAGAACCTCAACCGGGCCCTCGGCGCTCTGCAGCAGCCCCAGGTCCTCTTCCAGGATGTTCCCGCTCTGCAGCATCCGCTCGCGCAGCCAGTCGAGCAGGCCGCGCCAGTAGCCGTCGCCGAGCAGGATCACCGGGAAGTGCAGGATCTTGTGAGTCTGGATCAGGGTCAGCGCCTCGAACAGCTCGTCCATCGTGCCGAAACCCCCGGGCAGCACTACGAAGGCGCTCGAGTAGCGCACGAACATCACCTTGCGCGTGAAGAAGTAGTGGAAGCGCAGGGAGATGTCAACATACGGGTTGAACCGCTGCTCGAACGGCAGTTCGATGTTCAGCCCGACCGACACCGCGCCGGCCTCGCGTGCGCCCTGATTGGCCGCCTGCATACTGCCCGGCCCGCCGCCCGTGAGGATCGCGAAGCCCGCGGCGCCGAGCATCCTCGCGGTCTCGCGCGCGAGCGCGTACGCAGGAGCGTCGATCGCCGTGCGGGCGGAGCCAAACAGCGCTACCCCGCGCTCGATTCCGCTGAGCGTCGCGAAGCCCCGCGCCATCTCGCTGCGCATCCGCGCCAGGCGCTCCTCGTCGCTCAGCGCGCTTTCGACGGCCGGGTGCTCGGCGCACAGCAGCTCCTCATCGGAGGTGAGGGGTGCGCGCAGAGCCATCTCAGTTCAGCAGTTCTTTGACGTAGCGCTGGTGCAGACGCCCGAGCGGCGTCTTTTCCGGTTCGAAGCCGACCGCATGGAAGATCGTGCCGGTCAGCGGCGCCCAGGCGAGCACGAAGAAGGCGCCGAACGCGAGCGCCGTGTTGCGCAGGGCGCGCGAGCGCGACAGCGCCGCCATCGGCAGCACCCACAGCACGTACCACGGCAGCACCCAGCTGAGCGTCACGAACAGCGCGACCGACGCCCACCCGGCGGCCGTCAGGGAATCGCGTTTGCGCCAGGCCATCGCGCACACGAGCGCCAACCAGGCGACAAGCACGAGACTGAGCGTGTGACGCAGGGCGTCGCTCTCGCCGCCTTCGCCCAGCGCGAGGCCCAGCAGGTTGGAGGGGCTCAGCACCGTCACCAGGCGCCCCTGGGTGCTGAGGTCGGGCAGGTGCAGGCCGAACGCCATGACGCTCGCGGCGGCGAGCACCGCGCCGCCCACGAGCATTCCGATCGCAACCTGGATCAGGCGCCGCGGCGCCTTCAGCAGGCCGGCGAGCACGACCGGCAGCAGCACGCCCGCCGAGGCCTTGATCGCCACGGCCGCGAGGAACGCGGCGCCGGCGGCGAGTTCCAGCGGCGCGAGCGGGAGCAGCAGCCCGCGCCCTCGCGCGAGCAGGCCGGGTTCGCGCGAGGGCGCGTCGCGCAGGCTCAGACCATCGGGCGGCTGCTCCTCCTGCACCGGCCCCTTCGACACCCCCGCGATCACCGCCCCCGCGCGCAGCAGCAGATAGAAGCCGAGCATCACCGGCAGCATCATGATGAAGTCGTTGTGGTCCCCTCCCAGACCCCACACGAGCACCACGGGGTTCAGGCCGACCAGCACGATCGCCCGCACGGGGTCGCGTCCGAGCAGGCGCGCGCACTTCCAAACCAGCAGAATCGTGCCCAGGCTCGCTGCCATCAGGATGCCCTTGAACGCCCAGAAGGAGGCGGCCACCCCCAGTGGCACCACGGCGAACGTGATCAGCGTGAACAACGGCCCATAGGGGCTCAGCAGATGATGCCAGTTGCTGAGGTCGAAGCTCGGATCGCCGTGGGGCTCGTAGATCGGCACCGTCGTGTACGGGTTGAGGTGGTGCACCACCTCCATGCGCGCGTAGTTGACATAATTGAAGATGTCCGTGAGCGCCAGCGGGGGCGCCAGAAAAAAGATCGCGTGCACCGCCACGACCGCGGCGATCGTCCAGCGCGCGCGCAGGCTCGGTGCGTAACGAAGACCGAGCAGATAGGCGATGTACATCGCCAGCAGGGCCACGCTGAACACCCACTTGAGGGCTTCTCCGCTGCGCGGGAACCCCGGCCACAGTCCCCCGAGCGGACCCGCCAGCCAGCCGGGAAAGAAGTGCGCGTGGGTGGGCGGATATGTGGGACGGTCGGCCGCCACGACCGTGATCAGCGCACTGCCGAGCACAATCGCCAGCAGCGTGGCGGTGCCCACCACCGCAGCGCCGCGGGCGGCCACCCGAGCGTGCTCGCTGTCGCTGTCGCCGGCCGCCTCGCGCTGCCCGTGGGCATCGCCGAGGAGCGGGCCGCGAAGGGGGAGTGTCGTGGCGTCGCTTGACATGCTGAGGACCCGCCGAAAGCGGGTCCTCAAAGGTTAGACGTATGTCGGCAAAACTCCCTCTGCGAGGAGCCCGCCCACTGTGTCGTGGCCGCCCGAGAGCGACCTGCCGCTGGACTAGATCGAGCTGACGTTGACCGCCTTGGGTCCCTTGTCGCCCTGCTCGGCGTCGTAGGAAACCTTCGAACCCTCCTGCAGCGAGCGGTAACCCTCGCCGTTGATCCCTGTGTGGTGAACGAACAGATCCTTGTCGCCGTCATCGGGGGTGATGAAGCCGAATCCCTTGTCGTCGCTGAACCACTTCACGGTGCCGGTAGGCATGTGATGTTTCCTCCACGGTACGTGCGTGCTGCTGCGCGGAGGATGCTGCGAGAGCTTCGACCTGCGAGAGCCTGCACTGCTTTTCGCCGGTCCTTGCGCCGGCCATACGCCCACGAAGGTAGCAGGTCCGGCCGGGCTCGTGTTAGCAAGTGGTATTTGCGCCGCAACGGTCCTGCCTGCGCCCCAGACGCGCCGGTCGTGCCTGCGCTCCAGACGCGACGGGCCTCCCTCCGCGCACGACCTCAGGGGGTGCGCGCAGGGGGCGTCGGAGCGGCTCGCTGAGTGACGATCGCCACGTTCAGGACCACGCTGTTGGGGACGAGCACCAGGCCGTCGCCGGTGGCGAGCGTCGTGTACAGCAGCCCCAGCGAGCTGACGACACCGTCAAGCTGGCCGGCGATCTGGCCGCCCTGCAGACGCACGCGGTCGCCCACGCGGAACGGGCCGGCGCTGAGCAGGACCGCGCCGGCGATCACGTTGCCGAGCGTCTGCTGCGCGGCCAGGCCGACGATCACAGCGGTGAAGGCGCCGCCCAGCAGCAGCGTCGCGGGGTCCACGCCGGCCACCGCCAGCGCCACGAGCAGGGCGCCGGCCACCGTCGCCAGGCGGATCAGGAAGCCGACCGTGCCGGCCGTCGCGGGCTCCATGCGCCGGAACAGCGCCGGCCCCAGGCCCCGTCCGAAATCCCGCGCGATCGCCCAGCCGAGCGCCACCAGGACGACCACGACGAGCACCGCCAGCGGCGTTTCGAGTCCGTTCGGAACGCCGAACAGGCGCTTGCGGTTGTCGTAGAGCACCACGATCGCGACGAACAGCGCCGCCAGCAGCAGCGCCTCCAGGCGTGCGCGGCGCGCCGCGCCCGGGCGCACCTGATCGAGCAGGCCGACGTCCTCCCAGGACTGGCTGCGGGTCTCGAACATTTTCGGGGGGGTTCTCGGCAGCGTCATCTGTTCTCGCAATGATCTACGCTTCGGCGGCGATGAGTGCTGGCACGTTGCGCAAGTTGGTCATCCCGGCCATAGTCCTCGGCGTCGTGCTGCTGGTCGTGGCGGTCGTGTACTTCGTCACGCCGGAGCACTCGCTGCCCTCGTTCTTCCCTGGTCACGCCTCGGTCGGCAGCGCCGAAGCCAACCATCATCACACCAAGCACGGCATCGCCGCGCTCGTCGTGGCGCTCGGGTGCTTTGCGTTCGCGTGGTTTCAGACGGGCCCGAAGACGAGCTCCGCCGCCGGGTCGAGCGCGTAGCCGACGGCTCAGCCTTCCAGCGCGAACACCAGCGTGGCGATCAGGCCGAGCCCGATGCAGTACACGCCGAACGGCGTCAGCCGGTTGCTCTGGAAGTAGCGCAGCAGGAACTTCACGGCGAAGAACGTCGTGAGCGCCGCGCACAACCCCGCGACGAGCGCCGGCCCGCGTACGCCGTTGCCCTGCGAGCCGAGCAGTTCCGGCAGCTTCAGCGCCGCCGCCGCGAGGATGATCGGGGTCGCCAGCAGGAAGCTGTAGCGCGCCGCGTCCTCGTTGGAGAGCCCGACCAGCAGCCCTCCCCCCATCGAGAAGCCCGAGCGTGAGATGCCGGGGATCAGCGCCGCCGCCTGCGAGGTGCCGACGGCGATCGCCTGGCGCCAGCCGAGCTTGGCGATGCGCGCGTCGCCGTCGCCGAGATAGTCGCCCGGACGCGGCGGGCGCTTGCGCAGCCGCTCGAAGAACAGCAGCGCGATGCCGTTGACGATCAGGAAGATCGCCGCAAGCGACGCCGAGGCGAACAGCGAGCGCAGCGGCTTCTCCAGCAGCAGGCCGACTATGCCCGCCGGGATCGTTCCGACGACGAGCACCCAGCCCAGGCGCGCGTCGACATCGTCCTCGCGGATCTCGCGCATCTGCAGCGAGCGCCAGATGCCCTTGGCGATCCGCACCCAATCCTTGAAGAAGAACCCAAGCAGCACGAGCGCCGTCGCGAGGTGGGTCGCGACCAGGAAGGTGAGGAAGAACGAGTCGTTCTGGTGGATGTTCCAGCCGAAGATGCGCGGCAGCACGACGCCGTGGCCGAGGCTCGATATCGGGAACGGCTCGGCGACGCCCTGGACTAAGCCGAGGATCACCGCCTGGAAGTAGGAGATCGGGTCGTGCACAGGGAGGCATAGCCTATTGGCCACGCCCGCCGAGTGGCGTCGCCGCGAGGGCGTCGCCGCCTCGCGGCGACGCCGAACGTCATCGCAACCTCAGCCGACGACACCCGCGGCGACCGCGGGCTCCGCGCCTACTGCAACGCTGCGGCGCTCTTGGCCGTCTTGGCCTTTCCGTGCTTGGGCCTGAACGTCGCCTGCACCGTCACTCTCAGCTTGCCCTTGGCGGCGCCCAGCGCCGTCTTGCCGGCCTGCGTGAGCACGAGCTTGACCGTGATCGTTTCTGCGCCGTCGACCGTCTTGCTGCCACGGCCGATCACGACCGTCTTGCCGTGAACCCTGGCGGTCAGCACGAATGTGAAGACCCCAGGACCCGGAGTCGTGGCACTCAGCTTGACGCCGTCCTTGGCGAGCAGAGCGGCGGGCGAGAGCTTATCCAGGGCCGCGGCCGCGGCGGAGGCAGCGGTGTGTACGGCGCCGGCGGGCGTGTTGACGGAGCCCGGGGGGATCGGGTAGAGAGCGGCCGCCCCGGCGGAGGGGACGGCGGGACGCGCCTGCGCCACGCCGGTGAGGGCGCCCGACAGCGCGCAGATGGCCAGAAGCGAGGCGAGACGCTTGCCCATGCGGTCGTATGTCATCTCTGGATCGAGCTCCATTTCTACCGTCGGCCACAACCGACGGCGTCTTTGTCTGAGAGGGGAAAATGCTGCCGTGCCCGCAACCAATGCTGTGCGCCCGACGGCGCGATCGTGTGAAGAAGAGGTGAAGGCTCGGCGGACGTTGACCGCGTGTGCGCGCTACTCCGGGCGCCGCTCGTCGCGAGGCCCAACGCGCCGCACGACGGCGGGGACCCCTGCGGCGAAGGCGTGCGCCGGGATGTCCTGCAGCACGACCGCATTGGCCCCGATCGTGGCGTGCGATCCGATGTCGATGCCGCCGATCACCTTCGCGCCCGGACCCACATAGACTCGATCGCCCAGCCTGGGGGCGCCACCCCTTCCGTTGGGACCCTCGCCGAGCGTCACTCCCTGCATGATCGTGCAGCGCCGGCCCAGATGGCAGCGGGGACCGATCACGACCCCGCTCGGGTGATAGAGGACAAGCCCGGGACCGACGACGGCGTCCAGAGCGATGTCGGCGCCTGTGAGCACCTGGTTGAGATAGCGCACGATCGCACCCAGAAACGGCGCCAGCCGCCGCGCGCTCTGACCGAGGCGGAACAGGACGACCGCCTGCACGCGCAGCGACAGCGCAAGCTTCCCCAACTGCACAGCGAGGCTGGGAGCGCGGTCGGCGTCGTGACCGGCGACTCCGAACCTGAGATCCTCCGCGAGCGCCCGTATGCCCTGCGCGCCCGGACTCAATGACGCCGCCGGGCGGGTCGTCCGCGACAGGGACTGAGTCTCGCGTGGAAGCTGCTGAAGCTCACGTCCGGCAGCAGACCTTCCACGTGGAGCAGGAGCTCCGTGTAGGACAGTCGCCCCCGGCAGCGCCGTGTCCGGCTCAGGGTGACTGTCGCGGGATCGACGAAGATCGGCGACACGGCGCAGCGTTCGTCGACGCAGAACTGAAAGGTGAAGGTCCCGTGCGCGGTGGCGCTGGCCGCGCCCCAACCGCTCCACTGCAGGCCGAAGACGGACGTGTTGTGGTAATAGCCGTGAGGCTTGATGGGCAATCGCTGGGGCTGAACCTGGTTGCCCGCGCGCACCGCGTACGCGGTAGTGACTGACGGGGACGAGGACGATAACGCTGCTGCCGGCAACGACGCCAGCGCCCACAGCATCGCCAGCGGTGCGAGCAGAGGCAGCGCGACTCGCCGCCGGACGATAGAAGGGACGCTTCGCGGCAGCGGCGAATCGTGCAGATCGCGATTGAAGCGCAAAGCGCAGTCAACTTAGACCGGCTACGTCACCGTCCGGTGAAACATCTGTGAATAAAGGCCGGCTACTCGGGTTCTTTACAACACACCCACCGCTCGCCGCATAGGTTGGGCGCGCTTCAGAGCGCCCTCCACCCGACCCCGCAGAACAAGCGACGGAGCGACAGCCATGGACGCAGTCGGCGACACAACGTCAGCCCAGCCCACCCGAGCGCCAGCGATCCCCCAACCCTCCCGAGCGCCAACGACCCCCCAACCCACCCGGTCGCCCACGACCCAAGCGCCGCCGATCGCGCTCGCCAGCCGGCCGCATACGCTCAAGCGCGTGCTCGACGTGCTAGGGGCGCTCGCCGGCCTGCTCGCGATGGCGCCCCTGATGCTCGTGGCGGCGATCGCCATCCGGCTCGACACGCGCGGGCCCGCGCTCTTCCGCCAGGTGCGCGTGGGCCGCCACGGGCAGCCCTTTCAGATGTTGAAATTCCGCACGATGGTGCAAGACGCCGAGTCGCTCAAGGATGCTTTGGTCGAGCGCAACCAGGCGCAGGACGGGCTCTTCAAGATCGGCGACGATCCCCGCATCACACGCGTCGGGCGGCTCCTGCGCAGAACCTCCCTGGACGAGCTGCCCCAGCTGCTGAACGTGCTGCGCGGCGACATGAGCCTCGTGGGACCGCGTCCGCTGATCCTCGCGGAGGACCGCCTGATGCTGGGCTGGCGCCGGGAGCGCCTGGAGCTGACGCCGGGGATGACCGGTCCCTGGCAGATCCTCGGCCCGACGCGGGCGTCGCTGAGCGAGATGGCCAGCATCGACTGCCGCTACGCGGCCGACTGGTCGCTGGGGTCGGACATCAAGATCCTGCTTCACACGGCGCTCCACGTCGTCAGCCGTCGCGGCCTGTGACGACAGTAAACACACGGCCTGCCCCACACGGCAGGCCGTGTGGGGCGGCGCGAGCTGTGAGCGCACTGCGCACACAGGCCGCGCGCCGGCGGACACACAGCCTCCTCGCTCACGGCCGGCGCTACAAGGACTCCAATTCGACTCCAATTCGACTCCGATTCTTCACATCGACCTCATCACCCCGGCCTAGGGTCCCCGATAGGACGCCAAGCAAGTGAGCGAGAGCATCGGACCCGTCAAATCATCGTCGCTGCGCCTGCTGCATGTCGCCGAGGCCTTCGGCGGCGGCGTGTTCGAGATGGTCCGGCTGCTGGCCGAGGAGTCCGTCAACGCGGGCCACGAGGTGGCGATCGCCTACGGTCAGCGCCCGGAGACGCCGGCCGATGTCCCGTCGCGCTTCTCGCCGGCAGTCACCCTTATGCAGACAGCTTGGGTGCAGCGATCGCTCGGCGCCCAGCTGCGCACCGCACGACAGCTGCGCGACTTCGTCGCGGAGTGGCAGCCCGACGTCATTCACCTGCACTCCTCCTTCGCCGGCGCGCTCGGCGCGTTTGCACTGGGGAGCGCCACGCCGATCGTCTACTCCCCGCACGGTTACTCCTTCGAGATGAGGGACTACTCCCGCGTACGCCGCGCCGCATTTCGGGCGATCGAGACGATCGTCGCACGGCGGGTGACGCTGGTGGGCGCCGTTTCCCTCGACGAGGCCGAGCTGGTGCGCGCCAAGCTGAGACACGCGCACGTCGCGGTCGTCCAGAACGGGATACCGGAGCTCGACGCCCCGGTGCGACCCCGGCGCAGATCGCGCCGGCCACCGCTGGCTGTGACGATGGGTCGGGTCAGCCCTCAGCGCCAGCCCGACGCGTGCGCGCGCATCCTGCGCGAGGTGCGCGATCTCGTCGAGCCCAGATGGATCGGGGGCGTAAGGCCAGGCTCCCCCCACGCCGCCGGCCTGCGCGCGGCCGCGATCCCCGTCACCGGCTGGATCTCGCGCGACGACGCGCTTGAGCATCTCGACCAGGCTGAGGTCTACCTGCACTGGACCGCCTGGGACGGGCAGCCGCTCTCCGTACTGGAGGCGATGGCGCGCGACGTGATCGTGGTGGCCCACGACATACCGCCGTTGCGCGAGCTGCTGGACCCTCGCCAGCTGTGTCAGACGGAGTCCGATGCGGCCGCGCTGATCCGGCGGCTGATTACGCAGCCCGCGCTGAAAGAGGAGTTGCTCGCCGACCAGCGGACCCGGGCTGAGCTGTTTGGCAGAGCACGGATGGTCGACTCCTGGCATCGGGTGTACCGCGAGCTGGACCGAGCGCCCCCCGACGTGCTCGACCGATCCCCCGTTCGCGTGCCCGACCCCTCCATCGTTGGCGTGCTCGACCGCTCCCTCGTTCGTGAGTTCGACGGAGCCACGGCGCTCGATCGCATCGGCGCGAGCACACGTCCGTTCGCGGCGGAGGCGAGCCTGCTGGGCTCGCGCGAGGGCGCCTGCCTACCCTAGGGAGCAGCCCATCGATGGCCGCCAGCAGATCCCTAGAGAGGAGCCTCATCCTTGCTGGCGCCTACGCTCTCGCGGCAGCGGCCGGGGTGGCCGGGGTTTGGCTGACAGAGGTTTCGCCTTTGGCCCCGTGGGCCGTGCTCGCCGGCACCGTGTTGTGCTACCTGGTGCTCGCCAGGCCCGACCTGTTCGTGCTCGTGCTGATCGCGATCCTGCCGTGGCAGGGTGCGCTGCACTACCCCACCTACAACCTGACGGTCGTCAAGATCGTCGGCGGCCTGCTGCTGGTGTCGGTGATCGTGTCCACCCTACTGACCGATCGGCGCGTGCGGCTCACGCCTGTGATCGGCGCCGCGGCGCTGCTGTGCACGGCCGTCACCGCCTCCCTCCTGATCAACGGCCCGCGCGCGCTCAGCGCGAGTGAGACGCTGCGCTACTGGTCGCTGACGCTGTTCGTCTTCCTGGTCGTGCAGCTGATCGACAGCCGCGCCCTGCTGCTGCGAGCGATTCGCGTGCTGGCGCTCTCGGCCATGATCGGCGCCGCGTGGGCGTCCGTGCAGTTTCTGAGTGGCGGCGTGCTCAGAGCCTCCGGCCCGCTCAGCGATCCCAACGAATTCGCGTACTTCCTGGCCGCGATCCTCCCCTTCGTCATCTACCTGTACGCAATCGAGCGCGAGCGCCGATGGCTGTGGGGCGGCGGGCTGCTGTGGCTCGCATTGGGCATCCTTGGCGCCTCCTCGCGCGGCGCCTTTCTCGCGCTGGGCGTGACCGCGACGTGGGCGATCCTGACGCGTCGCGTCGCTGCCCACATCGTGGCGCTGGCGCTGGCGTTGGCGGCCGTTGCCGCGATCGTCGCGCTCTCCCTGTCGAGCGCGGCCACCTCGCAGAACCTGCAGATCCGCGCCAACGGCCTGAGCAACAGCGTGAGCCAGCGGGAAGCGTACTGGTCCGCCGCCGAGCGCATCGCCTTGGACCGCCCCCTGTTTGGCGTGGGACCCGCCGAATTCCGGACCGTCGGCCCACGCTACATCCGCAACGCACCGGTGCTCGAAGAACAGCCCGCCGTCAACAACAGCTACCTGTCGATGCTGTCCGAGAACGGGGGCGTCGCGACGCTCGTGTTCGCGCTGTTCCTGGCGGTCATCTGGTTGCAGATCCTCGACGCCACACGACCGCCTGCGGGCGTTCACAGCCCGCGCGCGCCCGCGCTGTGGCTGCGCTCCGCCTTCCAGGCCTCCTTCCTGGTGGCGCTCGTCGGCGGAATCTTCTTCAGCGCCCAGCTGAACACGCCCTTCTGGCTGATCGCGGCGTTCGCCTCGGCGCTGGCCGTTCGCGCGCCAGAAGCTTCAGGCGGAGAGCCAGGGCAGGCGCCGCCCGCCCCACGCGACCGCCTGCCCTCTGCGCAAGCAGCGCCCGTACCAGCGCGAGGCAGGTTGGCACTCTTCATCCCCACGCTGGCGGCGGGGGGCGCCGAGCGGGCCACGCTGGCGCTGGCCGGCGGCCTGCACGGGCGGGGTTGGGCCGTGGACATCGTGACGTGCCGTCACGCGGGCGCCCTGCGGGGTGATGTCCCGGCGGGCGTGCGGGCGATCTCGCTGCAAGCCGGGGGCGTCGCCCGCGCCATCCCCTCCCTGCGAGCGTATGTCCAGCGCGAGCGGCCGACCGCGGTCCTGTCGGCCCTGGCCCACGCCAACGTCGCGGCGATCGCCGCGGTGCGCAGCCTGCCCTCCCCGCGCGCCCGCGTGGTCGTGGTGGAGCACTCCCACCTCAGCACGTCCACCGCGGGGGCGCGACTGAAGGAGCGGTCGGTGCCGCGCTTCGTGCGCCTGCTCTACCGGCACGCCGACGCCGTCGCCGCCGTCTCCGCCGGCGTGGCCGCGGACCTCGCCCGGCGCGCGGCGATGTCCCCCACCGCGATCGAGGTGATCGGCAACCCGATTGATCTCGACGCCATGCGCTGCGGCGCCGCCGAGCCCGTCGAGCACCCGTGGCTGTGCGACCCCACGGTCCCGGTGGTGGTCGCGGTCGGGCGGCTGACCCCCGCCAAGGACTTCCCCACGCTGGTGCGCGCGATCGCCCTGGTGCGCGGCGAGCTTCCCGTCCGTGCCCTTATCCTCGGCGAGGGGCCGGAGCGCACCGGACTACAGCACCTGATCGCCCAGCTTGACCTCGGCGAGGCGGTGTCCCTGTGCGGGTTCACGCCGAACCCGTACCCATTCGTAGACCGGGCGGCGCTGTTCGTGCTGTCCTCCCGCTGGGAGGGTCTACCCACCGCCCTGATCGAGGCCGCCCTGCTGAACACTCCCGTGGTGTCGACCGACTGCCCCAGCGGTCCCCGCGAGATCTTTGGCGACGCGCGCGGACGTCTGGTGGCGCCAGGCGATCCCAGAGGTCTCGCGGCGGCGATGCTCGACGCGCTCCGTCACCCCGATCGCCACCGACTCGACCTCACCGCGCAGCGCTTTGCTCTGGCGGGCGTGCTCGACCGTTACGAAGCGCTCCTGCGCTGACGACGCCCCCTCTCCCGACTCCGACATCCCTTCCCCAACTCCGACATCGCCGCCGCCTCCCCCAACCCCAACATCGTCCCTCGCGACCCCGACATCCCCTCCCCCGACACCCACATCCCCTCCCCCGATCCCGACATTCCCTCTCGCGGCTCCTACGGCAGCGGCGTCGGGTTCGGCGCCTTCAGCTTCCTCGCCAACGCCCTCCTGAGCCTCGCCGCCAGCGTGGCGGTGGCGCGACTGTATGGAATCACGGTCGTCGGCGAGTTCGCCCTCGCCGGCGCCCCGGCGGGAACCGTGTGGCTGCTGTCCACCGTGCGCGAGCAGCCGGCGCTGATGCGCAAGCTCACCCCGCTGCGTGCCCGTGACGCGCGCGTCACCGGCCTGTTCGCCGCCGTGCTGGCCTTCTCGTTCCTGCTCACCGCCACGGTCTCGGTGTGCGTCGGCGTGGCCGCCTGGGTGTTGTTTCGCGGACCGATCGGCCGTCCCGACCTCGTGGCGCCGGCGGAGGCGATGCTGCTCGGCTCGCTGCTGTTCCAGAACACCTGCTGGAACCTCGACACGGTGCTGAGCGCCTTCCGCGCCGGCCCGCCGCTGTTCTGGAGCCGGTTTCATCAGGCCCTCGCCTACCTGCTGGCGGCGATCGCGCTCAGCCCAACGCTGCCCACGGTGTGGGGACTGATACTCGCCTGGTACGGATCGTGGGCGACGGCGCTCGTGCAGCGCACGATCCACATCCGCGCCTTCATGCGCCTGCGGGTTCCGGCCGAGGAGTTGCGGCGGGGTATGCGGACGCTGCCCGAGCTGCTGCGCTTCGGGATCAGGCTGACGCCGGGCTTCCTGGCCGAGGGCCTCAGCGACGAATCGGGGGTGTGGATACTCGGCCTGCTCACGCCGATCCAGGCGCTCGGCGCGTACAGCCGCGGGTGGATGATCGCGCGGCGCGGACTGGACCTCAACTACCGCATCACGGAGATGCTGTTCCCCACGCTCGTCGAACGGCGCCTGGCGGGCGACCGCGCGGGGTTCGATCGCGCCCTCGTGGACTCCCTGCGCTACGTGGCCGTCGCGATGCTGCTCCCCGCCGCCGTGGCCGCCGGGGCGGCGGCGCCGATCATGAGCATCTACGGGCCGGGGTTCGCCCGCGGCGCGGGCTGTTTCGCCTTCCTCGTGTTCGTCCCGGGGATCATGACCCTCTCCGCCATCCAGTCCCACGCTCTCTTCGCGGAGGGCCGGGGCCTGCTCAGCTCGCTCTACGGCGTCGTGCGCCTGCTGAGCACGCTGCTGGCGACGGTGCTGCTGACGCGCGCGTACAGCCTGAGCGGGGCGGGCGCGGGTATGACGATCGGCGCGTGTGCCCAGCTCGCGCCGCTCGGCGCCCGCCTACCGCGGCTGCTGAGCCAAGCGCTGCGCCAACTGTGGCCTGCACGCGAGATGCTCGCCCTGGCGGGCGCCGGAGCCGCCGGCTTTGCACTCAGCCGGGCGATCTCGGTCGAGCTCCCCCGCCTGCCTGCGCTGGTACTCGCCCCCACTGCGGGGCTGCTCGCGGCGGCGCTCGTGTTTCTCGCGTTGGGCGGTCCGCAACAGCGCGATCGCGAACGCGCCCGACGGCTGGCACGGTCCCTCAGGGCAAGCCTGCGCCGGCGGGTGGCGAGCCAAACGCTCCTCCGCACAGATCCAGATAGAGCCTCTCGAAGGCTGTCGTGACAGCCGCGAGGTCATAGCGCTCCTCGATCCGCGCGCGCGCCGCCGACGCCGCGGCCTGGCGCTCCGCGGGGGACATCGACAGCGAGCTCAGGATCTCTTCCGCCAGCGCGCCCGGATCGCGGATGGGGACCACACGGCCCGCGTCGCCGACGATCGCTGCGGCGTCGCCGACGGCGGTGGTGACGCACGGCAGCCCGCACGCCATCGCCTCGCCCAGCACCAGCGGGAAGGCCTCGCCGAAGGACGACGAGCACACGAGCAGGTCGATCGCGTTGAACACGTCGCGCATGTCGGCGACCGGTCCGAGCAGGATGCACCGCTGCGCGATCCCCGCCTGCGCGATCCAGCCCATCAGCTCCCTGTTGGCGCCCTCCACGCCGCTGCCGCACAGCAGGAAGCGCACATCCGCGCGCGCCCGCGCCACGATGCCCGCCGCACGTACGAAGCTGCGATGGTCCTTCTGCGGGTGGTAGCGCCCCGCGAGCCCGACGATCGTCTCTGTCTCGCCCACGCCCAGCTGCGCGCGCAGCGCACGACCCCGCGCGGGCTCGGGACGAAACCACGACAGGTCAAAGCCGTTGGGGATGACCGTCATGCGTCCCGCGTCGTACCCCTGTTCGACCAGCATCTCCGCCAGCCGCTGCGAACACGACACCACGCGGTCGGGCACCCGACGGGCGATGACGGTACAGGCACGCGAGGTGACGCGAGAGCTGCGTTTGCTTTCGCGGGGGTGCAGGCTGCCGTGCACCCCCCAGAGCACTTTCGCACCGCTGCGAGGACCCCTGCCGGCGCGCGCGAGCAGGCCACCGAGGAGATTGGCGTGGTCCATCCAGGTGTGAACCACGTGCGGGCGGCGCGAGGCGAGGCCCCGCGCGAGGCGTCCCAGCGGACGCGCCTGCAAACGGCCGCGGCGCATACCGAGCGCACTCACCCGGACCTCAAGCGCGGCGATGCTCGGAGCGAGCGGGCCGAAGCTCGACAGCGAGATGACGGAGTGCTCGAAGCGGGCGCGATCGCTTGCGTCCAGCAGCCGGTACAGCATCGTCTCGGCTCCACCCAGCTCCAACCCGGAGATGACGTGGGTGACCCGGATCCGCTCACCTGCGCCGTCACGCGCAGACCACCCACTCGACCCACTCGGCGCAGAGCCTCCCTCGGGCGCCGGGACGCGCCCGCGGCCCGCCGCGACGCTCATCCCGAACTGGAAGCGTCCGCCATCGCGGCGAGGGCGACCGGGCGCCGAATGTAGTCCACGAGCGCGGCCAGCAGCACGCTCAGAATCGCCCCCAGCGCAAGGGCCGAGCCGATGATCAGCGGGGGCCTGGGCTGAACCGGCTGGGTGGGCAGCGTGGGCGGCGATATCAGCGTCGCCGTGAATAGCTGGTCGCCCTTGATCGAAGCCTGAAAGACCCGCAGCAGGGCCGCCGTGTCCTGCTGGGCGACAGCCGGGGTGCGAGCTTCGACCTGGATCGTGACGCTGTTGTCCCCTGCCTCGGTGAAGGCGGAGACGGTGCCGTTCAACGGCCGTCCCAGCGCGGCCTGCATGGCGTCGGCCGTCGAACTGGACTGCGCGGTCTCCGCATAGCCGTTGATCAAGGCTTGCAGGCTGTCCTGAGCGGGGATGATCGTCAGCTGCTTGCCCAGCAGAGGCGTCAGCACGATCTTCGCCTGCGACTGGTAGCGCTTGGTGTGCGTCGCCGCCAGCGCCACGCCGGCGCCCAGCGTCACGAGGAACACGAACAGAGCCGTCGGGGCGCGCCGACGCAGCAGCAGGCCGATTTCGCGGAGGCTCACCCGTGAGTCGCTCACTCCGGGTGCTCCGCCCGTGCTAGAGCGAACACCACCGCAACGCTAGGACACGCCCGCCCTCGCGAATGTGAAGAAAATGTAGCCGTCTGGTTGCCAAGAGCGGGCGCTCCACAACCCAGAGCCGGTGTCACAGGCCCTTACAGCCGCGGGCGGACGCTTTCACAAACTGGTCACGGCGCGCGGCCGGCGCAGCTGCGAGCATCGCCTCAGTGATGACTGTCACCCCCCGCGCGCGCCTCGCGCTGCTCGCCTGTCTGCTCGCGTGCGTCCTGAGCACCGCCCCGACCGCAAACTCCTCCGGGGCGAGCGCGACGGCCGCGAAAGGCCACCGCCGCGGGCGCGCGCCCCACACGCACACCCGGCCACGCGCCGGCACGGCGTTGAAGATGATCTGGGGACCGCTCACGCTGCCCGACGGCGCCTCGGCCTTCCCGGTCTATCGCCAGCTCGGCGTGCAGGTGCTGCAGATCGAGCTGTCCTGGGCGCAGACCGCCCCGACCGCGCCCGGCGACCCGACAAACCCCGCCGACCCCGCCTATCGCTGGCCACGGGCCCTCGACGATGCGGTCGGCGAAGCGTCCCAGTACGGCATCCAGGTGGCGGTGATGGTGAGAGGCACGCCCCCGTGGGCCAACGGCGGGCGCGACCCCTCGTGGGCCCCGGACGACCCGGCCAGCTACGCCGCCTTCCTGCAGACGGCCAGCCACCGCTATCCAACCGTGCACTACTGGATGATCTGGGGCGAGATCACCCGCCCGGGCAACTTCAACCCGATGCCCGCCGACTCGCCCGTCGGCCCTCAACGCTACGCGCTGCTGCTCGAAGCGGCCTATGGCGCCCTGAAGGCTGTCAACCAGGGCAATGTCGTGATCGGCGGGATGACCTACACCGTCGGGCAGGTGGGGACGCCCGACGTCATCCGCTGGATGCGCCTGCCCGACGGAGCGCCGCCGCGCATGGACTGCTGGGGCCACAACCCGTACTCCACCCGCTATCCCAATCTCTCACTGCCGCCCTTCGCGCCTCGCATACGCGACATCAGCGACATGGACACGTTGCACGGCGAACTAGTGCGCGCCTATCGTGGCCACGGTTCGGTCCCCAAACTTTGGCTCTCGGAGTTCGGCATCTCCAGCGACAGGCCCAACCGCGCGTTCAATTTCTACGTCAGCCGCGCAGTGCAGGCGCAGTGGGTCAGCGCCGCCTTCAGACTGGCTGACTCCGTGCCCTACGTGGCGGGCCTGGGATGGTATGACATGGTCGACGAGCCCGCCTCGATCGCGGGCAACGTAACCGAGGGTCTGATGACGGCGGAAGGTACGCCCAAGCCCGCGTTCTACGCCTACGCCAAGGCGCCGTAGGCGAGGCCCAAAGCTGCGTCGGGCGGCGGCGCAGCCGCCGCCCAGGATGTGCCCGAGCGCTGCAACAGTCGCCGATCCAACGAGCGTGGCGAGACGCCCGCGCGGGATGCGACTCGCGCTCTCCGCAGCCGATCCGCTACGCGCAAGACGAGCGCGCTTCACCCAATAATCACACTCGCCGTTCGCCCGCAGGCGACCATACCCGCGCCGCACGACACACGACACGACACGACAAGGATGTGGAGGACATGTCGGCTTTCCGTACGACAGCCCAGGACACGGCTCAGGAGAACACTCTGCGGCGCATGAACACAATCCGGGAGCTGCCCATGACCCAGCCCCCCGCGAACCATCGGCCGCCGAGTTCTGCGGCGCCCTCCGTCGCCCGCGTTCGGGGCCTCGGCGAGTCGCTGACCGTGAGGGTGTTCGACATCTCCGTGTGCCTGCTCGCGCTGGCGCCGGTGCTGATGGTGGGGGCGATCACCGCCCTCTTGATCTTCATCGACTCGCCCGGCTCTGTCTTCTACCGCTCCAAGCGTATGGGGCGCCACGGGCGCCCCTTTCACATGCTCAAGTTCCGCAAGATGCGCCGCAGCGCGCGGGGCGGACCGCTGACGATCGGCGAGGACGAGCGCTTCACGCCGATCGGGGGCTTCCTGGCGATGACCAAGCTCGACGAGCTGCCCCAGCTGTGGAACGTCATCAAGGGCGACATGCACCTCGTGGGGCCGCGGCCTGAGGTGCCGGAGTTTGTCGCGCGCTACCGCGAGGAGTACGAGGAGCTGTTGAGCGTGATGCCCGGCGTCACCGGCCCGGCGGCGGTGGAGTACGCCAGCGAGTCGCACCTGCTGAGCCTGCAACAGGACCCCGTGAGGTTCTACGAGGAGTCGATCATGCCGCGCAAGATCGAAATCGACCTTCACTACATTCGCAGTCGCACGCTGTGGGGCGATCTGAAGATCCTCGCGCAGACGACGCTCGTGCCGCTCACCAAGGTGGCCAGTTGCATGACCGGCGATCCGCGCGTGCGCCGCGCCGAGGCCGGCGTGTTGTTCGGAGCCTGCTCCGTGCTCGCGCTCATCTTTGTGATCGCCAGCAGCGCCAACGGCTGAGCCGATGGCCGCACGGCTGAGCCTGTGATCCGCTCCCCGTGCACGCAAACGCCGACTGCGGCGAGGCGGACGCCGCTGGAGCGTGGGCAGAGACGAGCGCGGTGCGCGCGAGCGCTGCCTCGACTCGCGCTGCTTGCGCTCGGCCTGCTGTTCGTGTTCTCCGGACCGGCCAGTGCGGCGCTCACGGTCCGCGTGCTCGGCAACCACCTGGTCGACGCCGAACAGCGCCCGCTGCGACTGCTGGGAGTTGACTTCTCCGGCGCCGAGTACGCGTGCATCCAGGACAAGGGCATCTGGAGCTCCCCCACCGATCGGGCCACGATCGAAGCGATCGCCTCGTGGCGCGTGAACGCGGTGCGCATCCCGCTCAACGAGGACTGCTGGCTGGGTATCAACGGAGCCCCGGCCGCGTACAGCGGCGCGGCCTACCAGCAGGCCGTCCACGAATTCGTGCAGGCCCTGCACGACGCCGGCATGTACGCGATCCTCGACCTGCACTGGAATGCGCCCGGCTCGCAGCAGGCCCTCGGCCTACAGCCGATGGCCGACCTCGACCACAGCCTCGACTTCTGGCGCTCGGTGGCGTTGAGCTTCCGCGAAGACCCCGCTGTGCTGTTCGATCTGTACTCCGAGCCGCACGACATCGGCTGGGAATGCTGGCTGAATGGCTGCTCACTGCCTGGGCCCGAAGGCAGCGCGTGGCGGGCGGCGGGAATGCAGTCGCTGGTTGACGCCGTGCGCTCGCAGGGAGCGGATCAGCCGCTGCTGCTCGGGGGGTTGGAATGGGCCAACGACCTCTCCGGGTGGCTTGAACACCTGCCGGTGGACTCCGAGCATCAGCTGGTCGCGAGCGTGCACATGTATCCCAACAACCAGTGTAACTCTGCGGCCTGCTGGTCCACCACGCTAGCGGCGATCGCTCGCTCGCACCCCGTGGTGGCCGGCGAGCTCGGCGAGTTTGACTGCCAGCACCAGTTCATCGACCAGTTCATGAACTGGGCCGACGCCAACGGCGTGTCGTATCTCGGCTGGAGCTGGAATACATACGACTGCTCCGCCGGCCCGTCGCTGATCGCCGGCGTCGACGGAACCCCCACGACGTACGGGGCGGGACTGCGCGAGCACCTGCTGGCGACCTCGCCGAGCGTCGTCAACAACCCGCCCCCCGAACCGCCACCGGCGCAAGAACCGGGAGCGCCTGCGCCGACGACGCCCACCCCGCAAACGCCCCCGCCTGCGCCTGCGCCTGCGCCTGCGCCCACACTTCCCGCACCGCCCGGCGCCTCGATCACAACACCCGACGCGCCGCTGCTGCGCGTCGCGGCGCCGGTCGCTGCCGGTGCGCATTCGACTCCCGTCCGTAGCCGCCGCCGCCCTGGCGGTAAACACAAAGTGAAAAAACGCACCGCGCGCAAGAGCGCTTCACATCGGGCCACCTCGCGCAGACTTCACCGACAGGTAACGAAAGCGGTCCGGCCCGTAACTATAAATAGCCATCCGTGAAGACGGCGCAGAGCGGCCGGTGAAAACTCGAGGTCGGATGGCTGGAGATCGCGATGCTGGAAACCGTTGGTTTACTCCAGGCGGACCCCGACCTCGGCGCGCGCATGGCGCCCGAGCGCTTCGCCGCAGCGCAACGCGCGCTCGTGACGCGCGTAGTCACCGTGCCCACCGGCCACTGGGCCTGGGAGCAGATGTTGCCCGCTCCCCCCGGCGTGGTCGGTTTCGTGATCTGCTCGGGCATCTTCGCCCGGCACGCGCGCATGTACGACGGCAGCTCGGTGGAGCTGCTCGGGGCCGGCGACGTGATCATGCCGTGGGCCAGCGAGCACGACACGGCGATCGGCTTTGAGATGTCGGTGGACTGGCACGTGCTGGCGCGGGGCCGGCTGGCGCTGGTCGACCATGGCCTGTTGCTCAAGAGCGCGCCGTGGCCGGAAATCACCAAGGCGCTACTCACGCGCGCGATCACGCACGCCCGCTGGCTGGCGGGACTGCACGCTGCCGCCGGGCACACCCGCGTGGAGGATCGCCTGTGGCTGGCGCTGTGGCAGATCGCGGAGCGCTGGGGCAAGATCACACCGGGTGGCGTGACGCTGACGATGCCGGGCCTGACCCACGAGACGATCGCCAGCCTGGTTGCCGCCAGCCGTCCGTCGGTGACCAAAGCATTCGGGGACCTGCGCGACCGCGGGCTGCTGGAACGCCGGCCGCGGGGGGTGCTGGTCCTGCACGGCGCACCCAAGGACGGGCTGAGCAAGCGAACCAGACCCGAGCGTGGAGCGGTCGAAGGCGGCGGGTCCGCGCCCGCGGCAGGGTCCCTCGCTGCGCCTGAACCCGTCCCGGCGCCGGTGGGTTGATGTCACTCGCCCGGCAGCTGTCGCTCGCGGGTGCAGCCCTGGTCGTGAGCTTCACGGCCACCGTAGCGCTGGCGCAGGTGTCAAGCCCGCGCACTTCCAGACCGCGTGCGGCGGCGCCGAAGGGGACGCACACCGGTGTCCGCCCCCGCCGTGGAGCCGGAGTGGTTCGCGCGCCGCGCGGATTGACCGGCCCGCAGGGTCTAGCGGGTCTCTCCGGGGGGGTCGGCGAGATCGGCGCGCCTGGCGCGGCCGGCCCAGCCGGTCCTCCGGGAGTCATCGACCAGACGGTGGCGATCGCATGGCAGAACGGCAACTACCAGGGCCGCGACAGCGCGACGTTCTTCGCTCCCGGGATCGGCGAGGGTGTGGTGGTGTGCGGCCTCGACACGCAGTGGGTCGACTTCACCCCCTACAACCTCGGCGAAGACAGCGAGATGTGGGCGGCCATCGCCCGCGGGGACGAGATCTCCGTGCGCGCCGCGGCGCGCCGCTCCCCCGCCTACGGCGTTCAGTTCAACCTCGGCCTGAACGTGGTGAACGGCGGCGAAGACGAATCGCAGGGATCGATGGTCGGCGTCATCAGCTCGCGCGGACCATTCGGAGCGCCCGGCGGTGAAGGGCCGCCGCCCACCACGTTTCACCTGTCCTGGCACTGGTCCTTCGCCGACGCGTACGGGCCGCGCTGCTACGTGGCGGGCAGATTCGAGACAGGCAGGTGAGGGGATGACCGGACGAGGGAGAGCTGCGGCGCGCTTGCCCCGCCAGACGCGGGTACTGCTGGCGGTCGGTGCGTGCGCGGGAGCGCTGACGGGGGGCGCGTTTGCGGTCGCCGCCACCTCCGCGCAGACGAGCCACGACCACAGCGCAGGCGCCGGTCATCCGGCCAAGGCGCCGCAGCACGTGGTGGTGCTGCGCGGCGCCGCCGGCCCGCGCGGCGCCGCCGGAGTGCCCGGGGTGGAAGGACCCGTCGGCCCCGAAGGCCCACAGGGACCACCCGGACCACCCGGCCCCAACATCGCCGTCTCCCCCACCCTCAACTGGCACGGCCTGGAAAACGCGCCCGGCCGCGACAGCGCCGTGAGCGAACTGCCGGGCGTGGCGAAGATAGAACTGCGCTGCGGCACCGCCGCCCAGGACATCCTCCTCACTCCGCTCAACGAAGGAGTGCGCACCGTTGTGGATGTCACCACGTTCCAGGGCGAGGGCGTCGCCGGCATTTCCTCACACAACCGCGTCTACAGTGAATCGCTGGCCCCGCTGGCGATCGCGCTGCCCCCCAACGGCATGTTGGAGGGCACGCTCAGCGTCGAGCCGATCTCCGGCGAAGGCCCCGGCGGCGCACCCGTGAGCTTCACGTTCTCCTCGGAATGGAAGCTCAACGACCCCACGCCGGAAAACAACTACTGCTACGTCGCCGGGCAGTTTTTGCGCTGAGCGGCTCCTGCGCTCGCCCGGCGGCTCCTGCGCTCGCTCGACGGGTCCTGCGCTCACTCAGCGGCTCCTGCGCTCACCCAGCGGCTCCTGCGCTCACTCAGCGGGTCCTGCGCTCACTCAGCGGGTCCTGCGCTCACCCAGCGGGTCCTGCGCTCACCCAGCGGCTCCTGCGCTCACCCAGCGGCTCCTGCGCTCACCCAGCGGCTCCTGCGCTCACCCAGCGGCTCCTGCGCTGAGCGCCGCGCGTACTGCCCGCCGACGAGCGGCTGGCTGCTCGCCTGCGTCGCGCCCTGATCGGCCGCGGCGGCACCGCTGCCCGCGGTGGCGCTGACGGGCACATCGGCGCCAGACACCGGATCGCCGACGCCTCCGGCCGGGACGAGCATACCCTGGGGCTGGCCTTCAAGCGCACCGGGTGATCGCCGCGGGTGAGCACGGGAAGCGCCGCCCGCGGAGTAGCCCACGACCGGCGGCTGCTGGGCGCCGTCCAGCCAGCCCAGCTCGGAGTCGAGGATGGCGCTCGGCAGGGCCACCAACCGCGCGGCGTCGGCCAACTGACGGGCGCGGGATAGGTAGAGCTTCATAAAGCTCGCCACCTCGGGCCGGCGCAGATCGGCCAGGCCGACGGTGAGCAGCAGCTGACGCGCGAGCGGGAAAGAACCGTCGGCCACCGTCTGCTGGGAGGGGAAGACGCAGTTGAGCAGCGGGCGCCGCAGGCCACTGTCGATCTCCAGTGCTCGCAGTTCGCTTTCATGGCTCTCGTAGTACGTGAAGCGCACATAACCGAGGGTCCCCAGATGCCCACCGGCCACGGCGCGGCGCACGGCGTCTTCGCTCGGCAGCGGCTGGTAGTCGCCGCGCAGGTCCGCCAGGCTCGGACCGTCCGAGCCCAGCGCGTAGCCGTCGAAGAGACCGAACGTGTCGCTCCCTTCGGTGGCGCCGACCGCCTGCAGAGGGATGTTGTAGTAGCCGAGCTGCGACCAGTTGGTGATCTGCGAGCCCGCCTGGAAAGTCTGTTTGATCTGGCCGAGCGTGAGGCAGTCGGTGCCCACATCGGCTTCACTGCGCGTGGCCAGCACCACCGCGTCGGCGGCGACCTGGAACTGTACGGGCTGCACCCCGCTGTTCTGGCACGCACCGAGCTCCACGGCGGAGATCGGCCGGGCCGAGTCGACCACGTCGATCTTCCCGCGGCACAGCTCGGAGAAGCCCTCGGCCTCGCCGCTGTCGGCGATCGTTACGCGCGCGCCCCCGCCCCGATAGGCGGTCACGGCGCCAGCGGTGAGCGAGCCCCGGGTGCGGCCGTCGACCTGCACGAGCCCCACCGGGCGAGAGGGGAGGCGGTTGTAGGAGGCCAAGGTGGCGGCGCCCGCGGCAGAGCCAGCCGGGCCATCGGCCCCCTTGATCGACACGCCGCAGCCACTGCCCGCCACGCCGCACGCGACCAGGGCGAACGGGAGCAGCGTCTTGCACGCACGCCGTCTCATCCCGCCGTCCCCGTGAAGCCCGTGCCGGCTTCCCCGCCGGCTTCGCCCTGTTCAGCGACGGACTGGTGCAGACGACCCGGCAGGCGCACGACTTCGAAGTCCGACAGGCGCAGAGACTGCAGCTCGTTGCCGACGAGCAGCCCGGCTACGGCGTCCTTCTGCGCATACAGCGTGGGCACCGCCGAGCGGTCGACGACGATCGCTCCGTAGCGCTTGAGCGCGGTCAGCACGACCTCGGCGTAGCGGCGACTGTCGCCGCCCGGCAGGCGGCCGAGCCTTACCCCCGCCTTCAGGCGGATGCGAGCGCCCTCCGGCAGCGAGTCCTGCGGCCCCGCCCCGTCCGTCGTGGAGGCCGGGGGCACGTAGTTGGCCCCCGCCGGATCGGGGATCGAGATCGCCAGCGCGTGCGCGATCGTGGCGCTGCGCAACTCACCGGGGAGGATCACGCCCGCGAACAGCGGCAGGCCCGACCCACGTGCCGCCACGGCGTTCTGGGCGTTGACCGAGGACGGCTTGCTGAAGCCTGGACCGTTGAGATCCCAGCGCTTGACGTACTGGTAGGAGATCGACCCGTCGGCCTGGCGGCGGGCACGCCAGAAGTCGTACGCCACGCCGCCAGCCCGGTCGATCACCGTGAGCCAGCCGTCGTAGCGCGGATCGGGGCTGACGCCGGGGGCGATCAGCGCCGTGCTCAAGCCGGCGGCGTCCGGTCCGCAGAGGACCTGACGGCAGAACAGCCTCGTGGACACCCCGTTCTGTTCGGTGGCGATCGTCGGTGTCCAGGAGGTGGCGTTGATGTAGATGCCCCCTCCATCCGACCGGCCCCCGCCGGCCCCGCCCGCCGAGGCGCCCAGCGCGAGCATCGCCTGCGAGCGCGGGTCGGTGGGAAGCGCAGCCGCCTGCGTGTTCCAGGGGCTGAGAGCGTTGAACAGCGGCGGCGGCGCCTGCGCGGCCGCGGCGTCGGCGGGAGGCGCGGTGGCGCCCTGCCGCGCAGCGGAGCTGGACTGCTGTGGGCCGGCGGCGTCCGACGCCGACGGCGCGAGACTCGCGGCAGATCCGGCGGACGTGCTCACGCCGCACCCGGAGCTCGCCAAGGCCAGCAGGCCGAGCGCGGCGAGCACGACGATTCCAGAGCACGCGCTTCGGCGAACCGTGCCCCGGCGCCCGCGGGCGCTCATGCCGCGCTGTCCGCTTCAGCCGCCCTGTCCGTCTCGGCCACGCGGTCCACTGCCCCCGCGCCGTCCACCGTCTCGGCCACGCGGTCCACAGCGCCGGCGTCGTCAACCTCCTCACCCTTGGCGCCCTCCAGCCGATGCGGGCCACCATCGTCGTGGCCGGCGCCGGCGATCGCGTGTCCATTGCTCTGCGCGAAGGATCCTGGGCGCACGGGGCCGCTCGGCGGTTGGGGCAGCGCCGGCGAGGGCTGCGCGACCTCCGCGGCGACGGCCTGTGCGACGTTGCCCAGCGCCTCGATCATGGCGTGCACCTGCTGCTGCACGTGGGTCGCCTGCTCCAGGCGCTCCTGGATCGACCCCGCCGCCTCCAGCACATCCTCGGTGAGCTCGGCGATGCGCTCGATGCGGGCGGTGGCGAAGGCGTCGATTCGTCGGCGGGTGGCGGCCAGGTAGTCCTCGACGCGTCGCGCCGCCTCGTGGCGGATGCGGTTGGCGTCCACTTCCGCGGCCGCGAGGATCTCCGCCGTGCGCCTGCCGGCCTCGGTCTCGGCCTCCTCGGCGACGATCGCGGCTGTCTGCTCGGCCGCTGTCAGCACGGCCTTGATGCGCGGCACGATCGAGGTGCTCACGAGTTCGCGTCTGCTGCTCATCATGCACCTCCCGGCAGCTGCGGGGAGACGCGCAGCAGCACGTAGCGGCTCGTGCGAAAGACGGGCGTCAGCGTGGGATCCCCGCCGGTGGCGGCCTGCGGGTAGCGCTGGCGGATGAGATCTCCCGGCGCGCGGTAGTCCATCAGCAGGTAGTCGACGTGGCCGTATGGCGCTTCGCGCATCTTAAACCAGGGGCCATCGCCGCGGTCGACGCGGTCGAGGAAGTCCTGCGGCCGGCCGCTGAGCAGGATCACGCCGAAGGTCTGGGCGTTGTCGGTGAGGATCGCGTGCTGGGTGTAGCCCACAACGTGGTTGACGTAGGCGGCCATCTGGCGCTCAGGATCGACACCCACGGTGAAGCCGCCGATCGAAGAGGTGCCCTCCTGACTGGCCCCCGTGTCGATCGCGCGCGTGAAGGCCTGCTCCAGGTTCTGGAACGGGTAGCTGCGCATCACGCTCCAGGCCAGCGGCAGCGTGGCGGCGAGTACAGCGAGCGTGGCCAGCCATACCGACAGGCGCACTGTTTCGCGCGAGCGGTACAGCCACGCCGCGCCGAACGTGGCTGTCAGGGCCAGGGGCAGGCCATCCTGCAGGGTCAGCACGGCGGTGTCGCCGTGGATCAGCGCGTCGGCTCCCACGATTGCCAGGCCCAACGCGAGGAAGCCGGCGAGCGACAGCGACAGCACGTCGCGCGCCACCATGAACGCGGCGACCAGCACGGGGATGACGACCAGCGCCAGTGGCGCCACGCCCATCGTCACCTGCAGCAGGCGGTGGGCGACTTCCGCCAGCGACGCGGAGCCGTGCTGGGCGATCTGGTCGGAGTTGACGGCGAGGGTGGACGAGGAGCCGCTCGTGATCCAATCAAAAGGCTGACCCACGATGATCCCGTTGAACACTGTCCACAGCGCCAGGCCGTAGACGATCGGCGCAAGGTAGGAGACGACCGACCCCTCCAGTCGCGCGCGGGTGGCGTCGCGGCGCATCAAGGCCGCCCCCACCAGACAGCTCCCCGCGAGCGCCCAGATGATGAACTCGTACCGCGCCAACATGCAGCAGGCAAACGCCAGTCCGGCCCCGATCAGATAGCGGCTCTCTTCCGTCAGGTGCCAGGCGACCAGGCAGTACAGCCCGGCTGCCAGCAGGAACAGGAAGGCGGTGTCCGGCATCCCGTTGGCGGCGTAGAACACGAACTCGGGATTGAGTGCGAACAGGACGAGAACGGGGTAGCGGAAGATCGCGCTCATCTCGCACAGCTCCAGGGCGCGATTGAGCACGACGAGCGTGGCCCCGGCGAAGATCGCGCTGGTCAGGGGCAGCGCCAGCAGCGAGGTGGCGATCGGCTTGATCGCCGCCAGCGGCAGGAAGATCAGGCTGCTCAGAGGCGGGAAGGTGAACCCCACTGCGGCGAGCTTCGGCGGGGAGTTGTGCCACACCATGTAGGCGCGCGTGAGACGGTCCAGGGCGTCGAACACCACGACGTGGTAACTGCTCACCACCTTGGCGCCGAGCAGGCCGTAGGCGACTGTGCCCGTCAGGAACAGCAGCAGCGACTCCACGGGGCGCGCCACCACGCGCTGGCCGGCGCGTTGGAACGCCGCCGCGGGGCGCCGCTCCAGCGGCGCGGGGAGGACGAGCTCGCCCCCGGGAGTGGCGCTGAAGGCCATCGCCTACGCCGCCTGACCCGCCGGGACCGTCTCGCCGGCCGGGGACCCCTCGCCCACCGGCAGCGCGCGCGCCTCACCCAGCGGTTCGACGTCGAGCCCGTGTTCGGTCTTCTCCCAGTAGAAGGGCCGCGTGAACAGCTGCGCAAACCCGCGCCAGGCGGCGATCGACATCAGCCCCCAGTACAGCGGCGAGAACAGCGCGTACTTGGCCAGCGCGTAGTAGCCCCGCTCCACCGTACCCGCCACGTTGAGGTACATGAAGGCGAAGTTGCCGATGAACAGCTGGAAGGCGGCGGCGTAGAAGACGAAGCTGGGGAAGACCTGCTGGATCAGACCGGCGTGGGTGAAGAAGAACACCGTCGTGAGCAGCCAGAAGATCGGGTTGAGCAGGAAGATGAAGCTCCCCCCCACGAGCAGCTGGAAGGAGATGAAGCTCATCGGTCCCATCTGGCGGTAGAGGCGCACGGGATGGCGCATGTGCACCAGCCACGTCTGGATGTAGCCCTTGATCCAACGCGAGCGCTGGCGGATCCAGTTGTGCAGCTCGGAGTTCGCCTCCTCCAGCGTGGTCGAGTCGATGATCGCCGTCTGAAAGCCCGCCTTGTGTAGGCGTATCCCCAGGTCGGCGTCCTCGGTGACGTTGAACGGATCCCACGCGCCGAGCTTCACCAGGCGCTCGCGGATGAAGTGGTTGGAGGTGCCCCCGAGCGGGATCGGCACGTTCTCGGCGTCCAGGCCCGGCAGAATCAGCTCGAACCACATCGCATACTCGATCGAGAACCAGCGCGTCAGCAGGTTGTGCTCCTGGTTGAAGTAGTTGAGCTTGGCCTGGATGCAGGTCACGCGCGGGCCGGTCTTGCGGAAGGCGGCCACGATCTTCTTGAGCTGGTCGGGGTCGGGACGATCCTCGGCGTCGTAGATCACGACGATCTCCCCGTCGGCCTGCAGAAGACCGTAGTTGCACGCTTTGGGCTTCGTACGCGGCTGGGAGTCGGGCACGATCACAAGCTTGAAGTGGGGCGGCAGCGACAGCGCGCGGATGGCCTGCACGGTCTCCTCGTCGTCCTGCTCGCACAGCAGCCGCACGTCGAGCTTGGTCTTGGGGTAGTCGAGTGCTTCGATGCCCCCCGCCAGCCGCGCCACGACGTTTGCCTCCTTGTACAACGGGACGAGAATCGTGTAGCGGGGCAGCTCGCGCTCGTCGAGCGCCGCCACTTCCCCCGGACTGACGTCGACCTCGTACTCGTGCCCCAGGGCGCTGTACATCAGCCAGAACTTGTAGAGCGAGGCCGCGGTGTAGAACAGGCTCGCCAGGCCCACCAACCCAACCAGCGTGGGAATCGGGAAGAGCACGAGCAGTCCCAGCACCAGCACCAGCGCCGCGACGAGCGTCCCCCGCTGGCCTTCGGAGAGCACCCGGTTGGCGCACTCCTCGGGCAGGCGGTGCAGCAGCTCGGAGGTGGCGGCCTCAACGTAGGCGTGACCGTGGATGCGTTGCAGCAACTCGTCGATCGAGTTGGCGGTCGCCAGAAAGCCCCGCAGCTGGAGACTCGTGTGCTCGCGCAGCGCCGCGATCGTCGTGTCGTCCAAAGGCTCGGCGATCGCCATATACACGCAGCGCTCGTCCACCCCAATCGGCACGCAGCGCAGATGCCGCGCCAACGGCTCGGGGATGACCTCCCGGGGGAGGCTGTCGGGGTCCAGACCCGACACGTCTACGAGCGGGATCTGCAGCTGATCGGCGAGCGCCCCCACGAGGTCGTGCTCGGCCACAGTCCCTCCGTGCACGAGGATCTCGCCCACGCGGCTGCCCGTGCGCCGCTGCTCGGCACGGGCGCTGTCGATCGCCTCCAGCGTGACCAGCCGGCGCAGCAGCAGCATCTCGCCGATGCGCAGATGCTCGTGGATGCCCAGGCGCACCAGCTCCTCAGCGCTGCGGGTGGGCTGCTCCTCGTGCTCCTGCTCCTCCCGCTCCCGTGCCTCTGAGCCCGAACCGCCATCGGGCAGGGGAGCGAAGCACAGGTCGATCGTGCGCACGATCTCCTCGGCGGCCACCTCCACCCAGCGGAGCGGACGGCCCACCAACACCCCGCACACCTCGCGCGCGAGGGCGTCACTCAGATCGGCGGTGGCGATCGTCACGACGCCGTCGCTGTAGGCCACTGGGACGACCATGAAGTTACGGCAGGCCTGCTCGGACAGCAGCCGTGCAGCGAGCGGATTGACGGTCTCCGTCGGAGCGTCGAGCGGGCTCATGCGGACTCCTTTTTGGGGGCCTGTTTGGGTGCCTGCGCCGACATCTGTGCGGGCGTTTGCGCAGGCTCGCGCCCGGCCGCGGTCGCAGCAAACACCGCCGCCGCCGCACGCGGCGCGGCGACGCGCTGCCGCCGCGCCCTGTCGCCCGCCGACAGTGCGAGGTAGCCGATCAGCAGGACCAGGGCGGGGGCCAGCATGAAGCCGATCCAGAACACGGCCGTGGCAACCATCACTCCCACGATCACGAGGACCACGGGGCCGAACGGACGGTTGGGCCCCGCGACGGGCCACTCGCTGGAGACGCCGTCGGAGACCCAGCCGGCGCGGGTGGAGATATCGGACATCTCGACGCTCCTACTCGGCCCCGGACCGGGACGAGGACATGGATGCCGGCCGGCCCTCGATCTCGTGGTCGCCGGCGGCGAGCAGGGTCAGCGTGGCGGAGTCGCCGTGCGTGACCTCGAATGCGAAGGGCAGTACGCGGTGCAGCTCCTCCACCAACCGCACGGGCTGGAACAGGCGAATCTCCGCGACCGCGTCGCGGCCGGCGAATTCCTTGATCTCAACCCGTTCCGCGCCCGGCACCTGTAGAAGCGCGATCTCCAGCGTGTCCACCTGGCTGATGTCGCCGAGCGGACCGACGCGCAGGCACACGCTTCCCTGAAAGACGCTCGGACGCAGGGCGATGCCAGCGGACGCTCCGGCGCCGGGGGCCGGGCGGTCGGCTAGACCAGAGCTGGACTCGGGCGAGAGGGGTTCGCCGCGATCGAGCTGCTCCAATGCGCGCTCGCACCCGCCGATAGCCGTGCGCAGCGACTCGCGCAACATCTCCCGCACACGCAGCAGATCCTCGATCTGGCGCTTGATCTGCTCCGCCTGGGCGTGCGTGGGCGCGGAGATGAAACCTGGAAGCGGGTGGCTGGAGTCGCCCGGCTCGCTCACCGGCACCGGCTGCACTCTCAGCTGCGCGGCGCTCAGCCTCGGCGGCGCCGGCGGGTTCCCGTTCGTCTCGGGTGGCCGCTGCGCGGGGTCCACCTGCTGCTGCAGCGCACCGAGCGCCTTTTCCATCTCGACCAGATTGGCCCGTATGCCACTCCAGTTTGACGAGCTCGCGGCAAAGTCCGGGGTAGTCGCCGCGAAGGGAGCGCCGCCCACGCCGTGGAGGCCGGGGTTGTCTGTGTCGTTGGTCTGGCCCGCCGAGATGTCGTCCATGGCCGGACAAGCTCACGCCTGCTCAGGGACATGCTGTTAGGCAAACGTGGCGTTGTCGGTCGCTGACCATTGAGATGTCTGAATTCCAACAACAGCTCAAGCCAACCCAACAATTCGAGGCGCTTCAGGGTCAGGCTGGGCGCGGCCGCCAGACGATTCCCATTCGACGACAAAGGGCAGGTGCGAGATGAGCGCGATCATTGAACATGGCGTCACACAAACGCTGGAGCGCATCCAGCGACGGTGGGCCGTGCTGCTGCGTCGTGCCGCCGCACGCGAGGCCGCCACCCGTCGCGCACTCGTCCACGCACGCTCGATCGAAGCCGTGCACCGCAACGAGATCTCCTCTCTGCACGGGCGCCTGCGCGGGCTCGAACAGATCCTGCTCGACTATGCCGTGAGCCGTCGGGTCCGACCGCAGTCGCCAGCGGGAAGGACCCCCATGCGCGCGCTCGCATCCCCGCCATCGCTCGCGCCTCCACCCTCGCTCACACCCCCGCCCCCGCCGGCACACCGGCCCGCGCCCGCGCCGCTGCCCTTCGACCCCGCCGCGATCGTGGCGGCGATACTGCCGCTCGAGGAACCCAATGCGGATGCCGTCAGTGTCGCCGACGCCCTCAAGCGACTGCGGTCGGCCACACAGGCCGGGGCGAGGGCCGGGCGGCGCCCCATCACCGCGCCGCCCACCCATCTTGCGCCGGTGGAGCAGACCGTCATCGCGGGGCAGCTCGCTCTCGCGGCGCGTTCGCCGGAGCACCCCCCGCTCATCGAGCGCCCGCCCACCGCCGCGCTCGTCGCGGAGTCCACCGGCGTCGGCGACCTGGAAGGCGAGCCCGCCGAGGGCGGACCGTCGTGGTTCCCGCGCGCGCTGCGCCGGCTCGTAGCCGAGGACCCGCGAGCCGCGGGACGGCTGCTGTTGCAACTGCTGCCGGCGCAGGGGCTCGTGTGGCCCGAGGACGTCGTCTACACCCTGGATGTCGCCGACACAGGTTGCGTGACGGTGACGGTGCGGGGCGATACGACAACCGTGCAGCCGCTGCTCAACCTCGACCCGGTGCGCACGCCCGTGCTGAGCACCGACCTCGCCGGACTGGCCCGCACCGTCACCGCGCGGCGCGGCTGGGGCAGGATCGGAGCGCGTCTGTCGGGCGCGCGCGGCACGCTGCGGCCGTTGCACGCCCTGGCCAGCGCACCCCTGGGCCTGCGCGACCTGGAGCGCCAGGGCGTTCGCCTCGACCCGACGCTGCTGCTGCGGCTGCTGGCGCTTGCGATCGACCCCGAGTGGACCGCGCAGCACGAGTTCACGGTGGGCCTGCGCTGCCACGACCGGCCCCGCGCCAGCTGCTTCATACACGTCAACGGGAGCGCTGCGGTCGCCGTGACCTCCTCGCCACCGTTGGGCAGAGTTGCGGGCACGCTCAGCTGCGACGCCGAGGACCTGCTCGACCTGCTGCTCGATCGAGTCTCGCCGTCGGCTGGCAGGCGGCGCGTCAGCGGCGACGGCGAGACGGTCGCGGAGCTGCTGCGGTGGCTGCGCGCGGTCGACGCCACGACCCGCGATGCCGAGCGCACCGCGGTGCCGGCGTAGAGCCCGGGCCGGGCGGACCCGGCGACCCTAGCCGACGCTCAGCGCACAGCCGCAGCGCACGCACAGGCTGGCGACGCTGGATACGCTCGTCTTGCATTCCGGACAGGCGCGCCAGCGTGCCTGTCCGGGCTCCTGCGGGATCGGGATCGGGATCGGCGCGGGGACGTCAGACGCCGGTACGCGGGCGCTGCTGTCCACTCCCAGGAGCAACTGCTCGCGGATGCGGGCGAACTCCTCCCGTGTGGCCACCTCCGAGTGGGAGACCACGCCAAACAGGCGAGCCAGCATCTCGATCGAAAGGCGTGTCACCAGCAGCAGCGGCACCGCCACCAGCACGATTACGATCACCAGGCCGACCACCGCGCAGAGGATAACGGCGTCGCGCCACCACCGGGGCAACCGACGTCGCGAATATCGCCACGACAACGGCCCCGATCAGCACGACCAACCGCAGGCCGGGCGGCACGCCGTTCCATGCGGCCAAGACGCATACACAAGAAGTCACCAACATCGTCACAGTATAACAACAAGTGGACCCGATTAACGGCTCGGCATACCACTTCGGCAGTGACCGGCCAGCCTTCG
Source organism: Solirubrobacteraceae bacterium (assembly GCA_036561645.1). GTDB lineage: Bacteria > Actinomycetota > Thermoleophilia > Solirubrobacterales > Solirubrobacteraceae > Palsa-744. The sequence continues at coordinate 62,401 of DATBOY010000068.1, forward strand.
ACTCCCGGTGTAAGAGCACTGTTACAAAAATGTGAAAGGTGAAAGGCGCGACGCGCCTGCCGGTCAGCGACGCGACACGAGGAAAGCACCAGCTCCGCGTTCGCCGCCCCCCGGCGCCCCGATGACGGCGCCCAGCGACATCTCCACGCCCCGCGAGGATTCTTCGAGCAGATCGGCCACCGAGCTGCCGGCATGGTCGTCCGCGCGAGCGCCGTCGAGACGGTAGCTGGATCCACCCAGCCTGTACAGGTCGAGTCTCTTTGCCGCCAGGGCCGCCCCCGATATCACGTACACGGCTCCCGCGGTGCGCGCGCTGAAGCTCGCGCCGGGCGCCCCGATCGTCAGCTGCGCGGGGCTGGTGGTGGAACCATCGTCACCGGCCAGCGCCGCACCGGTGAGATCGCCGTTGTGCACTCCTTCGATTGCGTACGTCGGCGCCACCACACCGCTGTGCGGCCCGCCGATGACGATCTCCACGGCTCCCGGGCGCCCCGGGTAGCCGCGCCCCCTCACCCACGCGCTTGGAGCGCCGACTGCGATGTCGGTTGCCCCATCGTGGTCGATGTCGCCGATCGCGGCAACCGCCGCGCCGGCGTGATCGTCGGGGTTGACGCCGCTCACTGCGTACCCCATCCCGGACGCGCCCACGCGCACATTGCCGGCACCCCGCGGCCTGCCCCAGACGACATAGGCCATGCCCCTGCCGTGATACGCATCGGGGGCGCCGATCAGCAGCTCGGCGTAGGCGTCGCCGTTCTGATAGCCCCCCGCAGCCACCGCCGCGCCGAGGTGCGCACCGGGTGGGGCGCCGGCGACCGCGAATCCCTCGGCGGGCGTCAGCTTGCGCAAGTCGATCGTGGGACTGCGCAGCGCGTTGTCGATCCCGTACGCCGCCCCGGACCCTCCGTAGGCACCGGGGGCGCCGAGGATCAGGTCGTCGTGGCCGTTGCCGCTGAAGTTGCGGTCGATCGCCACCGCGGCGCCGAGGTGATCGCCGGCGTGGGCGCCGTCGATCTCATAGCCCTGTTCGGGGCGCAGCTTGGACAGTTCCTCGGCACCCGGGGCGGGCACGCCAAAGAGCACCCACACCTCCCCCGCGTGGCGGCGCCCGCCGGGACTGGCGTCGGGGGCGCCCACGACAAGATCAGGGAAGCCATCGCCGTTGACATCGCCGCCCCCGGCCATCGCCGCACCTAAATGATCGCCTCTGCGCTCGCCCACAATGCGGATGCTGGCCCCGCGGGGCAGGCTGGCGTGCCCGCCCGCGGGCAGCCTCAAATCGAGCATGATCGTCACCGCGCCCCGGTCGCCGGCCGCGTGCGGGGCGCCGACGGCCACTGCCGGACGACCATCTAGCGTGAACTGGCCGAGCGCCGCCACCGCGATACCGGTCCCCCGCACGCGCAGGGAGGGCACGGCGCGCGGCGACGCGCCGGCTAGGCGCACGACACCCAGCGCCAACCCCAAGGAGGGGATCGAAGCCGACGCCAGCAGGACCGAGACGAGGGTGAGCAGGGCTTTGCGGTTCACGTCAAAAAGGATCCAAGAAAAGCATCGGCGGGTCGCCGCTCGACACCCTCTCACACGCGCAAGCGCCGCCGCGGCGGCGGTAACACCCCGTTCACGACAGTCTGCCTTGAGCGTGAATAATGCGGCTCGATGCGGTGCCCGCGACCCAGCCACCTGCTCGCCGCCGCCGGTCTGCTGGTGGCGCTGGCCGCGCCTGGGCCGGCTCGCGCGGGGACGCTCACCCCCTGGCACGGGGTGCCCGTGGCGCTCGGCCCCGACACCGCGACGGAGCTCGCGCAGGCGCAGGCGCTCGGCGCCACCGACGTGGCCGTGTTCGCGCAGTGGTCGGCGATCGAAGCTGCCGGCGCCGGCAGCTTCAACCCAACCGCCCTCGGCCGCCTGGACACGGCCGTGGAAGGGGCCGCGGCGCTGGGGCTGAAGGTTGTCCTGCGCGTGCGCGGGACGCCTTGCTGGGCCAGCACCGAGCCCTCCCAGGCGCGCGCGCAGCGACCCGACCTGTGCCCCGCCTACCCTCCTGCCGACCCGCAGCTGTTCGGCAACTTCGTCGGCTTCCTCGCCAACCGCTACGCGGGCAAGCTGGCCGCGATCGAGGTGTGGGCCGAGGAGGACCACGCCGACGGCCAGCACTTCGCCGGCCCTGACGCCCCCGCCCACTACGCCGCCCTGCTGAAGGCCGCGTACACGGCGGTGCAGCACAGCTCCACGCCCACCACGCCGGTGCTGATCGGCGCCCTCGTGGGAGCGAACGGCGCCTTCCTCAAAGCCCTCTATCGTGAGGGCGTCAAGGGCTACTACAACGGCGTGGCGGTGGATTTCTATGACCTCGTGCTGGCGAGCCTGCGCGCCATTCATCAGGTACAGCTGGCCGCCGGTGACCACGCTCCCCTGTGGCTTGAGGAGTTCGGCTGGACCACCTGCAGCACCCCCCGCAGCACAGCCGAGCAGTACTTCGCCTGCGTCAGCCCCGAACAGCAGGCGCAGAACATCGACGACATCTTCCGCGGATTGAGCATGGTCTCCTGGGTGCAGGGCGCCACCGTGTTCACGCTGCGCGACAACTCCTCGCTGCACTTCGGCATCTCCGATGAACTCGGCAACGCTAAACCCGCCTTCACGACGCTCGCCGCCGCCTGGCACGGCACGATCGGCGCGCCGCGGCCCGTGACGCTGAAGCTCGATGGTCACGGCCGCCGCGCCGCGCTGGCGGGCACAGCGCCCGTCGGCGACGTCGTCGAGCTCACCCTCACCCCGCCGCACCATCGCGGCCGCGGCTTGAAGACCACACTGCGCCTCACCGTCACGGGCACGTTCCGCTGGCGCCTGCCCAAGCAGGTTGGGCGCGGCTGGCGCGCGATCGCCACCGAGCCGTGGACCGGCGGCACGGCTCGCCTTGCGCTGCGCGGTCGCTAGAGGCACATGCGCCGCCGGCTCCTGCTGTCTACGATCCTGCTCGCTTGCGCGCCGGCCTCGGCGCTCGCCCTCGGCAGCGATTGGAACACGTCGATCGCCGTCAACTGCGGGGGCAACGGCATCAGCTCCCTGTACTGCATCCCGCAGCAGTCGATCTTCACCTTCGCCCACATCAGCCAGTCGCCCCGCTGCTCGCTGACCGTGACGTTCACCGTCAAGCCGGAGATCGAAGGTCTGCACGGCCGTGCGCACGTAACGCTGCGGGGACTGGACCGCGCGGACAGGCAGATCCGACGCAGCGCCCGGCCGCGCGTGAGCGGCGGCGCCTACACGCTGCGCTTCTCGCGACTGCGGTGCGGCGCCTACCAGCTCCGCGGCTGGTACGGGGGTGACGGCACGCGCCTGCCCTCGCGCCACCGCAGCCGCCGCGTGCTCGTCGAGTGCGCCGGCGCCGGCCACGGGTGCGCCACGACGGCCAGCGCCCATCCGCCGCCCGGGCCGGTGCGCCACGTGCCCAGTCACAGGCCGCACAGGGGGCCCTCCCAGCGCAGGCCGGCGCCGCTGAAGATGATCTGGGGGCCGTTTACGCTGCCCGACGGCTCCTCGGCCTTTCCCGTCTACCACCGGCTGGGAGTCCAGGTGCTGCAGATCCAGCTCAGCTGGGCGGCGAGCGCTCCCCAGCGTCCAGCCAACCCCTCCGATCCGGCCGACCCCGCCTATCGCTGGCCGCAGGCGCTCAGCGAAGCGACGAGCGAGGCCACCCGCTACCACATCGCGCTCGCGCTGATGGTCAAGGAAACCCCAGCGTGGGCCAACGGCGGCGACGATCCATCGTGGGCGCCGGAAGACGCGGGCGACTACGGCGCCTTCCTGCAGGCCGCAAGCCGTCGCTACCCCTCGATCCACTACTGGATGATCTGGGGCGAGCCCGCGCGCGAGGGCAACTTCAACCCGATGCCAGCCAACTCGCCGGTCGGCCCGAGACGCTACGCGCTGCTGCTCGCCGCCGCCTACGCGGCGCTCAAGGCGGTCACGCCGGCGAACGTCGTGATCGGCGGCATGAGCTATACCCTGGGCGAAGTCTCCACGCCCGACTTCATCCGCTGGATGCGCCTGCCCGACGGCACGCCGCCGCGCATGGACTACTGGGGCCACAACCCGTACTCGTTTCGCTTCCCGAAGCTCTCGGAAGGTCCGTACGCCAGCGGCGTGCGCGACATCAACGACATCGACACGCTGCACCACGAAATCGCCGCCGTCTACGGCGGGCGGCCCGGCGGCGTCCCGAAGCTGTGGCTTTCGGAGTTCTCGATCTCAAGCGACGAACGCAACCGCGCCTTCTCGTTCTTCGTCAGCCGCGCCGAACAGGCGCGGTGGGTGGCGGGCGCCTTCAGGCTCGTCGACTCCGTCTCCTACGTGGCGGGACTCGGCTGGTATGAGCTGCTCGACGAACCGGCGTCCGTACCCGGTCACCTGACGGAGGGACTGCTCACCGCGACGGGCACACCCAAGCCCGCCTTCGGCGCCTACGCACGGGCGCCTTGATCGACTGCCTGCGCCCTGCCCGATCGCCTGCGCCCTACCCGACCGCCTGCGCCTCGCCCGGCCGCCTGCACCCCGCCCGACCGCGTTTCACCTTCTCTTCACACCACGGGAGCGAGCGGCGATGAGCATCCGTCCCGTGCGCGTCGCGATGCTCCTGCACAAGTCGGTCGAGTTCGACTCGCGCGTGCGGCGCGAGGCGAGCGCGCTGGCCCGCGCCGGACACGACGTGACGGTGCTTGAGCTCGCCGCCGTCCCCGCGGGCGCGCGGCTCGACGGATTCGCGCGACGCTCGGTGGCGCCGCCGCCGTGGCTGCGCCGGCGCCTGCCGTTCCATCTCTACCGGATCGCGTTCCTCGCGTCGTTCGTCAAGGGCGTCGTGCGCGTGCGTCCCGACGTCGTGCACGCGCACGACGCGGCGATGCTGGCGCCGGGGATCGTCGGCGCGCGCCTCAGCGGGGCGGCGCTCGTGTACGACTCGCACGAGCTGGCCAGCAGCGTCCCCTACCGCGAGCGTGCGTGGGCGTGGTTCGTCGCGGCGATCGAGCGGCTCGTCGTGCCCCGCTGCGCCGCGGTCATCACCGTCTCCGATTCGATCGCCGCGCGGTTGCAGGCCCGCTACCGGCTGGCGCGAACGCCGACGGTGGTGCGCAACGTCAGCGCCCTCACCCCCGGCGGGCGTGGCGCTCTGCGCGCGCGGCTCGGGATCGCGCGGGAGACACCGCTCGTGCTGCACCAGGGCGCGCCCGCGCCGGCGCGCGGCTGCGAGGTGCTGATCGACGCCGTCGCGCAGCTGCCCGGCGTGCACCTCGCGTTCCTCGGGGACCCCGAGCCCGGCTACGGAGCGGCGCTCCAGATGCTGGTTGTCCAGCGCGGCCTGTCCGATCGCGTGGCGCTGCTTGCGAGCGTCGCGCTGGAGGACCTGCTCGCGCACACCGCGGAGGCGGACGTCGGCGTGACGCTGCTGCAGGACACGTGCGAGAACCATCGCCTCGCGCTGCCCAACAAGCTGTTCGAGTACATCGCCGCCGGCGTGCCGGTGATCGCCGCCGCGCTGCCGGAGACACGTCGGCTGGTCGAGCGCTACGGCGTCGGCTGGTGCGTGCCCCCGGCCGACGCGGCGGCCCTCGCGGCGGCGCTGCGCGTGGCCTTGCACGGTCCGCCAGACCCGCTGCTGCGCGAACGCCTGGCGCGCGCCGCCGCCGAGCTGTGCTGGACGGTCGAGCAGGAGCGCCTGCTGGCGCTGTACGCGCGGCTGTCAGGGCCGGGCGATCACAAACCGATGGGTGCGCAGCATCCCCACGCGCGCGAGCGGGCCATACAGGCGCCCGGCCCGCCGGGCGATGGGAGGCGCGAGGGTGACCGAGCGCACACTCAGCTCCCCGCCCCCGAGCGCGCGGCGCAGCTCGCCGAGCCCGATCAGGCGGGTGTGACGGTTGGGGGTGGGCACGCGCGGCTCCCAGATCGCGATCGCGCCGCCGCGGGCGAGCACGCGACGAGCCTCGCCGAGAGCGCGGCGGACGTCCTCGCGCGAGCCCATGGCCGATAGCACTGTGAACAGCAGCACGAGCGAGCAGCTGCCGTCCGCCAGCGGCAGACTGCGCACGTCCCCCTGCGTTACACGCCCCCCGGGCACGCGCTCGCGCGCCGCGCGCACGCGCTCGCCGAGCAACTCGACGCCGCACAGCCGCTGCGACGCCACGCCCGCGCGCGCGAGACTCGCAAGCCACCAGCCGCCGCCGCACCCCGCGTCGAGCAGCAGACCGTCGCCGTGCGCGAGGGGCTTGACCAGCTCCAGCAGCAGGCGCAGCACCTCCTCGCGCATCGCGGCGTTGCCCGCGTTGTGCGCGCTCCACGCCCGCTGCTTGCGCCGGTCGCGAGCGTAGCCGGAGTAGACGTGCGCGACCCGTCCGTGCTCCGTGTGGTGTTCCTCACCCACTACTACCCTCCGGAGCGGGGCGCCGCGCCGGCGCGCATCGCGGCGCTCGCGCGCGGCCTGGCCGAGAGGGGGCTGGCGGTCACCGTGCACACCGGCTTTCCACACTACCCGTCCGGCACGATCGCGGCGCCCTACCGCAACCGCCCCCTGCGGATCGAGCGCGACGGCCCCGTGCGCGTGGTGCGCAGCGCCGTGTATCCGACGCCCAACCGCGGCTTCGCGCGCCGCCTGGCCAACCACACGGTGTTCGCCGCCGGCTCGCTCGCGATGTGCGCGGCGACGGGGCCGGCCGACGTCGTGGTCGCCGAGTCCCCGCCGCTGTTCACAGCCGCCGCCGGCGTCGCGTACGCCGCCGTCAAGCGCGCCGGGCTCGTGCTCAACATCTCCGACCTGTGGCCGCAGAGCGCGATCGAGCTCGGCGCGCTCGCCGACGGGCGCGCCGCCGCGGCCGCGCACGCGCTCGCCCGCCGCTGCTACCGGCGCGCGCGCGCGATCGCCGCCCCGACGCAGGGCATCCTCGACAGCCTCGGCGACCGCCCCGAGGCGCACGGCAAGCTCGTGCACGTGCCGCCCGCCGTGGACCTCGAGCGCTTCGCCGCCGTGCCGGCGCGTGCACCCCAACCACACGCGCCGCTGCGCGTGCTGTACGCCGGCACGCTCGGAGTCGCGCAGGGCTTGAGCGTGCTCGTGGCCGCCGCCGCGCTCGCGGGACCGCAGGCGGTCGAGGTGCTGATCGCCGGCGAGGGACCCGAGCGCGACACGCTGCAGCGCGAGGTGCGGACGCGCGGGCTGGGCAACGTGCGCCTGCTCGGTGGGCTCGACCCCCTGTCGATCCCCGGCCTGTACGCGGACATGGACGCCGGCGTGATCCCCCTGCGCGACCGTCCGATCTTCGCCGGCGCCCTGCCGACGAAGCTGTTCGAGGTGCTCGCGGCCGGCCGGCCGGCGATCCTCGCGCTGCGCGGCGAGGCGGCGCAGCTCGTGCACGACGCGGGCGCGGGGCTGGTCGTCGCGCCTGAGGACCCGCGTGCGCTCGCCGACGCCTTCCGGCGGCTGCACGAGAATCCGCGGGAGGCGCTTGCGATGGGGGCTCGCGGACGCGAGCTGGCGCGCAGGTTCGATCGGGCGAGCGCTGTTAGGCGCTGGGAGGATCTGCTCAGCGGCTGCTCCGCCGCCGCGGACACGGCACGGTCGTCACGGCGTTGGTCTGGGCGCCGTCGAGGAACGTGAAGGCGGCGGCGAAGGGGAAGCCGCCCCTCGGGCAGCTGTTGGGTAGGAGCACTCCTCGGGGCCGATAGGCGACGGTGCGCCCGCGCAGGCGTTCGTAGTAGGTGACGTGTTCGGGTCCAAGCGTGGCGTGCATCTCTACGACCGAGACGTCGGGGCCCGCGGGGAGGCTCGGCACGAGCGGGACGTCGAGGTTGATACGCCCGCCGTAGGGCGGCGGGGTGGGCAGCAGAAGGCCGGGGAGCACGATCTGCGCACTGATCGGGTCGCCGCCGTCGGCGTTGAAGAGCAGCGCGATATGCCCGTCCTGAGTGGGGCCGCGGACGATCGTCACGCGCGTGGCCTCCTGCACGATCTCGGGGCCGAGGGGGATCTCCGCGAGGACGGTCCCGTAGCCCATGATCGAGTTGGCGGGGCAGCGTCGGGGTCCGGCTGCTTGGAGTCTCTCCACACGGCATGTGGCGAGACCGAGGCCGCTGACCGCGATTCCGAGGCCGCTGGGGTAGCGCAGGTCGATTTCGGTCACGGGCAGGGGGACTTCGCCCGCGGGAGCGGTGATCTGAAAGCCGAAGCCGATCGTGGTGCCGTGACCGAGGCGCTCGGGTGTCAGAGCGGCGTTGAGCGTCACCCGCGGCGCGGCGTGTGCGGCCGGCGCCAGGCACGCGCCGGCGAGCGTCGCGCCACTGACAACGGCCGCGAGGAGACGGCGGGCTACGCGCACGACGGCATGGTCGGCGTCATCGCGGCTGGTGGGTCAGTAGGAGAGCCGGCCGGTGGTCTGGATGGTCACGGCATACGTGCGGCGGTTGAATACGCCGTAGAGTCCGGCGCGCCCGTGCGCGTGCGCGTAGCGGCCGGTGCCCCCCGAGATGGTCACCGTGCCGGCGAAGCTTTCGTACGTGCCCGAGCCGTGGGGCGTCGCTGTCCCGTGGCCGTCGATCGTGCCGCCGCGGGTGTAGAGCGTGAAGCTGGCGGTGAAGCTCGCGCCGATGTTGCAGCGAGCGCGCATGTTCCCCGGCAGCGACCCGGTGGCGGCGCCTTCCTCGAACAGCAGCGAGCCGGAGCTGCGGATGAAGCGCAGGTGGGCGGTGTCGGTCGCGTTCAGCGCCCGCGCGGTGTGGGCTGAATGCGAACGCGCGGCGCCGCCGGCGTTGCTGGACGCGGCCATGCCCGCGAGCGCCCCGGGGGCCGCGGTCGCCAGCAGCGCCACGCCACTCGCAGCCAGCCCCAGCGCCGCGGCCCGCCGATGTCGGCGTCTTTGAACCATTCTGCGAAACAATATCGCCTGATCGCCTCGCCTAGGATTTCGCCAGCAGCTCGGCGCCCTGCGCCGCCGCTCGGGAGCCGCGCCGGAGGCCGCGCTGTCTGTACTCGGCCAGCGACTGCTCGAAATCGGCGCGCGTGAAGTCGGGCCACAGCTCCTCGCGGAACACGAGCTCGGACTCCGCGGACTGCCACAGGAGGTAGTTCGAGAGCCGTCTCTCCCCGCCGGTGCGGATGATCAGATCGGGGTCGTGCATGTCCGGCGCGTACAGGTGGTCGCGAAACTCCCGCTCGCTGGTGCCGTGGAAGCGCAGGGCGGCATCCACGATCTCGGCGCGCCCGCCGTAGTTGAATGCGATGAACAGCGTGATCCGCCTGTTCTCGGCGGTCAGCGCTTCGGAGCGACGCATCTGCTCGACCATCTGCGACGGCGCGCCCTCGCGGCGCCCGATGAAGCGCATCCGCACCCCCTGCCGGTGAAGCTCCGGCGTTTCGCTCGCGATGCGCTGCGCGAGCATCGCGATCAGCCCCTGAACCTCGGCCGCCGGTCGCGACCAGTTCTCCGTCGAGAACGAGTACAGCGTCAGCTCCCTGACCCCCAGCTCTGCTGCGTCGCGCAGGCGCGCCTTGAGCGTGTCCGCGCCGGCGCGATGCCCCTCGGTCACGAACAGACCCCGCGCCCTGGCCCAGCGGCCGTTGCCGTCGGCGATGATCGCCACATACCGCGCCACCGGCAGGCGCGCGGCGAAGATCGTCGACGCGCTCACGCCTGTCGGTCCGCCGTGAGCGCCAGCCGCGCGTCGCGCGCGTATCCGCTTTGCCAGGCGCCACGTGCGCATCACCGCGAGCGTCGGGGTGATCAGCGGCCGCAGTTCCCGGTTGATCTGCGCCGCGATCGGCACGGCCAGCTCGTCTCTGGCGCTCGGAGCGGAGGTGTAGTACGCGACAACGCCGACGAGGGTCATCAGGTGGTGTGCTGCGTGGGGAAGCTCGCGGGCTCGGGCGACTGCGTGCCGCGCAACATCGCCAAGCGTTCGCGCGAGGGCCTCGCGGTCCTCGAAGTGTCGGATGTATCCGAGAGTTTCGGTGCTGACGTCGTCCTCATAATCGACGAGGCTGTCAAGCAGCGTGCTCAACGCGGCGATGGACAGGTAGGCCGTGTCGATCCGGGCGGCCTGCTCGCTCGTGGTGCGCACGTCGGCGGCAGCGGCGATCAGCGCGTGCAGCGTGAGCACGGAGGCAGCTCCACCCGCCAGAAACCCCCGCCACTCAAGCGCTGTGCCAGCCGCTTCTCGCATCGCCCATAGCCTCAACTGCGCGCTCCCCTCGCTCGCTACAGCATGGGCGCGGACCTGCGCCTCGGCGCAGCGGGCTGCGCTCTGGCGAGCCGTTGTGGTGATCACATCTGCCGCCGGCAGCCGCGCGAGCGCGCTCCTGGCAGCGGCGACGAGCTCCTCTAGATAGCCATCGTCCGCTGACCGACGGTGGTGGCGGTGATAGTCGCCCCGGGGTTCGGCTTCCAGGTCGACTGCATCGATTAGCGCCTGGAACAGACTGCACCCGTCGCGCAGGGGATTCTGCAGGGGCTGCTCGACCAGCGTGTCCAGATAATCGTAGAGTACCTCAAGAGCAACGATGGCTTCCACCGCGCCGTCCCGATGGCGACGGGGCGCCAGTGTGGCCAGCGTCGCCGCGACCTCGGCGTTGAATCCCTCATCTCGCAGCGACTCCGACACGAGCCCATTCAGGACAGGGTCCGAAATCTCCAGCCCGCGCTGTCTCCACCGACAAAGCTGCTCACGAACGACCGGCGCAACGGTCAGCCAATAGCGGAAGTTGGCAAACGCGAGAGCCACGCCTGCCCGCGCCACAAGCCAGCGACCACCAAGTACTGACACCGGGCGCGAGCGTATCTGCTCAGGGGTCCAAATCCTGCGCAGGCGCCCTACGGGGGGTCGAGCGTGCCTCGCTCACTCCTCAAGAGCGAGCGCCGCGGGAACGCGGGAAGCGACCCAGCCGGGTATGGCTACAACTGCGAGGACCGCAAGGACCACGAGCCCAAGTATCTCCAGCGGCCGCCAGCCCGCGGCCAGGGTTGCAACCGGAAATCCCGTCACATGCACCAGATAGCCGTCGATCACGATCTGGCCGTAGATGCCAGCGGCGGCCCCGGCAATACAGCCTGCGCTGAGCATCAGCGACGATTCCACGAGCAAAATTCGTCGTAGGCGAGGAGGCTTTGCGCCAGAGAGTCGCAGCCCTGCCAAAGGCACCCGCCGCTGCCATATGTTTGATCCCAGAGCAGCGGCCATCGCCATGATCGCAGCGACCACCAACAGCGTTGAGATATCACCGAGTCGGCTGAGTCCTTCTCCAGCGAGAGCATCGAACCGGCTCGTCCTCGCGCTTGCCGTCAGTGTTTCTAGGCCGCTATTGGGGCCAAGTACGGCGTTGATAGAACGCCTCACTCCTTCGACGTTCGTGCCAGGCTTGAGCGTCACGCCAAGCGCAGTCGGCTGCGAAGTAGCCCAGAACCGGCTGTAGTCGGTGGTATCCATGACCACTGCCCCGGCAGCCCAGCCAAAGTTCGTCGTGGTCGCGGCGAGCCTGAACTTGGCGACTCCGGTCGGAGTCGGCAGGCTGAAGCTTCCTCCTAGCCTTACGTTTCCTTCTTCTGCGATCTTCTTGGAAACGGCGACCCAGCCTCCTTCCCGCAGCCTTGTCATCGTGCTCGTGGGGTTGCCCGAGACGATCTGGCTCTTCAGGAGCGCCGATCCAGCGGCGGACGGTCGGGCGATGACCCACACCCGTCGATTGCCGATATTCATGAACTGGCTCTGGTATACGCCGACGCGCGTCACGCCCGGGATGTTCGCCATGCGCGACACATAGGGACCGGGCGCAAAACTGATGGCTCCCGCCGTGTCCCTTGGGTTCAACACCCAAATATCGGCGTCTGCGGTGTATGCGACCGCAAAGTTACGCAGTCCCCTCAACAAATCGTTGCGGGCGCCACCCAACGCCACACTCCCAAATATGGCGATCGCACCCGTGATTACCAGCGCCAGGGAGCGCAGCGTGGTGGCCTTCAACGACGCGAGCGCAATAGGCAGGATCGTAAGCTTGTCGGCGCGGGCCGCGAGTGCGCGTGCAGCTTCAAGCACGGCTGTGAAAACCAGAGGAACGGCCAGAACCGTCGCCAACGCGAGGAAGAGGCACGCAAGGAGAGCTAGCGAAGGGTCCAGCACAAAAAGCGCGGTGGCCAACGTCGCCAGTCCGAGAGCGGCCGTGAAGAGTCTTCGTCGCGCGCGTCTGCCGAGCGCGTTGCCCGGTACGCCGTTCTCGGAATAGATGGCGTCAAGCGCACGTCCACGACGGAGATCCAACAGCGGGATCGCAGAGGCGAGAAATGTGGCAGTCACACCGCCTGCCAAAGCCACCACGAGCGGCTGGACTCCAATCACCGTGTTGGTCCCAAGCGTGAAGGCCTGGGCGAGATACCCCGGTGACTGGTGAAACGCACCCCGAGACAACGCATAGCCCGCCAACAGCCCCACAAGGGAGGCCGCGACTCCCAGGCAAAGCGCCTGGAAGCTGATCAGCTGAACGATCGCGGTACGCTTGGCGCCCGCCAGACGCAGGTTGGCAATTGCCTGGCGCCGCTCCGGGACGGTGAGCAGCATCGCATTGAATGCGAAAAGGAAGCCAAGCAGTGCGCTGATCACCGCGAAGAACTGCGTTGCCTGATTACTTGGACGTAGCGCCTGGCGCAGCAGCACGACGTCCTGATCGGCGGGCGCAACCACCAGCCGTCCGGCGGCAACTGCCCCAAGCTCCCTGCGAACTATCGCTTCACGCCCGGGCTTCGCCTCTACGAGGATGCGTGTTATACGCCCCGGCAGGCCGGCGAGCTGCTGCAAACGTCGGAGCGGCATGACTGCAACCTGGGCTCGTGACAGTGCACCGAATGCTTCTGGTCCCAGCACCGCCGCCAACTTCAGCTGCCATGTCCTACCGCGCAGCTTGAGGGCTATGTCAATGTTGGCCCCGCCGGCATTCTGAAGGTCTACTCCGAGCACGCTCGCAGCCGCTTTGCTGAGACCGATTCCTCCGGGCGACAAGGCTGCAATCGGAAGCGTGTGGGCCAAACCGTTCAAGATCGCAAGGCTGACATCGGTGCCCGCGAGGTCGACCGTGATAGAACGGGAGTGCGGTCCTATGATCGTCGCGGTCTGCTCCAGCAGAGGTGCGGCCTGCTTGACACCCGGTAGGCGTTCAACGTGCGCCAGCGTGCTTTCGTCAAAGCCGTCGGAATCGAGCGCGCGCAGCTGCAATGTCGCGGGACCCACCACTGCATGAGCTACTTCGTTCGCCGAGCCGGCGATGCTCCCATTTGCGACCGTGACGGCAAAGACGAGCGCCACGGCTACGGCGACCCCTAGACCCGCTAGCAGCTCCTGCGTAGCGTGTACGCGGAGCCGCCGGTGGTAGAGGTAGACGAGTGTGTACGGCCGCAGCAGAGTGCGCGCTTTCAGAGCTTCCTGTTTCGTCGGCATGTCTACCGTCGCGCGGTGGAAGGTGGAGGTGTCACCGGATCGCGCCCCTCGGTATCCAGGTTGTCCTGCGTGAGCTGCCCATCACGCAGCGTGCAGCGCCGATCGGCGGCCGCCGCAACATCGGGGTCATGGGTGACGAGCAGCACCGAGGCGCCGCGCTCGTGCGCGATCGAGTGCAGCAGTTCGACGATCTCGCGGCTGCGCGCGGTGTCGAGGTTTCCCGTCGGCTCGTCGGCGAGGATCAGGCGCGGCTCGCCGACGAGCGCCCGTGCAATCGCGACCCGCTGGCGCTCGCCGCCGGAGAGTTCCTCGGGAGTGTGGCGCAGACGATCGCCGAGGCCCACGCGCTCAAGCCACGGGACCACACGCGAGCGAGCTTCGCGCGTTCCGACACCGGACAGCAGCAGCTTGATCGAGGCGTTCTCGACCGCCGAGACGCGCGGCATGAGATGGAAGTTCTGGTAGATGAATCCGACGTCGCGCAGCAGGTAGTCGCTCGCCTCGCTCTCGGAGAACATCGACAGGTCGCGTCCGGCGTAGCGAACGACGCCCTGCTCGGGCGTGAGCAGCGCGGCGATCAGCAACAGCAGCGTCGTCTTGCCCGACCCGCTCGGCCCCTGCAGGGCGACCATCTCCCCCGGCGCCACGGCGAAGCTCACGCCGTCCACAGCGCGCACCTCCTCGCCCGAGCCGCGGTAGTGCTTGACGACCCCCTCCAGCTCCAGTGTGCTCACGCGCTTTCTCCGCTCTGGTCGCCGCAGACCAGCGTGCCGCTCACGCGCTCGCCCGCCGCGCGGCAGGCCGGCGCAGCGGAACGACCGACCCCAGCTCGGGCGAGACGGCGCCGTGCAGCTCGCCTTCGCTCAGCGTCAGCGCCCGGTCGGCGCCCGAGAGTCCGGTCGCCACGTCGGTGCTCTTCAGCACCGCGATGCCTTCGTCGGCGAGCGAGCGCAGCAGCAACAGCACGCTGTCGCGCTCCAGCAGGTCCACGCCGTTGGTCGGCTCGTCGATCACGAGCAGCCGCGGCTGAAGCGCAAGCGCACGGGCGATCGCCACGCGAATCGTTTCGGCTCCATCCAGTTCGCCGGGGTCGAGCGCGGCGCACCTGCCCGCCCCGACGCGCTGCAGCGCGCGCTGCGCCAGCGCCGCGGCATCCGCGCGCGACACCCCGCACGCCAGCAGGCCCGCGACGATCTGATCGAGCACGACCCGGCCTTCACCGGGGTGAAAGGAGCGGCGGCAGTAGCCGATGCCGCCGCCGAGCGCGCCTCCTTCGCGGTCGCTCAGGTCGCGCCCTTCAAAGCGCACGACACCGGAGTCCGGAGCCTCCACCCCGGCGGCGACCCGCAGCAGCGTCGAGCGACCCGAGCGCCGCGCGCCCCAGATCGCCACCAGCTCGCCCGGCTCGATCTGAAGCGATACGCCCGACAGCACGATGCGCGGGCGCTCGCCGCGCACGTAGGACTTGCAGACGCCGTCCAGCTCCAGCAGGGTCATCGCCCGAAGACTCTGCTTTTCGCCAGAGATCGAAACTCGCGGCGGGCGTAGTCGATCCACGTGAGCTTCGCTTCCACCTCCGTGCGGCTCGCCTCGGAGGTCAGCCGGTCGATCAAGCCCGTGCTCGCATCCACAGCGGGGCGAGCGGCGAGCGGCGTGTTCCCGGCCTCGGCCAGGCACACCTGCGAATAGTGCTCGATCACCTCCAACGCCGCGTCGGGCTCCTGCGCGAATACCGCGAGCTGGCGCACGAACAGGCGCGAACGGCCGCGCTCCTGGCGGACCTGCGCGATCAGCCACTCGCGATAGCCGCGCACGCCTTTGGCCGTGGCCCGGTAGTGGGGTTTCGGCTGACGGCCCCCGCCGGTCCCGAGGATCTCCTCGATCAGCCCGTGGCCTTCGAGCGTGTCCAGCGCCGTATAGACATGCGAGCTGCTGCTCAGACGCAGCATCCCGCCGTATGCCCGCTCAAACCGGTGCGCCAACTCGTAACCGTAGCTCGGACGTTCGATGATCAGCCCCAGGAGCGCCCAGTTGACGGGTGAGCGCATCGCTGTGACAGCTCCGTCTCCAGAGATCTTCCTGTCGGTGGCGGCATCCGGTACCACGAGCAGGACAGACTAATCGAAATTCTGCTCGCCCGACTCGTGCCGACTTCCAAAGCCACGGTCGAGTTCCGAGACAGTCAAGACTTAGAACTATCAAGATAGGCCTTATCAGGCGGCCCAGAGCGCCCCATCATCCATGGCGTGACCGGAGGACAATCCCTGATGCGAGGACCAGCGTGATGCGCTCAGCCACCTGCCCCGCGCAGGCATCGGTGCCCCCAAGCGTCCCGCAGGGCGATATGGCCCGTCTCTCACCATCGCTGATGCGCGGCCTGTCGATCCTGCACTGCTTCACGCCGGAGCGGCCGGTATGGGGCGCGGTGGAGATCGCGCAGCAGCTCGACATCGGGCAGACCAGCGCGCGGCGGTATCTGACGACGCTGGCGGTCATGGGATACCTCCAGCAGCTCCCGGACGCCGGCAGGCAGCACCGCTATCGCCTCGGACTGCGCGTCACCGACCTCGGACTGTGCGCCGTGAACTCCACCGGGCTGCGCGAGCATTCCCGAGCGCACCTGGAACTCCTGCGCCAGAGCAGTGCTCACACCGCGTCGCTGGCGATCCTCGACGTGCCCGAGATCGTCTACGTCGATCGCATCCCCTCCTTCGGGCGAAGCCAAGAGGCCCCCGAGCGCGGGATCGCGACGGGCTCGCGACTGCCGGCGTACTGCACAGCCCTCGGCAAGGCGCTGCTCGCGCACCTCCCGGCCGACGAGCGCAGCCACCTGATCGCAGAGATGGTCCTAGCCGAGCGCACGCCCAGCACGATCACCAACCGCCAGGCGCTGTGCACGGAGCTGGACGAGATACGCCAAGCGCGGTTCGCCATCAGCGACCAAGAGCTCCTGCGCGGTGTGATCGCGCTCGCCGCGCCGGTCCGCAACGTCGCCGGGGACGTCGTCGCGGCGGTCGGCATCACCGCACACGTCCTGGAAGGCTCCATGCAGGAGCTGATCGCCGCCGCGCTCCCCAGCGTTCAGCGCGCGGCCAGCGAGATCTCAGGCCAACTCGGCTTCCGCGAGCAGGCAGGGGCGTAAAGCTGTGTCGTCGCCGAGAACGCTTCGCTATCAGGTTCTCGTGATGGACTACGGGAACTTCTGCGCAGGCTCGATTCCCGGCTTGACGTGCAAGGACTTCGGGCCAAGCCCGGAGCAGGCCCTCGCAGCCGTGCGCGAGCGAGCGCTCGAAGTCCTCAAGGACTACGAGGCGCACAACATGACGCCGTCGGCGCCACCACGCCTCACGCTTCAGGAGGTCGAGCTGCCGGCGCCCATGATTCACAGGTCCCACACACATCTCTCAGCGGTGCAGGACGCGGGTGGACCGGCTCGGCGGCCTTGAAGGCCGAAAGCCGCACCCGGTAGAGGATACACCCGATCAGGTATACTGACTGCGTCATGACCTCCGGTACCTTGATCCGCTCGGTACGCAAGCGCCACCGCCTTACGCAGGCGCAGCTCGCGGTACGCGGCGGGACCTCGCAGAACGCGATCAGCCGGATCGAGCGCGACGAGCTCTCCCCATCCGTCGACACGCTGCGCAGATTGCTCGCCGTGATGGGCGAGGAGCTGGAGCTGAATACCCAGCCTCTGGCGGGAGACTTCGACCCCGATCATCTCGCGGACTCGATGGCCCAGAGCATGGACGAACGTCTCGCGCGCTCCTTGGCGTGGAACCGGCTCGGCGGACAGCTGGCAGGCGCGGCGCTCAGCGGCAAGCGATGAGTCCGATCCGGCAACGGCGGGCGCCGCGAGAACCCGACGATACGCCACACGACGCACCGACCGACCCGCTCGGCATCTTCCGCGCCCTCAACCGCCACGGCGTCGAGTACCTCGTGATCGGCGGCGTCGCCGTGCAGGCATACGGACACGTCCGCACCACTCAGGATGTCGACGTCCTGGTCGCACCGAGCGAGGCCAACCTCGAAAACCTTGCCGCCGCCCTGAAGCAGCTCGGGGCACGCCTGAAGGGAGTCGATGCGCATCTGCTCGGGATCGACCCGACCGACCCCTCGCATCTGCGCGACGGCGCCAACTTCGGACTCGCCACTCGAGCCGGTGGACTTGACGTGTGGACAGACGCAGCGGAGCTGAAGGGCGCACGGTCCTGGGAGGAGATGCACAAGCGCGCAACCACTGCGACGGTCGCCGACGAGCCCATCCACTTCGTCCACCGCGACGATCTCATTCGCATGAAGCACGCCGCCGGACGCGAGAAGGACCTCCAGGACATCGCGGCGCTTACGCACCACGAGTCCGATTCACCCTCCTGACAGCCCGGCGGGATCTGAGCCGCGAGCCGAGCGCGATCAGCTCGGCAAGCCAAGCGCCATCTCGGGTAGTGCGCTTTTCGGCCGCTCACCGCCCGCCACTGCGCGCGAGCTGCGCCAGACCGACGTCGAGCGGGTCGCGCGCCAGCGCCTGGCGGTAGTAGACGCGCGCCTGCGCGTAGTCGCCCCCGCGCGCCTCGAAGTCCCCGAGCAGACCGAGCGGCACCGCGCTGGCCGGTTCCAGCCGCCGCGCGTCCAATAGCTGCGCGCGGGCGGCGGCGCGCTCGCCCAGGCTCTCCAGGGCGCTCGCCTGCAGGTAGTGCGGGTCGGTCGACCACGGGTCGAGGCTCGCCGCCGAGCGCGCGTCGGCGAGCTGTACCGCCGGCGCGTGGCCGATCTCATCGCGCGCGCGGCGAATGTAGAAGTCCGACAGGTACAGAGCGAGCGTCAGCGCGATCGCGACAAGCAGACCGCCGACGGCGGCGAGGCGTCCCGCAAGCGCATACGGTCGCGCACTCCCCGCGCGCCGCGCAGCGTGCGCCGCCGGCACGGGAACCGCCACCCTGGTGTCCGATGCCCCGCCCGCAGCGGACGACGCCGCCCCCGTACCCGAGACCGCGGCGCGCGACATCACCGCGCCCGGCATCCCCGCACCCGCCCCCGAGCGCGCGAGCAGCGCCGCCGCCACTCCCAGGCACAGTACGCCCAGCGCCGTCAGGCCCGGGATGCGCCACATCCAGTCCACCAGCGACTGCCCGAGAAACGTCGCACCCGCCGCCGCCAGACCGCACGAGGTGCGCCGCGCGTCGCGAGGGGCCGCGCGCCAGCAGCGGCGCAGCGAGCCGAGCAGTCCGAGCGGGATCAGCGCCAGCAGCAGCAGGCCCACGCCGCCGAGCTCCGCCCCGATCTGGAACAGCAGCCCGTGCGGATCGTCGAGGTTGCGGTTAGAGCGCCGCTGCGCGTAGTAGCCGAACTGATAGGAACCGGCCCCCACGCCGCCGACGGGGTTGGCCCACAACTCGCGCAGCGCGATCCGCCACAGGTCATAGCGCTGCCCCCCGGCCGATGTGTAGCGCGTCGCCGAGGTGCTCGTCGTCTGCAGACTCTTGAACTCGCGCCACTTCAGCGACAGCTCGTGCAGCGGATCGCCGTGAACCGCGGCCCACCCACCCAGCAGGCCGGCGAGCACCGCCGTCACGAGTGCGATCCGGGCGCCGGCGCGCACGCGCGTCATCGCGGGTCCGGCAGCGCGCAGGCCGGCGTCGAACACGGCCAGCACGAAACCGACCCCGACACTGGCGAACACGAGCACGAGCAGCGCGGCGGCGGCCTGGGAGATGTCGGCGGCGCTGACGAGGCCGGTGCCACCGGCGAAGGCGTGGTAGGGCGCCAGCAGCCACGGCGCCGCGGCGGCGAGCAGCAGCAGGCTGAGCAGCGCCAGCCACGCGCGGCGCACCTGGTCGGGTCCCAGCACAAGCACGACCACGGCGCCGCAGCCGAGGCCGATCAGCACGCCGCGCGACTGCGTGAGGAAGGCGAGCCCCAGCATCAGCTCGGCCAGGCCGAGGCAGATCGCGCGCAGAGCCCGCCCGCGCCCGCGCGTGGCCGCCAGCACGATCAGCGGCCAGTACGCCAGGCAGAACAGCAGCGCCGTCGCGTTACGGTATTCGACCGGCCCGTTAAGGCGCCCGGCGAGGAAGATCGACGGCCCGTCGAGCAGCATCTTGCCCAGCGTGTAGAGCGCGATCAGCGCGACCCCGCCGACGATCCCGTGCGCCGCCACGCGCAGGGCGCGCAGGTCCCCGACAGCCACGAGCGCCAACGTCAGGATCGCCGCGTACAGCGCCAGCCGTCCGGCTCCTTCCAGCGCAACGGCGGGCGCACCGGCCCACGTCGCCGACAGCGCCGCCCAGGCGGCGAGCCCCCAGGCGCCCGCGAGCGCCAGCGCGAGCCACCGATCGGGCAGCCGCCGCGCGCCGCCGCGCACGACGAGCGTCAACAGCACGACGAGGATGAACAGCGCCGGCGGCGCCCACTGCGCGACGTTGAAGGCGCCAGCGTACGCGGTCGCGAGCACGAGCAGCGCGAGCACGAGCACGACCGGCCCCCCGACCATCCAGATCGAGCTCTCCCGCTCCTCTCGCCGGACGGGCGCCGGGAACATCGAACCGGCCAGCGCCGGCAACGATTTGGCCACATCGGCCCGCAGCGTGTGATCTACATTCGTCGCCATGAGGCTCGTGTCTGTCGGCTGTGCCGTGGGAGCGGTCGCGTTGGTGGTGGGTGTTCAGGGTCCTGCGGCGTGGGGCCAGGGCGTCGTGCAGCGGACCGATCCGCAGGCCGGCAGCCCGGCGGGGGTCATCTACCAGATCCCCCTGGATACTGGCCGACGCGACGCGGCCCCGGTGTTACCGGTTGGTAGACGGCACACCGGCGCCGTCGGTGCGGGCGGCTCCGGCGGTGGCCCGGGCGGGGGCTCGGGCTCGGGTCCCGGCGGGGGCTCGAGTCCCAGCTCGGGGTCGGGGTCGGGCTCGGGCGCAGCCCCAGGCGGTGGCGCGGGCGGCGCCTCCAACACGACCGGCGGCCCCAGCGGCGGCGCGGGCGCCACGACGGCCGGCCCCGGCGGGGGAACGCCCCGCGACCCGTCCTCGATCCACTCCGAGAACGGCTTCGGCTCCTCCTCGAAGGTCCCCGGCGTGAGCGCCGCGGCCACGCAGACCGGTGCCGGCGTACCGGCCGCGCACACCGCCGGCTCCACCCTCCCCACGTATCTGCTGATCGTGCTGATCGCCGCTGCCGCCGTCGCCGCCGGCGTGATCACGACCCGCGTCGCACGAGGACCCGCGTCGAGGGACGGGTCCGTGACGGACGCCTGACGTATCTTGCCCGAGCCTGTGCTCAGCGATGCCATAACCACCGTGCGCAGCGTGCTGCTCGTGCGCAACGGAGTCGACCACGACGCACGCGTGCTGCGCGCCGCGCGCGTAGCCGAGCAGACGCTCGGCGCAGCGAGCCTCGTCGTCGGCACGGCAACCCCCTCCTCGCCGGCCGGCAGCGCGCTCGTGGAGGGCGTGCAGGTCCTGCGTCTGCCCGCTCGCCCGCGCCCGCTCAGGCGCACCCCTGGGCGCGGGCCGGGGTCCGGCGTCGATGTCCCCGACGCTCCCCGCACGAACGCTCGGCTCCGCGCGCGCGGGAGGCTCAGGCGCATCCTCTCCGGCCTGTCATTCACGCTTCAGGCGCTTTCGCTCGCACGGCGCGTGCGCCCAGAACTGGTTCACGCCAACGACTGGAACACGATGTGGAGCGGCTTGGCGATCAAGCTCTGCTGCCGCGCCCGGCTCGTGTACGACAGCCACGAGCTGTGGCCCGACCGCAATGGACGCTGGGAGTGGCGGCCGTGGCTGCTGGCCAGCGAGGCGCTGTTCGTGCGCGCCGCGGACGAGGTCATCACCGCCAGCCCCGGATACGCCGATGTGTTGAGCAAGCGCTACCGCGTACCGCGCCCGACGGTTGTCCGCAACATACCCGACGGCCCACTCTCGGGGGTGTGCGCCACAGGCCAACCCTCCACCGACTCGCTGCTGACCGACGCCCCGCGCGCCAGAACCGGTCAGCAGCAGACACCGCTCATCGTCTACATCGGCGGTCTGATGCCCGGCAGGGGCCTCGAGCAGACAATCGATGCGCTCGCGCTCGCCCCGACGATGCGCCTGCGAGCCGTCGGCCCCGGCTCGCAGGAGTACCGCTCCAGCTTGCTTGCACGCGCCGTCGCAGCGGGCGTCGCCGATCGCCTCGAGCTGCGGGAGCCCGTGCCGCCAACGGCCGTCGCGGGCGCCCTCGACGGCGCCACGGCCGGTCTGTGCCTGATCCAGCCCGTGTGTCGCAGCTACGAGCTGACGCTGCCGAACAAGCTGTTCGAGTACGCCGCCGCGGGGGTGCCTGTACTCGCCAGCGATCTGCCTGTGATCGCGACGGTGGTGCGCGCTGAACAACTCGGCGAGGTGGTGGCACACGATGACCCTCGTGGCATCGCCGCCGGCCTGCAACGCCTCGCCGAGCCGGCGCGCTGGAGCGAGGCTGCGCGGCGCTCGCACACCTTCGCGCGGGTCAACGGCTGGCAGGGCGAGTCCCGCGTCCTGGCACGAGCCTACGCGCGTGCGCTGGCGAGAGGAGCAAGCAACAGGCCGGCCGAGCAACCGCGGTCCGAGGCAGGGGCGCAGCAGGCGTGAGGTCGAGATGAGCCCTCGCGCCACGTTCAGGGGGGCCGCGAACGGTCGCGGCAGCGAGGGCAACACACCGCGTTACGACGGGATGCTGCAGGGAGTTGGCAACGGCGTGGCGCTCGGCTGGGTGGCCGACCGCGCGGATCCGCACGCACGCGTGCCCGTAGCCCTTGTCATCGACGGCGAGATCGTCGCGGAAGGACTCGCCGACGTAGCCCGCGCCGACCTCCTCGAGGCGGACCTCGGCGACGGCGCCCACGGCTTTCTGCTCGAGCTGCCGCAGCGGCTGCAGACGCCCGGCCGGCGCAGCATCGTCGTGCTGGTCAGCTCAGAGCGAACGCCCCTCCCCACGGCGCCGTCCTTCTGGCAAAAGCCCTCCCCCAACGGCTCCTGGAGCGATGTCGTGTTCGTGCCCGGTGGGGGACTGTCGGCCAGCGTGCCGCCCCCGCCAGCCACCGAGGAGGAGCGCCGCGCCGTAACCGCCGCCGGCTGGCTGCTGTCCGTCGATGAGGAGGAGGACCACACAGCGCCCGGGGACGGCGAGCTGGACGGGCTCGTCGCCCTGCTGCACGCCAACGCACAGAGGTGCGCCGAGCTGGGGATCCTCTACATCCCTGCGCTCGTGCCCCGCAAGCGCGACGTGATCGCACCCGCGCCCTCCCCCGCGCGGGCGTGGGTGGCGCGACTCAACGCCAGGCTGCGCGACGTCGACGAGGTGGCGCTGATCGATCTGCTCGGGGTGCTGCGCGACGGCGCCGCGCGCCACGGCAGCGCCTACCACCGCACCGACGCCGACTGGAACGACCGCGGCGCCTTCTACGTCGCGCGCGCCCTCTTGAAGGAGGCCCACCAGCGAATTCCCGCACTGCGCCCACCGGCACTCGCCGAGCTGCGCGTCCGTGCCGTCCCGGGGTATCTCGGAACCCTCGCAGACGCGCCTAAGCTCGAGCTCGCGGGGGGCGAGCTGCGCCCCTGTGATCCCCACGTCGACGCGGAGCTTGGGGTATCCATCGACGCTGGCCCGTTGCGGGCGCTGCGTATGCCGGTCGAGCAGACGCTCGCACAGGCTGGCTCCGTGCACGTGCGCGTGTACGCGACCGCCGACCAGGATCAGGAGGCCCGCGTGGCCGTCCTCGGCGACGCGGCTGCGCTGTCGCTGTTGCCGTGGTTGGCCGAGCGCGCGGGACGGACCACATTCTTCTGGACACGAGAGCTTCCCAGCGCGCAGCTTGAGATCGAGCTGCCGCGAGTCGTCTTTCACCTTCTACGCGAGACCGACCTGCTCGACGCGCGCGAGCCGGATCCACTCGACGTGCGCGAGACGGATCTGCTCGGCGGATCGCCGGCTGAGAACGGGGGCGCGGCGGCCGCGGTCGCCAAGCCGATCCAAGAGTCCGCGCGCGTAGAGCCGGCGCGGGCGGGCGCATCCCTCCTCGAGCTGTCCGCCCGCGCGCTGCACGCAGCGATCTCGACTGCCCGAGGCGCCCCACGCGATGCACGCGCGGCGTTGAGCGTCCACGCGCGGACGCTCGTGCTCGTAGGTCTGCTGAGCGCCCTCAGCTGGCCGTTCACGTACGTAAAGGGGGGTGCGGGGCTCGACAACTCGTGGGTCGTGGGGCTGAGCTTCGCTGTCGCGCACGGCCTGGCGTTCGGTCGTCAGGTGATCTTCACGTACGGCCCGCTGGGCTTCGCTCTGAACCCAGCCGCGATCACACCCGGCACGTTTCTCGCCGGCGAGGTGCTCGGGGGTCTGATCCAGGTCGCGCTCGTGGCCGTGCTGCTCGCCAACCTCCGGCGCAGGATGAACCTGCTCACGGCGAGCGTGCTCACGCTGCTCGCCGCCAGTCTCATCGGCTGGCTTGAGGCCGAGCCGCTCAGCGCGATCGCCTTCGGCCTCGTGGCGCTTACGCTCATGGCGCCGGCCACCCGCCGCGAGCGGGCCTTCCGCAGGCTCGCCCTCGGCGGCGGCGCACTCGCAGCCTTCGCGCTGCTCGTCAAGCTCAACGATGGCGTCGCAACCGGCGCGATCCTCGCAATCGGCCTGTGCGCAAGCGATTGGCGCCGCCGCGATCTCGGGCGCGCCGGGGCGAGTATGCTCGGCACGCTGCTCGTGCTGTGGCTGGCGCTAGGCGAGCCGCCCGGAGCGCTGCCCGGCTACCTGCGCAACGGCTACGACGTGGTGACGGGGTACGTCGAAGCGATGGGTCACAACACGACTGGGGTCGCCATCCAGTGGCAACTGCTGCTCGTCCTCGGCTCGGCCGTGACGCTCGCCCTCGGCGCGTCGCGTGCGCTCGCGACCGAGCGCCGGCGTCGGGGAGCGGCGCTCGCGGGCGCCGTGCTGGTGGTCCACTACTTCGTCGCGCGCGAGATGTTCGTGCGCTACGACACCGGACACGTGGCGTTCATGGCGCTGCTCGCCGCCATCGCCCTGCTGATCCCGTGGACCGCCGCTCAGCGTGGCATGGGCATCGCGCTGGCCGCGCTGCTCGCCGTCGCCTCCTTCGCGGTGCTGGCTAGGCCGGTCGATCAGATCGTCAACCCGCTGAACGATGCGCACCATCTGCTGAGCCAGGCCGGCGAGGTGCTCAGTCCAGGCGCGTTGATCGCACAGGGACGCGCCGATGTGCGCCGCGACGATTCGCTGCCGGCGGCGATGGCCGCTTCGCTACGTGGCCACTGCGTAAACACCGAGCCGGACGAAATCGCGGCCGTCTGGGCGCACCCGAAGTGGCGCTGGTGCCCACTGCCCGTGTTTCAGTCCTACACCGCCTACACGCCGCGACTGGACCGCCTGAATGCCGCGGCCTACGCCGATCCCCGCCACGGACCCGACCGCGTGCTGCGCCAGGTCGATCAGGCGATCGACACACGCAACCCGATCTGGGAATCGCCGGCGGCGATGCTCTCGCTGCTGTGCCACTTCACCGAAGTCGCGCACAGCGGCGAATGGCAGACGCTGGCACGCGTGCCCAACCGCTGTGGCGCTCCGCGCCCACTGGAGACGATTCACAGTTCGCTGGGGGCTACGATCGCGCTGCCGAGCCCACCGCCGGGCGCCGTGCTCGTCGCGGCGATCGAAGGCGTGCAGGTCGCCGGCTGGGAACGCCTTGAAACGCTCTTCACGCGCGCGCGGGCCCGCTTTGTGACAGTCAACGACACGAGCGCGCTGCGCTTCCGCGTGCCGCCCGGCACGGCGGGTGACGGCCTCGTTCTCGCCGTACCGTACGGGTCCGACTACGCCGCGCCCTTCAACCTCAACATGGATCCCCGCACGCTGCGGGTCGACGTCGAAGGCCACGGCTCCGGGGCGATCGCGGTGCGCCTGTACGCCGTACCCATCCACTGAGGATCAGGACCCAACCGCACATGTCACGGCCCGAGCGTCCGCGCCACCGCGCGCTCGTTCTCGCGCAGCCAGTCATGGATGTCCTTGAGGATCTCGCGTGCGCCGCGACGGGGCTGCCAGCCGGTGTAGCGACCCCGCGCGCCCATGTCGGAAATGTAGATACGCACATCGCCCACCCGCGTCTGCACCTCAGCGTCCACCTCTATGCGGTTGCCCGTGATCTCCTCGCACAGCTGCGAGGTCTCCCGCAGAGAGAGACTCACCCGCGCGCCGCCGCCCACGTTGACCACAGCCCCGGACCAGTGCTC
>DATBOY010000069.1:0-11851 GCA_036561645.1 Solirubrobacteraceae bacterium
ATCCGCCCCAGCGCGAGGCCCGGCGCGTCGCCGACCCACTCGGTGTGCTTGCCGAGCGTCGCGAAGAAGCGCTCCGCGCGCGCGGCGGCGGCGGGGGAGGAGCTGGCGCTGCGCGTCAGCTCGACCAGGCCCGCGTGCGCGAAGGGCGGCAGTACGTGGAAGCCGACGGAGGGGCCGCCGGGGTCAAGCGCCGCGAGCGAGCCGCTGTCGCAGAGCACGACGCGCGGTCCGCCGCGCGCGGTCTCCTGCTCTTCGCCGACGTCGCACTCGACGATCAGGGCCGGCAGCTCGCGCTGGGTGTCGCTGGGGCCGTGCACCTCATACCCGGCCTGCGCCGCGGCCCCGCGCAGCTCCTGTGCCAGCACGCCCTCGCCGCTGATCACGACCAGCCCCTCGCCCTCGCCCGGGAGCGCGCCGGTGCGCCCAACCGACGGCGGCGCGGGGTCCTCGGGCCGGTGCGGTCCGGGGCCGGAGTAGTCGTAGTAGCCGCGCCCGCTCTTGCGCCCGTGCAGGCCGGCGGCGACCATCCGCGCCTGGATCGGCGACGGGCGCCAGCGCGGCTCGCCGAAGCCCAGCTCGTAGAAGCTCTTGGACACGTCGAAGCCCGTGTCGACGCCGACGAGGTCGCTCAGCTCGAACGGCCCCATGCGAAAGCCGCCCTCCAGGCGCACGATGCGATCGATCGTGTGGAAGTCGGCGATCCCCTCCTGCACGAGCCGCAGCGCCTCCAGTCCGAAGGGGCGGTTGCAGCGGTTCACGAGAAAGCCCGGTCCGTCGCTGGCGCGGATCACGCTCTTGCCCATCGCCGCGCCCGTGGCGGTGGCGAGCGCCAGCGCGCGCTCGCCGGAGAGCATCCCCGCGATCACCTCCACGAGCCTCATCACGGGCGCGGGGTTGAAGAAGTGCATCCCGACCACCCGCTCGGGGTGGCTCGCCGCCGCCGCGACCGCCGTCACCGGCAGCGAGGACGTGTTGCTCGCGAGCACGCACGCCTCGCTCACGACCTGCGACAGCTCGCGGTACAGCTCGTGCTTGAGCTCCAGGCGCTCGGGCGCCGCCTCGATCACCAGCTCGCACGGCGCGAGCTGCGTCAGCGAGTCGACGGCCTCCAGGCGCGCGGCGGACGCCCGCGCGTCCTCGGCGCTCAGCTTTCTCCGCTCGGCTTCCTTGTGCAGGCCGGCGCGCGCCTTCTCGATCCCTCCCGCGAGCGCTCGCGGGAGCGGATCGTGCAGCAGCGTGCGCGCCCCCGAGCGGGCCGCCAGCTGCGCGATGCCGGCGCCCATCGTGCCGGCGCCGAGCACGCCGATCGTCCGTGCAGACTCTGTGCTCACCCGGGGCCGCACACTACCGTTTGTGTTTCGCCGCCGACGATCCCTGTTTGCGTTTCGCGGCCGACGGTCTTGCCACGGGTTGCCTACCGCGGCCGACGATCCTGCCCCGCGCGGCCCCTCCCGGCCGGCCCTGCCGGCCCCCTCCCAACCATCCACGGCCAGCGACTCGCACGACGCGTGAGTCGCAGTGGGGCGCGGTCAGGACGGTACGAGCGCGTTGATGCCCGTCATCGCGCGGCCGATGATCAGCTTCTGGATCTGGCTCGTGCCCTCGTACAGCGTCGTCACGCGCACGTCGCGGAAGTAGCGCTCGACCGGGTGGTCGTCGACGTAGCCGGCGCCGCCGTGCACCTGGATCGCGGTGTTCGCGCACTCCACCGCCGCCTCGGTCGCGTGCAGCTTGGCGACGGACGTCTCCAGCGTGTTGGGGCGCCCCTTGTCCTTCAGGAAGCCGGCGCGCCACACGAGCATGCGCGAGGCGTCGGTCTTCAGCACCATGTCGGCGATCATCGCCTGCACCAGCTGGAAGCTCGCGATCGGGCGCCCGAACTGCTCGCGCTCCTTGGCGTACTTGACCGACTCCTCCACGCAGCCCCGGCAGATGCCCACGCAGCCGGCGGCGACCGAGTAGCGCCCGCTGTCCAGGGCGCTCATCGCGACCTTGAAGCCCTCGCCGACCTCGCCCAGCATGTCGTCGTCTGAAACCTCGACGTCTTCGAGGGAGATCGCCGCGGTGTCGGAGGCGTGCAGGCCCATCTTGTGCTCGATCGTGCTCGCCTGGTACCCGGGCTGGTCGGTGTCCACGAGGAAGCACGCCAGGCCGCGGTGGCCCTTCTCCGGGTCGGTCTGCGCGAAGATCAGGGCGAGCTTCGCGTAGTTGCCCATCGAGATCCACATCTTCGCGCCGTTGATCTTCCAGCCGTCGTCGGTCCTGACGGCGCGCGTGCGCTGGTTGGCGGCGTCCGAGCCGGTGTCGGGCTCGGTCAACCCGAAGCACCCCAGCCACTCGCCGCTGCACAGCTTCGGCAGGTATCTGAGCTTCTGCTCCTCGGTGCCCCACTTGAGGATCGCGCTGCACACGAGCGAGGTCTGCACGGAGATCACGGTGCGCACCGACGAGCACCCGCGCCCGATCTCCTCGACGACGAGGCCGTAGTCGAGGTAGCCGAGGCCGGCGCCGCCGTACTCGCGCGGCACGATCGCGCCGAGGTACCCCTGCTCGGCGATCTTCTTGACCAGCTCGAGGTCGAAGTGGTGGTTGCGCGCGTTTTCGCGCGCCTGCTGCACGATCTCCTTGTCGGTGAACTCGCGCGCGGTGTCGCGGATCAGGCGCTGCTCGTCGGTCAGGTCGAAGTCCATGTGGCTCCTAGCGGTTCGTGGCGATGGCGGCGATCGGGTGTTGTGCGGGCGGGGTCTGATGTCGTGCCTGCGGGACGCTACCGATATCGAGCGCGATCCTCAGCCGATCTTCGGGGATTTCCACGGCGCGCGCACGCGCCGCGCCAGCTCCTCGGGCAGGCCGCCGATCGGCACGCGCTCCTGCGTGAGCGAGTCGCGCTCGCGCAGCGTCACAGTGCGGTCCTGCACGCTCTGGTGGTCGATCGTGACGCAGTACGGCGTGCCGATCTCGTCCTGGCGGCGGTAGCGCTTGCCGATCGCGCCGCCGTCGTCGTACTCGGCCTGCACGCTCTCGCGCACCGCGCGGTACACCTCGCGCGCCAGCTCCGGCTGGCCGTCCTTCTTTACCAGCGGCACGATCGCCGCCTTCACGGGCGCCAGGCGCGGGTGCAGGCGCAGCACGGTGCGCCGCTCGCCCTCGCCGGTCCCCTCGCGCTCGACCACTTCCTCGTCGTAGGCGTCCACGAGGAATGCGAGCGTCGCGCGGTCCGCGCCCGCCGCCGGCTCGATCACGTGCGGCACGTAGCGCTCGCCGCTGGCCTGGTCGAAGTACTCGAGCTTCTCGCCGGAGAACTCGGCGTGCTGGGTGAGGTCGAAGTCGCCGCGGTTGGCGATGCCCTCCAGCTCCGACCAGCCGATCGGGAACAGGTACTCCACGTCGCTCGTGCCGCTTGAGTAGTGCGAGAGCTCCTCGGGGGCGTGCGCGCGCAGGCGCAGGTGGTCGGGGCGGATGCCGAGCTCGGTGTACCAGCGCTCGCGCTCGCCGAGCCAGTGCTCGAACCACCGCTGCGCCTCGGCGGGGGGCACGAAGAACTCCATCTCCATCTGCTCGAACTCGCGCGTGCGGAAGATGAAGTTGCCGGGCGTGATCTCGTTGCGGAAGGACTTGCCGATCTGCGCGATCCCGAACGGCGGCCTCTTACGCGAGAACTGCAGCACGTTCTTGAAGTTGATGAAGATGCCCTGCGCCGTCTCCGGGCGCAGGTACGCGACCGAGCCCGACTCCTTGACGGGGCCGATCGTCGTCTCGAACATCAGGTTGAAGTCGCGCGCCTGCGTCAGATCGCACTCGTCCGTGTCACCGGGGTGCTTGGAGGGCTTGCGCCCGCACGGCAGCTCGCCGAGGTGGTCGGCGCGGAAGCGCTGCCCGCACGTGCGACAGTCCACGAGCGGGTCCGTGAAGCCGGCGAGGTGCCCGGAGGCCTCCCACACGCGCGGGTGCTGCAGGATCGCGGAGTCCAGCGCCACGATGTCCTCGCGCTCGGAGAGCATCGCGCGCCACCACTCGCCCTTGACGTTGCCCTTCAGCAACACGCCGTAGTGGCCGAAGTCATACGTCGAGCCGACGCCGCCGTAGATCTCCGAGGAGGGGAAGATGAAGCCGCGGCGCTTGCACAGCGCGACGATCTTGTCCATCGTGACGAGGTCCGTGGGCGGCTGGGGGGGTTCGGTCATGGCTGGGGGAGGAGGGGTTTGGTCAAATGGTTGGGGGGAGGACGGGCTCGGTCAATTGAGGGCACGAGGAGGGGCGCGGTCGTGGCTGGGGGCTAGTTGAGTTCGGTCAATGGCGGCAGGAGGACGGACTCGGTCCTGGATCGCGACGGATGGTATTCGAGCTTTCGCGCGACCTTCTGCACCCTTGCCCTTGACAAACCTACTCGACTATGTTTCTCTTGTTGTATTCGAGCGCCGCTACCCATACCTCTCCAGTGGCGCTCGAACTAACTTAGGCCCTCTAGCATCCCCCGCCGTGGCGCGACTTCTAATCCTCGGCGGGGGCTGCAGAGGCAGGCGGCTGGCGGCGGAGGTCATCGGCGCGGGGCACGCCGTGCGCATCGTCACGCGCTCGGCCGAGCGCCGTGTGGAGATCGAGGCGCTCGGCGCGGAGTGCTTCCTCGGCGATCCCAATCGCCTGGGCACGCTGCGCGGGGCGCTTGAGAGCGTGACCGTCGTCTGCTGGCTGCTCGGCGACGCGCGCGGAGAGCCCCGGCAGCTGCGCGAGCTGCACGAGTCGCGCCTGCCCGCCTTCCTCGCGCAGGCCGTCGACTCGCCGCTGCGGGGGTTCGTCTACGAAGCCGCCGTGGACGACGCCGGGGCGGAGGGCGCGCGCCTGGTGCGGGGCGTCGCCGCGCGCAACGCGATCGCCGCCACCGCGCTGACGGCCGATCGCCGCGACACGGACTTATGGCTGAAGGCCGCGCGCGCTACCCTGTCCCCATTCCTGTAAAACACGATCGGGTTTCTATACAAATCGGGAGGTAGTCTCCGTGTCCGATTACGCGAAGGACGTGCTTGTGGAGCCGGGCTGGCTGGCGGACCGCCTGGAGGACGACAGCATCCGCATCGTCGAGGTCGACGAGAATCCGCAGCTGTACGCGGAGGCCCACATCCCCGGCGCGATCGGGTTCGACTGGAAGCAGGACCTGCAGGACCAGGTCCGGCGCGACTTCCTCGGCCCCCAGGCCTTCGGCGAGCTGTTCGGGCGCCACGGCATCTCCGACGAGCACACGATCGTGCTGTACGGCGACCGCAACAACTGGTTCGCCGCGTACACGTACTGGTACCTGAAGTACTACGGCCACGACAACGTGCTGCTGCTCAACGGTCCCCGCGAAAAGTGGCTTGCCGACGGGCGCCCGACGAGCACCGAGCTGCCGTCCTACGCTCCCGCGAGCTTCACCGCCACGCCGGGCGACGACGCGATCCGCGCGCGCCGCGAGGAGGTCCTGGCGGCACTGGAGAGCGCCACGAAGCTCGTCGACGTGCGCTCGCCGGCGGAGTTCTCGGGCGAGCTGATCTCCCCCGCCGGCTACGAGCAGGAGGGCGCGCAGCGCGGCGGGCACATCCCCGGCGCCGTGTCCGTCCCCTGGGCGCAGGCGGTCAAGGAGGACGGCACCTTCAAGTCCACCGACGAACTGCGCGAGCTGTACGGCGGCAAGGGCGTGCTCGACGGCGCGGACGTGATCGCGTACTGCCGCATCGGCGAGCGCTCCGCGCACACGTGGTTCGTGCTGCACGAGCTGCTCGGGCACGAGCGCGTGAAGAACTACGACGGTTCGTGGACGGAGTGGGGCAACCTCGTCGGCGTGCCGGTGGCCAAGGGCGCGTAGCGCAGCGCGAGCGCCGCGTGGGGGCGCCTGGCACCGACAGCCAGGACCTCGCCCCCACGCCCACACCGCTCGCTCCGGGCCCCTGTCGGGGTCGAGCGTCAGGACGGCGCGCTGGGGGGCCGCGGCAGCAGCTGCTCCACGCGCCCCAGCAGCTCGTCCAGGATGCGCGCCGTCGCGCCCCAGATCAAGTGTTCGTCGAGCACGTACGCGTTGGTTTCGAACGTGATCCCGCGGCGCTGCATCCGCGTCGGGCGGCGACTCGCGCGCAGGCCGGCGAGCGGCAGCTCCAGCACCGCGTCGACCTCCTGCGGAGACAGCTGCCAGCGCAGCGCGGACGGGATCAGGCCGACGTAGGGGTGGATGATGTAGTTCGTGACGTACGTGGGGATCGGCGCCAGCTCGCCGAGCAGCGTGACGTCCGTGCGCGCCAGCCCGATCTCCTCCTCGGACTCGCGCAGCGCCGTCTCGCTCAGGTCCGCATCCTCGGGGTCGCGCCGGCCGCCGGGGAAGGAGATCTCGCCGGGATGACGGCGCAGGTCCGTGCGCCGTCGGGTGAACACGGCGTGCGGCTGCTCGTCGGGCGCGATGAACAGCGGCACGAGGACCGCTGCGGGGATCGGATCGGAGCTGGCGGTCAGCGGATGCGGCTTACGCCGCCAGGTGCACGCGCTCGACGCGCTCGTTGAACATGACCTCGCCGTCGAGCGTGCGGTGCACCGGGCACTTCGCGGCGATCACCTGCAGCCGCTCCATCTGCTCCTGCGGCAGATCGTCGGGCAGGCGCAGGACGAGATCGAAGCGGGTGGGACAGCCGCGCTCGGCCGGGGTGTACTGCACATCGACCTCGACGTTGCCGATGTCCCAGCCCTTGCGCGCGGCATACATCTCCATCGTGATCGCCGTGCACGACGCGAGGCTGACGGCGAGCAGCTCCTGCGGGTCCGGGCCGGCGTCGTCGCCGCCGGACTCCAGCGGCTCGTCCACCATGATCTGGTGGTCGCGCACCTGCACGCTGTGCTTGAAGCTGGTGTCGCTGCGCCGCGCCGTGGCTTTCATCGTCCGGGGCCTTTCCATCCGTGTCATCGAGCCTTTCTCATCATGGTAGTGCGCAGACGCAGTTACGAAAGGGGGTTGAACAGCAGGCCCGTCAGCAGCTTGGGGAAGAAGTACGTGGACTTCGGCGGCATGTTCTCGCCCGCGGCGGCGACGTCTCCGACCTGCGCCACGGGGGTGGGGCGCATCAGGAACGCGACGTCGTACTCGCCGCTGCGCACGAGCGCGAGCGCCTGCTCGGTGTCGCGGGCGTACCCGAAGTCGTGCAGGTGGGAGATGTCATCGTCGCCGACGCCCAGCGCCCCCTTCAGCAGCAGCGTCTCCAGCACCCCGGTGTCCAGGTGGCGATAGGCCTGCGAGCGGTCTGCCAGTGCGGCGTCGGCGATCGCCTGGTCCTTGAGCGTCAGGCGCAGCGGGCGCTTTGACTGCGAGTCGATATAGCCGAGCTGCAGCGGTCCCTCGCCGGCGGGGGGCGCGAGCTGCGCCTCGGGCACCTCGGCGATCTCGAAGTCGCGCTCAAGCGCCGCGGCCAGCGCCTGCCGCCGCGGCGCGTCCAGACCGCGAACGAGACGGTGAGTGGGGAACACCGTCAGCCCGGGGTCCTCGAGCGCCACGAGGCACATCAGCACGTACTCGTGCTCCCCGGGCGCTCCCCCGGGGCTCGCCTCGCCGACCTCGCGCGCGTACGCCTGTGCCGTCTCGTACCGGTGGTGGCCGTCGGCGATCAGCAGCTCGGCGTCGCGCGCCGCCGCCTGCACCGCGGCGATCGCCTGCGGGTCCGCGACGCGCCACACCCGGTGGATCGTGCCCTCCCCGTCGCTCGCCTCGCCCCACGGCGCCGCCGCCGTGGCCGGCGCGAGCGCGTCCCACGCCGCGTGGCGCGGGTCGGAGTACAGCGAGAAGATCGGCGACATGTTCGCGCGCGTGGCCCGCGTCAGGCGCAGGCGGTCCTCCTTGGGGCCGGGGTGCGTGCGCTCGTGCGGACGCACGCGGCCCGGCCCGTACGCCTCGATACGCACGCGGCAGAAGAAGCCGCGGCGGGTCTGCGCGCGGCCGTCGGGGCCCGTGTACTGCTGGGTGTGCGCCCAGATCGCGGGCTCGCGGTCGCGCACGACGGCGCCCTGCAGCTGCCAGGAGTCGAACAGGTCGCGCGCAGCGTCGTAGGGGTCCTGTGCGCCGTCCGTGGCCCGCGGGAGGTCGACGGCGACGACGTTATGGGGGGAGCGCGCGAGCAGCGCGGCGCGCTGCTCGGCGTCGATCACGTCGTACGGCGGGGCGACGACGTCGCCGAGAGGGCCGACCACGGACAGGTCGTAGTGCAGGGCGCGCAGGGGCTGGATGTCGGCCATGACGACGCGGGAGGCTACCAGCGGCTGGGGCGGGGTGGCTGTCGTGTTTGCGACGGCCCCGGCGTGCCCGCCTGTGCGGATCGGCGTGGGCCGCGTACTCTTAGGACTATCGGGGCGTGGCGCAGCCTGGTAGCGCACCTGCTTTGGGAGCAGGGGGTCCCGGGTTCAAATCCCGGCGCCCCGATAGAATTGCTGTTGGACTCAGGGGGATGCTGGGGGCCTCCTGGGGCGGCGGGTTTGGCTCTGGGGGTGGGGTTTGGGGGGTTGGGGGCAGGGGCGGCGGGGTTGCTGGGATGCGCGGTTTGGGTGCCGACCGCACACGGACCGCACACGCCGAGGAGGTCGCCGGCCGCGCTCTCGGCCGGATCGTAGGCGCATACGCCACACGAGCAGAGAGCCGTCCCAAGCGCTCGGGATCATCGACGGTTGCACCGTCACAGCAGAGCTTGTTCGGAGAAACTTATGTCTGACAGAAGTGCTAACGTATCTCAAAAGCGCGTATGGTTTGCGCGCTCGGCGACCAAGCACCGAATATCCAAGGAGCGCATCCGGTATGTCTTCGCCCACTGCGGACTTGCCTTCGAGGAGCCAGCGCCCGCACGAGATGCAGAAGCGCCCGACGATCGGCTCATCTGTCTCGGCGACGACGCCGAGGGTAAGGCACTCGAGGTCATGGCCGTCGAAGGCGCGAAGGGCGAATTGGTGGTGATCCACGCGATGGAACTGCGCAAGAAGTACCAGAGCCAGTACGAGGAGGCCAAGAAATGGCGACTCTGAGAACCCGCAGCGGCACTAAGCTGACCAAGAAGGTCGTCGATGCGCTCGCTGAGGAGGCTGAGCGTGGCTATGACCTCACCAAGGCCAAGCAAGTCCGTATGGGGCGTCCCGGCCTCGGCGACGGCGGCGAGTCCCCGCGCGTACAGGTGCGCGTCGATCCAAGCCTCGCCAAGGCCCTGCGAGCGCGGGCCCGCAAGGAGCACCGCTCGGTCAGCGAGATCGCCCGCACCGCGCTACGGGAATACGTCGATCGAGCGGCCTGACGATCGCGGACAGACCCACACGCTCTCGATCCCGAGTATTCGGCAGAGTGGGTCGAAGTGGTAATCGTAGTGGAGTACTCCGGCGCCGCGTCCAGCCGCTGCGGCCGCGATGAGGTGGTCGGCGGCGGGGATGCGCCGCTCGCCTGGCAGTTCTCGTGAGGCGCCGAGGGCTGCTGCGCCGGCACTGCGCGTGACGTTGGCCGCAGGCAGGGCCATGAGGGTTCGGTCGAGGTTCGCGAATGCTCTTGGGCCTCGCGCAAGTCGGGGTCTCCGGTTGCGCGCACGTGCGGCCCTAACGTGGCGCCGTATCTGGACAGTTGCCCTATACGATCTCTTCGTATGACCGGACAGGTAACTGCAGGTCAGCCCGGCTGGCATCGGGATCCCGCCGGTCGCTTCGACTCTCGATACTGGGACGGCAGCCGGTGGACGTCGGCGGTCATGCGTGACGGACAGGTTGACACCGATCCGCGCGAGCTCAATTCCTCGATGGATGGGAGCGGAGCCGTATCCACGACAAGTATCGGTGAGAGCGGAAGCTCAACCGGCGCAGCGCCGGTTGCGTCGACGGGTCCTCAGCCCGCGATCCTCGCGGCGGGGTGGACGGTGACGGATCGGTTTACCTCGCTGGCGCCAGCCGAGGCGCACGCGCGAATTGTGCAGCTGCTGCCGATTGGTGGCATCACGCTCACCGATAGCTCGCCGGGGCGCCTTCCGCACAGGTCAGCGCTGCCGGGGAGCCCAACTGGATCGTGGTCGTGGCGCTCTGCTTCTTTTGGCTGCTGCCCGGGCTCGTCTACTGGTATGTCAAGTCACGTCCGGTCGCGCACCCGCTTGCGGTGCAGATCCTGCCGGCCGAGCTCGGAACACGGATCGCGCTGCAGGGAGACGCGGTCGCACTGGAGCGGATCGCACCGGTCCTAGCCCAACTGCCGTGGTAGCTGGATTGTCGCCTGGGGAGGAGGCGCCCGTGGAAGACGAGGTTGCCGCGCTACTCTCCCCGCCCGCGCGCTGGGGTTACGAGTACGTGGAGCCGCCTTCGTTCACGCCGTCGCCGGAGCGTGAGCATCCGCCACGGCGCGAGCAGGTGCGTTTGATTCCGCGCGCGCAGGCAGCGGGCCTGTGGGAGGCGACTGGGCTCGTCGCTGGTGGCGCAGTGTTCGCGATCGTGCTCGACGCGAGCTTGGGCTTTTTCTCGGGTGGCGTTCATGGCGCCTTGGCGACGATCGCGATCGTCGCCGTGCACACGATTGCGGCTGCGATTGCATTCTTGGCGGCGCGGGCGTGGTTCAGGGCTGCTCAGGGGGGCTCAGGGGCGACCGCCAGCGCAGCCGTGAGACGCTGGGGCATACCGGGGCTAAACGCGGCCGCGACCTTCGTGGCTCCATATCTGGTGCTTCCAGTCGAGGCGATCCGGGGCTTGCGGCGAATCGGGCGCGAACGCGGCGATCTCGTACCGCATCCGGGCGACACGCGGCGCGCCGAGGAGGCATACACTGAGGCGACGGCGGCCTGGCAGCAGCGAATAGCTCAGTTCGAGCAGGCAGAACGTCGGCGGCTGGCGACGCGCCCGATCTGGCGTCCGGTCCCGTTCGCGCGCGACGCGCGCGTGACGTGCGTATTTGGGGGGCCGCCACTGGCGTGGACAGCGGCGCTCACCACGCTCGGCGGCTCGCTGCTCGGCTCCAATGCACGCGTCCTGATCGGCGACCTCTCGCGGCGTCTCACCGCAGACGTGCTCGCGGGCCTTGCGCGCGCCGCTGGTGTTCCCGTCGCGGCGTCGGTACTGCCCTCGCGTGCGGCGGGAGGCGATCTGCTCGCTGAGATCGACTGGCCGGAGCTGAGCAGCGTCCTGGTCGAGGTTCTCCATTCAGCACAGCGGGACCTCGACGTTTCGCGGCGCGAGCGTCAGGACGACCGCTCGGTGATCCGGGAGGTGTCAGCATGTTTGGACCCACGGGCTCCAGTATCGATCGCGCGCCTACGCGCGGCCTTGCTGGCGGTGCAAGAGGTCCCGCTCGATGGGACCGCGCCCATCGCTCCGGCTGAGCACGATCGCCTCCGGAGCGTGTTCAACGAGGTGCAGCGCACCCACGGCGGCGTACTTGAGCGGGTCATCCGGATTGAGCGTGCCTTGCGCGACTTTGAGCTGCTCGACGGCGCCGCGAGCGCTCCCGGAGATGGCAGTTCCATCGGCGATGGAGAGACTCGCTTGCGAGTGATCGGGATCGACAAGCGTGTCGACGAGCTCGAGAACGACCGCTTGGTGGACCTGCTCTTTCAGCTGCTCCTGAGGCGCGTGCGCGCAGACTCGGTTCAGGCAGATGTCCTGGTCGTGCTCGGTGCGGACCGCATCCGCCGCGAGGCCCTGGAAGCCCTCATCGATCACGCCGGTCACAGCAGTTTCGCGGTCGTGCTGATGTTCGAGCACTTACGGCAGGACGCGATCGAGCTGATCGGCGCCGGCGGCGCCGCGGCCGCGTTCATGGTGCTCGGCAACCACCGCGAAGCCAGAGAGGCCAGCGAATTCATCGGCTCCGAGTACAAGTGGGTCGAAACTGCACACACAG
>DATBOY010000070.1:0-108361 GCA_036561645.1 Solirubrobacteraceae bacterium
ACCCCCCACTCATAGGCGCGTCCTCTGGGACGCCGGCGGCCGGTTTCGCGCACGACCGCTTGGCGCCTCCCATCCGCACGCGCGCGGCCGGGGGCGGGTTATCTCCCCGGCTCGACCCCCGGCCGCCTGTGTGCGCCCACCGCGACCGCGGGTCGTGGCGTGATGCTGGGGCGCAGACCGCGCGAGATCTACCGCGTGTATGGGGAGGATGAGTTCGCGGATGCCGATGGGCTAGCGGACGGGGATGGGTTTGCGGGCGGGGATGGGCTCGCGGACGGGGATCGGCTTGCGCACGGGGATCGGCTTGCGCACGGGGATGGGTTTGCGGACGGGGATGGGCTCGTACATGGGGATGGGCTCGTACATGGGGATGGGCTTGCGCACGCGGATGAGGTTGCGCAGGAGCAGGGGTGGCGGGACACGGGCGTGCAACACACGCGCTGGGCGCACCGGCTCGCGGCTGCGACGCCGTTGATCGCCGCCTTCGCGCTGCTCGTGATCTTCCTGTTGATGCACGCGTCGGCGCCGGGCGGGGGTGGTCTCGATCGCGGGGGACAGCTCGCCTCGCCGCCGCCGGCCTCGCCGGACCCTGCCAGCGGCCCTCGACCCGCGCCCTCCCGCGGACGCATCGCCTTCAGATCGGCGCCGGCGCGCCGGGACGCGGCCCGCACGCCGCACCGCGGCGCCGGCCGGCGCGTCGCGCGGCGGCCCTACATTCGCTTCGCGCGGGCTCTGGCGTCCGGTGGTCCCGCGACGACATCCGGTGGCGCGTCGACGGCGGTCGGTCCCGGGACGACATCCGCCGGTCCCTCGACGGCGCCAGCTGGCCCGCCGGTGCCCACCGCTCCCCCTGCGGCCCCCGAGCCCCAGGCGCCGCCTGCGGGGTCCGCTCAGAGCGTGTCGCAAGGCGTCGCGGAGTTCGGTTTCGAGCGGTGAGCGCGACGGCGGCGAGATCCCCGCGCGGGCGCGTCAGCACGGTGTCGCGCTCCTTGTGGCGGCTCAGGCTCGCACGCGAATGCTCCCGCTGGCTGATCCAGGCGCTGGCGCTCGCGGGTCTGCTCGCCAGCGCCCGCTTCGCGATCGCGCCGCCAAGGCCTGTCGTGTCCCGCGCGGCGCTGCGCGGCCCGGTCCAGACGGACCTTGCGGCGATGGGCTTCGCGTCGCTGTTCGCGCGGCGCTACCTGAGCTGGAACGCGAACGATCCGGAAGCTCACCGGCTGGCCCTCGCAGGGTTCGTCGGCTCCGGCATGGACCCCGACGCCGGCCTGCAGCTGCCCGCCGGCGGCGAGCAGCAGGTGCAGTGGACGGAGGTCGTGCAGGCGCGCGAACGGCGCCCGGGCGAGCACATGTACACGGTCGCTGCGCAGACCGACGGCGCCGGGCTGCTGTACCTGACGGTGGACGTCGCGCGGCGCGCAGACGGGACCCTCGTGCTCGGCGGATACCCGGCGTTCGTGGGGGCGCCGGCCAGCGCCCTCGCGCGCGGCGCGCCGGACGCGGGGCTGCGCGAAGTGGAAGATCCGGCGCTGGCGACTGTGGCCGAGCGCGCCCTGCGCAACTACCTGGCGGGATCTGCTTCAGAGCTGGCAGCGGACTTGATGAGCGGGGCGCGCATCTCGCTGCCGGCGCTGACGCTGTCGCTGCAGTCGCTCGCGCAGCTGCGGTGGGCGCCGGGCGGCGGCGCCGTGATCGCGCTCGCGCAGGCGCAGGACGCGCGGGGGGCGCAGTACACGCTCGCCTACGAACTTGACGTGACCCGCGCGCAGGGGCGCTGGGAGGTATCCGCGATTCAGATGAACCCCGACACCTAGACAAGGAGAGCAGATGACCATTCACCACCACCGCTGGATCTCGCGCCTGAACCGCATACTGGCGATCGCGCTGTGCGCGTGCGTGGCCGCGGCGCTGTCGGCTGCGCCGGCGGTCGCGGCGGTCGGCGCCACGGGCGCCGGCGTGCAGCTCGCGGCGCCCTCCGCCGGGAGCGGTAACTCGCTGGAAGCGGCGGCCAGCAAGGCGGGGGAAACGGGACGCAAGGTCGCGATGAGCCTGATCGGGCTGGCCTTTGCGATCGCCGGGATCGTGCTCGCGTTCCGCCGTGACTTCAAGGAGGCGGCCGGCGTGTTCGCCGTCGGCATCGTCGCGGTGCTGCTGGCCACGCCGGCGGGCGTGAGCCTGCTGCGCGACACCGTCAATTCGGTGTTCGGAGCGGCGTGAGCCGCGACCGGTGCTCACCCACCCGCGGGGCGAGCCGATGACGACTGAGATCCGCTCCTACCGCAGCGTGTTCGACCTGGAGCGGCGCATCTATCGCATCGACCGCGTGCGTCTGAACCCCGGCGGGATTCCCGTGCGGGGGGTCGTGTACTTCATCGCGATCCTCGCGACGGGCACGCTGCTCGGGGCGCTGCCGGCGCTCGGCCCGCTTGTGCGGGCGCTGCCGTGGTACGTGCGCGAGATCGCGCTGCCGGGCGCGGTCGCGGCGCTGCTTGCGATCATTCGCATCGAGGGGCGGCCGTCGCACGTGGCGCTGTGGGCGCTGCTGCGGTTCGCCGCCGGGCCGCGTCACTTCGCGGGCGCCAGACCGGCGCCGGCGCCAGGGCGGCGCTGGCGTCCGGAAGAGCTTCTCGTGCTCCCCGACGGCTCCGACTCTCGCCTGCGGCGCCTGCGCTACAGCGGTCCCGGAGCGGTGCTGATCACCGTCGCGCACGAGCGCTCCCAGCGTCGCGGGGTTCGCCTCAACGGGCGCCGCGGGTTGATCGTGCGCGAGCTGCCCGGCCGGGCGCCCCGCTCCGGCCAGGTGATCGCGCTGAGCCGGCGCGGACGAGTGTGGGTCCGCTGAGGCCGTGCGCGCGCCGCTCAGCTTCATCTACGGCAACTGCGTGTTCGCCACCGGGCTCGACGACGCCTGGGCGGCCTTCACGGTGCCCGCCCGTTCCTACGCGTGGCTCGCCGAGGAGGAGAAGCGCACGCGCTTCCTCTCGCTGCTCGGCGCGCTGGAGGCCGTGGCGGCCGACATCCAGATACTGCGCGTCAGCCGCCGCTGGGACACGGAGAGCTATGCGCGCGAGCTGCAGGGTCTCGCCGGTCCCCACGGGCGGGCCAGGAGGCGCTACGCGCACGAGCACGCCGAGCGTCTGCGCGACAGCGGCGCGGCGTACGCGCAGGTCTTCCTGCTGGTGAGCCTGCGCGAGCCCGAGCGCGACATCGCCACGTACGTGTCGCGCGCCGCAGAGCGCCCTCCGCGCGCGTGGCTGGCCGCTGTGCGCGAGATGTTCGCGCGGCGCGATCGGCGCCTGCTGAGCGCGGCCGAGCTGGAGCGCGCGCGCGTGCGCGCCGACCACGTGCACGCGCGCCTGGCCGACTTCATGGATGTGCGCCCCGCACGCGGGGTGGAGTTGCAGTGGCTCGTGCGCCGGGCGTTCTGCAGGGGCCTGGGGGAACCGCACGTCGAGGGGCTGCACGAGCCGCGGGCGCTGGTGTTCGAACGCAACGGCGAGGCGGTGCTCGCGCCGCTGGAGGGCGACGTGCTGCGCTGGCTGGACGGCTGGATCGAGCACCGCGGGCGCAGCCTGCGCGTCGAGTCCGAGCTCGGCGCCGCGTGGCAGGCGCAGCTGGTGCTCGGCGCGCTGCCGGAGCAGGCACAGTTCCCCGGCGCCCGCGTCGAGCTCATGTTCGCGCCCGTGGAAAGCCTGCCTTTCGAGCTGGATCTGTCGCTCAACGCGCGCTTTTTGCCCAACGATCTCGCGCTGCGCATCGCGCGGCGGCGCATCCAGGACGCCGATCAGATCGTGCGCGCGGAGTCCGACGGCGAGCAGGGGGTCTCCGACCTCGGCTACCAGCGTACGCAGCAGGCGCGCGACCTGCTCGCCTACCTGCAATCCGCGAGCCGCCCGCCGCTGCTGCGCGCGACGCTCGCGGTGGCGATCGGCGCCGCCGAGGAGCAGGAGCTCGAGCGGCGCGTGGAGGCGTGCCGGCGCGCGTACGGCGAGATCCGCCTGCACCGCCCGCTCGGCGACCAGCTGGAGCTGTTCTGGCAGCACCTGCCCGCTCAGCACACGCGCGTCAGCGGCTATGACGACACGCTCACACCCGAGCAGGTGGCGGCGATGATGCCGAGCGCCACGCACGCCGCCGGGTCCACCAGCGGCTTCTATCTCGGCCACACGCTCTCGGGCTCCGCCCGGCCCGTCCTGTTCAACCTGCGCGAGGGCTCCGAAAGCGACCGCAACACGGCGATCCTCAGCGTCGGCGCGCTCGGCTCGGGCAAGACGACGCTCGACCAGAAGCTCAAGTACGAGGCGTTTCTGCTCGGCGCGCGCATCGTCGACTGCGATCCCAAGGGCGACCACCGCTTCCACCTGCTGCAGGAGGTCGCGCCGCACGTCGAGCAGATCACGCTGCGTCCGGACCCGGCGCTGCGCGGCGTGCTCGACCCCCTGCGCGTAGCCCCCGAGCACCTGCGCCAGGACGCAGCCGTCTCGTTTCTGCGCGACCTGCTCCCGGGTCGCGCAGAGCCGTTCTGGGAGACGGCCGTCGTTGGCGCCGTCGATCGCGTGCTGCGCCGCGCGCGCGAGCCGACGTGCGGGGAGGTCGTCCGCGCGCTGCGCGAGGGCGATGAGATCGACGCGCAGGTGGCCAAGACGCTTGAGGTGTACGCCCGCTCGGGCTTGACCCAGCTCGGCTTTGCCGATCCCGATGTGCCGCTCGCGCAGGTCGGTGCTCACCAGGTCACGTATCTGCCGATTCGCGACCTGCCCGGCCCCGAGCCGGGCGCGCGGCGCAGCGAATACTCCCAGGCCGAGCGCGTCGGCGAGCAGCTCGTGCGCCTGATCGCGATGTTCGCGATGCACCTGATGGGCGCCGAGCGCGAGCGTCTGAAGATCTTCTCCTTCGACGAGGGCTGGAGGCTGCTCGGCGATCCGATCGGCCGCACGCTGCTCGCCTCGCTGCAGCGCATGGGCCGCTCCGAGCTGGCGGTGCCGATCATCAGCACCCAGCTCGTCAGCGACGCGCTGATCGGCGAGCGCGAATCGCTGGAGAACCTGCTGGGGGCGACGTTCGCGTTCGGGATGCGCTCGGAGGCGGAGGCCGGGCGGGCGCTCGCGCTGCTCGGCCTCGATCCCGACGATCGCCGGATGCGTGCGAGCCTGCTCGACTTCGAGGCGGGGCGCTGCCTGTTCCGCGACCACCGCGGGCGCGTCGAGGCGATCCAGGTCGATGTCGTCGTGCCGGCGCTGCTGCGCGCCTTCTCGACGACGCCGCAGTCCGCCGGGGGCGCCGCGCGGTGAGGGGTGTGCCGTTGGCGGCGCTCCTGCTCCTGCTC
Source organism: Solirubrobacteraceae bacterium (assembly GCA_036561645.1). GTDB lineage: Bacteria > Actinomycetota > Thermoleophilia > Solirubrobacterales > Solirubrobacteraceae > Palsa-744. The sequence continues at coordinate 5,324 of DATBOY010000070.1, forward strand.
CTGGGGCTCGTGCCGGCAGCGGCCGCCGCCGCGCCTCATCCCGCGGGGGCGCATCGCGTGGCGCCTCGCGCGCCCGCGGGGCCACCGCTGCCGTTGGGAGGCGCGGCGTCGATGGGAGCATCGTCCGCGCAACCCTCCGAACCCATCGACCCGCTGGTCGAAAACGGCCTCGGCAGTCCCATGTGCGGCGCAGGGCACGATGCGGGCGCGCTCTCGCCGAGCGCACAGCGCAACTGCCAAACCTCAGGATTCGCAGCGGCGCTCGCGCCGACCTCCAACTACGAATTCGACATCTATGCGAGCAGCGGCGGGCTGTTCGGCATCAGCCTCGACACGCGCGCCCTCTTTCAGGAATACGTGCTCGCGCCGATCTGGCTGGCGCTCGTCTGGGTCGTGCACGTCGTGCTGGCGATGCTCGAATGGTGCTACTCGCTCGACCTGCTCGAAAGCTCCCTCGCGAGCGGCCTCGTTCCCGGGCTGCGCGGCGCCGAGGCCGCCTTCACGCGACCCTGGCTGGCGTTCGTGCTCGCCCTGGCGGCGGTGCTCGCGGTCTATCGCGGGCTCGTGCGCCGGCGCGTGACACAGACGCTCGGCGAGGTGCTGCTGATGCTGGCGATGATGGCCGGCGGGCTGTGGCTGATCGTCGACCCCAGCGGCACGCTCGGTGCGCTCGGGCGGGCGACCACCGAGGCGAGCCTGGCGACGCTCGGAGCGGTCGTGCGGGGCACGCCGGCCGCCGCCGGGCGCTCGCTCACCGACGGGATGCGCGACGTGTTCACAGAGGGCATCGAAGCGCCGTGGTGCTACCTGGAGTTCGGGCAGGTGCGCTGGTGTCAGGAACCGGCGCAGCTGGACCCGCGGCTGCGCGCCGCCGGGCTGCGCGTGGCAGCCGAACGGCAGCGCTCCAGCGGCTGTCGCGCCACGCTCGCGGCGTGCCTGAAGTCGGGCAGTCCCCAGGCGCGAGCGGACAGCGTCAGCGCGGCGTTGCTGCGAGCGGCGCGCAGCAACGGGGAATTGTTCCTGGCGCTGGCGCCGAACACCGGTCCCCGCAACTCGACGGCGGCGAGCAACGCGCTGCTCGGGGCGCTGTGCGGCAGCTCGGACATCGGCCACTGCCGTGGACCCACGGTCGCGCAGGCGCAGTTTCGCACCGACGGCTCGACCGGGCAGCGCATCGTCGGCCTGCTGCTGATCTGGGCCGGCGACGCGGGCATGATCGCGCTGCTGGGCTTCCTCGCGCTGCGCCTGCTCGGCGCGGCGCTGCTCACGCTCGTGTACCTGATGCTGGCGCCGGGCGCGGTGCTCGCGCCGGCGTTTGGAGACAGTGGCCGCGCCGTCTTCCGGGAGTGGGCGGCACGCCTGTTCGGCACCGTCGTCTCCAAGCTCCTCTACTCGCTGCTGCTCGGCGCGGTGCTGGCGATCGTGCGGATTCTGCTCAGCCTGCGGGGGCTCGGGTGGTGGATGCAGTGGCTGCTCGTCGCGGCGTTGTGGTGGGGGGCCTATACCACCCGTCAGCGGCTCCTGGCGTTCGTGCAGGGCGAGGAGCGCGCGGCGCCGGCGCCGCGCGCAGCCAGCATCGGCGCGCGCGTGCACAACGCGCTGCGGACACCGCGCGAGGTCTACCAGGGCGCCCGCTGGGTCCACGACAAGCTCTCCCGGCCGGCGCCGGACGTCGAACAGCGAGAGGCGATCGAACAGGTCGTGCGCGCACGGGCGCACGCGACCGCCGCGGAGCAGGTCGACCGCACGCTGGCGCTCGATCATCGCAAGGCGCGCGCCGGCGCGGCCGACGCTCCGCGGATCCACGCGCGACTCGCCGAGCGCCAGCAGCAGCTCGAGCGCGTGCGGCGCGAGCGCGAGCGGGCACAAGCAAGCGGCGATGGGCGCCGGGCTGCACGTTTGGGTGTGCGCGCCGTGCGCATCGAAGGGGAGATCGCGCACGGGCGCGAGCAGCTCGCGCGGACCCGCCACGCGGCCGCGCTGGGCGAGCGGCTCAGGCGGCACATCGGCAGGCCGTACACGCGTGAGCAGCAGCAGGCGCGGGCGCGCTTCCTGGACGACCAGGCGGCGTTGCCGGCGGCCGCGGAGCGCCTCAGGGCTTCGCGTCCGCAGGCCGCTGCGCCCGCCAGCGGGGCGGGCGCGGCGCAGCAGCTCCTCTCAGGCCAAGATCAACGGGCCGAAGGCGGGGCGGCAGGGGCCGCGACGGGCGCTGGCGCGTCACCGCGCGGACGCGACTATGCGGCGCTCGCCGGTCTCGCCGGTTATGGGGCGGGCGAGTACGAGCGCCTGGACTCCCGCCGTCGTCGCCAGGCGCGACTGGAGATCGACCGCGAACTGGCGCTGCGTCGGGAACTGAGCGGCGCCGCCGCGGACGCTGTGCCGGCGCCGGACGGGCAGCTCGGGCGCCGCCGCAGCCAGCGCGCCGAGCGGGACTTCGAGCAGGCGCTGGAGCGCCGCCTGCACGACGGTGGCAGCGAGCTGCCGTCGACTCACCGCAAGCCCGAGCCGCCGCTTGAGGAGTGGCTGACGGACGCGCGCGCTCGCGCGCGCCGCTCGCCCGTGATGCGCGATGCCCACGACGTCGCCGCGCGTCGCAAGCGCCAGCTCGGACGGCCGCGGCGCTGAGAGGCGAGCGGGATTGGGCTGGCAGCTGAAACTCGCGGGCGGGCTCCTGGCGTGTGCCGCGCCGCTCTGCGCGACGCTGGCGATCGCGCTCGGCGCGCTGACGATGACGCAGTCTGCCTCCGGTGGCTCCGCCGGCGCCGCCTACGGCGTGTCCGCGGCGGCGCGGGCGCAGATCCCACCCGAGTACCTGCGCCTGTACCGGGCGGCGGCGCAGCGCTACGGCTTGGACTGGTCGATCCTCGCCGCGATCGGCAGGGTGGAGTGCGACCACGGGCGCGACCCGGACCCCTCGTGCACGCGCGCGGGGTCCGTAAACGCCGCGGGCGCCGGCGGCCCGATGCAGTTCATCGCCTCGACCTGGGCGTCCTACGGCGTCGACGGCGACGGCGACGGCAGAATCGACCGCTGGGACCCCGCCGATGCGATCTTCGCCGCGGCCCGCTATCTGAAGGCGGCGGGGGCTCCGGGCGACTACCGCCGCGCGATCTTCGCGTACAACCACGCCGGCTGGTACGTGGCCGAGGTGCTGCGCTGGGCGGCGCGCTACCGGGCTCCGGCGCTCTCCTCGGACGACGCGCAGGCCGCGGGCGAAGCGGGATCCGGCGCCAATGCCAAAACCGCAACGCCAGTTCAGCTCATCGGCGGCGGTCAGGCCGTTCTGTCCCCGAGCGACGGACACGTCGCGCTGATACCGGCCGAAGCGCCGCCGGTGGTGCAGGCGATGGTGATCGCCGGCAACGAGCTGCAGCAGCTGTCCTACGGCCCGGCCGGTCACCCCGATCCACGCGGCGCGCCGCAAGAGGACTGCTCGAGCACCGTCAACTACGTGCTCTACCGCGCAGGGGTGCGCTCGATCGCGGAAATCCTGCGCAGCAATCCGCTGGCGCAGGACTACACCCGCTGGGGCGCGCCGGGGCCCGGTCGGTGGGTGACCATCTACGCGACCGAACGGCCGACCGCGCACGTCTTCATCGTGATCGCCGGATTGAGGCTCGACACGAGCCACAACGGCACGGACGTCGGTCCCAATCGCGGGGAAGACGGTCCGCGCTGGCGCATCCTCGACGCCATCCCCACCTGGGCGCACTGGTCGGTGCGTCATCCGCCGGGGCTCTAAAGTAACCGCGCATGGCCACGCGCAAAGTCGACTACCTGCTGATCGGCGGTGGCCTCGCTGCCGCCAGTTGCGCGCGCTGGCTGCGGGAGTCCGGCGCCGAGGGCTCGGTGCTGCTCGTCGGGCGCGAGCCCGACCCCCCTTACAACCGCCCACCGTGCTCGAAGGGCTACCTGCAGGGCTCCGAAAGTCGCGAGGACACGCTGTTCCGGCCCGCCGCGTGGTGGCAGGAGCAGAACATCGAGCTGCTCACGCGCACGAGCGTGACATCGCTCGATCCGCACGCGCGCGTCGCGAAGCTCTCGACCCGCGAGGAGGTGGCGTTCGAGCAGGCGCTGCTCGCGACGGGCGCGAACGTGCGGCGGCTGAACGTCGAGGGGTGCGAGCTGGAGCAGATCCACTACCTGCGCGCGCTCGGCAACGCCGACGCGATCCGCGCCGGCGCGCAGAGCGCCGAGCACGTCGTGTTGATCGGCGGCTCCTACATCGGCTGCGAGGTCGCCGCGTCGCTCACGTCGTTGGGCAAGCGCTGCACGATCGTGATGCAGGAGGACGTCACGTTGCAGCGCACCTTCGGCGAGCGCGCCGGGCATTTCTTCCAGGATGCGCTGCAGGCGCGCGGCGTGAGCGTGCACGGCGCCGAGGAGTTGGAGCGGTTTGAGGGTGCAGGAGAGGGGAGGGTCGCGCAGGTCGTGACCAAGGGTGGTCTGAAGCTTCCCGCCGACATGGTCGTGATCGGCGCCGGGGTGACGCCGGACGTGCGCCTGGCGCAGGGCGCGGGCCTGGCGATCGGCCCGCGCGGCGGCGTGCTGTGCTCCTCGCGGCTTGAGAGCTCCGCGCCCGGGATCTACGCCGCCGGAGACATGTGCGAGTACGAGTCGGTGCTGCACGACGGGCAGGCGCTGCGCGTAGAGCACTGGGACGTCGCCCTCAATCACGGCAAGACGGTGGCGCTGAATATGCTCGGGCGCGACGTCGCGCACGCGGAGGTCCCGTACTTCTTCTCCGATCTCGCGGACTGGGTGTCGCTCGAGTACGTCGGTCCGGCGTACGAGTGGGACGAGGAGATCGTGCGCGGATCGATGGCTGACGGCGAGTTCTCGCAGTGGTATCTGAAGGACGGCCGCGTGCTCGCCGCGCTGTCGGTCGGGCGCTCGGACGATCTCGAGCACGCCCGCCGGCTGATCGCGGCCGGCCGCCCGCTGGGCGAGGCGTGCGCGGTGCTCGGCGATCTCGACGGCGATCTGGGCTCGCTCGGTCGCTGACAGCTGGAGTCCCGGACGCAGCGACTTCAGGCAGGGGCCTGCACGCTCGGGCGGGCGAGGCTTGCGGCAAGGCCGAGTCCGGTCGTACTCGCCTCGCCGCGCGCCTCTGTAGAATGCGCCCATCCGAAAGGTCGGTGGTGAAGGGAAGCCGGTGAGAATCCGGCGCGGACCCGCCACTGTGACCGGGGATGCCCACCGCGGCGCGGCGATCGAGCGATCGAGGCGCAGCCACCGATTCGCCTCAGGCGAGCCGGGAAGGCGCGGAGGGGTAGGCCCGGGAGCCAGGAGACCTGCCTCCGACCTAAGCCCGCAAGCCCTCGTGGAAAGGGGTGGCTCAATGCACACAAGTCCCATCCGCCGGCGCACGGCGCGCGCCGTGCGCTCGCTGTCAGCCGTCACACCGCTGTTCGCTCTACTCGCTCTGCTGGTCTTCGTCGCGCCCGCGCGCGCCGTCGCGCCGGCCAGCGTCACCGTCGAGGTCGAGGGGCTGACCGAAACCAAGGTCCCGCCGACGCTGCTCAGAACGACGACGACCCCCGTGGTCAAGAACAACGGCGAAGGTCACCCCGAAGGCTCCTGCTCCGGTACGAGCGCGATCGGCGCCCTGGAGCTCGCCACGGGCGGCAACTGGAGCGGGCCGTGGAGCAGCAACTTCAACCAGTACGAAATCTTTACGATCGCGGGCGAGACCCACCAGTTCGAAGCCGGGTCGAAGGCGAACTACTACTGGTCGTTCTGGCTCGATCACAAGGAAGCGAGCGTCGGCGCGTGCGAAGCGCAGCTGGCACAGGGCGATCAGGTGCTGTTCTTCCCGGCGTGCTTCGGGAAAGAATGTCCCCCTTCGCCGACTCCGCTCGGGATCGAAGCGCCGGTGCTCGCCAACGTCGGCGAAGCCGTGAGCGTGACCGTGTCGCAGTACAACGCCAAGGGCGAACCGTCTCCGGCCGTCGGCGCCGACGTCGCCGGCGGCGGCGTCAACGCGACGGCGGACCTCCAGGGTCACGCGACGCTGAGATTCGCCGGCGACGGCACGTACACGCTGCACGCCTACGAAGCGACCGGAGGGCCGGCGGCCGTGCGTACGCAGACGACGATCTGCGTACACGAAGGCAACGACGGCACGTGCGGCACGCAGGCGCCGGCCGGCTCCGTTCTCGCCGCGGGTCAGAGCGCGACAACCCCGTTCGCGCCCACGCCCGCGTACACGGGACCGTACGCGGTGGTGGCGCAGGCGAGCGGCGTTCTCGATGGACACGTCTACGCGCTGGGGCAGGCGCCGAAGGTGCTGGCGGGCAGGGCGATCGCGCACACCGCGATCGGCTCCGTCAGCATCGAGCTGCGCCGCAGCTATCGCGGGCGCTGCTGGGACTACGACGCCAAGCGCGCGCGCTTCCTCGACGCCCGCTGCGGGACGGCGCGCTTCTTCGCGGTCGCGACGGGGGCGAGCTTCTCCTACCTGCTGCCCGCGCCGCTGCTGCGCGGGCGGTATGTGTTCGACATCCGGGCGGTCGACGCCGCGGGCCATCGCGCCCCGCTGGACCGGGGCAGCTCGCGGATCGTCTTCTATGTCCGCTGAGCCCGGCGGTCTCCGGCCGGCACGGCGCGTGCGCCGCGATACGCTCGCGTTCGCCGCGCCCGGGGGTCCTCGCACGGTGCGGCGCACGTTCGCATCCGCCGCATCGCGGAGTCCTCGCACGGTGCGGCGCGCGCTGCGCACCGCGCTCGTGGGCACCCTGACCGCGGCCGGGCTGCTGGCCGGCTGCGGCCTGGGCCCCGGCAGCGCGCCGACGGGCGTGAGGTTGACCGTTTCGAGCGAATTCGGCGCGCGCGTGCTGCGCCAGCTCAGCGCGCCGCGCGTGCGCGGACGCGAGACGGTGATAAGTCTGCTGCTGCGCAACAACGCGGTCAAGACGCGCTACGGCGGGGGGTTCGTGCAGAGCATCGACGGCCGCGCGGGAGGCCAGAGCGCCGGACAGCCGATCGACTGGTTCTACTACGTAAACGGCGTTGAGGCTCCCAAGGGCGCCGCCGACACGGTCGTGCACGGGGGCGACCGCATCTGGTGGGATCTGCACGACTGGAGCCAGACGCAGGACATCCCGGCGGTGGTCGGCTCGTTTCCCGAGCCGTTCGTGCACGGCGTCGCCGGCAAGCGCCTGCCGGTGCGCGTCGAGTGCGCCGACGTGCAGGGCGAACCGTGCCGCACGGTGACCGCGCGTCTGCGCGCATTCGGCGTCCCCGCGGCGATCTCAACGATCGCGCCGGGCGAAGAGCCGAGCACGCTGCGCGTGCTCGTGGGGCCGTGGCCGACGCTCGCGGGCGATCCGGCGGCGCAGGGCATCGGGCGCGGACCCGCCGCGAGCGGGGTGTACGCGCGCCCGTCCGCCGACGGAACGACGCTGAGCCTGCTGAACGCCGACGGGACAGTCGTGCGCACCCTCACCGCCGGCGCCGGCCTGATCGCCGCCACCCGCTACGCGCAGAGCGCGCCCGTGTGGGTGCTCACCGGCACCGATTCCGCGGGACTCGCGCGGGCGGCAAAGGCGTTTGACCCGGCGACGCTGCGCAACCGCTTCGCGGTCGCGCTGGCGCCATCCGGGGAAGCGCTGGCGGTGCCGCGGTGAGCCTCCGCTGCCCGCGCTGCGCGCGCCCGCTGCGAGGGAGCCCCTGAGCCCGTGCGCCCCGCACGCTTCTACCGCCGCCTGGCGAGCCCGCTGCACGCGGCGCGCGCCGGGATCGGCGCGCTCTGGGTGGCGTCCCTGTGCGCGGCGGCGCTGCTGCTCTACAACCCGCTGGCGCTGGCGGCGCTGGCGCTGGCGGTGCTCGGCGCCGCCGCGGGAGCGGGTGTCGGGCGCCATGTGGCGGGCACGCTGCGCACGGCGCTGATCGTCGCGCTGCCGATCGTGCTCGTCAACGTGCTCGTCACCCGCGACGGGCTGACGGTGTTCGCGCGCCTCGGCGACCTCGGGCCGTTCGGTCAGGGCGACCTGACGGTGGAGGCGCTCGTGTACGGCGCGGTGATCGCGCTGAAGGTGAGCACGTTGATCGTGATCACGACGCTCGCGGGCCTCGCGGTGGACCCCGACGAGATGCTGCGCGGGCTGCGCAGGCTCTCGTTTCGCTCCGCGCTCACCGCGTCGCTGGCGACACGCATGATCCCGCTGCTGGCGGCCGACGCGCAGCGCTTGGACGAGGCGCAGCGGACCCGTCCGGACGGTGCGCCCGGTGGCGCGCGGGGGCGTCTGGCGCTGTTCGGCGCGGTGCTCGGCGGCTCGCTCGACCGCGCGATGGACGTCGCCGCGACGCTCGAGCTGCGCGGCTTCGCGCACGCCACGCGCGCCCGCCCGCGCCTGCGTGGTGTGCGACGGCCTTGGTCGCGCCACGATCTGGCGTTCGCCGTCTCGGCCAGCGTCGTCGTGGCGCTGGCGCTGGCGGGGCGTCTCACGGGTGCGGCGTCGTTCACCGCCTACCCCGAACTGCTCGTGCGACTCGACGCCGGCACGCTCGCGCTGTGCGCCGCGCTGGCGGTCGCGGTGCTGATGCCGGCGTGCGACCGGCGGGGGATCGAGCCGTGAGTGCGCTCGCCTTCGCGGACGTCACCTACAGCTACCCGTCCTGCGCGGCGCCGGCGCTCGACGGTGTGAGCCTGGAGATCGGCCCGGGCGAGCTGTGCCTGCTGGCCGGTCTCTCCGGGCACGGCAAGTCGACGCTGTTGCGCGCGGCGTGTGGGCTGGCGCCGCACTTCCACGGGGGCAGCTTCGCCGGCGCGGTCACGCTCTGTGGCCTGGATACGCGCGAGCACGGCCCGGCGCGTCTGGGCGGTGTCGTCGGGATGCTCTTCCAGGACCCCGAGACGCAGCTGGTGATGAGCTCCGTGCGCGCGGAGCTCGCGCTGTCCCTGGAAAGCCGCGGACACGGCGCGGGGGCGGTGGCGCGCGGCGTGGAGGAGGTGGCGCTCGCGCTCGGCATCGACCACCTGCTGGATCGCTCCACGCACGAGCTCTCCGGCGGTGAGAAGCAGCGCGTGGCGCTCGGCGCGGCGCTCGCGGGCCGCCCGCGCGTCGTGCTGCTCGACGAGCCGACCTCGCAGCTGGACCCGGTCGCCGCGGATGAGCTGATCGGTCTGCTGTGGCGGCTGAACCAGGAGTGGGAGACGACGATCGTGCTCGCCGAGCACCGTCTGGAGCGCTGCCTGGCGGTGGCCGACCGGGTGATCGCCCTGCGCGACGGGCGCGTCGCCCACGACGGCGCCCCCGGCGCCTTCCTGGAGTGGGCTCAGGTGCACGCGCCGGCGCTGCAGACCCCGGGCGCGCGGCTGTTCGCGCTGGCGGGTCTGTCCCCGGCGCCGGTGGGGGTCAAGCAGGCGCGCGCGACCCTGCGCCGCCGTGGCCTGCTCCCCGCCGAGCCGATGCCGGGGGAGAGCCAGCCTGCGCCCCAGCCCGTGCGAGCGGACGGGCTTCGCACGGTGCGCGCCAAGCGCCCGCGCGCGGCGCTGCGTCTGCGCGGCGTCTGGCACGAGCTGCGCGACGGCCCCGCGATCCTGCGCGGCGTCGAGCTGACGCTCGCGCCGGGCGAGAGCGTCGCGCTGATGGGTCGCAACGGCGCCGGCAAGTCGACGCTCCTGCGCCACGCCGCCGGCCTGCTGGAGCCGACCCGGGGGCGGATCGAGCGCGGCGGCCGCGTCGCGCTGCTGCTGCAGAACCCCGGCGACTACTTCCTGCGCGACCGGGTCGCGGACGAGCTGTCGGCGCAAGCGCTGGCGGCGGCCGGTCTGGAGCGCCTGGCGGCGCGCAACCCGCGCGACATCTCCGGCGGCGAGCGCCAGCGCCTGGCACTCGCGATCGTCGCGGGCGACGGCGAGAGCCCCGCCGTGATCGCGCTGGACGAGCCGACGCGCGGCATGGATCGCGAGACGAAGGCGGCGCTGGCGGGGGAGCTGCGTCGCCGCGCGCGGGAGGGCCAGGGGGTGCTCGTGGCCACGCACGACCCGGAGTTCGCTTGCGCGTGCGCAGAGCGCGTGGTGCTGCTCGCCGACGGGCGTGTGATCGCCGACGGTGCGGCGCACGAGCTGCTCGCCGGCGGCTGGTACTTCGCGACCGAGACGGCGCGCATTCTCGCCGGCGCGGGAGGTGCCCTGCGGCCCGAGCAGGGCGCCGCCCTGCTCGCCGCCGGCGCGGCGACGACGCTGCGCGAGGTGGTCGCATGACACACCCAAAGGACCAACGAGAGGATGCCCAGTGAGCTGGCCGCTGGCGTGCCTGCTGATAGTCGGCGGAGTGCTGCTCGCCGGCTGGTTTGCGTACGAGCGCGCGCAGCCCTCGGCGCACATGGTCGCCGTCGTCGCGACGTTGGCGGCGGTTGCGGCGCTCGGGCGCGACGCGTTCGTCGCGCTGCCGGAGGTCAAGCCGATCACGGCGATGACGTTCGTCGTCGGCTACGCGCTCGGTCCGCTGCCGGGGTTCAGCGTCGGCGCGCTCGGGATGTTCGCGTCGAACATGGTGCTCGGACAGGGGCCGTACACGCCGTGGCAGATGGCGGCGTGGGGACTTGTCGGGCTCGCCGGCGCGGCGGTCGGGCGCCTGGGCGGCCGCCGTCTGGGGCGCGTGGCGCTGGCGTTGGCTTGCGCGCTTGCCGCGCTCGGCGCGAAGGAGATCATGAACCTCTACACGTGGACGATCGGCGCCAGCCACACGCCCGCGGCGCTGCTCGCCGCGGCGGCGGCAGGCCTCCCCTTCGATCTCGTCGACGCCGGCGCCAGCCTGCTGTTCGGCCTCGCCTTCGCGCCGGAGCTAGCGCGGATGCTGGCGCGGCTGCGCCTGCGTCTGGACGTGCGCTGGGAGACCGCCGGCGCCGCGGCGCTGGCGCTGGCGCTGCTCGCGGGCGCCGGCCCCAGCGCTGCGAAGGGCGCGGGGCCTGCGCGCGGTGCAGGCCAGCTTGAGGTGGCGGCCGCTCCCGCGCGCGCCGCACGCGTTCAGCTCGCCCGCCAGGTCGCGTTCCTCGCCCGGAGCCAGAACGGCGACGGCGGCTTCGGCGCCGTCCGCGGACAGCGCAGCAGCGAGCTGTACACCGCGTGGGCGGCGATCGGCCTGGATGCGGCGGGGCGCGACCCGCTCACGCTCACGCGCAACGGCCGCTCGCCCCTCGACGCTCTGCGCGGCGGCGCCTCAACCCTCGAAGGGCCGGGGGACATCGAGCGCACGATCCTCGCGCTGCACGCGTGCGGGGTCTCCACGAGCTCCTTTGCCGGCCGCGACCTCGTGCGCGAACTGCTGCGCGCCCGCGCCGGCGACGGCTCCTTCGAACACCTCGTGAACATCACGACGTTCGCCGTGTTCGCGCTGCGCGCCGCCGGGCGCTCCGCGGCCGATCCGGCGGTGCGCGCCGCCGGGCGCTGGCTCGCCCGCCAGCAGAACGCCGACGGCGGCTTCGGCTTCACCGCGCGTGGTGGCGCCAGCGACGTCGACGACACGGCGGCGGCGCTGCAGGGCATCCTCGACGCCGGCGCCGCCAACGCTGTGGCGATCGCGCGCGCGGTGCGCTTCCTCGCCGCCGCGCAGAATCTCGACGGTGGCTTTCCCCAGCAGCCCGGCGGGGAATCCAACGCGCAGTCCACGTCGTGGGCGATCCAGGGCCTGCTCGCCGCCGGACGCCGCGTGAGCGCCGTGCGCCGCGGGGGCGGGCGCTCGGCGCTCGCCTACCTGCAGGGTCTGCTCGCGCCGGACGGCAGCGTGCGCTACTCCGCCACGAGCGCGCAGACGCCGGTATGGGTCACGGCGCAGGCGCTGACGGCGCTCGCCGGCAAGCCTTTCCCGATCGCCCCTGTCCGGCGCCACGGCGCCTCCGCGGCGCCGGTCGGGGTCGGCGCGATCGTCAGCCCGCGCTCGCCGTCCAGGTCCCGCTTGGCGGGCGGCGCTCCCGCGTCCGGCGTACAGGCGGGCGGCGCCTCCGCGCCCGGCGTGAAGGCGGGCGGCGCCCCCGCGCCGGCCATGCCGGCGGAGGCCGGGCGCCTGCAGGGCGAGGTGCACACGATCGCGCGCCAGGCGGAGGCGCTCGCCGAACAGACGCTCGGCTGGCTCGGTCTCGCGCGGTAGCGCCTTCAGCGGCCGTTTAGCCGCGGGCCTACCCTTGTAGGGGATGTCCCGCTCAGAGTTCTCCACGGCCTACCGCCGCGGCCCGGTCGCCCATGCGAGCGCGGCCGGTGCGCTGCGTATCGCCCTGCTGTGTCTCGCCGGGTTGGCGGCGACGTGGGTCATCGCCGCGCTTGTGCCCGTCGCGCACGTCAAGGATGCCGTGGCGCTGTACGACTTCACGCGCCTGGGCCGCCCGCGCGTGGACCTGCTGGCCAACCATCTTCTGGGACTGCTTGAACCCGGTCTGTACACGGTGTGGGCGATCGCGCTCGTGGCGGCGGCGCTGTTGCGCGGGCGCGCTCGCCTAGCGCTCGCCGTCGCCGTGGTACTGCCGCTCGCGCCGCTCTCCGCGGAGGTGCTCAAGCCGCTGCTCGCGCATCCCCACGCGTACGCCGGCCTGAAGGACATCACCGCCGCGTCCTGGCCGAGCGGCCACGCCACCGCGGCGATGACGCTCGCGCTGTGCGCCGTGCTCGTCGCTCCCTATACGCTGCGCCCGCTGGTGGCGGCGCTCGGCATGGGCTTCGTGGTCGCCGTGGGCGTGTCGCTGTTGATTCTCGCGTGGCACATGCCGAGCGACGTCTTCGGGGGCTACCTGCTCGCCGCCCTGTGGGTGTCCCTGGCAGTCGCGGCGCTGCGCGCGAGCGCCCCGCGCCGGCCGTCGGCGAGCAGACACTCCCCGCGCCGGCGCGAGCTACGCCGTGCCGCCCCCGGGGTCGGGGCTGTGCGCGCCGGGCTCCCACAGTGACTCGTGCTGCTCGCCGGCGGCGCGACTGAGGATGAACAGCAGGTCGGAGAGCCGGTTCAGATAGCGCACGACCTCCGGGTTGCTCTCGGCGCCGACGGCGATCGCGCGCCGCTCCGCGCGGCGGCAGACGGTGCGGCAGACGTGCAGGTGGGCGGCGGCGAGGTTGCCGCCGGGAATCACGAAGGAGCGCAGCGGGGGCAGTCCGGCGTTGATCTCGTCACACGCCTCCTCCAGCCACCGCGTGTACGCGGCGGAGATGCGCAGCCGCGGTCGCGCCTCGCTCTCCTCCCCGTCCGCCGCGGCGGACGGCACGCACAGGTCGGCGCCGACGTCGAGCAGGTCGTTCTGAACGCGCTGCAGCCACTCGGCGAAGCGCGGCGGCAGGCCGGGCTGCGCGAGCGCGACGCCGAGCACCGCGTTCAGCTCGTCCACGGTGCCGTAGGCCTCCACGCGGGGGTGCACCTTGGAGACACGGCTCATGTCGCCGAGGTGGGTCTCGCCGGAGTCCCCGAGCTTCGTGTAGATACGGGTGAGGTTGATCGTCACAGCGCTCGTGCGAGTGTCGCACACGGGGGTGGCGGAATGGCGTGCGTCGGGAGGATCGGATAGGTTCCCGGCCTTCACATGCGGGTAGGCGTTCCCAAGGAGACGACCGCGGGCGAGCATCGAGTGGCGCTCGTGCCGGAGGTGGTCGGCAAGCTCAAGGCCAAAGGCCTGGACGTGCTCGTGCAGAGCGGCGCGGGCGCGGACGCGCTGCTGCCCGACGACGCCTTCGCACAGGCCGGTGCGCAGATCGGCGCGGACGCTAAGGAGATCTGGGGTTGCGAGGTGGTCGTGAAGATCGCGCCGCCCACCCCCGAGGAGATCGCGCAGCTGGGCGCCGGCTCGATCCTGATCGGTTTCCTCGCGCCGCTGACGAGCCCGCAGACCACCGCGGCGCTGGCGCAGGCCAAGGCGACGGCGTTCGCGATGGAGGCGATTCCGCGCATCTCGCGCGCGCAGTCGATGGACGCGCTGTCCTCGCAGAGCAACGTCGCCGGCTACAAGGCCGCCCTCTTGGGCGCCGAGAGCATGGGCCGCTTCTACCCGATGCTGATGACCGCGGCCGGCACGATCCCGCCGGCGAAGGTGCTCGTGCTGGGGGCCGGCGTGGCGGGGCTGCAGGCGCTCGCCACGGCCAAGCGCCTCGGCGCCCGCACGACCGGCTACGACGTGCGCCCGGAGGTGGCCGAACAGGTGCACTCGCTCGGGGCGATGTGGCTCGACCTCGGCTTGGAGGCGGCGGGAGAGGGCGGCTACGCCCGCGAGCTGACCGAGGAGGAGCGCGCACAGCAGCAGCAGGCGCTGACGGATGCGATCAAGGGCTTCGACGTCGTCATCACCACCGCGCTGGTGCCGGGGCGCCCCGCCCCCAAGCTCGTCACCGAGGAGGCCGTGCGGGGCATGAAGCCGGGCAGCGTGATCGTGGACCTCGCGGGCGAGGCCGGCGGCAACTGCGAGCTGACCGAGCCGGGCGACACGGTCGTTCGCCACGACGTCAAGATCGTCTCGCCGCTGAACCTGCCGGCGACGATGCCCGAGCACTCCTCGCAGCTGTTCGCGCGCAACGTGCTGGCGCTGCTCGATCTGTTCGTCGGCGAGGACGGCGCGCTGAAGCTCGACTTCGACGACGAGATCGTCGCCGGCGCGTGTGTGGTCCGCGACGGCGAGATCGTCCACGCGGGAGCCAAGAACGCCGTCGAGGCCAAGGCCTAAAGGAGCCTCGATGATCCTGGCAACCGTCCTCACCACCAACCTCGCGATCCTCGTGCTCGCCGGCTTCATCGGCTTCGTCGTGATCTCCAAGGTGCCAAATACGCTGCACACGCCCCTGATGTCGGGCACCAACGCGATTCACGGCATCGTGCTGCTCGGCGGTCTCCTGGTCGTCGGCTTCTCGGGCAACGACACCTTCAACAAGGTGATCCTCGTGATCGCGATCGCCTTCGGCACGATCAACGTCATCGGTGGCTTCCTCGTCACCGACAGGATGCTTGAGATGTTCAAGTCCAAGCCCAAGGCCAAGGCGGTCGAGAAGGACGGGGAGCAGTGACGATGTCCCCGCACCCGGTCATGGGCAGCTTCCTGCAGAGCGAAAGCTTCATCTACGTCCTCTACATCGTCGCCTTCGCCCTCTTCATCCAGGGCCTGCGCGGCCTCGCCGGACCGACGACGGCGGTGCGCGGAAATCGCATCGCCGCTGTGGGCATGGCCATCGCCGTCATCGCCACGTTGCTCAATCCGCTGGAGGGCAACTGGGGCTTGATCGTGCTCGGCATCGCCCTGGGCACCGCCGTCGGCGTCCCCGCGGCGCGGCAGGTGAAGATGACGGCGATGCCGCAGATGGTGGCGCTCTTCAACGGCGTCGGCGGCGGCGCGGTGTTCCTGATCTCGTGGGCCGAGTTTCGCAACTACGGCTCGAGCTACAGCGGGGTCGCGACGTACATCGCGATCTTCTCCGTGTTCGCCGCGATCGTGGGCTCGATCTCCTTCTGGGGCTCCAACATCGCCTTCGGCAAGCTCCAGGAAGTGATCCCTGGGCGCCCCATCTCCTTCGGCTCGGCGCAGCAGATCGTCAACCTCGTGCTCTTGATCCTCGCCCTGGCCGCGGGCATCGACCTCGTCGCCGGGGCGCACTCCGAACTGCTGTTCGTCGGCATGTTGGTCGTCGCGGCGCTGCTTGGCAACGCCGTGGTGCTGCCGATCGGGGGCGCGGACATGCCTGTCGTGATCTCGCTGCTGAACGCCTTCACGGGGCTGTCGGCCGCCGCGACGGGAATGGCGCTCAACAATCCGGCGCTGATCGTGGCCGGCATGATCGTCGGCGCCTCCGGCACGATCCTCACGAACCTCATGGCCACCGCGATGAACCGCTCGATCCCGTCGATCGTCGCCGGCGGATTCGGCGGCGGCGGCGCCGTCGAGGGCGCCGAAGGAGCGGGCGAGCACGGCGGCACGGTGCGCTCCACGAGCGCCGCGGACGCGGCGATCCAGCTCGCCTACGCCAACCGCGTGGTCGTCGTGCCCGGCTACGGCATGGCTGTCGCGCAGGCGCAGCACGCTGTGCGCGAGCTGACCAAGGAGCTGGAGCAGCGTGGGGTGGACGTGAGCTACGCGATCCACCCGGTCGCCGGCCGGATGCCGGGGCACATGAACGTGCTGCTGGCGGAGGCCGACGTGCCGTACGATCAGCTGCGGGAGATGGACGACGCGAATCCGGAGTTCCAGCGCACCGACGTGTCGCTCGTGATCGGCGCCAACGACGTCACCAACCCGGCGGCGAAGAACACGCCGTCCTCGCCGATCTACGGGATGCCGATCCTCGAAGTCTCCGACAGCCAGTCGGTGATCGTCATCAAGCGCTCGATGAACCCGGGCTTCGCGGGCATCGAGAACGAGCTGTACTTCGACCCGAAGACCTCGATGCTCTTCGGCGACGCCAAGTCGGCCGTCTCCGAGATCACCGCCGAGCTCGCGCAGATCTAGCGGGCGGCCCTCGCGCGGGCGCGGGGAGCGGTTTCCCGCGGCGAGCCGATGGCGGGACATCGCATCCGCGTGGCCGGGAGTCCGGAGCGCGGGGACATCGCCTCCGAGCGAGACGCGAGTCCGGGCTGCCCGGGACGACGCAGCCGATGCCATCGAGCACATATTCGCCCTCATGCAGCGGCTGTTTGCTGCGGCCATTGACTTTTTAGCTACCTCTGTTCATTTGCTGATAATTGATGTATCCTGCTCACAACTGAAATGGGTGGACGACTTTAATTCTGAATGTCAGCACACGGAGGGGTACACCAGGCCGACGGCCGAGGGGCCGGCCGCCGCGCCGCGGAGGCGGTGTTCCGCGGGCTTGCGCCGCTGCTCGCCACGCTTGCGGTGGCGGCCTTCGCCGCCGCCGCCGGGGCGGGTCCGGCCGCGGCGATCGTCGGCGCACGGATCGTCGGTGGGGCTGATACGCAGGCCGGGGCGTTTCCCTTTCAAGTCGCCCTCTATGACCCCCGCCTGGGCTCGGTCGCGGAAGGCTTCTTCTGCGGAGGGGTGATCGTCGACGCGACGCACGTCGCCACGGCGGCGCACTGCCTGGTCGACCAGCGGACGGGCAGGGTCAGCCCGCCGGCGCAGGTCGCGGTGCTGGCCGGGAGCACGCACCTGGACGGGCCGGGCGATCCTCCGTACGGCCCCGGGGTGGTGGAGGACCCGGCGAGCGCCACGTCGTTTGACCCCAACTACAACCCTCCCACCAACGACTACGACGTCGGCGTGGTGACGCTCGCGCGGCCGCTGTGGTCCGATCAGACGCCGCCCCTCGACGGGCGTACGACGATCGCCCCGATCCGCGTCAGCGCCTCGCTCGCGGCCGTCTACGCCAACCCGGAAGCGCGCGGCCCCGCGCCGCTGGCGACCGTCAGCGGCTGGGGCGATACGCGGGCGGAGTCTTCGGCCAGTCGTGGCGAAGAAGGGCTCTATCCGCGCGACCTGCGCTCGGTGCAGATTCCGCTGCTCGATCCCACGCTCTGCGCGAGCGACTACGCCGACCCGTTCTCCTCGCAGCCGATCACGCCGCGCATGTTGTGCGCCGGCAGTCCCTCGGGCGGGCGCGATTCGTGCTTCGGCGACAGCGGCGGACCGCTGCTCGTCGACCGCGTCAGCCCGGCCGCGCCGCCCGGAGACTACGTGCTGGCGGGGCTCGTGAGCTTCGGCGAAGGGTGCGCGCAATCCGCCAGCCCCGGCGTCTACGCGCGGATCGCCGACCCCGCGATCGCGAGCTTTCTCACCTCCGATCCACCGCAGACGCCCCTGGACCAGACGAGCTTGCCCCGCGCCGGCGCGGGGCAACGGCCGCGGCCGCGCCTGGGCGTCGTCTCGGTGCGCTGCGGGCGCGGCAGCTGCGCGGTCGAGGTCCTGGCGACGGAGGCCGCCGGCGGCGCGGGCGTGCGCACCGTGCTGGCTACGCTCGGCTTTCACCGCCGCGCCAAGTGCTCCCGGCACGGCCGGCGCATCGCCTGCCTGCGGATGGTCTTTCGCACGCCGCGCGTGCGCGCGATGCCGGGTCGCCACTTCCTGGTCGCCGCCGGCCATCTGCGGCCCGGCCGCTACGAGCTGACGCTGAGCGCGGTCGATCGCGCCGGGGTGCGCCAGGCGCGCCCGACGCGCGTGGCGCTCGTCCTGCGCTAGCGCCGGGGAGCGATCGTCGCGCTCTGAGAGACTGCTGTCGTGATCGAGCGCGGCCAGGCCATCTCCGCACTGTCAGACAGCGAGTTCGACGTCGTCGTCGTCGGCGGCGGGATCACGGGCGCCGGCGTCGCGCTCGACGCCGCCACCCGCGGCTACAGCGTGGCGCTGCTGGAGCGCGCCGATTTTGCCTGCGGCACGTCGAGCCGGTCGAGCAAGCTCGTGCACGGCGGCCTGCGCTATCTGCAGAACTTCGACCTCGGGCTGGTCCGCGAGGCGTTGCTTGAGCGCCAGCTGATGGTCGCGCTCGCGCCGCACCTGGTGCGTCCGCTGGCGCTCGTCGTGCCGACTTTCGAGGGAGCCCATCCCGACCGCCTGATGGGTGTGGGATTGAACCTGTACGACGTGATGTCCGTCGACCGCGATCGCCTGCGCACGCGCCGTGGGCGCCGCGTGCGCGCGGAGCGGGCCGGCGCGCAGCGCAGTGGCGGCGCGGGGTCCCCGCAGGCCGAGGAAGGCGAGTCCTGGAGCCCCGAGCGCCACCGCATGATCTCCGGCGAGGAGGTGCTGGAGCTGCTGCCGGCGCTCGCGGGGCGCGAGCCGAGCAGCGGCTATCTGTTCTACGACTGCCAGACCGACGACGCGCGGCTTGTGCTCACAGTGCTCGGCGAGGCGGAGCGCTTTGGCGCCGTGTGCGCGAATCGCGTCGAAGCGCTCGCCCTGATCGAGCACGGGGGTCGCGCTCACGGCGTGCGCGCGCTGGATGTCGAGAGCGGGGAGCAGTTCGAGGTGCGCGCGGCGAACGTCGTCAACGCCACGGGGGTCTGGGCCGACCGGCTGCGCCCGGAGGAGCTGCACGACGAGGCCGAGGTGCCGCACATCCGCCCGAGTCGCGGCACGCACATCACGCTCAGCAACGAGGATCTGCCGCTGATCGCCGGTGCGATCGTGCCGGCCGGCGGCGGGCGGACGATCTTCGCCCTGCCGTGGCTCGGCCGCACGCTGGTGGGCACGACGGACAACGACTACGACGGCGAGGTGGAGCACATCAGCCCCTCCGGCGAGGACGTCGACTACCTGCTGCACGCCGTCAACGAGTTCTTCGCCACCTCGCTCGGTCCGCAGGATCTGACGGGCGCGTTCGCCGGCGTCAGGCCGTTGATCTCAACGGGCGACGCGAAGAAGTCGGTCGACATCTCGCGCAAGGCGGAGCTGTACGAGACCTCCAGCGGGATGATCACGATCACCGGCGGCAAGCTGACGACGTGGCGGCGCATGGCCAAGCTGACGGTCGATCGCCTGGTCGAGCGCGAAGCGCGCGACGCGCCCTGCCGCACGCACGAGATTCCGCTCGGCCAGGCTGTCGCCGTGCAGGATCTGCCGCGCGTGGAGGGGGTGCGCGAGGAGGCGTACGCGGCGCTTGCCGCCCGCTACGGCTACGCCGCGCACGACGTGCTCGCGCTGGCCGCGGAGCGGGGCGAACTGGCCCAGCCGATCGTCGCCGGCCTCCCCGATCTGCTGGCGGAGGTCGCGCTCGCCGCGCGCCGCGAGCAGGCGCGCAGCGTCGGCGATGTCCTGCTGCGCCGCACACGGCTGGGCCTGCTGGCCGCGCGCGAGCTTGTGCAGGGGGCGGACGGCACAGTCGCGGCGCCCGTGCGGCGCGTGGCCGACGTGCTCGCACGGGAGCTGTGCTGGGACGGCGCGCGCACGGCGGCGGAGTGCGAGCGCTTTGAGCAGGAGGCTCGCGCGGAGGGGCATCTCGGCGCATGAGCGCTGCACATCTGCTGCGCGCCCGCGGCCATACGATCGCGCTCGGCGCCCGCCCGCTGCTGATGGGCATCGTCAACGCCTCGCCGGACTCCTTCAGCGACGCCAGGCGCTACGACGGCCTGCACGAGCGCGTGGCGCTGGCGCGCCAGCTTGCGGCGGACGGCGCCGGCATCCTCGACGTCGGCGGCGAGTCGGCGTCCACCGGCCGCGAGGCGGTATCCGTGCAGGAGGAGATCGAGCGGGTGCTGCCGCTGATCGAGCGGATCGTGGCGGACCCGGACATCGGCGGCGAGGTCGTGGTGTCGGTGGACACCTACAAGCCGGCGGTCGCCCGCGCGGCGATCGCGGCGGGCGCGGCGATCGTCAACGACGTCAGCGGGCTGCGCGACCCCGAGCTGGCGGACGTCTGCGCACAGACGGGGGCGGCGCTCGTTGTGATGCACACGCGCGCGGCGCCCAAGCAGCGTCTGCAGGACCCGGACCTCTACGGGGATGTGGTCGAGGACGTCCTTGAGTTCCTGCGCGAGCGCGTGCGGCTGGCGCTCGCGGCGGGGGTTGGGCGCGAGCAGCTGATCCTCGACCCGGGACCGGACTTCGCCAAGACGCCGGCGCAGACGATCGAGCTGCTCGCGCACAGCGAGCGCCTGCACGAGCTGGGTCTGCCGCTGCTGATGGCGATCTCGCGCAAGGACTTCATCGGCGCGCTGACGGCGCGAGCGCCGCGCGGGCGCCTGGCCGGCACGCTCGCCGCGCTGGCCCACGGCGTCGATGCGGGCGCGCACATCTTCCGCGTGCACGACGTCGCCGCGGCCGCCGACTTCCTGCGCGTGCGCGCGGCGCTGCGGGGCGAGCTGGCGCCGCAGAGGACTCTCGCGCTCGCCGAGGAACATCGCTACGAGCAGATGTCCTAAGCTGCTTGCGCATACGCGGGTGCCGGTCGCTGTCCAACGCGACCGGGCGCCAACCGCCCAATCCGATACCGAGGAGAACCGAACATGCCCGTAATGGAGCGCTCTGAGCTGGACGCGAGCCCGCTCGCCGACCTGCACGCGATTGCCGACCAGATCGGCCTTGACGGCTTCCGTCGCCTGCGCAAGGCCGACCTGATCGACGCGATCCTCGATCGCAGCGGCGGAGACGACGGCGGCGGGCAGGCCGCCGCCGGCTCGGAGGCAGACACCGAGCGCGAGTCCGCGGCCCCCCGTAGGCGTCGCACGCCGCGCTCCCGTCGATCTCGGGGCGGGGCGGAGGACGATGGCGTGAAGGAGTCCGAGGAGGACTCCGAGAGGGACGCCGAGGAGGAGCGCGGGCCGCGGCGGACGAGCGCGGGCGCGAGCGACGCCGCGGGCGCGCGGGGCGGCTCCCGTCGCGGTCGCGGCCGCGGCGATCGTGGCGCCGGCGGTGACGATCGCAGTGCAGAGCGCGGCGGGGTCGAGCAGTCGCGGGAGCGAGCGGAGAGGGAGCGGCTGGCCGAGGGCGTGGTCGAGCTGCTGGGCAACGGCTCGGCGTTCCTGCGCGTCGATCCGCCGGAGCCCTCCGACGATGACGTCTACATCTCTGCCGCTCAGGTTCGTCGCTGCGAACTGGTTTCCGGCGATCGCGTGAGCGGTCCGGTGCGCACGCCGCGACGCTCGGAGCGCTACCCGTCGCTGGCGCGCGTGGACACGATCAACGGCGCCTCGGCGGAGACGGTTTCCGAGGGCACGCGGTATGACGATCTGACGGCGATCTACCCGAGCGAGCGCCTGGAGCTGGATGCCCAGGACCCGACTCTGAAGGCGATCGAATGGCTGACCCCGCTGGGGCGCGGCTCGCGCGCTGTGATCGTCGGCGCGGCCCGTGCCGGCAAGACGGAAACCCTGCGCCGCATCCTCGCCTCGCTCGCTCCTCGCGAGGGACTGGAGCTGACCGTTGTGCTGGCCGGCGTGCGCCCGGAGGAGATCGCCGAGTGGCAGCAGGGTCCCGTCGCGCCGGTGGCGGCGCTCAGCCACGCGGTCTCCGCCGAGCAGCAGGGACAGGCGGTCGAGCAGGCGATCGAGACGGCCAAGCGCGTCGCCGTCCGCGGTGCGGACGCGGTCGTGCTGATCGACAGTCTCGACGGTTTGCAGCCGCACCTCGCGCGCAGGGCGCTGGCGGCGGCCCGCAACCTCGCCGACGGAGGCTCGCTCACCGTGATCGCGACGGCGACCAGGCCGCTCGGTGGCGAGAGCACGGTGATCGCGCTCGACGTAGCCCTGACGAGCACGGGCCGCCTGCCGGCGCTAGATCTGGTGAGCAGCGGCACGCTGCGGCCGGAGTTGCTGGTCGGCGAGGAAGAAGCGCAGGCGATAACGCGGGCGCGCGCGGCGGCGCTCGGCGGCTAGCGCCGGTAGGCGACGCGGCCCCAGGAGGGCTCGGGCGCAAGCTCGATCGGCTCGCCGCCGCCGGTCGAGCGCGCGTCGCCTGACTGCACGTAGACGAAGCTCCCCGTCTCCTGCACGAAGGCGACGCTCAGCTCGCCCTCGTTGACGCGCTGGTCAAGCCAGGCGCCGCGGAACACCAGGCGCCGCAGCCAGTGCACGAGCGAGCGCTCGGCCGGCCCCACCAGCTCCGCCCAGCACTCGTTGACGTGCTCGCCGAGGGCGGAGGCGGGGTCCTGGATCTCGCCGTTGACGGCGAGATTGACGAGGTCTTCCAGCTCCTCCTCGCCGAGGCGCCCGCCGACGAAGCCGAGCTTCAGGGCCGCCTGCTCGCAGCGCTCGGAGAAGTCCGCTTCGTTGAAGGTGAAGCGCAGCTCTCCGTATTCGAGGACGAAGTCCTCACCCGAGTCGTAGTTTCCGCGGCGTGTCTTTTCCATGACGATAAGTGCCGGGAGATCGTTTGGGGCCCAGGCCGTCGGAATCATAGGGCCGGTTCCTGCCTGGGTGGATGGGCTGCACGGGAACTTGCACCGGCCCTGAGCGACATCGACCCCCGGGGCGACATCGACCTCCCACCAGGCATCGGCCTGCGCGCGGGAGCCGGTAGGCCTGCATGTACGCTGCCGGAAGATGGCACGCCTGACAGAGCACGGCCTGCGGCGGTCGGTCGGGGTCCCCGGACTGTTCGCGACCGCCTACGGCAACGTCGGATCTTCGATCTACTACGCGCTGGGGCTCGTCGCGGCGCACGCGCTCGGGCTGACGCCGCTGGTCTTCCTGTTCGCCGGCGGGCTGTTCGCGCTGATCGCCAAGACCTACGCCGAGGGCGCGGCGATGTTCCCCGAAGCGGGCGGCTCCTCCTCCTTTGCGCGCCACGCCTTCAACGAGGTCGTGTCGTTCTTTGCGGGCTGGGCGCTGAGCCTCGACTACATCCTCACGATCGCGATCTCGGCGTTCTTCGTGCCGCACTACCTCAGCGCCTTCCCCGGGCTGCACGGGCTCAACCACAACCCGGGGGACATCGTCGGCGGGCTGATCACGGTGGTCGTCCTGGCGAGCCTGAACATCCGCGGCCTGGGGGAGTCGGCGAAGCTCAACTTCATCCTCGCGATCACCGATCTCAGCACGCAGGTCCTGCTCGTGGTCGTGGGGTCGGCGCTGGTCCTCAATCCGTCGCTGCTGATCCATCAGGTCAACCTCGGCACGGCGCCCACCTGGCACGAACTGATCTTCGCGCTGTCGCTGGCGATGCTCGCGTACACGGGCATCGAGACGGTGTCCAACATGGCCGAGGAGGCGCGCGACCCCGGGCGCGAGGTGCCGAAGGCGATCAACCTCGTCGTGCTCGCCGTGCTCGGGGTCTACCTGGGCATCTCCTTCGTAGCGCTGTCGGCGCTGCCGGTGGAAGCCGTGCCCGGCCATGCGCACCAGTTTCAGACCCTGCTGGGCGTGGAAGGCAGCGGCGGCTTCCAGAACGACCCCGTCCTGGGGATCGTCTCGCGCCTGGGCCTGCACGGCACGGTGCTGCACATCGCCACCTACTACGTGGGCCTGCTCGCGGCGACGATCCTGTTCATCGCCACCAACGCCGGCATGATCGGCATCTCACGGCTGTCGTGGTCGCTGGCCGAGCACCGCCAGCTGCCGAGCGTGTTCTCGCGCCTGCACCCGCGTTACCGCACGCCGTGGTTCACGATCGTGTTCTTCTCGGGCCTGGCGGGGGCGCTGATCCTGTACGGCAACACGAACGTGCTGGGCAACCTCTACTCCTTCGGGGCGATGCTGTCGTTCACGACGGCGGCGATCGCCGTCGTGGCGCTGCGCGTCAAGGACCCCGACCGCGAGCGTCCCTACCGGATGCCGTGGAACGTGCGCATCCGCGGCTCCTCGATTCCCCTGACCGCCGTGATCGGCGGTGTCGGCACGTCCCTGACGTGGGCGGCGGTCGTCGTCTACCACAGCGAGGCGCGCGTCGTGGGCATCCCCTGGATGGTGGTCGGGATGTGCGGCTACCTGCTCTACCGCCGCCGTCAGGGGCTCAGCCCCCTCAAGCAGTACCGCATCGCGCGCGCCGAGCGCCCGCCGGACTTCGAGGAGCTCGGCTATCGCACGGCGCTGGTGCCGATCTTCGGCGAGGACGTGAGCGCCACGGCGCTGAAGAGCGCCGCCAAGCTGATCGGCGAAGACGGCGTGCTGTATGCGATCTTCGTGCTGCCGGTGCCCAGCCAGCTATCGCTGGAGGCGGGCCTTGAGGAAGAGGAGGCGCAGGGGCGCTCGGCGCTTGAGAGCGCGCGCATCCAGGGGCGCCGGGCCGGCCTGAAGATCCACACCGGCCTGATCCGCACCCGCCATCCCGGCGCCGCGCTGGTCGAGGAGGCCAAGCGGGTCGGCGCGGACGTCATCTACTGGTCGACCCTGCACGCGCCGACCGGCGAGCAGCGCATCGGCCCGACGGCGGCCTACCTGCTGAGCCGGCGGCCGTGCCGGATCATCATCGAGACGGAGAACCGGCCGCGCGGGCGGGGGGAGGGGACGCGAGCGCTGAGCGGGGTTTCGGTGTAGGGGGCAGACGTTCGTCGACAGCCCGCGAGTGCCGAACCCATCCCGGGCACTGAGTCAGTGAAATGCCGCGATCGCCTGCGCGAGCGAGGCCGCCGTCTGGGCGATCGTGGTCGCCGGTCCAACGAGCTGTTTGAGCGAGGCGAGCTTGGCGAGCAGCCTCCCGCTGTCGGGGGCGGGGGCGGCGATCTCGGTGGCGATCTCGGCGTGGGCGGCGCGCAGGACCTCGCAAGTCGCCGGCGGTCCCTGGAAGTCGGCGATCGCGCCGGCCAGGTCGGCAAGCGCCGGACCGAGCAGTCCAGTCCAGCCGACGGCGGTCTGCTCGATCCTCGCATTGGGGCCGACGGCGATGTTCTGGGCGGTGATCTTCTCGGCTTTGATCCCGTAGTTGGCTGAGTCGGTCATGCGCTCTATTGTCCCTCAGCGCCTTTGCCGGCCGACCCCCCGGGCCGTGGGAGGTTGATGTGGATGCCCGCCCTCTCGCCGACGGCCATGTTGCCCGCGTTGATGGCTCCCTCCCTGCCCATCATGATCCCGTTGTTGATGATCGTCGTGCGTCGTTCGGCGATCTCGGCGGTGTCGACGCCGTGCGCGTCGAGGGTTTCGACGAGCACGTCAAGCACGGTCCGTTCGAGGACCTTGTCATACATTTCCTTGTCCAAGCGCTGGAAGTAGCGACGGTACCTTGTCGAACGCACGCGGTCCAGTGCCGTCGTCCGCGCGCCGAAGTCGAAGAAGGGGTCGTTCTCGACCTGTCTCGCGCTGCTCGAGCGCTCACTATGGCGACGCAGCGGACCGAGGACCACCCTGGGCGCCTGCAGGGACAGTCCGGGCGTGGTGATCAGCGCGCGCCCGACCATCCCGAGCACATCGCCAAACTGAACCCGCCTGCCTCCCATGTGATTCAGCCGGTGGAGCTCCTCCTTGAGCGGTACGAGGACGAGCTTGTTGAGCTCGCAGAAAAGACGGCCGTTGCGGACGGCGAAACGCAAAAACAGAGATACGACCAGCTCGCCGCGCCAGTCGACGATCTCGATACAGCGATAGTGACGGATCTGTCGCGTCGGCGAGGTCAGATAGTGCTCCACGACGCCCGCATCGGCCCATGCCAGTGGCGGTCCCATCGGATTGGGCAGAAGCCGCTGGTCTTCGCGCACGTCCGATCCGCTCACGAACAGGCGATCGCGGATCTCAAGATTGGGCATCCCGAGGGCCGTCAGGGCGCCTTCAACAGCGTTATAGAGCTCGCGCGGGGTCGGCTGGCGTGGAGTCGGGCGCTCACCCAGGGCGTCCTCCCGACCCTTGCGCAGATCGATCAGGAACGACCATCCACCCACGTCTATGCCCGCCCCCGAAAAGGGCGAGAAGCCGCTGTAGACCGTGAGGTTGCCCCGCTGATCGCGGGCGAGCTGCTCGATCCGGCGCGTCTGCCATGTGCCCGAGGGCGCAGGGGCGTCCTGCGCGGAGAACCTCTGAGGGCTCAGGCGCCTGATGACGATGAAGGTCGAGCTTGCGATGTCCCACAGGACGATCGCGGCGGCGAGCAGATAGCCGTAGACGAGCCACGACGCCGAGCCCTTCACCAGGAACAGGACGATCGCCAGCACGAGGTCGGCGCTTAGCAGAAGGTCGCGCACGACCTTCTGCAGACCCGCCGCGAGGCAGTGTCTGGCGACCGTCGCGATGTCAACACCGGTCGGGACGTGTACGGCGCGATGCTCCTCGTTGACGATCTCGTCGAGGATCTCCTGCGCGAACTTGCCATCCAGATAAGCCGCCACGCACATCAGGCGGGTCGCCTCGGTCCAGGGCTCCTCGGCGCCATCGCCGCCGAAGCCCGGAGCGGGGGGTGGTGGTGCGACCGTGCGCGCCGCCGGCGACAGGTCGGCCTCGGTGATCTCAAGACGTTCTCTCGTGCTCGTCTCGGGGGACTGCCCGCTCATCCGCGACTCTTCGCTCATCGCCACGACTCCTTGCTCATCGATTCTCCACGGCTCGACTCATCCGATGCCGCCCACATGTTCGGCTTCTAGGCCGCTCCGCACCGCGCCGAACATAAGCTCAAGCGCATCCGGCGCTCGGGTCGCCCCCGGGTTGTCATCGGGCGGCTCGCTCCCCGGTAGAAAGGCAGCGACCGCGGCAACGTGGATGTGTCCGAGGGTCAACACGACGAGCTGGCCCGCGAGGAAGTGGGGCGGGCGCTGCTGGCTGCCGCCCCATCCCGCCTTCCAGGCGGGCCGCCAGCTCACCGGAAAGGCCACTCCCGCCCCCCAGTCGAGGGGCGGGGCCGGCGGTGGCAGGGGCTCCTCCAGCTGGGGCTCCTTGGGCAGTCCCATCAGGCGCAGCAGGTAAGCCCCTTCGGCGCCGTAGGCGCCCGTCGAGAGGGCGTGGGTGAAGGCGATCGCGTCGTACTCGCTCCACTGTGCCGTGCCGAGCGCGGGGGCCCTCCCGAGATCGCCTCCCGCGAGTCCCCCACGGTGGCGCGCGAGATAAGGCACGCACGTCGCTTCGGCCGGTGCCGTCTGGGGGCCGCGCTCGATCCCCGCGCCCGCCGCCGTGAGGACACGCTCGAAGGCCGCAACGGTGCCCGCCGTCCCTTCGCTCAGCTGATCCTGCAGACCGACGATCACGCGGCGGATCGCGCAGTTGTCGGAGCGTCTGATCGCATCTTCGAGCGCCGCGGCGAGAACCGGGTCGGGCCTGTCGTGCACGGCGTGCAGGGCCGCGATGCTCACAACGGCCTTGCTCGTGCTCCACATCCGATGCGGTACGAGTCCGGCTCCGCTGAGCAGCGGCTGAGGATCGCCGTCGATCCAGACCGCCGCCGTGGCTTCCCCGCCGAGGTTCCGGGCAGCCTGCACGCCGCGGCTGAGCGCCGCCCGCAGGGTTTCTCTTCTCGGCCGTCCCGTGGAGCCTCGCGCGAGCGTCCTCGCCGCGCGCGGATCTGAGGCCGCAGGTACGGCATCCCGAAGGGAGGATGCCGGTGCCCCACCCCTGTGGGACGACGCGTACGCCGGTCCGCGGGGGGAGGGCGCCGGGTTGCCCCCGCTGTGGCGGTCGACGAGGAGTCCAATCAGCGCGCCCAACAGCAGGCCGCCCGCGATCCCGAATGGCAGGAGTGGCGTGCCGCGTCGCGCGCGCGTGGGTCCTGCCCTCAGCATCTGCCGCCGAGCAGCTCCGAGAAGCGACTCTTCCATTCACGTTCGCGCTGGGGGGTCGTGGAGTAGCCCGGGTCGTACCGCCACGTGCCTTCTTCGTACTTGACCCAGGTGATCCCCGACCATTCGCTGCAGTGGGCTCCGGGCTTGTCCCAGCTCATCCCCGTCACGTTCACCTGGGCGATGCCGCTCGTAGGTTCGGTGCTCTGCACCGTCACCTGCAGGCCCGCCGGGTTGAGATAGGGCCGCAGCGTCGCCTGGTTCTTGGCCCACGTCGCATAGCCGTATTCGCTGCTCTCCTGGGCCTGCTTGCGGTGGCTCAACAGATTCCACGCGGCGCGGTAGTTGCTCTGCACGACGTCTTCGTGCCATTCGAGCAGCATCTTCTGGATTTCGCTCTGCATCTGTTCCGCCGGCACGGCCGGGAGGACGCCGTTGCCGGTTGCCGTCGTCGTTTCGGTGGCGCTGCTTTCGGTTTCGGACTGGCCTGCGGAGGTGAACGTCGACGAGTACGAAGTGCTCAGCGGCGAGTTGGCGTTGGCTGACGGATTGGGGTTGCCGCTGCCGCTGAGGAGGATCGCGGTCAAGGCTGCCCCAACCGCGACGGCGAAGGCGACGACCGCGAGGATAATCGAGCGGCTCCACTGGCCAGTGGCTGTCAGCTGCTGGGTGGGAGGTGACTGAGAAGGCGCCGATAGGACGAGGCGCAGGGTGTCGTTGTCGCGTACCCCAGCCCCCGCGAGAGTCTCCTGCTCGCCGATCTCCCGCCCGGATGCCTCGTGCTGGAACCTGTAAGAGAGAGCCCTGCCGTCGGGGTTGGTGCTTGGCAGTCCCATCACCTCGGCGAGCCTGCCGACGATCCGGCTTGCGGCGATGTTGTCGGGCACGCTGACCTGTTCGGTCTTAACCCCCGTCACGTCGATGACCGTCAGATCCAATTGTCCCTCCAAATGGAAACTTGACGATCGCTCGCCAGTCTCACGCTCGGCGGAGCCTACACGATTGGCTCGCATACAGTCGGCTGATCGGGACTCCTGGATGACGGGGGAGATCAGATGACTCGATTCGGGTGCCGCTCACACGAGGGCCGGTCAGTACTCGCGTCTGGGAGGCAACCCAGCCGGCGGGGTTGGCGTCCCGCTCATGATCGCTGCGCGCGAGGGCAACGAGGCCGGCGTGAGGTTCGCGATTTCCCAAACAGACGACTATTCGTATAGACGTATAGACGTCTAATCGGCTACCATGCGGGTATGCTGCCCCGCACGCCGAAGATCACCCCCACCATGCGCACCGGCCTCGACGAGCTCGACGGGCTGCGCCAAACCCTGATTCAGGAAAGCCATCGGCCGGCGCGCTGGATGGGGAGCCTGCGCCGTCAGCTGCAGGCGAGCGTGGTCGAGGGCTCCACGTCGATCGAGGGCTTTCACGTCTCATCGGAGGACGCGCTCGCGCTGCTCGGCGGGGAGCGGCAGGCCCAGCCAGGGGAGGAGGATCGTCTGGCGGTCGCGTGCTACGGGCGCGCGATGGACCACGTCGCGGCGATGGCGCTGGACCCGGCCTTCCGCTGGCTCGATCGCGTGATCCTCGACCTGCACTTCGATACCTGCTGGTTTGCGCCCGACGCGGACCCGGGCCTGTGGCGCACCGGCCCCGTCGGCATCACCGGCGGCGACGGCCGGCTCGTCTATCAGGGGCCCGACGCCGAGCTGGTTCCCGGCCTGATCGACGAGACGGTGCGGTGGCTGAGCGAAGGCGACCTCGACGCGCATGTGGTCGTACGCGCCGCGATGGCACACATGCATCTGATCGCGATCCATCCGTTCCGCGACGGCAACGGCCGCGTCGCGCGCATCGTACAGTCGCTCGTGCTCGCGCGCGAGGGCCTGATCTCGCCCGAGTTCGGTTCGATCGAGGAGCACCTCGGCGAGAACACGCCCGCCTACTACGCGGCCTTGCAGGAGGCCCACGGCGAACGCTACGAGCCGCGGCGGGATGTCGGCGGCTGGGTGAGCTTCTGCATCGAAGCGCACCTTGAGCAGGCACGCCGGCGTCTGCGCCAGATCCAGGCCGCGAGCGC
Organism: Solirubrobacteraceae bacterium; assembly: GCA_036561645.1. Lineage (GTDB taxonomy): Bacteria > Actinomycetota > Thermoleophilia > Solirubrobacterales > Solirubrobacteraceae > Palsa-744. Next base: position 35,377 of record DATBOY010000070.1, read on the forward strand.
GCGCTGGTCGCTGCTCGAAGACCTCGTGAGGAGCCGCCGCTGGCCCGAGCGGATCGTGATCGCACTGGAGCAAGGTTTCGTCGGCGGCGCGAGCAGGACGCTCTACTGCAAGGAGGCCGAGGTGTCCACAGCGACCGCGAGCGCGGACTTTCGCCGCCTGCTCGACGCCGGGCTGCTCGAGGCGCGGGGTAAAGGGCGGACGGTGCGCTACCGCGCCGGCGCGGAGTTGACGGCTTTGGTCGAGGGCCGGCTGAGCGCTGGGCAGGCTTGAGTTCGCCCGCCCGCGGCTCCTGTGCGCATAAAGCTTCCCGGTTCCCTATTGACAAGCGTAGCCGGAGGCTGCACGAGATAGAGCCTCGGCTGGGTTAAGGCTCGGTGGCAAGCGTAAAGATTGGTCACGAGGTTTTGGGCGTCTCAAGGCTGCCGGCAGGCGCGATCCAGACGCTTGTGAAGTGAAGGGCTTGCGCAAGGCGGTCGTAATGGTGGTCGTAGTGCAGTACGTCAACGCCGGCGTCCTGCGCCGCGGCTGCGATCAAGGCGTCCGCGAGGGGAACTCGGTGTCGCCCGGGTCCGTCTGAAGCGAGGTCGCGCAGTGCTCCGATTGCGGCTCGCTGTGCCGAGGTGGCAACGGGCACGTCGCGCAGGAGGGCTTGCTCAGTCTCGACAATCGCGAGGTCCCGCGCGTCGCGTGCGGAGTACAGCAACTCGAGTGTCACGATCGAACAGGTCGCGATCTGCCTCCCGCGCAGCGCGGCAGCCCATAGATCGCGGACGAGCGGGTGCGACGCGCGAGCCCACGCGGAGGTGTCGGCAATCAGGACCTTGCCCCCAAAAGGGCGCTCGGTCCCCACGGCTATCTGCCCCAGGCGAGTTCGTCAATGCGCCGTGCGACATCGACATCGAACCCCGGATCGGCCGAGGTCGAGTGCTCAATCAGGCGCTCGATGCCCTCAGTGTCACGCTGGCGCTCGGCCAGCATCGCCTCGGCACCGCGAATCGCAAGGTCGTGCACGAGAGACGCGGCCGGCCGATTGGGCTCCACCAGGGACGCTACGCGATCCAGCGCTTCTGTCAGCGCTGGATCCTTCGTTACGGGGATTCGGGCAAAGCGTGTCGGCATGATCTGATGGTAACACCTGGTGTAACACCTGCGCATCCGAGAGGGCGACGGGCGCGGCCCGCGTGAGCGCTGCCAGTTCTACCCCGTCTGCGTCAGCCCCAGCACCACTCGCGCCCGCTTGACGCCGCCGCCAAGGGACTGCCCGCCGCCGGCGCTCAGCGTGGTCAGCGACTGCAGGTAGGGCACGATGCCGGAGACGCCCTGGGCCTGGGTCAGGCCGAGCGCTTCGATCAGGCTCAGCATCGTCGGGAAGTCGACCACCACGCTGGGCTGGATGCCGTGCCCGAGGGTCGCGGCGGCGGCGCTGTACGCAGCCGAGCTCGACAGCGTGCTCGCCGGGCTGAGCGCTTCCTGCACGGATGCGGGTCCCAGTCCGAGCGCCAGCTTGTTCTGGCCGTAGCCGACCCCGATCACGACGGGGAAGTTGGGGAGCTTGATCGTGATGGCCGTTTCGGCGCCGGGGATCGTGGTGGGCGTGACCTGGGCGCCGGCGTCGCGATAGGCGCGCGCGATCTTCGCGACGGCCGCGCTCGCGAGCGCGGGTTCCTTCGCGGAGAACACGATTCCGGCCTGCAGGTTGACCAGACTGGCGCCGGCGGCGAACACGCCGGCGGAGCCGATCCAGCTCAGCAGGTCCCGTCGCACGTCGATGTCGCGCGAGTGCAGCGCCACGAACAGCCCCTGCAGGTTGAAGCTGCCGATGCTGACGTTGCCGAGCAGCGACGCGAGCGCGTCTAGCCCCTGCGCTCCCTGCCCGAGCGCGCCGACGTCGCCGATGCCGGCGGCGAGCCAGGAGCCCCCCGGCAGCTGCGCGGCCGCCTGTGCGGCGCCCGTGCCGGGAAGCAGTCCTTCGGCGCTCGACCGCGGCGAAGGGATCGTGTCGATGTCCAGCGCGAGCGAGTTGGCGGCCGGCAGCAGCGACAGGTACGCCTGTTCGGTGCCGGCGAGGGCGCCGCGAACCAGCGGCGCCAGCGAGGCGGCGCCCGTGGAGCGCGATGCGCTGGGCGCCGCGCCGGCCGCGGTGCCGAGCAGTCCGCCCACGTTCAGGTAGACGTTGGCGAGCGCGCCGGGCTCGGCCGTGGCGGTGAGCTTGAGGTAGCCGGGGGCGTGCGCGATCGCCGCGCCCCCCTGCCTGGTGTCGATGACCTCGTGCAGCGCCGCCTCCGAGCCGATCACGGCGAAGCTGCCGACGATGCCCGCGGCCGTGCCGTCGGCAGCCACCTGGTAGGAGATCCCCCTGTAGGCGGCCGCGTGGGCGCCCGTTTCGCGCGCCCTGGCTGCCAGGAACGCGCGTGCCTTGGTGACATCGGTGGCTCCCAGCACGAGCGCGCCCTGCACGCCCTTGGTGGCGAGCAGCGTCTGCAGATCCCGTTCGGCGAGCTGCACGACACCGGTGCCGGAGAGGCCTTCCGAGAGCGTCTTGCCGAGGGCTTCCATCAGCGCGCTGCCGGCCGCGGCGGCGTCGAGGGAGGATACGAAGGCGCCGGCGCGGCTCCCGAGCCACGGCTTCACGTCGGTCGCGTAGTTGAGCTTGCGCCCGCCCGGGCTCTGCAGCACCTGCGTCAGGCCGGCGAACGGTTCGCTCAGGCGCGTGAGCTTGCGCGCGTCGGCGAGCGTGTCGCTCTTCAGGCTGCCGGAGGGGCGCAGCACGGCGCTGAGGTACAGCGGCGTCGAGGCGGGGACGACGCTCGCGGGGTCGGGGCCGGGGCTCGATGAGCCGCAGCCGCCGACGGCGAGCGCGAGCAGGAGGGCGAGGAGACCCGCCGCCAGGGTCGACCTGGTCGCAGAGGGGAGCAATGCGTTCCTTTCCCGATGTGGGCCGGACATGTGTCGAGTCGATCGTATCCCTGCCCGCATCCGCGGGGTGCAGATGCGCGGGGTGGCGGCGGGGAAGCGTGCAAGCGAGCTGTCGGTTTGGCGATCTGCACTGTGCCTTGCACGTTCTCGGCACTCTCAGGGGCAGCGGCAACATCCTTCCGAATACGCCTGTTTGCAGGCATTTCTGGGTCGAAAGGGGGCTTATGCAAGGGGAAGTGGGAAAAAGTGTGCAATTAGGGTTGCGTTGTGGGGCAAAGTGGGGTAACTTCGATCGCAGCGAGCCGTGGTGGAGGGGCTCCTCCCACTCCTCCACCTCGGCTCGGTTTAGAGGGTGGCGAGGCCGACGAGCCGGGCCCCTCGATCTTCAACCCAGCTCAGGAGCCGACATTGGCCTTCCGAGGCACCTTCGACCACACGCTCGACGCCAAGAACCGCCTAACGGTTCCGGCTCGGTACCGCGCGACGCTCGCCGAGGGTGTGGTGATGGCGATGCCCGTCGACCTCGAACCGTGCGTGGGTGTGTGGCGCCCCGAGGACTACGAGCGCTACACCGAGCGGGCGCTGGCGGACCTGCCGCCGCTCTCCTCGCGCCTGACCGAGCTCGAGCGCTTCTTCTACGGCAGCTCCCAGGACGCCGACCTCGACGCGGCCGGGCGCATCATGGTTCCCGGCTTCCTCTCCGAGCACGCTGGCTTGAGCAGGGAGGTCGTCGTCGTCGGCGCCGGCGACCGTTTGGAGCTGTGGGACAGAGACCGTTGGAACGAGCATCGACCGGCGCTGCTCGGCGGCGTCGCGGAGATAACTGCGCGTGTCGACCATCCTGCTTGAGATGCCCACCATACACACCCCGGTGCTGGCGCAGGAGCTCGTGGCGCTGCTCGATCCGCGCCCGGGGCAGATCGCGATCGACTGCACGTTCGGCGGCGGTGGCCACGCGCGCCTGGTGGCCGACCGCCTCGGCGCCGCCGGCACGCTGATCGCGATCGATCGCGATCCGCTGGCGCAGGAGCGCTTCGCCGAGTGCCAGCAGCACGTCGCCTGCCAGATGCGCTTCATCCACGGCGGCTACGCCGAGGCGCTCGCGGATCTGCGCAGCGAGGGCGTGCGTGCGGACATCGTCTACTTCGACCTCGGCATGTCCTCGATGCAGGTCGATACGCGCGAGCGCGGCTTCTCCTACTCCTACGACGCGCCGCTGGACATGCGCATGGACTCCGAGCAGGAGCACAGCGCGCACGAGATCCTCGCCGACTCCGACCAGCGCCAGCTCGCCCAGATCCTGCGCGACTTCGGCGAGGAGCGCCACGCCGGGGCGATCGCTCGCGCGATCGTGCGCCGCCGCGAGCAGGCGCCGATCGAGACGACGCTCGAACTGGTCGAGATCATCAAGTCGGCGATCCCGACACCGGCGCGCTTCGCGGGCGGACATCCCGCCAAACGCGTCTTTCAGGCCCTGCGCATCGCGGTCAACGACGAGCTGGGCCAGCTCGACCGCGGGCTGCCGCGCGCCTGGGAGCTGCTGCGCACAGGCGGCAGGCTCGCCGCGATCTCCTTTCATTCGCTTGAGGACCGGCGCGTCAAGCGCTTCCTGGGCGAGCGCGCACGCGGATGCATCTGCCCTCCCGATCTGCCGGTGTGCGCCTGTGGCCGCGAGCCCGAAGGCGCGCTGCTCTCGCGCCGTTCGATCTCGCCCTCGACCGCTGAGATCGCGCGCAACTCTCGCGCCGCCTCGGCGCACCTGCGCGGCGCCCGCAAGCTGACCGACGCCGAAGGCGCGGCGTGACGCCGCCGGGCGCAGCCGCGCCGTCGGTCCGTCCCGTCGGTCCGGCCCGGGCGCGCCCCGTGCGTCCCGTCCGCCCAGGTCGCTCCGGCGCCCCGGCCCACACGCGGCCGGGGACGGCACGGCGCCCGGAGCGTCGCGTCTCGGGGCCCGCGAGGCGTCCCGCGCGCGCGGTGGAGCTGGCGGGGGCGCTCGCCAATCACCGTCTGCTGGACCGCCTGATCCGCAGTCGCATCTGGATCGCGGTTATCGCCTTCGCGCTGATCGGGATCGTCGCGATGCAGCTGTGGGTGCTAAAACTGAACGGCGGCATCGGCCGCGCGATCGAGCACGAGTCCCTGCTCACGCGCGAAAACGCGACACTCAGCGCCACCGATGCGGAAATGTCGGCTGGCGACCGGGTCGAGCAGCGGGCCGCCGGCGGCGAAGGCATGGTGATGGTGCCGCCGGGGGCGCTGCGCTTCCTCGCCACGCGCGGTGCGCTGGATGCGCGTCTGGCGGTGGCGGCGCTGGGTCGCGCGACCGTGCAGGCGCCGGCGGCGGTGCCGACCGGTACCGCGACCGCCGCGGCGAGCGGCGAAACGAGTTCGACGGCCGCGGCCACATCCACGCCGACTGCTGGCGCGCCGAGCGGCGAAGCGGGCCCGACCGTCCCGACCACCTCCCCATCCTCCGCGGCGAGCGGCGCGACGCCGGGGGGCTAGTCGTGCCCGGCGTGCAACGGCGCATCGGACTGCTGTTCGGCTTCTTCTTCCTGCTGCTCGTGCTGGCCGCCGGCCGCACGCTGTACCTCGGCGAGCTGCACAGCGGCAGGTTGCGCCAGGCCGCGCGCAGCCAGCAGGTCACCTACGAAGCGCTGCCCGCGCAGCGGGGCACGATCACCGATCGCAACGGGGTCGATCTGGCGCTCTCCGAGCCGGCGCAGGACATCTCCGCGACCCCATATCTGGTCAAGGACCCCCTGAACGCGGCGCGGCGGCTGGCACCGCTGCTGGGGCGCGACGAACAGGGCATCCTGGCGAAGCTGAGCGAGCACCGCGGCTTCGTGTACCTCGCCCGCAGCCTGCCGGCCGATCGCGCGCAGGCCGTGGCGCACCTGAAGATCGAAGGCATCCAGGGGACGCCGACGATGCGCCGCGTCTATCCGCGCGGGACGCTCGCGGCGCAGGTGCTCGGCATCGTCGGCGCCGAAGGCCACGGCTTCGGGCTGGAGTACGGGCTTGCCCCGATCCTCGCCGGCGAGGCGGGCGAGCGGCGCGTGGTCAGCGACGCGATCGGGCAGCCCGTCTCGATCTCCGACGTGCGCCGCGAGCGCCCGGGCGCGGAAGTCTCGCTGACGCTCGACGCCAACATCCAGCAGCGCAGCGAAGACGTGCTCGGAGCGGTCGGGCGCATCTTCCACCCCAAGGACGCCACGGCGATCGTGATGGACCCGCGCACGGGCGCGATCCTGGCGATGGCCAACTGGCCGCAGGTGAACGCCAACGATCCGGGCGCGGCGCCCGCCGCCGCGCTTGAGAACCGCGCCGTCGCCTTCAACTACGAACCGGGATCGACGTTCAAGTCGTTCACCGTGTCCGGCGCGCTGCAGGAAGGGCGCATCACACCGGACACGGGCTTTGAAATTTCCGATCAGATCAGGGTTGCCGACCGCACGATCCACGACGACACCGAACACGCCGGTGAGTCGCTGACGACGGCGCAGATCCTGGCGCAGTCCAGCAACGTCGGCGCTGTCAAGATCGGCCTGCTGGAGGGTGCTTCCAACTTCAGCCGGTGGGTTCGCCGCTTCGGATTCGGCGCGCGTACGGATGTCGGGCTGCCGGGCGAGGAAATCGGTCTCGTGCCGCCGCTGGCTCGCTACTCGGGCTCCTCGATGGGCAACCTCCCGATCGGACAGGGCGAGTCGGTCACGCCGATCCAGATGGCGAGCGCGTATGCCGCGATCGCCAACGGCGGCGTCCTGCGTCCACCGCACATCGTGCGCTCCATCGACGGCCACGCCACACGCGAGCCCGCCGGGCGTCGCGTGATCTCCGCGGCGACGGCGGCCGAGGTCCGCCAGATGCTGCGCGGCGTGCTCAAGCCGGGGGGCACGGCGAGCGAGGTCGCGATTCCCGGCTACGCGCTGGCGGGCAAGACGGGCACCGCCAACAAGGTCGATCCGCTCACCGGCGAATACTCCAAGAGCGCGTACGTAGCGTCCTTCATGGGCTTCGCGCCGGCCTCCGATCCCAAGCTGCTGTGCGCGGTGATCATCGACGAACCGCAGTCGGGCTCGATCTACGGCGGCGTCGTCGCGGCGCCCGCCTTCGGGCAGATCATGGGGTTCGCGCTGCCGTACATGGGGATACCGCCGGGTTGAGGCTCGGACCCAGCGGGCCGCCTTCTGGGCCCGTGCGGCTGGATCAGTCCTTCGAGCTGGCGGCCGATCAAGCGGGCCGACTGCTGGAGCCGTACGGCTGAGTGCGGCTGAACCAGGCGATCGAGCTGGCGGCCGATCCGGCGGGGCTGGAAACTAGACTGATCTCCTTGCCAAGAGCGGATATCCACCAATGCGGCTCGACCAGCTGATCGCCCCTATCGCCTCCGCGGCCACCGAGCCCATTGCTGCCGCCGGCGCCGCGGACGGGGCCGTCGAGATCGCCGCTCTGGCCTACGACAGTCGCGCGGTGGCGCCCGGCACGCTGTTCTTCTGCGTTGCGGGGGAGCGCCACGACGGCCACGACTTCGCCGCGCAGGCGGTGCGCGACGGGGCCGCGGCGCTCGTGGTCGAGCGTCCGCTTGGGCTCGGCGTGCCCGAGCTGCTCGTCGGTTCGGTGCGGGCGGCGATGGGACCGGTGGCGGACACCTTCTACGGGCAGCCGAGCGCGCATCTGCGCGTCGTCGGAGTGACCGGAACCAACGGCAAGACGACGACGACGTTCCTGCTGCGCGCGCTGCTGGCGGCGGCCGGCGAGGAGTGCGGGCTGCTGGGCACGGTGAAGTCGGTCGTGGGAGGGGTCGAGCGTCCCGCGCTGCGTACGACGCCGGAGGCGATCGACGTGCACAGCACGCTTCGCGCGATACTCGACGGCGGCGAGCGGGCGTGCGCGATGGAGGTCTCCTCGCACGCGCTGCAGCTGGGGCGCACGGACGGTGTTCGCTTCGCCGCCGCCATCTTCACCAATCTGACGCAGGACCACCTCGACTTTCACGGCACGATGGAGGAGTACTTCCAGGCCAAGCGCAAGCTGTTCCTGGCAGCCTGCTCGACGGCGGCGCGCCCGGCGCTCGCGGTTCTCAACGTCGATGACCCCTACGGACGCCGGCTGGCCGCCGAGCTGCCGGATGCCGTGACACTCGCGCTGCACGCCGCGGCCGACTACGGCGCAAGCGATGTGCGCGTCGGCTTCGAGGGCTCCCACGTCCGCCTGCGCACGCCCGCGGGCGTGCGCGACTGCCTGCTGCCGCTGCCCGGGCGCTTCAACGTCGCCAACGCGCTCGCGGCGCTGGCCGCGACCCACGCGATGGGGTTCGACCTCGACCTGCTCGTGGCGGCTCTGGAGCGGGAGGTGCGGGTGCCCGGACGCCTTGAGTCCGTGCGCGAGGGCCAGGACTTCGCCGTGCTCGTCGACTACGCGCACACGCCGGATTCGCTGGAGAACGTGCTGCGCGCGGCGCGCGAGCTGGCGCGGGGACGCGTGGTGTGCGTGTTCGGGGCCGGCGGCGATCGCGACCGCGCCAAGCGTCCGCTGATGGGGCAGGCCGCCGCGCGTCTGGCCGACGTCGTGCTCGTCACCTCCGACAACCCGCGCTCGGAGGCGCCGCAGGCGATCGTCGCGGAAATCATGTCGGGCGTCGGCGGGCTCGATCTGCGCAAGACTCAGACCGTGCTCGACCGGCGCGCCGCGATCGAGCAGGCGATCGCGCTCGCGCGCGGCGGCGACGTCGTCGTGATCGCCGGCAAGGGGCACGAGCAGGGACAGGAGCTGGCCGGCGGACGCAAGGTGGCATTCGACGACGTGGCCGTCGCCCGGCAGGCGCTGCGCGATCGTGCGGCGCGGACCGCCGGAGCCGCCGCGTGATCCACTGGGACGCGGCGCGGCTCGCGCGAGTCGCGCGGGCCCGCCTGCTGAGCGCCGGCGGCGCCGATACGACGGTTTCGGGACCGACGCGCGCGAGCATCGACTCGCGCGCGGTCGGCCCCGGCGAGCTGTTCGTCGGGCTGCCGGGCGAGCGCACCGACGGTGGCGCGTTCGCGGCGCAGGCGCTCGCCGCCGGCGCGTGGGGAGTGCTGGTGAAACCCGAGCACGCGCACGCGCTCGCGCCCTCGCGCCGCGGCGCGGTGCTCTCCCACCCCGACCCGCTCGCCGCCCTGCACGCACTCGCCGGTGCGTGGCGGGCGCAGCTCGGAGCCAAGGTCGTGGCGATCACCGGCTCCACCGGCAAGACCTCGACCAAGGACATCCTCGCGGCCGTGCTCGGCGCGCATCTGCGCACCGTCGCCAGTCCGCAGAACCTCAACACGGAGATCGGCCTGCCGCTGGCGGTGCTCGCCGCGCCACCGGACACCGAGGCGCTGGTGCTGGAGCTCGCGATGCGCGGACCGGGGCAGATCGCCGAACTGGCGCGGATCGCGCAACCCGACGTCGGCGTGATCGTCAACGTCGGTCCGGTTCACCTGGAGCTGCTCGGGTCGCTGGAGGCGATCGCCGCCGCCAAGGCGGAGCTGATCGCCGGCCTGAGGGCCGGCAGCTCGATCGTGCTGCCGGCGGGCGAGACGCTGCTGGCGGCGCATCATCGCGAGGATCTGCGCACCGTCACCTTCGGCGCGGGCGGCGACGTCGAGCTGCTCGCGCGCGAGTCCGACGGGGAGGTGGTGATCCGCGAAACCGGACCTCCCGGCGCCGGCGAGCGGCGCCTCAGCCTGCGGCCATCCTTCGCCGCGCCTCATAATCTGCGCAACCTGCTGGCCGCGGTGGCGGCGGCGCGCGCGCTGGACGTCACCCCCCAGGGACGTCTGGAGGTCGCCTTCTCCGCGCTGCGCGGCGAGCGCATCGCCCTGCCGGATGAAATCGTGCTGATCAACGACTGCTACAACGCCAACCCGATGTCGATGCGCGCGGCGCTCGACGATCTCGCCGAAAGCGCCCCGGCGCGGCGCGTCGCCGTGCTCGGCGACATGCTCGAGCTCGGCCCGCAGCAGCGGCGCTACCACCGCGAGATCGGCGCGCACGCGCGAGCCTGCGGCGTGCAGCTGCTGCTGACCGTCGGCCCGCTCGCGGCGGCGATGGGCGAGGCCTTCACCGCGCCGGCGACGGAGGTTCACGCCCTCGCCGACGCACCGGCCGCCGCCGAACTGCTGGGGAATCTGCTGCGCCCACGCGACACGGTGCTCGTCAAGGGCTCGCGCGGGGTGGGCCTGGAGCGCGTCGCCGAAACCCTGCTCGCCGGGGCGCGCTGATGGGCCGCATCCTGATTGGCGGCACCGCGGCGCTGCTCATCTGCATCTTCCTCAGCCCCAAGTTCATCGAGTTTCTGCGCGAGCGCGAGTTCGGCCAGCACATCCGCGAGGACGGGCCGGAGGGTCATCACCACAAGGCGGGCACGCCGACGATGGGCGGCGTGATCATCTTCCTGGCGATCTCGATTCCATTCCTGATCCTGACGAGCTACGACTGGCGTTCTGTGGGCGTGTTCGGCGCGGCGCTCGCGTGCGCGCTGCTCGGCTTCGCCGACGACTACACGAAGCTGGTCAAGCGCCGCTCCCTGGGCCTGCGGGGCCGCACGAAGCTCGTGGTGACGGTCGCGATCTCGCTCGGCCTGTGGTTCATCGCCAGCCACGAGGCGCACCTGGCGAGCACGCTGCGGCTGCGCTTCGTCGACTACCAGATCGATCTCGGCTTTCTCTACCCGGTGCTGATCTACCTCGTCGTGGCGGGTACGACCAGCGCCGTGAACCTCACCGACGGCCTCGACGGCCTCGCCGCCGGCTGCGCGGCGATCGTGCTGCTCGCGTACATCGGCATCACGTTCATCGCCCGCGATCTGGACCTGGCGATGCTCGCCGGCTGCCTGGTGGGCGCGTGCATCGGCTTCCTCTGGTTCAACGCCTTCCCGGCGACGATCTTCATGGGCGACACGGGCTCGCTGGGCCTCGGCGGCGCGATCGCCGGGCTCGCCGTGATGACCAAGACGGAGGTGCTGCTGATCCTGCTCGGCGGGATCTTCGTGATCGAGGCGCTGTCCGTGCTGATCCAGGTGATCTCCTTCCAAACGACGCGCAAGCGCGTGTTCCTGATGGCGCCGATCCACCACCACTTCGAGCTGCGCGCGTGGTCTGAGACGAAGATCATCCTGCGCTTCTGGATCGTCGCCGCGATCTGCTGCGCGATCGGCTTCACGATCTACCGGCAGAGCATCGCCTGACCACGCTGGGGCTCCGGGCGGGCTTCGCCTGACCCCGCTGGGCTCCGAGGGCGGGCTTTGCCTGGCTCAGGGTGGGCTCTGGGCAGGCTTCGCCGGCTCGGCGTCGAAGTCAGCCGGGATGTCCGCAGTCACCCGGGGCGCCCGCACCCGCACCGCAGCCAAGCAGACCGGCGCGCGCGTCCCAGGCGCGAAGGCCAGGCGCGCCGCCCGCGCGCAGCCGCTTGAGCACCGCATCCTGCTGACGGCGACGCTGTGCCTGCTCGCGTTCGGAGCGGTGATGGTCTACAGCGCCTCCTCCGCGCCGATGCTGCTGCGCGGTCACGGCACGGGCAGCGGCTACCTCGTCAAGTACCTGCTGTTCGGCGCCGTCGGCCTGGTCGCGATGAACGTGCTCGCGCGCGATGGCGTGGCGCGCGTGCAGAGCCTCGCCGGACCGCTGCTGGCGCTGTCGTTCGTGCTCGTGCTCGCCGTGCACATCCCGCACGTCGGCGTGCGCGTCAACGGCGCGCGCCGCTGGATCGGACCCGGCGTCTTTCAGTTCCAGCCCTCGGAGCTGCTGAAGCTGGCGCTGGTGCTCTACACGGCCACGCTGCTCGCCAAGCGCCCGCAGCGCGTGCGCGGCCTGCGCGAGCTGCTCAATCCGCTGCTGCTCGTCGTCGGCGCCGCCTGCCTGCTCGTGGTCTCCCAGCCGGATCTAGGCACGGCGCTGGTGATCGCCTTCACGATCGGCTCGCTGCTGCTCGTCGCCGGAATGCCGCCGCGCGAGCTGGCCAAGCTCGCCGGCGGCGCGTTCGCTCTGATCGTCCTGTACGCGCTCGTGCGCCCGTATGCGCGCGCGCGCCTGACGTCGTTCATCGACCCCTGGGCGCACGCCTCCGGCAGCGGCTTTCAGGCCGTGCAGGGCCAGATCGCGATCGGCTCCGGCGGGCTGCTCGGCGTCGGACCCGGCCAGTCGGTGCAGAAGATCTTCTACCTGCCCGAGGCGCAGACGGACTTCATCCTCGCGGTGATCGGCGAGGAGCTTGGCGTCGTCGGCGTGTGCTCGCTGCTGTTCCTGTACGGGATGATCGGCTACGCGGGCCTGCGCGCCGCCAAGCGCGCGCGCAGCCTCTACAGCGCGCTGATCGCCACGGGGGTCACGGCGCTGATCCTCTCGCAGGCGCTGCTCAACGTCTTCGCCGTGCTCGGCCTGGCGCCGCTCACCGGCGTGCCGCTGCCGTTCGTCTCCTACGGGTCGAGCAGCCTGATCGTGATGCTGTGCTGCATGGGCCTGCTGCTCAACGTCGCGGCGGGAGGCAGCGCGCACGTGCGCGCCGTCGGCGACAGGCGGCGGCGCAAACCGGCAGGATTGGCGCGTGACACAGGCACCGAAGAGGATCGTGATCGCCGCGGGCGGGACCGCCGGACACGTCGTGCCGGCGCTGGCCGTGGCCGACGCGCTGCGGGCTGAGGGCGCGGAGGTCGTGTTCATCGGCGGCGAGCGCGCCGAGGCGCGGCTCGTGCCCGGCGCCGGCTACCCGCTGCACACGATCTCCGTGGAGGGGCTCAGCCGCACCAACCCGCTGCGCGCCGCGCGCGCTCTGGCGCGCGCCGGCGGCGCCGTGTGGCGCGCGCGAGGCCTGCTCGGCCAGCTCGCCCCCGACGCGGTGCTGGGCGGCGGCGGCTACGTGGCCGGGCCGGTCGGTCTGGCCGCGCTCACGCGCCGCGTCCCGCTCGTGCTGAGCGAGGCCGACAGCCACCTCGGCCTGACCAACCGCGCGCTCGCCCCGTTCGCGCGCCGCGTCTGCCTCTCCTTCGCGATCGCCGGGCGCGACGGAAGCCGGTATCTGCTCACGGGCCGGCCGATCCCCGCGTTCGCGGCCGACCGCGACGGCGCTCGCGCGCGCTTTCAAATCCCACCGGAGCAGACGTGCGTGCTCGTCTTCGGCGGCTCGCTGGGGGCGCGCTCGATCAACCTCGCGGCGCTCGATGCGTTCACAGGCGTCGCCTTCCACGTGCTGCACGTCTGTGGACAGCGCGACTACCCCGAGCTGTCCCGGCGTGCGCTGCCCGCGGGCTATGACCTGCGCGAGTACCTCGATCTCGAGGACTTCGCGGCGGCGCTCAGCGCCGCCGATCTCGTCGTCGCGCGCGCCGGCGGTTCGGTGTTCGAGATCGCCGCGCACGGGCTGCCGGCGATCCTCGTGCCCTACCCGCACGCCGCCGCCGACCACCAGAGCGCCAACGCGCGCTGGATGACCGCGGCGGGGGCGGCCGTCGCGATCCCCGACGAGCAGCTGAGCGCGCCGCGCCTGGCGCGCGAGGTGGCGGTGCTGCTCGCCGACCGCGCGCGCCTGCGTGCGATGGCCGGCGCGTCGCAGCGCCTGGCGCGCCCGCACGCGGCTCGGGACGTCGCGCGGGAGCTGTTGCTGGCGGCAGGAGCATGAGCGGGGCGGCAGGGCCATCGCCGGTGGGGGCTCAGCTCCCCAGCTCCGTCGAACGGGGGGGCGGGGCATGAGCGGACCGTGGCAGCAGCGTCGCTTGCACTTCGTCGGCGTCGGCGGCGCGGGGATGAGCGGCTACGCGCGCGCGGCGCACGCGCTCGGAGCGCGCGTCAGCGGCTCGGACAGCGCCGACTCGCCGTACCTGGAGCGCCTGCGCGGCGAGGGGGTGCTCGATGCGAGCATCGGGCACGCGGCCGCCAACGTGCCGTCGGGCGAGGGCGTGGAGGTCGTCTACTCAAGCGCCGTGCCGCCAGAGAACCCCGAGCGGACGGCGGCGCGCGAGCGGGGCCTGCCCGAGCGCCCGCGGGCCGAGCTGCTGGCGGAGCTTACGGCGCTGAAGCGCACGATCGCCGTGGCGGGCACGCACGGCAAGACGACCGTCAGCGCGATGCTCGTGCACGCCCTGCGCGGCGCCGGCCTGAACCCCGGCTGGCTGGTCGGCGGTTCCGTCGGCGGCGAGCTGCCCAACGCGCACTGGGGGGCGGGAGAGTGGCTGGTCGTGGAGGCCGACGAGTCCGACCGCTCGCTGCTCAGCCTGCACGTGCACATAGCTGTGCTCACGAACGTGGAGCTGGATCACCACGCCGCGTACGCCTCGCTGGCGCAGCTGCGCGAGGTCTTCGCTGCGTTCCTGGCGCGCGCGCCGCACGCTGTCGTCTGGGATCGCCCCGAGCTGCTCGCGCTGCGCGAGGGCGCCGGTGAGGCGCGCACGGTCCCCTACGACGTGCCCGCGCCGCTGCTCGCGCGTGGCGGGTCGAGCTTCCTGTGGCGCGGAGACGAGGTGCGTCTGTCCGTGCCCGGCGCGCACAACGCGCTCAACGCCGCCGCGGCGCTGGAGGCCTCGCGCATCGCCGGTGCGCCGCCGGCGCCGGCGATCGCCGCGCTGGCGCGCTTCGCGGGCGCCGGACGGCGCTTTCAGCTCGTGGGCAGCACGCCGCGGGGCGCGCGGGTATACGACGACTACGCCCACCACCCGACCGAGGTCGCCGCGACGTTGACGGCGGCGCGCACCCTGGAGCACGAGCGGCTTGTCGCCGTCTTTCAGCCGCACCTGTACTCGCGCACGGCGCTGCTGGCGCGCGAGTTCGGCCGGGCGCTGGCGCTCGCCGACGCCGTCGTCGTGCTCGACGTCTACGCGGCGCGCGAGCGCGCCGCCGATCACCCCGGTGTCAGCGGCCTCACGCTGGCGCAGACGGCGGCCGACGCGGCGCGCGGCAGGCCCGTGTACTGGCTGCCGGACTTCGAGGATGCCGAGCCCGTCCTGCGCGCGATGCTCGGCGAGGGGGACGTGTGCGTCGCGATGGGCGCGGGCGACATCGACCGGCTCAGCCGCCGACTGGTGAGCACGTGAACCCCTCCGAGCCGTCCGCGCGCATGAGCCCCGCCGAGCCGCCCGCGGGCGTGCGTCGCGACTTTCCGCTTGCGCGCTTTGCGACGGTGCGCACCGGCGGCGCGGCGGAGTACTTCGCGCGCGCGGGCAGCGAGACGCAACTGCGGGAGCTGCTGGCGTGGGCGCACGGGGCGGCGCTCGCGGTGGCGGTCGTGGGCTCGGGCTCGAACCTGCTGATCGCCGACGGCGGCGTCCCCGGGCTCGTGCTCAAGCTCGACCGCGACCTGGCTGGTATTTCGGTGGACCGCTCCCGCGTGTTGTGCGGAGGTGGCGCGCGCCTGCCGGCGATCGCGGCACGGACCGCCGCTGCGGGCCTGGCGGGGATCGAGTTCGGGGTCAACATCCCGGGGACGGTCGGCGGCGCGGTGCGGATGAACGCCAACGCCTACGGGGGTGAGCTGGCGCGCGTGCTGGAGTGGGCGCTGGTCGTCACCGCCGCGGGCTCGCAGCGGCGCGAGCCGGCGCAACTCGGGTTCGCCTACCGCAGCTCCAACCTGAAGCCGGGGGAGATCGTCGCGAGGGCGTGCTTCGCGCTCACGCCGGCCGACCCGCAGGCGGTCAGGGCGACGCTCGCGCAGATGCGCGCGCGCCGCCACGCGGCCCAGCCGCAGGGGATCAAGACGTTCGGCTCGACCTTCAAGAACCCGGTCGATCCGCGCGCTCACGGACGCAGCGCCGGCGTGCTGCTGAGCGAGGCGGGCTGCAACGGCCTGGCGCTCGGCGGCGCGCGCTTTGCGCCCAAGCACGCCAACTTCATCGAGAATACGGGCGCGGCGAGCACGGCGGAGATCGTGAGCCTGATGGCGCTGGGGCGTGCGCGTGTGATCGAGCGCTTCGGCGTGGAGCTGGAGGCGGAGGTGCAGACGCTCGGGCCGGTGCGCCTACCCTGGTAGGGGTTACGCGCCGCGGGTCGAACACCCACGGTGAATGGATCGCTCTCTCGCCCTGCCGCTGCGCCGTCCGCTCGCCCTCGCCCCGCCGCGCCGTCTCCTGCTCGCGCTGCTCGCCGCCGCGCTGGCCGTGCCGGCGCTGCTGGGCGGCTGGCTGTGGTTGCGCGACTCGGCGCTCGTGTCCGTCGAACACGTGCAGGTGAGCGGGGCGCGGGGGCCGCAGGGCGCCAGCATCGAAGCGTCGCTGGAGGAAGCTGCGACGCGCATGACGACCCTGCACGTGTCCGTCGCGGCGCTGCGCGCGGCGGTGGCGCCGTACCGCGTCGTGCGCGATCTGCAGGTCAGCACGGGCTTTCCGCACACCCTGCGCATCAGGGTGATCGAGCAGCCTCCCGTCGCGGCGCTGCTGGTCGGCGGCGTACGCACGGCGGTCGCCGCCGACGGCGCCGTGCTGGGAGCAGCGCTGCTCGCCCGCTCGCTGCCGCTCGTGCGTGGCAGCCTGGGTGACCCGCTGAACGCCGGCGAGGTCCGCACCCCCGCGGCGCGCGCGGCGCTCGCCGTGCTCGGCGCCGCGCCACCGACCGTCCTCGGCTGGATCGCCCGCGTGTTCAGCGCCCGGCAGGGTCTGACGGTGGCGATGCGCAATGGGCTGCTCGTGTATTTTGGCGACGCGACGCGCCCGCACGCCAAGTGGATGTCGGCGGCGCGGGTGCTGGCCGACCCGAGCTCCGCCGGAGCGTGGTACGTGGACGTGCGCCTGCCCGACCGTCCCGCCGCCGGCCTGTCGAGCGGCGCCGGCGCGAGCGGCGAAGGCGCCACCGGGGAAGCCGGCGCGAGTCAGGCGAGCGCCTCCGACCCGACGGCGGCGGCGCTTGCCGCGGCGCTCGCGGAAGCCGTCAATGGGGGATCCGGCGCGGCGGCCACGGGCCTGCCGGCCGCGAGCGCGACTACGCCTGGCGCCCCGACGGAAGTGTCCGGCGCACCGGCTGGGGGCTGATCCCAACACTCGATCTGAACTTGAGGTTGAGTCATACTCGCAGGCAATCCTCAGCTTCTGATCGAGGGTTGCGGGATATGCAACGTTTGTTGCGATACTTGCCGTTCCCGTTGACAGGGCGAAGTTCCCTGCATAACGTGCACAACTCGGCGGTCTGACAGGTGGTACTCTGTCGAACCCTTAATTTCTAATCGAGGCTTCGGATAGAACTCATGGAGAGCGGCGGCAGCTATCTCGCGGTAATAAAGGTCGTAGGCGTTGGCGGCGGCGGCACGAACGCGGTCAGCCGCATGGTCGACGCCGGTCTGCGCGGCGTGGAGTTCATCGCCGCCAACACGGACGCCCAGGCGCTGGCCGGGTGCGACGCCGACATCAAGCTCAACATCGGCCACGAGTCGACGAAGGGCCTCGGCGCCGGCGCCAACCCGAACGTCGGCCTCGGCGCCGCCTCGGAGTCGCGCGACGACATCAAGGAGGCGCTGAAGGGCGCGGACATGGTGTTCGTCACGGCGGGCGAGGGCGGCGGCACGGGCACGGGCGCGGCGCCCGTGATCGCGGAGATCGCCAAGAACGAGATCGGCGCGCTGACGGTCGGCGTCGTCACGCGGCCGTTTGACTTCGAGGGCACGCAGCGCGCGCGCCAGGCGAGCGAGGGGATCGAGCGCCTGCGCGAGGTCGTCGACACGCTGATCGTGATCCCGAACGAGAAGCTGCTCGCCGTGGTCGAGCGGCGCACGTCGATGCTCGACGCGTTTCGCGAGGCGGACAACGTGCTGCGCCAGGGCATCCAGGGCATCACCGATCTGATCACGATCCCCGGCCTGATCAACCTCGACTTCGCCGACGTGCGCACGATCATGCACGACGCCGGCTCGGCGCTGATGGGCATCGGCACGGCGGCCGGCGAGAACCGCTGCGCGGAGGCCGCGAAGATCGCGATCTCCTCGCCCCTGCTGGAGGAGTCCGTCGACGGCGCGACGGGCATCCTTCTGAACATCACGGGCGGCCGCGAGCTCGGCCTGTTCGAGGTCAACGAGGCGGCGGAGATCATCCAGAGCGCGGCGGACCCGAACGCCAACATCATCTTCGGCGCGGTGATCGACGAGGGCCTCGGCGACGAGGTGCGCGTGACGGTGATCGGCACGGGCTTCGATCATCGGGTCGGCGGTCTGCGCACGAGCGCCCGGCGCGATCGCGGGGGCCGCGAGCGCCCGGCCGACCGTGGACCGCGCATCGGCGAGCGCGAGCGCTCCTCGCTTGAGATCTCCGACGACGAGATCGACGTGCCGCCGTTCCTGCGCTGAGAGCACTCGCTAGCCTGCCACGCGTGTCCCGCCGTACCCCTCTGTTCGACCGCCACCGCGCCGCCGGCGCCAAGCTCGTGCAGTTCGCCGGCTGGGAGATGCCCGTGCAGTACCCACCCGGCATCCGCGCCGAGCACCTCGCCGTGCGCGAGGGCTGCGGTGTCTTCGACGTCTCGCACATGGGCGAGATCGAGACATCCGGCCCCGGCGCGCTCGCGTTTCTGCAGCGGCTGCTCTCCAACGACGTCGCCAAAATCGCGTTCGCCGAACGCGTCGGCGGCGCGCAGTACAGCGTCCTGTGCCGCGAGGACGGAGCGGTGCTCGACGACCTCTTCAGCTACCGCCTTGGCGAGGAGCGCTATCTGACGGTCACCAACGCCGCCAACCACGCCCGCGACCTGGAGTGGTTTCGCGCGCACGCCGCCGGCTATGACGTGGAGGTCGCCGATCGCCTCGACGCCTACGCGATGCTCGCCGTGCAGGGGCCGCGCGCGCGGGGGATCGTGCAGGCGCTCGCCGAGGGCTCCCTGCCCGCGCGGATGACCGCGAGGACGCTGTCGCTGCGGGGCGCCGGGGGCGAGGCGGCGCCGGCGCTCGTCTGCGGCACGGGCTACACCGGCGAGGACGGCGTGGAGTTGCTGCTGGACCCGGCGCACGCGCCCGCCGTGTGGGACGCGCTGCTCGCCGCCGGCGCCACGCCGGCGGGACTGGGGGCGCGCGACACGCTGCGCCTGGAGGCCTGCTTTCACCTCTACGGCAACGAGCTCACGCTGCAGCGCGGCCCGATCGAGGCTGGTCTCGGCTGGTGCTGCAAGGAGGACACGGGCTTCCTCGGCGCCGAGGCGATCCGCGCCACGCGGGCGGCGGGTCCGCGGCAGCGGCTCGTCGCGTTCGCGATCGAGGGCGCCGGCATCGCGCGTCAGGGCAACGCGATCCTCGGCGGCGGCGAGGTCACGAGCGGCACGCTCTCCCCCTGCCTGGGGGTCGGCATCGGCATGGCCTACGTGCCGGCCGAGCGCGCCGCCGTCGGGACGCGCATGGACATCGACATACGCGGTCGCGTGCGCCCCGCGCTCGTCCACGCCCAGCCGTTCGTCGCCAAGCATCGCCAGTAGGCTCGCCCCGCCTCGCGGGGCTGCCGTAACGCCGCAGCTCTCGTCCACGCGGCCACGGCGATCGCCGGCGACATCGGCCACTTCGTCCGTATCCCCGACCTGAACGGCGAGGACTGGCTGCGTGGGTAAAGTACCGGAGCGATGACGGCTGACGCGAGCTACCCCGATGGCCTCCTCTACCACGCCGAGCACGACTGGGCGCGCGTCGAGGGCGAGGAGGCGACGCTCGGCGTCACCTGGTACGCCCAGGATGCGCTCGGGGAGGTCGTCTTCTTCGAGCCCCCCGCGGTGGGCACCAGACTGACTCAGAACGAGCCCTACGCGGAGGTCGAGTCGGTGAAGGCCGTCTCGGACGTGATCGCGCCGCTCTCGGGCGAGATCCTCGCCGTCAACGAGGCGCTCACCGACGATCCGCAGGCGATCAACGAGGACCCCTACGGCGCGGGCTGGCTGGTGCGGGTGCGCGTGGCCGACCCCGCCGAGCAGGACGCGCTGATGGACGCCGCGGCGTACGCGGCCACACTGGCTGGCTAGGCTCTCACAGTGCCCCGGAACCTCAGCGCCGACCGGTCGTGAGCCGCTACACCGCCACCACCGACGCCGACCGCGCCGCGATGCTCGCGGCGATCGGAGTGGACTCGGTGGCGGAGATCTTCGACCGCCAGATCCCCGCCGCCGTGCGTCTGGACCGCGCCCTGGAGTTGCCGGCGGGACTCTCCGAGCACGAGGTCTTCGAGCATCTGCGCGACCTCGCCGCGCGCAACGTCAGCGCCGAAGACGAGCTGAGCTTCCTCGGCGCCGGCATGTACGACCACTACGTGCCCGCGCTGATCGACATGCTGACGGAGCGCTCGGAGTTCCTCACGCCCTACACGCCCTATCAGCCGGAGATCTCCCAGGGCGGGTTGCAGGTGATGTTCGAGTACCAGACGGCGATCTCCGAGCTGACGGCGCTGCCCGTGTCCAACGCATCCATGTACGAGGGGCCGAGCGCGCTCGCCTCGGCGGGCTACCTGGCCAAGCTGCACAACGGCCGCCCGCGCTTCGTCGCGAGCGCGGGGCTGCACCCGCACACGCTGCACACGCTGCGCACGTACGCGCACGGCTTCGGCGTGGAGGTGGTGGAGGTGGGCCTGCGCGACGGGGTGACGGACGCCGACGCGTGGGCGGCGGCGATCGACGAGAACACGTCCGCCGCGTTCTTTGCGCAGCCGAATTTCTACGGCGCCGTCGAGGATGCGACGGCGCTCAGCGCGGCGGCGAAGGAGGCCGGTGCGGGGGGCGCGATGGCGGGGCGCGCGGCGGAGAAGGAGGCCGGTGCGGGGGGCGCGACGACGCGCGGCGCGGCGGGCGCCCCCGTCGTCGTCGCCCAGGTCGACCCGGTCACGCTCGGCATCCTCGCGCCGCCGGGGGAGTGCGGCGTCGATGTCGCCGTCGGCGAGGGCCAGTCGCTCGGCAATCGCCTGGACTTCGGCGGGCCGTCGTTTGGCTTCTTCGCCGCGCGCGAGGAGTACCTGCGGCGGATGCCTGGGCGCATCGCGGGGGAAACACGCGACGTGGACGGCCGCCGCGGCTTCGTGCTGACGTTGCAGACGCGCGAGCAGCACATCCGCCGCGAGAAGGCGACGTCGAACATCTGCACGGCGCAGGCGCTCAACGCGCTCGCCGGCGTCGTCCATCTGGCGTGGCTCGGGCGCCGCGGGATCGTCGAGCTCGGCGAGCTGCTGCTGGCGCGCACGCACTACGCGCGCGAGACGCTCGCGGCGCTCGATGGCATCGAGAAGCTGCACTCCCAGCCGGTCGTGCGCGAGTTCGCGCTGCGCCTGGACGCGGACGTGGCGGCCGTGCGCCGCCGCTGCGCCGAGCACGGCGTGAACGCCGGCGCGGATCTGCGTGCGCTGAGCGGGCGCGAGTCCGACCGCGGCGGCCTGCTGGTGGCGATCACCGAGCGGCGCACGCGCGCAGACATCGACCGTCTCGCCACGGTGCTCGGCGCGGCCGTCGCGGCGGAGCGCGAGAAACAGGCGGTGGGGGTATGAGCGGCGCGCCGGCGCAGACCCCGCAGCAGCGCGAGCAGGCGCGCACGATCTTCGAGCGCGGCGCACCCGGGCGGCGCGCCTTTCAGTGCCCGCCGCTGGACGTGCCGGAGGTGGACGGCGAGCGGCTGCTGCCGGCCCGCCTGCGTCGCGCGCAGCCGCCGCGCCTGCCGGAGGTCTCCGAGCCGGAGATCGTGCGCCACTACGTGCGCCTGTCCAAGCGCAACTTCGACCTGGACTCGGGCTTCTATCCGCTGGGGTCGTGCACGATGAAGCACAACCCGCGCCTGCACGAGCGCGTCGCGGCGCTGCCGGGCCACGCGCGCCTGCACCCGCTGCAGGACCCCGAGCGCGCGCAGGGGGCGCTGGAGCTGATGTGGAACCTGCAGCGGGCGCTCGGTGAGATCGCGGGTCTTGAGCACGTCTCGCTACAGCCCTCGGCCGGCTCCCACGGCGAGCTCGCGGGGCTGCTGCTGACGCGCGCCTACCACGAGGATCGCGGCGAGCGCCGCCGCAAGGTGCTGACGCCGGACACCGCGCACGGCACCAACCCGGCGACGGTGACGATGGCGGGCCTGGAGGTGGTCAAGCTCGCGACAAACCCCGACGGTGGCATAGATCTCGACGATCTGCGCGCCAAGGCGGACGGCGAGGTCGCGTGCCTGATGCTGACCAACCCCAACACGCTCGGCCTGTTCGACCGCAACATTCAGGAGATCGCGCGCACGGTGCACGACGTCGGCGCGACGCTGTACTACGACGGCGCGAACCTCAACGCGGTGATGGGCATCTCGCGCCCGGGCGACATGGGCTTTGACATCGTGCACTTCAACCTGCACAAGTCCTTCACCCAGCCCCACGGCGGCGGCGGCCCCGGCTCGGGTCCGATCGCGGTGTCGCAGCGGATCGCGCCATTTCTGCCGCGGCCGCTCGTCGTACGCGATGGGGACGGCGGCTTTCGCCTGGAGCACGACGGGGACCGCTCGATCGGGCGCCTGCGCGGCTTTCAGGGCAACTATGGCTGTTTCGTGCGCTCCTACGCATACATCTGCTCGCTCGGTGCGGAGGGCCTGACCGATGCCTCGCAGACGGCGGTGCTGAACGCCAACTATCTGCTGGCGCGCCTGCGCGAGCACGGCGTCGCGCAGTATCTGCCGCTCGCGTACGGGCAGCTGTGCCTGCACGAGTTCGTGCTCTCGGGCGGGCCGATGAAGCGCGAGCTCGGACTGAAGACGCTGGATCTGGCCAAGCGCCTGCTGGACCACGGCTTTCACCCGCCGACCGTGTACTTCCCCCTGCTCGTGGAGGAGGCGCTGATGGTCGAGCCGACGGAGACCGAGACGCGCGAGACGCTCGACGCGTTCGCCGAGGCGATCGCGGAGATCCTGCGCGAGGCGGCGGGCGACCCGGAGATCGCGCGGGGCGCCCCGTACACGACGCCGGTGCGCCGCCTGGACGAGGTCGCGGCGGCCAAGCATCCCGTGATCCGGCAGCCGTTGTGAGGATCTTTTCCGGCATCCAGCCGACCGGGCGCAAGCATCTCGGCAACTACATAGGCGCGATCACGCAGTACGTGGCGGGCCAGGAGCGCGGCGAAGCGCTGTTCTGCATCGTCGATCTGCACGCCATCACCGTTCCCTACGAGCCCGCCGAGCTGCGGCGCGGTGTCTACGATCTGCTCGCGCTGCTGCTGGCCGCGGGGCTTGACCCGCAGCGCTGCGTGCTGTTTCGCCAGGGCGACGTGCAGGAGCACACGGAGCTGTGCTGGCTGCTGTGTGGCGTGACGGAGCTAGGGCGCCTGCAGCGTATGCACCAGTTCCGCGACAAGTCCACCGCTCAGCGCGAGCTCGTCAGCGCCGGGCTGCTCGCCTACCCCGTGCTGCAGGCCGCGGACGTGCTCGCCTACCGCGCGCACGAGGTCCCGGTCGGGGAGGACCAGCGCGAGCACCTGGAGCTGATGCGCGACGTCGCACGGCGCTTTAACGCGCGCTTCGGCGCGGGCCGCGAGGTGCTCGTCGTGCCCGAGCACCGCATACCGGCGGTCGGCGCGCGCATCATGGACCTGCAGGCGCCGCAGCGCAAGATGTCCACGACCGGCGGCACCGAGCAGGGCACGGTGCTCGCGCTCGACGAGCCGGCGGCGATCCTCGCGAAGTTCAAGCGGGCGGTGACGGACTCCGGCAGCGAGATCCGGTGCGCGCCGGAGAAGCCCGGCATCTCCAACCTGATCGAGATCCTCGCGGCGGTGCGGGGAATATCGCTTGAGAGCGTGGAAGCCGAGCACACGGCCAGCCGCTACGGCGAATTCAAGGGCGCCGTCGGCGACGCGGTGGTCGAGTATCTGCGCCCCGTGCGCGAGCGCTACGAGCAGTTGCGCGCGGACGAGGCGGCCCTGGAGGGCATCCTCGCCGAGGGCGCGCAGAAGGCGCGCGCCCTGGCGGCGCCGACGCTCGCGGAGGTGCGCGAGTGCATGGGCCTCGGCGTTCCCCGTCGGGTGCGGTCGCTACGGTGAGCGCGTGAGCATCGCGACCCTGGAGCTGGACCTCGACCTGTTCAGCGGCCCGTTCGACCTGCTGCTGACGCTGATCCTGCGTGAGGAGATCGACCTGCTGGAGCTGCCGGTCGCCGACGTCGTGCTCGCCTATCTCGATCACCTGGAGGCGCGCGGGGAGCTTGACCTGGAGACCGCGACCGAATTCATCGTGCTGATCGCCGCGCTGCTGGAATTGAAGTCGCGGCTGATGCTGGGCGGCGAAGACGAGGAGCTGCTCGACCTGGAGCCGGGCGAAGCGGCCGAGGAGCTGCTGGCGCGGATGCTCGACGCGCGCCGCTACCGCTCCGCCGCTGGCCATCTGCGCGAGCGGCTGGCGGCCGAAGAAGGCGTGCGCTTTCGCAGCGTCGCGCTGCCGGCCCACCTGCGTCGCGCCGACGTGGAGCTGCGCGAGGGCTCGCAAGATCCCGCCATGCTCGGCGAAGCGCTCGGGCGTCTGCTGGCGCTGCCGCCGGCGATCAGCCTGCGCCACATACTCGTGCCGCGCGTCAGCGTCGCCGAGCGCCTCGCGCACCTGCGCGGCCTGTTGCACCGCGGGCGCTTCACGTTCGAGGAGGCGGTGCAGGGCGCCGATCGCATGACCGTCGCGGTCACCGTGTTCGCGCTGCTTGAGCTCTACCGGCGCGGCGAGGCGGTGTGGGAGCAGCAGGAGAGCTTCGGGGAGATCTCGGTGCACGCGACGGCCCCATCGCTGGCGCCGGCGGAGCGGCTCGCGGGGTGAGCGAGGCCGTGGAGGAGGCCCGGGTCGACGCCGATGACGGCGTCGAGGCCCCCCTGGAGCACGTCGTCGAGGCGCTGCTGTTCCTCTCCGGCGATCCGCTCAGCGCGCGGGAGCTGGCCGACGCCACCGCGGCTGACGAGGAGCAGATCGCGGCGGCCGTCGATCTGCTCGCCGAGCAGTACGCGCCGGGCAGGCGCGGTCTGCGCCTGCGCGAGCTGGCGGGCGGATTCACACTCGCGACCGATCCCGCGAGCGAGCCGGCGGCGCGGCGCCTGTTCAGCCGCCCGCGCGTCTCCACGCTGACTCCGGCACAGGCCGAGACGCTGGCGATCGTCGCCTACCTGCAGCCGATCTCGCGCCCGGAGATGACGCGCATCCGCGGCGTCAGCGCGGACTCCGCCGTCGCCACGCTGCTGGAGCGCGGCCTGATCGAGGAGGCGGGGCGCTCGCAGTTCGGCGCCGTCCTGTACCGCACGGGCACGCTGTTCCTGAAACTGTTCGGGCTGGACACGCTGAAGGATCTACCCGACGTCGCGCAGTGGGACCCCACGCCGCAGGAGCAGGCGGAGCTGCGCGAGCGCCTGCTGCGCGCGGGCGAGGCGCGCGCTGGGGGCGGGCCGGGAGGGGTGGAGGAGTAGGGCGGAGGGGTCGCAGAGCAGGCAGGGAGCCCATGCGTCCAGGTCGAGCGCTGGCCTAAGCAACCGGATCGAGGCCAGCCTTCGCCGCCAGCTGCCCGCACGCCGCGTCGATGTCGCGCCCGCGCGTGAGGCGCACCGTGGCCTCGATCCCGCGGCTCTGAAGCGCCTCGCGGAAGGCCGCGATCGACTCGCGGCTCGATCCTCGGTAGGGAGCCCGCCCGTCCACTTCCGTCGGGTTGTACGGGATCAGGTTGACCTTGAACATCTGGGGGTCGCCGGTGCGCCTGGGCGCGAGCGCCCGCGCGAGGGCGAGCGCCTGCTCGTAGCGGTCGTTGACGCCGGCGAGCATCACGTACTCGACGAACACGCGCCGGCGCTTGCGCTCGTAGAAGGCGCGGCACGCCTCGATCACCTCGGCGATCGGGTAGCGCTCGTTGACGGGCATCAGCTCCGAGCGCAGCGCGTCCTCCGCGGCGTGCAGCGAGAGCGCCAGGCGCAGCGGCATCTCGCACGCCGCGAGCCTTTCGATGCCGGGGATCCAGCCGACTGTGGAGATCGCCGTGCGCCGGTGGGTGATGCCGAGGTCGGGCAGCTTCTCGCAGGCGGCGAGCACGTTGTCGAGGTTGAGCATCGGCTCGCCCATGCCCATGAAGACGCAGTGGTCGAGGGCTTCGATGCGTCTGAAGTGCAGCGCCTGGTCGAGGATCTCCGAGGCGGTCAGGTTGCGCGCGAACTTCATCGCGCCGGTCGCGCAGAACGTGCACGTCAGCGGGCACCCCGACTGTGAGGAGAGGCAGATCGAGCGTCGCCCGGCCGTCCCCCGCACGCGGTCGTCGCGGTAGCGCATCAACACCGCCTCCAGCGCCCGCCCGTCGGTGGTGGCGAACAGCGCCTTGACGGTGCCGTCGCTCGCCTGCGCCTCCTCTCGCAGCGCCAGGCTGGAGAACGGCAGCTCGCGCGCCAGCGTCTCGCGCAGGGTCACGGGGAGGTTCGTCATCTGCTCGTAGCCGCCGGCGCCGCGCGCCGTCCACTCCCACACCTGGCGCGCGCGGAAGCGCGGCTGGCCGTGGGCGTCGAGGGTCTGCTCCAGGAGTGAAAGGTCCATGATCGGGAAGGCGAAGGTCGAGGTCGTGGTCGGCGGGTGCTCGAAGCTCTGCGCGTCCTATGGTTGCAGCCGATGCGCCTTGCCAAGTACCTCGCCCACGCCGGAGTCGCCTCGCGCCGGGGCGCCGAGGAGCTGATCGTCGCCGGACGCGTGGCCGTGGACGGCGAGCCGGTGCGCGATCCCGCGCGCGACGTGGACGCCGAGAACCGGGTGGAACTGGACGGCCGCGTGCTCGCCGGCGCACAGCCGCGCGTCGTCTACGCGCTGCACAAGCCGGTGGGCGTGCTCTCCACGGCGCGCGACACCCACGGCCGTCCGACCGTCGTAGAGCTGCTTCCGCAGGAGCGCCGCCTGTATCCGGTGGGCCGCCTGGACGCGGACTCCAGCGGGTTGATCCTGCTCACCAACGACGGCGAGCTGGCGCACGTGCTCACCCACCCGCGCTACGAAGTCCCGAAGACCTACCGCGTGCGCGTACGGGGCGCGCCGGTGCGCGACAGCGCGCTTGACGCGCTGCGCGGCGGCGTGCGGCTAAAGGACGGCCCGACGGGGCCGGCACAGGTGCGCGTGCTGCGCGGCGGCGAGCTTGAGCTGACGATCCGCGAAGGCCGCAACCGGCAGGTGCGGCGCATGTGCGAGGCCGTCGGCCATCCAGTGCTCAGCCTCACGCGCATACGGCTCGGGCCGGTGGCGCTCGGGGATCTGGCGCTCGGCGCGCACCGCCGCCTCGGCGCGGCCGAGGTGCGCGAGCTGCGCGCGGCGGGCGAGCGGGCCGGCGTGGAGGGCGAGGCGGCGGGCTCGCAGGGCAGGCGCGCGGGCTCGGCAGGCAGGCGCGCTGGCTCAAAAGGCAAGCTCTGACACAATCGCGCCCCATGCGCCTCTTTGCCCTGCGCGGCGCCAACAGCGTCGCGCGCAACAACTCGCAGGACATCCTCGACGCTACGAGCGAGCTGATGGAAGCGATCATGGAGCGCAACGAGCTCACGCCGGAGAACGTGGTCAGCTGCATCTTCACGGTCACGAACGACCTCAACGCGGAGTTTCCCGCGGTCGCGGCCCGCGCCGTCGGCTTCGAGCGCGTGCCTCTGCTGTGCGCCCGCGAGATCCCCGTGCCGCACTCCCTGCCACACGTGATTCGTGTTCTGATTCACTACTACGCAGATGAGGGCCACGAGGCCAGACACGTGTATCTCGGCGAGGCGAGCACGCTGCGCTGCGACCTGGAATCCGCTCAGTAGAAACGCGCGGACCTCAAGCTCGTGCGCGCGGCGGGCGATGGATGAGTGATGCGAGCGCAGCGCACATTGCCTTCGATGCCGGTCTTCGCCGTTCTCGCGAGCGTCCTGGGGTGCGCGCTCGCGACGCTCGGAGCGGGGTCCGCGGGCGCCGCGGTCCTGAGCGGGCCGCGGGGCATCGTGCCGGCGCGCTCGCTCGCGCAGCGGGTGTTCGGCGTGCCCGTGCACGGTGGTCCACGGCCAAGCCCCCAGCGGGCGTCGCGCGTCGCGCCGGCGAGCGATCCGGTGGCGACGCTCGAATACCAGGGCGGCCCGGTCATGCACACCAACCGCGTGTACACGATCTTCTGGCAGCCGAACCCGCTGCCCGCGGGCGTCACGGCGTTCAAGACCAGCCCCAGCTACCAGGGAACGGTCGACAAGTACTTCGAACGCGTCGCGGGCGACAGCCACGGGTTCAGCAACGTGTACTCGACCGCGACGCAGTACTACTCCGGCGCCGCCAACCCGATCGAATACGCCACGAGCTTCGGTGGGAGCACGGTTGACGAAGACGCGCTTCCCGCCAAGGAATGCACCGACCTTGAATCCCCGGGGGCAGCCGAAGAACTGAAGGCCTGCCTGACCGAACAGCAGATCCAGGAAGAGATCGCCCACGTCGTATCCGTGCAGCACTGGACCGCCGGTCCCGAAAGCCTTTTCTTCCTCTACACCCCGAAGGGTGTCGGCAGCTGCTTCAAGGTTGGCGCGGAACGGGAAGCCAACCAGTGCGCCTACACGTACTACTGTGCGTACCACGGGAACTTCAGGGTCAGCTCCGAAGAGTTCCTCTTCGCCAACATGCCGTATGAGCAGACGCCCACCTGCGACGACAGGGCCAGGCCCGAAGGCAGCGACGCCGGACCGGCGATCGACACGACCAGCCACGAGCACATCGAGGCGATCACCGACCCGACGGGGACGAGCTGGTGGGACAACCACGGCAGCGAAGAATCGAACCCCTACTTCGGCCAGGAGATCGGCGATCTCTGCCTGCCGCTCGAATTCAGCGCGTCGTTCGCATCCGAAGTCTACGGCCCGCTGCTCGACGGAAGCACGTACGAAACCGCGGGCGCCCACAATCAGTTGATCGGCGCGCACGACTACCTGCTGCAGCGCGAGTGGAGCGACGCCGCCGGTCCGAGCGTGGGCGGCAGCACACCGGGTGGCTGCGTGCAGCTGCTGCTGCCGGCCGCGTTCACGGCGCCGGCCGCCGCGCAGGCCACGCAGCCCGCGAGCTTCGACGGCTCGACCGCTGGCACCAGCGAAGACCCGGCCACGAGCTGGGGCTGGAACTTCGGCGACGGGTCCGCAGGCGCCGGCCCGGCGCCCGTGCACACCTACGCGGCCGCCGGCCTCTACACGGTGACGCTGACGGTCGCCGACGCCAGGGGCGACACGAACACAACCTCCCAGCGCGTCTCGATCGCGTCGGCGCCGAGCGAAGAAGTGACGAGCACCACGACGAGCACCTCGACATCGCCGTCGACCACGACCACGACGAGCACGAGCACCAGCACGGCGACGAGCACGTTCAGCACGTCCTCGCTGCGGGCGCACCTGAGCAGCATCGAACTGGCCGCGCTGCTCGGCCTGCCCGGCAGCGCCCCGGTCGCAGGCGCCGGAGCTGCTTCGATCGTGCTCGGCCACGCCTCCTGCCCGCCCGCGTGCTCGCTCACCGTCAACCTGTACGCCGTCGCGCACCTGAGCCGCCACCACCACCGTTTCGGCCGGCGCACCCTGGTTGGCCGCGCGCGCCTCTCGCTCGCCGCCGGCGCGGCGGCGCCGCTCGCGATCAGGCTCAACGCGACCGGCCGCGCGCTGCTGCGAGCCGGGCGCCGGCTCGTCGTGGAGCTGACGATCTCGGCCACGGACTCCCAGGGCGTCGCGACGCTGCTGACGCGCAGGCTCACGCTGACGCTCCCGCGCCGCGCCGCGCACCGCCGCCATTGACGGCCGGTGAGCGCCGGCCCCGGCCGGAGTCCGCCACAATACCCCCGTGGCCATCGAGTTCTCAGAGCGCATCGGGCGAATCCCCGTCTATCCGGCGGCGGGCGGCTACGCCGAGCGCGCGCCGCAGGTGCGCCTCGCCAGCAACGAGTCGCCGTACCCGCCGCTGCCGGCGGTGCGCGCCGCGATCGAGCGGGCGCTCGACTCCCTCAACCGCTACCCGGACCCGACCAACTCGCTGCTGCGCGCGGCGCTTGCCAACCGCTACGGGGTGCCGGCCTCGCGCATCGCGATCGGCAACGGCTCGTGCGACATCCTGCTCGCGGCGGGCGAGGCGCTGCTGGAGCCCGGGGCGGAGCTGATCTACGCGTGGCCGTCGTTCTCGGTCTACCCGCACCTGAGCGCCGCGAGCGGCGCCACGGCGGTCACCGTGGGGCTGGACGAGCAGGAGCGCCACGACCTGCCGGCGATGCTGCGCGAGGTGACGGTCGCCACGCGGCTGGTGCTCGTGTGCAACCCCAACAACCCCACGAGCACGGCCGTGGCGCACGCGCAGATCGCCGAGTTCCTGGCGGAGATACCGCCGCAGGTGTGCGTGATCCTGGACGAGGCGTACTGCGAGTTCAACGTGCTCGACGATCCCGACGCCTCGATCGACCTGCTGGAGCGCCACCCCAACCTGGTGCTGCTGCGCACGTTCTCGAAGGTCTACGGCCTGTGCGGGCTGCGCGTCGGCTTTGCGCTGTGCGGCTCGGAGGAGATTCCGCGCGCGCTGGACCAGGTGCGCCAGCCGTTCTTCTGCAACGCCGTCGCCCAGGCCGCCGCGACGGAGGCGCTCGAGCATCAGGACGCGGTGCTCGAGCGCGTGGCCCGCACGATCGCCGAGCGCATCTCCGTGGACGAGCGTCTGCGCGCGCTCGGCCTGCGCGTGGCGGAGTCCCAGGCCAACTTCTGCTGGGTGCACGTGGGCGAGCAGCGCGAGGAGCAGACGGTGATGCGCGTTCTGCAGGAGCGCGGTGTGCTCGTGCGCGGCGGCGCGGCGCTCGGCCGCGAGGGAGCGCTGCGCGTGACGTTCGGCACCAGCGAGGAGAACGTCCGCTTCCTGGCAGCGCTCGAAGAAGCGCTCGAGGTCTGCTACAAATCCATATAGACGACCGAATGACCGCGCCCCCACCCGCATCCGCCGCCTCACCTGCCTGTCCGCTCGTGTGCTGTGCCGGTGCACCCATGCGCGTTGCCCGTCCGCCCGTGCGCGGTGCCTGCGCGCCCGTGTGCGCGGCCCGGTCGTGGTCCTCGTATCGCGCCTGGCGATTTAGCTAGGCGCTTCGGCCGGCCCGCCCGTGAGCGGGTCGCTCGCCGCACCGGGTCCCCAGGCGGGACCGAGCGCCTCTCCACCGGGCCGCGTGCGCCCCGCACGAGCGCACCGCACCGCGGTTCTCACGGCGGCGGTGCAGGACACCTAAGATTCCCAGGAATGCTTGAAAGGAACCGCAGATGATGATTGTGATGAAAGAGACGGCGACCGCTGAGCAGATAGACGCCGTCGTGGGCAAGATCGAGCGAGCCGGCGCGCTCGCCCATCGCAGCCAGGGCGCGCGCGTGACGGTGATCGGCGCGATCGGCGACGTCGAGCAGGACGTCAGCGTCGAAAGCCTCGGCTTGGAGGGCCAGCCCGGCGTGGATCGGGTGGTACCGATCCTCAAGCCGTACAAGCTCGCCTCCACGCAGATCCGCCACGGCGAGCGAACCGTGCTCGACATCGAGGGGCACAAGATCGGGGGGGAGCACTTCGCTTTGATCGCGGGACCGTGCACGGTCGAATCGCGCGAGCAGACTTTGCAGACCGCGCGCGTCGTGCACGACGCCGGTGTCGGCCTGTTCCGCGGCGGCGCGTACAAGCCGCGCACCTCGCCGTACGCCTTCCAGGGCCTGGGGCGGGAGGGGCTGGCGCTGCTCGCGGAGGCGAAGGCGCAGACGGGCATGTCGATCGTCACGGAGCTGATGGACATACGCGACCTCGACGACGTGCTGGAGGTCGCCGACGTGATCCAGATCGGCGCGCGCAACATGCAGAACTTCCCGCTGCTGGCGGAGATCGGCCGCTCCGGGCGTCCGGCGCTGCTCAAGCGCGGGCTGTCCTCGACGCTCGACGAGCTGCTGATGTCCGCGGAGTACATCCTCAAGGAGGGCAACCCGAACGTGATCCTCTGCGAGCGGGGGATCCGCACGTTCGAGACGGCCTATCGCCGGGTGACGCTCGACCTCACGGCGGTGCCGGTGCTCAAGGAGCTCTCGCACCTGCCGGTGATCGTCGATCCCAGCCACGCGGCGGGGCGCCGCGACCTGGTGCTGCCGCTGTCGCTCGCGGCCGCCGCCGCCGGTGCGGACGGAATCATCGTGGAGGTGCACCCGAATCCCGACGAGGCCGTCTGCGACGGACCGCAGGCGCTGCCCACCGACACCTTCCTCGCGTACGCGGACACGGTGCGGCGCACCGCGGAGCTGGCGGGCAAGGCGCTCAGTCCGGCGTGAAGGTCGCGGTCCTGGGAGTGGGGCTGGTCGGCGGCTCCATCGGCCTCGCTGCCAGGCAGCGCGCAGGCGCAGGCGTCTGCGGCTATGACGCCGATCCGCAGGCGCGCGACGCGGCGCTCGCAAGCGGGGCGATCGACGAGCAGGCCGCGGACATTGCGGCGGCTGTGCGTGGCGCGCAGGTCGTCTTCGCGGCGACGCCGGTCGGGGCGCTCGCGCAGACGGTGCGCGAGGCGCTCGCGCACGCGCAGCGCGACTGCGTCGTCAGCGATGTGGGCTCGACCAAGCTGGCGCTGGACGACGCGCGGGGAGACCCGCGCTTCGTCGGCGGCCACCCGCTGGCCGGCGCGCAGAGCGCCGGCGTGGCGAACGCGCGCTCGGACCTGTTCGCCGGCGCGACGTGGTTTCTGACGCCGGCGCCGAGCGCGGACGCCGCGCTGTACGGGCGTCTGCGGGAGCTGATCGAGCGGTTCGGGGCGCACCCCGTCGCGATCGAGGCCGACGCCCACGATCGCCTGATGGCCTGCGTGTCGCATCTGCCGCACGTGCTGGCCAACGTGCTCGCGGCCCAGGCCGCCGGTGCCTTCGCACGCGAGGGCGCTGCACCCGCCGCCGGTCCGAGCCTCAGCGACGCGATCCGCGTGGCCGGCGCGAACACGGCGATCTGGACGGACATCTATCTCGCCAATCGCGACGCCGTGCTGGAGGCGATCGACGAGGCCGTGGGCCGGCTGCGCGACGTGCGCGGCGCGCTGGCCGCGGCCGACGCGCAGGCGCTCGCCGCCTGGAACGAGCAGGCCGGCGCCGCCCGCAAGGCGCTGCTCGGATGAACGTGCGCTTTGAGCCCTCGACGGGGCTGACAGGCCAGCTCACGGCGCCGCCGGACAAGTCGATCTCGCATCGCGCCGCGCTGCTGGGCGCGATGGCCTCCTATCCGGTGCGCATCGAGAACTATCTGCACGCGGCCGACACCACGGCGACGCTCGACGCGGTGAGCGCCCTCGGGGCGCTGGTCGAGGTGCGCGACGGCGAGGTGATCGTGCGCGGCGCGGGGCTGCGCGAGGCGCGCGAGCCCGACGGGCCGATCGACGTCGGCAACGCCGGCACGCTGCTGCGCCTGCTGCCAGGTTGGCTGGCGGCGCAAGAGGGGCGCTCGTTCACCCTCGACGGCGACGCGTCGATTCGCCGCCGCCCGGTGGACCGCGTGGCCGAGCCGCTGCGCATGATGGGCGCCGCGGTGGAGGCGCGCGAGGGGCGCTTCGCGCCCCTGACGGTGCACGGCGGGCGGCTGCACTCGATCTCCTACGAGCTGCCGGTCGCCAGCGCGCAGGTGAAGTCGTGCGTGCTGCTGGCCGCGCTGGCCGCCGACGGTGCGACGACGGTGGGCGAGCCGGCCCGCAGCCGCGACCACACCGAGCGGATGCTGATGCGCGCCGGCGTGACGATCCACCGCAACGGCCGCCATGTGACCGTCGTCAACGCCGACGAGCTGGTGCTGGAGCACGTAGCCGTGCCGGGCGATCTCAGCTCGGCCGCGTTCGTGATCGCCGCGGGGGTGCTGGTTGGCGGCTCGCGCCTGCTGATCCGCGATGTGGGGGTCAACTCGACGCGCACGGGGTTCCTGCGCATCGTGCGCCGGATGCGCGGCATCGTGCTTGGCGAGCTGGAGGACGAGTCCGGCGAACTGACCCCGGATGAGCCGTTCAGCGACCTGGATGTGGCGGCCGGCGCGCTGGAGGGCACGACGGTCGAACCGGAGGAGGTGCCGCCGGCGATCGACGAGCTGCCGCTCGTCGCGCTGCTCGGCTGCTTCGCGGAGGGCGAGACGGTCGTGCGCGGCGCGCGCGAGCTGCGCCTGAAGGAGTCCGACCGGATCGCGACCGTGGTCGATGGCCTGCGCGGCCTGGGGGCGGACATCGAGGCCACCGAGGACGGCTTTGTCGTGCGTGGCACGGGCGGCTTGCGCGGCGGCACGATCGAGGCTCACGGCGATCATCGTCTGGCGATGATGGGCGCCGTCGCCGGGCTCGCCTCGCGCGAGGGGGTCGAAGTGCTCGGGATGGAGGCGGCGGCGGTCTCCTATCCGCGGTTCGTCGAGGATCTTGCGGAGCTGACGTCATGAGGGGCCGCGTGCACGCAGCTGACATCGTGAGGGCCGCGCGCGCGGAGTTGACGCCGGCGCGCCGATGCTGATCGCCATCGACGGACCGGCGGGCGCCGGCAAGTCCACGATTGCCCGTAAGGTGGCCGCTGTGCTGGGCTTCACCTATCTGGACACGGGAGCGATGTATCGCTGCGTCGCGCTGCTGTCGCTCGGGTCGCCCGGCGCGGCGCCCGCCCAGCTCGCACGCGCGGCCCGGATCGAGCCGGGCGAGCGCATCCTGCTCGACGGGCGCGACGTGACCGAGGCGATTCGCGCCCCCGAGGTCTCCGAAGCCGCCTCGCGCGTGGCGGCCGACCCGCAGGTGCGCGAGGCGCTCGTCGCCTCCCAGCGAAAGCTGATCGCCGCCGGCGATTGGGTCGCCGAGGGTCGCGACATCGGCACCGTCGTGGCGCCGGACGCCGAGCTGAAGGTCTTCCTCACGGCCAGCGCGCAGGAGCGCGCGCGCCGGCGCGCGGCGGAGCTCGGGGCCGCGCTGGAGGACGTCCTGGCCGAGCAGGCGCGGC
Source organism: Solirubrobacteraceae bacterium (assembly GCA_036561645.1). Classification (GTDB taxonomy): domain Bacteria; phylum Actinomycetota; class Thermoleophilia; order Solirubrobacterales; family Solirubrobacteraceae; genus Palsa-744. The sequence goes on from DATBOY010000070.1 coordinate 70,156, forward strand.
GTGACGAGCGCGACCTGACACGCGAGCACAGCCCGCTGAAGCCCGGCTCCGGCGCCGTGACCGTCGACACCACCGGCCTGAGCGTGGAGGAAGTCGTCGCGCGGATCGTGAGCAGGGTATGAAGGTCGCCGTCGTCGGCTACCCCAACGTCGGCAAGTCCTCGCTGATCAACCGTCTCACGGGCGGACGCGAGGCCGTCGTGCACGAGCGTCCCGGGGTCACGCGCGACCGCAAGGAGCTCGACTGCGAGTGGAACGGGCGAAGCTTCACGCTGATAGACACGGGCGGCGTGGACTTCCAGGACGAAGATCCGCTCGCGGGCTCGATCCGCGACCAGGCGCGGGCAGGCCTGGCCGACGCGCAGCTCGCCGTGCTGGTTGTGGACACGCGCGCCGGGGTGCGCCCCGGCGACGAGGAGATGGCCGATCTGCTGCGCCGTTCGCCGCTGCCGGCGATCCTCGCCGCGAACAAGTGCGACTCGGTCGGCGACATCCCGCAGGCCGCTGAGTTTCACCGTCTCGGGCTGGGCGAGCCGCTGGCGGTGTCCGCCACGCAGGGACTCGGCTCCGGCGACCTGCTGGACCGGATCGTCGAGCTACTGCCCGCCGAGGACGGCGAGCGCGAAGGAGACGACGACGTCATCCGCCTGGCGCTGATCGGCCGTCCGAACGTCGGCAAGTCCTCGCTGGTCAACCGCTTTCTCGGCGAGCAGCGGGTGATCGTCTCCGAGCACGCGGGCACGACCCGCGACGCGATCGACACGCCGCTGCTGGTGGGCGAGCGCAGGCTGACGTTGATCGACACGGCGGGTATGCGCCGCCAGGCGAAGGTCAGCGACTCGGTCGAGTACTACACGGCGCTGCGCTCGCAGCGCGCCGCGGAGCGAGCCGACGTGGCGCTCGTCGTGTGCGACGCTCGCGACGGCGTCACCGCGCAGGATCTGCGGATCGCGGAGCTGGCGATGAAGGCCGGCTGTGCGACGGCGGTGGTGCTCAACAAGTGGGACCTTTTCGCCGGCCCCCGCCCCGCCGACGAGCAGCTCGCGCACGAGCGCGCGCGTGTCGCGGAAAAGCTGCGCCTGCGTCCGCGCGTGCTGACCGCCAGCGCGCAGACCGGGCGCCACGTCTCGCGCCTGCTGTCCGAGGCGATCGCGCTGGGCGACCGCATGACCGGGCGCATCCCGACTCCCAAGCTCAACCGCTTCCTGTCGGAGACAGTCCAGGCGCGCCAGCCGCCGGTCGGCATGAAGGGCGGGTCAAGCCAGCACCGCCTGAAGCTGATCTACATGGCGCAGACGGGCGAGCGCCCGCCGCGCTTCACCGTGCAGGTCAACTCCCGCCGGCGCGTGACCCGCGACTACGCCTATTTCGTCGAGAACCGGCTGCGCGCCCGCTACGGGATGGACGGCGTGCCGTTGATCATCGACTTCGTGCAGCGGGGAGAGCGCGCACACTCACGCGCCGCCTGAGGTTTCGCGGCGCGCCGACTGCGGGCTTCATCCGCCGCCCGAGCCCTCGCTGCGCGCCGAGGCCGGACCCGAGCCGCCCCAGGTCATTACACTCTCGGGGCTTTTCCGCCGCCCTCGATCTGGAGCCGACGCCATCCCATGAGCACACCTGCCGACAACGAATACCTGTTCACCTCGGAGTCCGTGACCGAGGGGCACCCCGACAAGATCGCCGACCAGATCTCCGACGGCGTCCTCGACGCCGTGCTCGCGGAGGACCCCTACGGCCGCGTGGCGTGCGAGACGCTCGTCAACACAGGGCTGATCGTCGTCTCCGGGGAGATCTCGACAGACACCTACGTGGACATCCAGGAGATCGCGCGCTCCACCGTGCGCAGGATCGGCTACGACAACGCCGCCTACGGCTTTGACTGCGACACGTGCGCCGTCATCAATGCGATCGACAAGCAGTCCCCCGACATCGCCCAGGGCGTGGATGCTGCGTACGAGACGCGCCACGATCCGGCCGACGAAGACGAGCTGGACGTCGCCGGCGCCGGCGACCAGGGGATGATGTTCGGCTACGCCACCTCCGAGACGGACGAGCTGATGCCGCTGCCGATCGCGCTGGCGCACAAGCTCTCCAAGCGTCTGGCGGAGGTGCGCAAGGGCGAGGTGCTTCCCTACCTGCGCCCGGACGGCAAGACCCAGGTGACGATCCGCTACCGCGACGGGCGCCCCGTGCAGATCGAGAAGATCCTGATCTCCACGCAGCACGCGGACGGCATCGACGCCGAGGCGCTGATCAAGCCCGACCTGTTCGAGCACGTCCTGCGCCCCGTGCTGCCGGGCGATCTGTACGACGAGAAGCAGCTGCTGAAGAACTTCCTCGTGAACCCCACGGGCCGCTTCGTGATCGGCGGACCGATGGGCGACTGCGGGCTGACGGGGCGCAAGATCATCGTCGACACCTACGGCGGCATGGCCCGTCACGGCGGCGGCGCGTTCTCCGGCAAGGACCCCTCGAAGGTCGATCGCTCGGCGGCGTACGCGGCGCGGTGGGTGGCCAAGAACATCGTCGCCGCCGGCCTCGCCGAGCGCGTCGAGGTGCAGGTCGCCTACGCGATCGGCGTGGCGCACCCGGTGTCGGTGATGGTGGAGACGTTCGGGACCGAGAAGATCGGCCGCGGCACGATCGCGCAGCTCGTGGACGAGCATTTCGACCTGCGCCCCGGGGCCTTCCGCGAGGAGCTCAAGCTGCACCGGCCGATCTACCAGAAGACGGCGGCGTACGGGCACTTCGGCCGCGACGACCACGACTTCACATGGGAGCGCACCGATCGCGCGCAGGCGCTGCGGGCGGCGGCGGGTCTCTGATTGGTGGACAGAGGGGCCCGGCCCGCCGTTGGCGGGCCACCCTCTGACCGGCAGGCCCTTTACAGTAGGGCTCCCGCGCGCAGAATCTTGCCCGCGGGCTCGCAGTGAAAAGTCGCCACGGCGGCTCCTTCTCTATGTCCGCAATCGCCAAGGTCGAGCCGATGACGACTGCCCGCGCGCTGCGCGGGCCGTTTGACTATCGCCTGCCGGAGCAGCTGCGCCCCGACGTCGGCGTCGGCTCGATGCTGGTCGTGCCCTTCGGGCGCCGCGAGGTGCTCGGTGTCGTCGTCGGGATGGCCGAGCACAGCGAGATATCCGAGGAGAAGCTGCTGGCGCCGCTGCGCGCGCTGGAGCTCGGCGTGCCCGTGGACCTCGTGGCGCTGGCGGAGTGGATGGCGGGCGAGTACTGCTCGACGGTCGCCCGTGCGCTCACGCTGGTGCTGCCGCCGGGCGCGGCGCGGCGGCTGAGCGGGCGCAAGCGCCGCGCCCTGACGCGCCGCACAGCGCATCTGCCGGTCGGCGCGCGGATGCCCGCGCCGCCGCGGCCGACGATCGCACAGCAGGCGGCGCTCGATCAGATCGGCGCGGCGCTCGCCGAGCAGCGCGCCGCCGATCTGCTGCTGCACGGGATCACCGGATCGGGCAAGACCGAGATCTACCTGCGCGCCGCCGCGCAGACGCTCGAGCAGGGGCGCGGCGCGATCGTGCTCGTGCCCGAGATCGCGCTCACGCCACAGATCGTCGGGCGCTTCATCGAGCGCTTCGGCGACACGGTGGCCGTGGTGCACTCGCGCCTGACCGCGGGCGAGCGCTACGAGGAATGGCGGCGGCTGCGCGCCGGCGAGGCGCGCGTGTGCGTCGGCCCGCGCTCGGCGGTCTTCGCGCCGATCGAGCGCCTCGGCCTGATCGTGCTCGACGAGGAGCACGACGCCTCCTACAAGCACGAAGGCGACCCGCGCTACGACGCCCGCACGGTCGCGGCGCGCCGCACTCGCGACTGCGGCGCGCTGCTGCTGCTCGGCAGCGCCACGCCGCGGCCGGAGAGCTATCGAGCCGTGCGGCGCCTGCGCCTGGCGCAGCGGGTCGACGGTCGCCCGCTGCCGGTTGTGGATGTGCTGGACATGCGCGGCGACACGCACGGATTGCATCCGCACACCGCGCAGGCGCTCGCGGACGTGCGCGGCGCCGGCGGCAAGGCGATTGTGCTGCTCAACCGCCGCGGCTGGTCGAACTTCCTCTCCTGTCGCTCGTGCGGGGACGTGTGGAGCTGCCCGCACTGCGACGTGGCGCTCGTGCTGCACCGCGCCGAAGGCTTTCTCGCGTGCCACCACTGCGGGCACCGCCAGCGCGTGCCCGAGCGCTGCGCCTGCGGATCGAGCACGCTCGCCCGCCACGGCGAGGGCACCGAGCGCCTCCAGCACGATCTCGCCGCGGCGCTCGACGACGGCGGCTTTCCCGTCTTTCGCCTCGACGCCGATACGGTCGCCGACTCCGAGGCCGACGCCGGCGCCGGCGGTGGCGGCGTCGCGACGCTGCTGCGCCGCTTCGAGGCGGCGGACCGCGGGGTTCTGATCGGCACGCAGATGGTGGCCAAGGGCCACGACTTCCCCGACGTCAGCCTCGGGGTCGTGCTCGACGCCGACGCCACGCTGCGCTTCCCCGACTTCCGCTCCGAGGAGCGTACGTTCGCGTTGATCGCGCAGCTCGCGGGACGTGTCGGCCGCGGCGGAGAGGGGCGCGTGCTCGTGCAGAGCATCGCCCCGCAGGCGCGTGCGATCGAGTATGCCGCCCGGCACGACAGCGAGGGTTTTCTCGCCGGCGAGCTGCAACGCCGCCAGGCGCTGCGCTACCCGCCCTTCTCGCATCTGATCAGGATCGTGTGCGCCGCGGCCGAGTCCCGGCCCGCGCGCGCCGCGGCGCTCGCCGTGCACGAACGGCTGACGGCGGCCTTTGGCGCGGACCCTGTCGTGCTCGGACCGGCTCCACTGTTTCGCCTGCGCGGACGCGAGCGTCAGGTGCTCGTCGTCAAGGCCGCGCAGCGGCGCGCGGCCGTGGGCGCGATCGGCGAGGCGGTGGCGCTGGCCGCCGCCTCGCGCGCGCACGCCGGCGTCAACTTCAGCGTCGACGTCGACCCGCAATAAACTCAGTTGGGAGATGAGCGATTCCGCTGACACGATCGACCTTGCCGCCGAGCCGGTGCAGCCGGGGGAGCCGGACGTCGAGTCGGCGCCCTCTCCCGAACTGGATCCCGAGACGCTCGCGCGCCGTGAGGCGGCGTTGCGCCGCGTGCGCAAGCTGGGCGATCCGGTGCTGCGCGCCGGCGCCGTCGCGGTGGACCGCTTCGACGAGGCTCTGCGCGAGGAGATCGAGCGCATGGGGCAGCTGATGCACGACGCGCTCGGCATCGGCCTCGCGGCGAACCAGATCGGTGTCGCGCACCGCGTGCTCGTGTACCGCGTGCACGAGGAGGACGCGGTGACGGCGCTCGTGAACCCCGTGCTCGAGTGGGCGAGCGAGGAGCTGGAAGCGGCGATGGAGGGCTGCCTGAGCCTGCCGGGCGTGCACATCGAGGTGGAGCGCCCGGCGCAGGTGCGGGTGCGCGCCCGCGACGGCGCGGGCAACGAGCTGCTGATCGAGGCCGAGGGTCTTCATGCGCGCGTGATCCAGCACGAGATCGACCATCTCGACGGCATCCTGATCCTCGACCGCGTGCCGCGCGCGGTGCGCAAGGAGGCGATGCGCGAGATGCGTGAGACGCTGCGCGCCGAAGCCGAGGGGAGCGCCGCGCAGAGCCGCAACGACGACACCGAGCGGGAGCCCAGCGTCGCCTAGCGATCCGGGTCACGAACCGAGACCTGGATCCGCCTCTCGGACGGTCTTCCTCGGAACATCCGAGTTCGCCGCCGCCGTGCTCGAGTGTCTCGCCTCCCTCGCACAGGCGCCCGTGCTCGTGCTGACCCGCCCCGACCGCCCCCGCGGCCGCGGCCGCCGGCTGGCCTCGCCGCCGGTCGCCGACAGCGCCAGGGCGCTGGCGATACCGGTCGTGCAGCCGCCCAGCGTCAACGACCCGCAGGCCCGCGAACAGATCGCCGCGGCGGCGCCCGACGCCATGATCGTGTGCGCTTTCGGCGCCCTCATCAAGGAGCCGCTGCTCTCCGAACGGGAGATCCTCAACGTGCACCCGTCGCTGCTGCCGCGCTGGCGTGGCGCCGCTCCGATCGAGCGGGCGATCATGGCCGGCGACGCGCAGACGGGCGTCTCGATCATGCGTCTGAGCGCCGGGCTGGACAGCGGCCCGGTGTGCCTGCGCGCGGTCGAGCCGATCCTCCCGCGGGACACCTACGGCTCGCTCGCCCTGCGTCTGGAGCGGATCGGCGGCGAGCTGCTCGTGCGCGCGCTGACCGAGCCGGTCGATTTCGTAGAGCAGAGCGAGGAGGGCGTCTCCTACGCCGAGAAGATCGTCGCGCACGATCGTCTGCTCGACCCCTCACGGCCCGCCGTCGAGCTGGAGCGGGTGGTGCGCGCGCTGTCCCCACACATCGGGGCGCGGGTTGAACTGGCCGACGGCAACGTGCTCGGTGTGCAGCGGGCAGCCGTGGTCGCCGAGGGCGTCGAGCCAGAGCAGGCGGGCTCGCAGCGCGGTCTGTTCGAGCGCGACGGCCGCCTGCTGCTCGGCTGCCGGCCGGGGGCGCTCGAGCTGCTGGAGGTCCAGCCGCCCGGGGGGCGTCCGATGGACGGGTCCGCCTATCTGCGTGGCCGCGGCCTGCCGCGCCGATGAGGATCGTGGGGCAGCCGCCGAGCGTGTGGCGATGAGCGCGCCGCGATCCACGCCGGGCGCGCCGCGATCCACGCCGGGCGCGCCGGCACGAACGGCGCCGGCGCGCGTCTGCGCGTACGCCGTGCTGCGCCGGGTGTTCGAGGGCGGCGCGTACGCCGACCGCGCGCTGCACGCGCAGACGCGCGAGCTGGACGCGCGCGACCGCGCGCTGGCGATGCGCCTGGCCTACGGCGCGGTGCAGCGCCGGGCCACGCTCGACCACATAGCCGAGCGCCTCAGCGATCGGCCGCCCGGGCGCCTGGATCCCCCCGTGCTCGCCGCGCTGCGACTCGGACTGTACGAGCTGCTGTACCTGCGCGGGGCGCCCGACCACGCCGTCGTCGCCGACGCCGTGGAGCTGACCAAGCGCGACGGGAGCGCCGGGTACGGCCTCGTCAATGCGGTGCTGCGCCGTGCCACGCGCGAGGGGCCGGCGATCGTGGCGGCGCTCGACGACACCACGCCCGAGGGCGCGGCGCTGAAGCACTCCCATCCTGAGTGGATCGCGCGGCTGTGGTGGGCGCAGCTGGGGGCGGGTGAGACGCGGGCGCTGATGGCCGCCGACAACGAGCCGGGCGAGGTGGCGCTGCGCGTGAACACCCTGTGCGCCGACGCCCTCACGGTGGCGCGCGAGCTGCCCCTCGCCACCCACACCGATCCGGAACTGCCGGAGGCGCTCGTGCTCGACGGGCCGTTTGACCTGCGCGGCTCGCCGCTGTGGCGGTCCGGCGCCCTGCTGGCGCAGGCGCGCGCGGCGATGCGGGTGGCGCACGTCGTGGACCCCCGCCCGGGCGAGCGGGTGCTCGACCTGTGCGCCGCCCCGGGCGGCAAGAGCACCCACCTGGCGGCGCTGATGGAGGGCCGCGGCGAGGTCGTCGCGGTGGAGCGCAACAGGCGCCGCGCCGCCGAGCTGCAACGCACCGCGCAGCGGCTGCGCGCTCACAACGTGCGCGTGGAGGTGGCCGACGCCGCGCTCGAGCGCACGCACGAAGCGCCGTTTGATCGCGTGCTCGTCGATCCTCCCTGCTCCGGGCTGGGGATCTTGCAGGCGCGTGCGGACCTGCGCTGGCGCGTGACGCCGCACAATGTCGCCGAGATGGTCGAGATCCAGGCCGCGATCCTCGCCGCCGGCGCCGCGGTGGTGCGTCCCGGCGGCGTGCTCGTCTACTCTACGTGCACGATCTCCCCGACCGAGAACGAGCACCAGATCGCCTCCTTCATCGAGTCCCACCCCGATTTCGCCCTGACGGTGGCGCCCGTCACGACGCTCCCCCACCGCGACCGCACTGCCGGCTTCTTCATCGCCCGGCTGGAGCGGGCCGGCGGGTAGACGCGATGAGCTCCGGGCGGGACAGCACCGGCGGCGCCACGGCCGACCTCGGCCCGCGCTGCCCGCACTGCGACGAGCCGTGGCTGCGGCCGACGAACCTTCCCGGTCGCTACCGCTGCGTGAACTGCCTGCACCGCTACGAGCTGGCCTCGGTGTGCCCCAACTGCGGCGAGCACTCTACGATCGTGCGCATGTCCTCGACGGCGATCGTCAAGTGCAACAGTTGCGGCGACTCGATGCTGCAACCGATATGAGCGCGTATGGCGGCGCTGGATCGGCGTCCTCGCTCGCTCGCGTACCGAAAGCCGGGAAGACACTCGCCTTTGGCTCGCATCCCCGTTTCGGCCAGCACGCCACGCTCCCTGCGTCCTTGCCCAGCTTGCCCTACGTGCTCATATCCCGGTGATGAGCACGTCCATTGCCGACCTGATAGGAGGCGTGCGTGTCGCCCCCTCGATCCTCGCGGCCGACTTCGGCCGCCTGCGCGAGCACGTGGGGGAGGTGCTCGACGCTGGCGCGCGCGTAATCCACGTCGATGTGATGGACGGCCACTTCGTGCCCCAGATCACGCTCGGGCCGCTGATCGTCGCGGCCCTGAGCGAGCAGGTGCGCGACCGCGGGGGGATGCTCGACGTGCACCTGATGATCGAGCAGCCCGAGCGTCACGTCGCCGACTTCGCGAAGGCCGGCGCCGGCTTGATCACGTTCCACGTCGAGGCGACGCCGCACGCGACGTACACGGCGAACCTGATTCGCGAGCATGGGGCCGGTGTCGGGGTGGCGATCAACCCCGGCACGCCCGTGCGGGCGCTCGTCGAGCTCGCCGACGTGCTCGACCTGGCGCTGTGCATGACCGTCAGCCCCGGCTGGGGCGGGCAGTCTTTCATCGAGCGCTCGCCGGGAAAGATCGAGCGTCTGCGCACGCTGCTCGGCGAGAGGCCGGCACTGGAGGTCGACGGGGGCATCGATTCGGTCACGGCGCCGCTCTGCCGCGCCGCCGGCGCCTCGTTGTTCGTCGCAGGTTCGGCGATCTTCGGGAGCGCCGATCCGGGGGCGGCCTATCTCGATATCGCGCGCTCGATCGGCGCGATCTGAGCGTCCGGCCGGCGCGCCAAGGGCCTCACCCGGCGAGCGCGCGCTCGACCGGCGCGCGCTGAGCGTCCGCACCCGCGTCCGCGCCGCCGCCGCCGGCGCCGCGGCTGTACAGCAGCCCGAGCCCCAGCGCCAGCACGGCGGTCGCGCCGGCGTAGCCGATCTCCGTGCGCAGCAGTTCTTCGCCGATGAGGGGAGCGAACATCCAGGCGACGAACAGCGTCGCGGCCAGCGCCCAGCAGGCGGCGGACAGGCGCGCCTGGTTGCGGGCCAGCGCCGCCTGGTTGAGCGTGCCGGAAGCGAGATGGAAGCCCATCCCCACGCCGATCAGGGCCAGTCCGAAGCGGTCATAGGCGTGGTGCTGGCCGAACAGGTGCGCCATCGCGAACGGTCCGAGCGCGAGCAGCCCCACGGCGACGGCCGCGGCGAAAGCGGCGATCGCGAGCAGTGTGAGGCGGATCGCGCGGGCGAAGGCCGCGTGGCCCGCGGTCGCCTCCAGGCCGGCGAGGTGGGGCAGCAGCGAGGTCTGAATCGCCTGGAAGAGCTGTAGGGGCGCGCGCGCGATCAGCAGCACGTTGAACACGACTCCCGCGAGCGCGGCGTCGGTGGACGTCGCGGCCACGGTGAGCACGGCGGCGTTCAACAGGGCCTGCTCGGAGAGCATGATCCCCGAGACCGACAGCGCGAAGCCGGCGCCGCGGCGCAGCGACAGCTCGTCGTGCACAGCGTTCTCCTGCACGCCCTCGGTGCCCGGGCCGGCGAGCGCGGCGTCGGCCTCGTCCACGGTGATCGGCGCCGCCAGATCGGCGTCGGCGCGGTGCACGGGGGGCGGCTCGCCGGCGGAGCGCGAACGGCGCTCCTCGCGCTGGCGCACGAAGGCTGCGGGGACGACGACGAGCGACACCAGCGGCGCCGCCGCGATCCCCGCCGCCACGGCGGTCTGGCCGCCGGCGAGACCGACGGCGACGGCCACGGGAAAACAGATGCGCGTCAGCGCCTCCATCAGCACGAGGCCACCGAACAGCGCGAAGTATTCGTGGCCCGCCAGCCAGCCGCGCGCGAAATAGCTGGCGGCGTAGGCGAGGGTGCCCACCACGAGCACGTCGTACAGCGCCTGGTAGTGGTCGAAGACGTGGTCCACGAGCTGTTCCTGCAGAGCGAGCGCCACGACCAGGAACAGCAGCGCGAAGCTCAGCTGGATCGCGAGCGGGATGCGCAGCGGATGCTCCACGTGGCCGCGCGCGCGACGCTGCGCGATCGTGCGCGAGAGCATCTGTTCGATCGGCCGGTAGATCACCGAGATGATCACGAACATCACCGACCACAACAGGTCGATCCGCTTGGCCGGCAGTTCCCCGAGGACGTGGCTCGCCAGCGAGAAGTACGCGAACGTCAACAGCCCCGTGAGGGCGATCCCCACGGACAGGATGCGCGCGCCGTGGCCGTAGGAGCGGCCGTCCTGTGAGGGCGGCGCGGGTGACCGCGGGCCGCCCAGCCGCGGCGGGCGAGCCGCCTGCTGTGGGCGCTCAGAGGCGGACAAGCAGCATCGTCCACGGAAACGGCGAGCGGACCTCGGTCACCTTTCCGTAGCGCGAGAGCAGCGCGAGGAACGCCCGCCGGGACCAGTGGTTGAGATGCCCGGGGGTGTTGCCGAGATCCGACCAGTACGCCCCGCGCGCCATGTTCAGCATTCGCCACAGCGGCTCGCGCGGCACCGACACGAGCAGGTGGCGCTGCGCGCAGCGCGCCATCTCCGCGAGCGTGTGCTCCGGGTCGGGCACGTGCTCGAGCACCTCGATCGCGCTGGCGAGGTCGAACTCGCCGGCGGCGAACGGCAGGTTCTCCGCGCGCATGATGCGGTACTCGAGATTCGGCGCCTGGCGCTGGGACCAGCCCGCCTGAAGCGACTCCTCCTCCAGGTCGATACCGACGATCCGGCGCCCCGCCAGGCGCTGCGCCCAGGTGTGCGCGAGCACGCCCTCGCCGCAGCCGACGTCCAGCACGGAGGCCGGGTCCGCGAGCTCCAGCAACTCATCCAGGGCGCCCTCGAAGCCGGCCATCATGCGCCGCACGAGCGGGTTGGCGGAGCCGTACTTGTCGTACGTGTTGCCCGTCACCACGCCGTCCGGGGAGACGGTGACGCCTGAGCTCAAACCTCCACCGCCTCGCGCTCTGCCACCGAGCCGGCTTCGTAGTGCGACGGGGGCACGCCGAGTTGCAGTTCGATGCGCCGCACGCGCTCGAAGGTCTTCTGCGTCATCACGCGCTGCGCCGCGAGCAGGTCGCCGATCACGCCGAGCGCCCACAGCACGACGGCGGCGATGAACAGCACGGCGCCGAGGATCAGGGACTGCACGTGGCCCTTGCCGCTGCCTTCGACGTACGCCACCGCGAAGCGGATCCAGACGGCCAGGGCGAGCACGCCGATCGTCGCCGACAGGCTCCAGAAGACGCGCAGGGGCTCGTACTGCGCGTAGATACGGAAGATCGAGATCGCGTTGCGGCGCACGTACGCCCACATCGACGGGAACAGGCGCGACTCGCGCGTGGCGGCGTTGGTGCGCACCGGCACGTGGTCGGTCGCGATCAGCATCTTGCCGGCCTGGATGATCGTCTCCAGGGTGTACGTGAACTTCGAGACGACCAGCAGCTGGATCGCCGCCTCGCGGTTGTACGCCCTGAAGCCCGAGGTCGTGTCGGGCAGCGAGGTCGAGGAGGCCTGTCGCACGACCCACGAGCCCAGCCGCTGCAGGGCCTTCTTCAACGGTGAGAAGTGCGCGATCGTCGTGACCTCGCGGTCGCCGACGACCATGTCGGCGCGCCCCTGCAGGATCGGCTGCACGAGCCGCGCCACGTCCGGGCCGTAGTACTGGTTGTCGGCGTCGGTGTTGACGATCACGTCGGCGCCGAGCTTCAGGCAGGCGTCAAGGCCCGCCTGAAAGCCCGTCGCCAGTCCCTTGTTGCTCGTCAGGCGCACGATGTGGTGCACGCCTTCGCGGCGCGCCACCTCCACCGTGTCGTCGGTCGAGCCGTCGTCGACGATCAGCCACTGCACGACGTCGAAGCCGGGCAGCTCGCGCGGCAGCTCGGCGAGCGTCAGCGGCAGCGTCTGCGCCTCGTTCCAGCAGGGGATCTGGATGATGAGCTTGATAGGTGCAGGATAGGCTGCCGGGCAAATGCACGACGCAACGCTCCCCCGGCCGCGGTCGGTTTCGACCCGGCTGAGCCGACTGCGCGGCGTGTCCGCCTCGACCTGGGCCAAGGCGGCCTTCGCCGCACTGTGCGCGGGCGCGCTCGTCGGGTACTTCGCGTTCCCCACGTACCCCACGTACGACTCGTACTACGCGCTGATCTGGGGGCGCGACATCCTGCACCTGCACCTGCCCGACTTCCAGGTGTACCGGGCGCCGACGGAGCATCCGCTGGCGATCGCCTTCGGCGTGCTCGCCGCGATCTTCGGCGCCGCGGGGGATCGCCTGATGATCCTCGGCTCGATCGCCTCGTTCGTGGCGCTCGTCGCCGGCCTGTACCGGCTCGGGCGTCTGACGTTCGGGCCGGTCGTGGGCATGATCGCCGCGGCCGTGCTGTGCACGCGCTTTGACTACGAGTACTACGCCGCGCAGGGGTACCTCGACTTCTCCTACATGGCGCTCGTGGTGTGGGCCGCGACGCTTGAGGTGCAGCGCCCGCGGCGCGGCGCGCCGGTGCTGGCGCTGCTGCTGGCGGCGGGGCTGCTGCGCCCCGACGCGTGGCTGCTGTCCGGGGTGTACGCGCTGTGGTGCGCGTGGCCGACGCTCGCCCGCCTGCTCGCGCGCGGCGCACCCGTCGCGCTCGCGGACTACAGGCGCGTGGCGGGGTACGCTGCGCTCGCGCTGGCCGCGCCGCTGCTGTGGTCGCTGCTGGACCTGATCGTGACGGGCGATCCCACGTATTCGCTGCACTCCACGACCGGCCTGGCGGAAGCGCTGGGGCGCACGCAGGGGCTCGCCAACATCCCCGGCTCGACGTGGGAATTCCTCGTGCGCCTGGACAAGCTGCCGCTCGTGCTCGCCGGCATCGCCGGCGTCGTGCTGTCCGTGCTGCTCGTGCCGCGTCGCGTGCGCGTACCGCTCGCGCTGCTGGCGCTCAGCCTGTTCACATTCGTGCTGTTCGGCGTCGCCGGCACGTCGGTGATCGACCGCTACCTGCTGACCCCGGCGGTGCTCGTGATGCTGTTCGGCGCGGTCGCGCTCGGTGGCTGGTCGCTGCTTGTGCCCGGCAGCGTGCTGCGCGGCGTGTGGATCGCCGCCGCGCTTGCGCTCGTCACGGTCGGCGTCGTGCAGGCCGCGACCACTGTCAGCATTCAGAGCATCAAGACCGAACTGGCGTTTCGCAACGACTCCCACCGCGCGCTGGCGCGGGTGCTCGGCGACCGGCGCGTGCGCGCGGACCTGAAGCGCTGCGGCCCGCTGTCGCTGCCCAACCACAAGCTGATGCCCGACGCGCGCTGGATTCTCGGCGAAGTCCCGACGGGCACGACCCGCATCGTCGCGCGCAGCGAGGCGCGCGCGCAGGCCGACCGCGGCAACCTCGCGCTGCGCGAACGCATCGCCCGCGGCGTGGCGATCTACCCGACGGGCCTGGCCGTGTTCCGCCAGGCGATCGTGGACGCCAACGACAATCCGCTCGACCAGGTGCCGCCGCCCGGCTTCAAGCCGATCCTCGCCAGCCAGTACTACGCCGTGTATGTCCGCTGCCCCTAGCCGCTCCCCGGCGGGCACGGAGTCCCACGAGCGCAGCTGCGCCGGGCGTGCGCGCGAGCGCCCCGGCCCGGGCCGCGACCGGCGCCACTGGCCGGTCCTCGCGGCGATCCTCGCCGGCGCGCTGGCGCTGCGTGTGTGGGGCGTCGCGCAGGGGCTGCCGTACGTCTACAACTCCGACGAGAACGACCACTTCGTGCCGAAGGCGATCCACATGTTCGCCAGCGGCAGCCTCAACCCCGAATACTTCGCCAACCCACCGGCGCTGACGTATCTGCTGCACGTCCTCTACCTGATCTGGTTCGGGGGCGCCGCCGCCGCCAGGCACGCGTACGCGGCGAACCCCACGCAGGTGTTCGTGCTCGCCCGCGTCGCCGTGGCGCTGCTGGGCACGGCGGCGGTGTGGCTGCTGTACTTCGTCGGCGCGCGCCTGTTCGGCCGCGCCGTCGCCCTGCTCGCCGCGGCGATCGAGGCGGTCGCGTTCCTGCCCGTGTTCTACTCGCACCTGGCGCTCAACGACGTGCCCACGCTCGCGCCGCTGACGCTGTCGCTGCTCGGCACCGCCGGCGTGCTGCGCCGCGGCCGGCGTCGCGACTACGTGCTCGCCGGCGTCGGCCTCGGCCTGGGCTGCGCCACCAAGTACACGGCGGGGATCGTCGTGCTGCCGCTGCTCGCCGCCGTCGTGGCGCGCTGGCGGGAGATCGGTGCGTCGGAGGAGGTGGGCGAGCCGGCGGGTGCGCTCGCGCGGGGGGGCGCGGGCGCGCGGGCGGCGCGGGCGCAGGTCGTCAACGGCGTGCTGCTCGCGGGCGCCCTCGCCGCCGTGAGCTTCCTGATCGCCAACCCGTACGCGCTGCTGGATCTGCACCGCTTCCGCGCCGACCTCAGCCACCAGTCCCAGCTCTCCGGCGAAGCTCAGGGCAAGCTCGGCGCCGGCCACGAGGGCGGCGTGCGCTACTACCTGTGGTCGCTGACGTGGGGGCTGGGCTGGCTGCCGGCGCTGGCGGCGCTCGGTGGCGCTGTGGCGATCTGGCGGCGCGAGGTGCGCCTGGGCTGGCTGCTCGTGCCCGCGCCGCTGCTGTTCCTCGCCTTCATGGGCTTGCAGGGCCGCTACTTCGGGCGCTGGCTGCTGCCGATCTTCCCGATCGTCTGCCTGCTCGCCGCGTTCGGCGCGATTTCGCTCGCCACTCTCGCGGCCCGTGCGGGCGGCGCAGTCCGCCTGGCGTGCATCGCGCTCGCGGCGGTCGCGATGTGCGGGCAGGGGCTGGTGTACGCCGTGCACTCCGACCTCGTGCTCTCGCGCGCGGACACGCGCACGCTCACGCGGCGGTGGATGGTGGCGAACATCCCCGTCGGCAGTCGCATCGTCGCCGAGCCCGTGTCCCCGGATGGATGGGCGAGCGACATCGGCTACTTCAACCCGACCGTGCCCGAAGGGGCGCGCTGGAGCAAGTACTCCTCGCTGCGCTCGGTGTTCGCCGCGAACGGCGCCTTCGTCGGCGAACAGGGGCCGAGGGTCGGCGTCGAGGACTACGAGCGCACGCTGCGTCCGCAGCTGATCCCCTACTACGAGCGCCAGGGCTACTGCTGGGTGATCAGCGGCTTCACGCAGTACGGGCGCGCCTTCGCCGAACCCCGCGCTGTGCCGGCGGCGATGGCGTACTACCGCGCGCTGCGCCGCCAGGCGCGCGTCGTGTACAGCGTCTCGCCGTACGCCGCGGGCGCGCGCCCCGTGGCCTTCAACTTCGACTGGAGCTTCGACTACTACCCGCTGGCGTACCGTCGCCCGGGACCGCAGATGACCGTCTACAGGCTGCGCGGGGGACGGTGCGGGAGATGAGCAGGGGTATCCTCAGGAGGGCGATGACGATCGACACGCAGACCAGCGGGGGCGCATCCCTGGCGATCGACACAGACCGACGCGGGGTATCCATGGCGATCGGCGCGCGGACCGACGGGGGGCAGCCATGACGATCACCACCGATACCGACAGGGCGCACCTGGAGCGCGCGATCGAGCTGGCGCAGCGGGGCGGCAGCGCGGTCAAGCCCAACCCCGTCGTCGGCGCGGTGATCGCGCGCGACGGGGAGGTGCTCGGCGAGGGCTGGCACGAACGCTTCGGCGCCGCCCACGCCGAGGTCAACGCGATCGAGGCGTGCGGGATGGCCGATCTGGAGGGGGCGACACTGTACGTGTCGCTGGAACCGTGCTGTCACGAGGGCAAGACGCCGCCGTGCACCGAGGCGATCCTGCAGGCCGGCATTCGCCGTGTCGTCGTCGGCTCGGACGACCCGACAGAGAAGGCGTCGGGACGGGGTCTGGGCATTCTGCGCGACGAGGGGGTCGAGGTCGTGCTCGCCGACGGCGAGCAGGCGACCCGCGCGCGCCTGCTCAACCAGGCCTTTCGCAAGCACGCCCGCGTCGGGCGCCCGTGGGTGCTGTTCAAGTCGGCGATGACGCTCGACGGCAAGGTCGCCACGCGCGCCGGGGACTCCAAGTGGATCAGCGGCGAGGACAGCCGCAATCTCGCGCACCGCTGGCGGGCCTCCGTCGACGCCGTCGTCGTCGGCATCGGCACGGCGCTCGCCGATGACCCGCAGCTGACGGCGCGCCCGGAGGGGCTGACCGCCGAGATCGAGCACCAGCCGCGACGCGTCGTGTTCGACTCGCTCGCGCGCCTGCCGCCCACCGCGCAACTGGTGGGCGCCGCGACACAGGTCCCGCTCACCGTCGTCGTCTCGCGCGCGGCGCCGCGCACGGACACAGACGCGCTGGAGGCGGCCGGCGTGCAGGTGCTCGTCGCCACCGGCGAAAACGAGCCGGCGCGCGTGCGCTCGGCGCTCGACCAGCTCGGCTCGCTCGGCGTCACCGCCGTGCTGCTGGAGGGTGGGCCGCATCTCGCGGGCGCCTTCCTGGACGCCGGCGAGATCGACGAACTGCGCCTGTTCCTGGCGCCGCTGCTGCTCGGCGGCGGCGCCGCCAGAGATCCGCTGGAGGGCGAAGGCGCCGAGCGGATATCCGACGCGCTGCGCGCGCTGACGTTCGACTGCGAGCGCGTGGGGGAGGACCTTCTGATCTCCGCGCGCCTGCGCGAGTGGTAGGCGGCGCGCGATGTTCACGGGCCTGATCGCCGATCTCGGGAGCGTGCTCGCGCTGGAGCGCGCGGATGGCGGCGCGACGCTGCGGATCGCAACGCGCCTGGCGGGCGAGCTGGGCGAGGGCGACTCGATCGCCGTCAACGGCGTGTGCCTGACCGCCACGGCGATCGACGCAACGAGTTTCGCCGCGCAGGCGATGCAGGAGACGCTGCGGCGCTCCTCGCTTGGCGCGCTGGCGGTGGGAGGCGCCGTCAACCTGGAGCTGGCGCTACGCGCCGACGAGCGCCTCGGCGGGCACATCGTGCAGGGCCACGTCGACGGCACGGGGACGGTCGCGGAGATTCGCGAGGAGGGCTTCTCGCGCGTGCTGGAGATCGCACTCGACGACTCCCCAGCCAAGGACGCTACGGCCGACGACGTCCCGGCCGAGGACGTCCCAGCCTACGCCGACGCCATCCGGATGCCGGACGCCGATCCCGAGGCGTCGCTGGCGCGCTACCTCGTGCACAAGGGCTCGATCGCGGTAGACGGCGTCAGCCTTACAATCAGCTCCGTGCAGGACGGCGGGTTCTCGGTTTCCCTGATCCCCGAGACGCTCCAGCGCACCAATCTGGGGCGCCTGGAAATCGGCGATCGTGTCAACCTGGAGCCCGACATCCTGGCCAAGCACGTCGAGCGGCTGATGGAGGCGCGCCTGTGAGCACGAGCGGCAGCGATTCGAAGACGAGCACGAGCACAAGCGGCAGCGATTCGAAGGCGAGCACGAGCACCGCGTTCGCGACGGTGCAGGAGGCGATCGAAGACATCCGCCAGGGCCGCATGGTCGTGGTCGTCGACGACGAGAACCGCGAGAACGAGGGCGACCTTACGCTCGCCGCGCAGTTCACCACGCCCGAGGCGATCAACTTCATGGCCAAGGAGGGGCGCGGGCTGATCTGCCTGGCGCTGACGCCGGAGCGCTGCGAGGAGCTTGGCCTGGACCTGATGGCGGCGAAGAACGAGTCGGCCTTCGAGACGCCGTTCACGGTCACTATCGAGGCGCGCCACGGCGTCACGACGGGCATCTCCGCCGCCGACCGCGCGCACACGATCCAGGTCGCGATCGACCCCAGCTCCGAGCCGCGCGAGATCGTGCAGCCCGGCCACGTGTTCCCGCTGAAGGCGCGCCCCGGGGGTGTGCTGGAGCGCACGGGCCAGACCGAGGCGGGCGTCGATCTCGCGCGCCTGGCGGGCCTGAACCCGGCGGCGGTGATCTGCGAGGTGATGAACGACGACGGCACGATGGCGCGCGTGCCCGACCTCGTGGAGTACTGCGCGCGCCACGGGCTGCGCATGATCACGGTCGCCGACCTGATCGCCTACCGGCGCCGCAACGACCGCCTCGTGGAGCGCGTCGTCGACACCAGCCTGCCGACCGCGTTCGGCGACTTCACGGCCGTCGGCTACCGCTCGCTGGTAGACGACAAGCACCACGTAGCGCTCGTCAAGGGCGACGTCGCCGGGCGACCCGACGTGCTCGTACGGGTGCACTCGGAGTGTCTCACGGGGGACGTCTTTCACTCCCTGCGCTGCGACTGCGGCGAGCAGCTGGAGTCGGCGCTGGCGATGATCGAGCGCGAGGGCGAGGGCGTGCTGCTGTATCTCGCACAGGAGGGCCGCGGCATCGGCCTGCTCAACAAGCTGCGCGCCTACAAGCTGCAGGAGGAGGGCCTGGATACGGTCGACGCCAACCTGCGCCTCGGTCTGCCCGCCGACCTGCGCGACTACGGTATCGGCGCGCAGATCCTCGTCGACCTCGGGCTCAGCTCGATCCGCATCCTCACGAACAACCCGAAGAAGATCCGCGGCATGGAGGGCTACGGCCTGTCCGTCAGCGCGCAGATCCCGATCGAGCACCTGCCCAACCCGCACAACGAGGCGTACATGCGCGCCAAGGCGCAGCGCATGGGCCACATCCTGCACCACCAGGGCCTGAACCTCGACGCGGAAATGCTGCGCTCCGAGCACAGCGGCGACGTAGCGGGCGAGCAGGAGAAATGACGTTCGCGATCGCCATCGGGCGCTTCTACGAGGATCTCGCCGAGCGCCTGGAGCGCAGTGCGCGCGAGGCGTTCGCGCGGGCCGGGCACGACGATGTGCAGGTGTTCGACGTCCCCGGCGCCTTCGAGCTGCCGCTGGCCGCCAGCTACGCGGCGCAGTCGGGCCGCTTCGCCGGCGTGGCCTGCCTCGGCGCCGTGATCCGCGGCGAGACGAGCCACTACGACCACGTCTGCGAGGAGGCGGCGCGGGGCATCCAGGACGTGCAGCTGCGCACGGGCGTGCCGTGCGCCTTCGGCGTGCTGACGTGCGAGAGCATGGAGCAGGCGCTCGCGCGCGCCGGCGGCGGCAAGCGCGACCAGGGGCGCCACGCCGCCGAGGCCGTGCTGAGGATGGCCGCGCTACGGCGCGAGTTATCGACCAGCTAGACTCTCCGCCTGATGGCCAAGGTATGTCACAGCTGCGGCAAGGGACCTGCGTTCGGTCAGAGCCGGAGTCATTCGATGGTCGCGACGAAGCGGCGCTTTGACCCCAACCTGCAGAAGGTGCGGGTGCTCGTGGGGAAGGCGCCCCGCCGTGTCTACGTGTGCACTCGGTGCCTGAAGGCCGGCAAGGTCACGAAGGCCCTCTGAGACACACCCGGCCGGCTTCCCGGTCATCCGCCCGGGCCGGTGGGTCGAGATGATGGTGCTCTCGCCGTGACCGACACCAATCTGGTTCGCTTCCGCGCCGCCGTCGCGGGCGCGCTGGCGTATCTGGAGTCCCGCCGCGAGGAGGTCAACGACCTCAACGTGTTCCCCGTCGCCGACGGCGACACGGGCGACAACATGGTGCTCACGCTCGGCGCGGTGCTGGCGGAGCTCGATCGCCTGCAGGGCGACGACGTGACGCGCACGATCGACGAGATCGGCCGCGAGGAGATCGTGCAGTCCGTCGCGCGCGCGGCCCTGCTCGGGGCGCGCGGAAACTCCGGCGTGATCCTCTCGCAGCTGATCCGCGGCGCCGCCGAGGAGCTGGTTTCACGGCCGGGCGAGCTGATCGACCCGACGCTGATCGGCGCGGCGCTGGCCAACGCCGCCGACCGCGCCTACGCCTCCGTGCGCGAGCCGGCGGAGGGCACGATCCTGACGGTCGCGCGCGAGATGGCGCGCCAGATCGCCAGCGACGTCGCCCACACGCCCGATCCCTCGCGCCTGGGACCGGACACGGGGTCCGACACGCAGGACAGGGTGATCGCGCAGACGCTGGAGCGCGCGCTGGCGGCCGGGCAGGAGTCGGTCAAGCGCGGCCCGGAGATGCTCGCGGCGCTGCGCGAAGCGGGCGTCGTCGACGCCGGCGGCCACGCCCTGACGGTGATCTTCGCGGGCGTCGTGGCCGCGCTGCGCGGCGACGAGCCGCCGGCGGTGGAGCACTACCAGGCGGCCCGCATCCACCACCCCGAGCACCACTCCAGCACGTACCGCTACTGCACCAACTTCGCCGTCACGGGACGGGGTCTGGCGGGCGCCGGCTTCGCCGCGGCGCTGGAAGCGCTCGGCGACTCGGTGCTCGTCGTCGGCGACGAGCAGACCCTGAAGGTGCATTTGCACACCGACGAGCCCGAGCGCGCGACAGCCGTGTTCGCGGGCGCCGGCGAGATCTCGCACCTGGACGTCGCCGATATGCGCGCGCAGGTCGCCGAGCGCGAGCAGCGCCTCGCCCCGAGCGCGAGTGTCCGCGAGAACGGCAGCCGCAACGGGACGGACGGCGCGCCGCCGGCGCGCTGCGGCGCCCTGGCCGTCGTCAGCGGCGCGGGGCTCGCGCGGATGTACGGCGAGCTGGGGGTGTGCACGCTCGACGGCGGCCCGACGCTCAACCCCTCCACGTACGAGCTGCTCGCCGCGATCCACGAGGTGCCGGCGGAGGAGGTCGTCGTGCTGCCCGGCAGCGCCAACGTGATCATGGCGGCCGAGCGCGCCGCCGAGCTCTCCGACAAGCGCGTCGTCGTGGTCGCCGCCACCAGCCAGCAGGCGGGGCTCGCCGCGGCGCTGGCGCTGATGTTCGATCGCGGCGCGCACGAGAATGCGCGGGCGGTGGAAGAGGCGCTCGCGCGGCTGCGCACGGGGGCGGTCGCGCCGGCCGCGCGCGAGGACACGCTCGGGCGCTTCGGGCCGGGCGACGCCGTCGGCTTCGTGCAGGAGCAGGTGGTCGCGTGGGGCGAGCCGGGCGAGACGCTGCGCGCCGTGCTCGCCGCGCTCGCCGACGGCACGGATGGCGCCGAGGGCGCCGGCGCGGCCGAGCTGATCAGCGTGATCGCGGGCGCCGACGCGCCGCTTGATCTGCCGGCCGTGGCGCGCCTGCTGGACGGCGCCGGCGACGCGGAGCTTGAGCTGCGCGACGGCGGGCAGCCGGCGTACTGGTGGCTGCTCGCCGCGGAGTAGTGGTCTACGACCGCGCCGCAGTGCATCATTGACAGTGTGTCCGCTGTCGCCGCGATGCCCACGCCAACCGCCGAGGCGCCGCTGCTCCCAGACGAGCCCAGGGCCTTCGCCTCGCGGGCGAAGCTGACGCGCGCGCAGCTGCTCGCCGCCCCCGTGCGCTGGCCGCGTCCGGCGCGGCTGCGTGAGCCGCTCGCGGCGCCTAGCCCGAAAGCCGCCAAGGGCCTTGAGTCGCTGGGTCTGCGCATGCTCGGGGATCTGCTCGAACACCTGCCGCGCGACGTGCGCGAGGCGCGCACCGTCGCGGCGCTGCGCGACGGCGAGCAGGCCACGGTCGCCGTGGAGGTGCGCGCGATCGCCGCGCGCGCCGTGCGCCGCAGGGGGATGCGCCCGCTGGTCGAGGCCAGCGTGTTTGACGAGAGCGGGTCGATGCGCGCCGTCTTCTTCAACCAGCCGTGGCTCGTCGAGAAGTACCCGCCGGGCACGCGCCTGCTGCTGCACGGCAAGGCGGGGTCCGGTGGGCGTTTCAGCGTCGCCCACCACGCCGTCGGCGGCGAGCTGGGGGCGGCGGAGCCGGCCAGCGGCGAGGTGAGGGCGGCGGAGCCGGCGAGTGGCGAGGGCAGGGCGGGAGAGCCGGCGAGCGGCGAGGAGAGGGCGGCGGAGCCGGCGAGCGGCGAGGAGAGGGCGGCGGAGCCGGCGAGCGGCGAGGGCAGGGCGGCCGAACCCTCGGCGGTCGCGCACTACCCCGCCGCCGAGGGCGTGACGTCCACGCAGATCCTGACGCTCGTGCGCGGCGCCCGTGCGGCGCTCGCCGACGTCGTGGAGCCGCTGCCGGCGGCGCTGCGCGCGGCCGAGACGCTGCCCGATCGGCCCACCGCGCTGGCGGCGCTGCACTTTCCCGGCGCCCCGCGGGACCCCGAGGCGGGACGCGAACGGCTGGCGTTCGAAGAGCTGCTGCTGACCCAGCTCGTGTTCCTGCGCCGCCGCGCGCGCCGGCGCGCCCACACGGGCGCGCCCCTGCTCGGGCAGGCGCCGTCGCTGAGCGCGCGCTGGCTGGAGCACACGCTGCCGTTCGCGCTCACGGGCGAGCAGCGCGCGGCGATCGCGGCGATCGCCGCGGACCTCGCGGCGCCCCACCCGATGCAGCGCCTGCTGATGGGCGAGGTCGGCAGCGGCAAGACCGTGGTCGCCGTGCACGCGATGCTGCGCGCCGTCGAGCACGGCGCGCAGGCGGCGCTGATGGCGCCGACGGAGACGCTCGCCGAGCAGCACTTCGCGACCGTGCAGCGGCTGCTCGGCGACGAGCCGCTGTCGAGCGCGCTGCTCACCGGCTCGACCCCCGCGCGCCGGCGCGCGGACATCCTCGGCAAGCTCGCCAGCGGCGAGCTGGCACTGATCGTCGGCACGCACGCCCTGATCGAGCCGGACGTGCGCTTTCGCTCGCTGGCGGTCGCCGTCGTCGACGAGCAGCACCGCTTCGGCGTGCGCCAGCGCACGGCCCTCGAAGCGAAGGACCCGCAGCGGCCGCCGCACGTGCTGCACATGACCGCCACGCCGATCCCGCGCACGCTGGCGCTCGCCGCGCACGGGGACCTCGACGTGACCGCGCTGCGCGAGCTGCCGCACGGGCGCCAGCCGATCCGCACGCGCATCGTCGCCGGCGAGCGCGCGCGGGCGCGCGCGTACGAGCACGTGCGCGAGCAGCTGCGCGCGGGGCGCCAGGCGTACGTCGTGTGCCCGCTGGTCGAGGAGGCCGAGCCGGCGGCCGTCCCCGAGGCGGACGCCGCTCCGAGCGGCGCGCAGGCGGCGGCCGCCACGCAGGGTGTGCGGGCGGACGTCGCCACGAGCGGCCCCCCGGCGGCGGCAGCCGCAACGCGTGGCGCCCCGGGCGACGGCGAGATGCGCGCCGCGAGCGCCGAGATCGAGCGCCTCGCCCAGGGCGAGCTGAAGGGACACCGGCTGCTGCTGCTGCACGGTCAGATGCGCCCGCGCGAGAAACAGCAGGCGATGGCGGCGTTCGCCGCCGGCGCCGCCGACGTGCTCGTCGCGACGACCGTGATCGAGGTCGGCGTCGACGTCCCCAACGCGACCGTGATGCTGATCGAGAACGCCGAGCGCTTCGGGATCTCGCAGCTGCACCAGCTGCGCGGGCGCGTGGGGCGCGGCGAGCACGCCTCGACCTGCCTGCTCGTCGGCCCTCCGGGGTCCCCGCGGCTGCGCGCGCTGGCCGAGCACGTCGACGGCTTTCGCCTCGCGGAGATCGACCTGGCGCTGCGCAAGGAGGGGGAGCTGGTGGGCACGCGCCAGTCGGGTCTCGGCCAGTACCGGCTCGCGTGCCTGCCGCAGGACGCGGCGCTGCTCGACAGCGCGCGCACACACGCGCGGGCGATCCTCGACGCCGACCCCGAGCTGGCCGCGCCCGAGCACGCGCTGCTCGGGGAAGCCCTGGAGCGCGCCTTCGGCGCGCAGGCGCTGGCGCCGATCCCGGCCTGAGCGCGGCGTCGGCGGGGTGGTCGGGATGCCCCGCCGGGGCGGTCGCGGCGCGCGGGCGCCGGCGCCGATCGCGGCCTGCGCGCCGCCCCGCCGGGGCGGCCGGGATGCGCCGCCGCGGCACTTCGATCACAATCAGCGGTCACGCATGACCCTGAGCAAGTCGATAGCGGTGTGCCCGGGTTCCTACGACCCCGTCACCAACGGGCACCTGGACGTGATCCGGCGCGCCGCGCAGCTGTACGACGAGGTCGTCGTCGCCGTCGTCAACCGCTCCGTGCGCAAGGAGCGGACGCTGTTCGCGATCGACGAGCGCCTCGGCTTCATCGAACGCGCCACGGCCGACCTGCCGGGGGTGCGGGTGGAGCCGTTCAAGACGCTCGTCGTCGAGTTCGCGCGCCACGTCGGCGCCAAGGCGATCGTCAAGGGGCTGCGCGCCATCTCCGACTTCGAGTACGAGCTGGAGATGCACCAGCTCAACAGCCGTCAGGACCCCGAGATCGAGTCGGTGTACCTGATGTCCGGCTCGCAGTACAGTTTCCTGTCATCGAGCGGCGTCAAGGAACTGGCCACGTTCGGGGGGCGCATCGACGATCTCGTCCCCGAGGACGTGGCGCGCCGGTTGCAGGAAGAGCTGCGACGTTGACGAATGGATGTGGACGTGAGGTCGAACTTTGCGATAACGACGTGGGGCCGACCGCGCCACGGAGGTAACTGTTGATGGACGTCCTCGTACTCATAGACAAGCTCGACGA
Organism: Solirubrobacteraceae bacterium; assembly: GCA_036561645.1. Taxonomy (GTDB): domain Bacteria; phylum Actinomycetota; class Thermoleophilia; order Solirubrobacterales; family Solirubrobacteraceae; genus Palsa-744. The sequence continues at coordinate 94,752 of DATBOY010000070.1, forward strand.
CCTGGTGCACAACGCCAAGCCGGTGCCCCTGACCGACCAGGTGCGCGTCGACAAAGAGGAGATCTACGACATCCTCGACCAGATGCGCGCCACGATCCCTGAGGAGATCAAGCAGGCGCGCTGGATCGTCAAGGAGCGCCAGGAGATGCTGGCCGAGGCCAAGCGCGAGGCCGAGCGCATCCTGAAGGAGGCCAAGGAGCGCCAGGAGCGCCTCGTCGGCGAGGAGGAGGTCACCAAGCAGGCCGAGCGCGCCGCCGAGGACATCGTCGAGGACGCCCGCGCGCGCGAGCGCGAGATCCGGCTCGGGGCGGAGGACTACGCCGACGAGATCCTCAACACGCTCGAGGTCAACCTTTCGAAGTTCATCGCCGCCGTGCAGCGCGGCCGCGAGCGGTTGCAGGGCAAGGACGAACCGGCAGAAGTCGGCTAGCGCCCAGCCGGTCGGCGCCCAGCGAAATCAATCCTTTAGATCTTGCAGACCAGGCCGCATGCGGCCTGGTCCCGGGCCGCACATGTGCGGCCCGGCCGGTCGGCGCATGCGCCGACCGGAACAGCGTCCCGAGCGGGGTCCGATAACCGCATGAGCGGCGCTTTTTGGGGTAGGGTCCACCCGTGAACTCCGCCGCCGCCCGCTACAAGATCGAGGTCGCCCGCACGCTGCTGGGGACCGGCATGATCCGGCCCACGCGCCCGGACAAGCTCGCGCGGGTGCTGCGCACGCTGCGCGCCTGGGGGCCGACGCCGGCCTCCGCGTACCACTCCTCGGCGATCCGCTATCCCGACCGCCTGGCGATAGTCGACGAGCGCGGCGCGCTCACGTTCGCCGAGGTCGATCGCCGCACCAACGCGCTCGCCCGCGCGCTCGCCGCGGCCGGGATCGGCGAAGGGGACGGCGTCGCGATCATGTGCCGCAACCACCGCGGCTTCATCGAGGCCACCGTCGCCTGCTCGAAGCTCGGCGCCAGCGTGCTGTACCTGAACACGGCCTTCGCCGCGCCCCAGATCAGCGACGTGCTGGCGCGCGAGGGTCCCGTGGCGCTGATCTACGACGAAGACTTCCGCGACCTGGTGCGCGAGGGCGGCGAGGGCCGTAAGCGCTTCGTCGCCTGGACCGAGCCCGGCGCCGACCCGGGCGACCCGTGTCTTGACGACCTGATCGCGCGCACCGACGGCAGTGCGCTCACGCCCCCGCAGGAGCCGGGGCGCGTCGTGATCCTCACGTCCGGCACGACGGGCACGCCGAAGGGCGCCGCGCGCAAGCAGCCGGACTCGATGGAGCCGGCGGCGGCGCTGTACTCGAAGATCCCGCTGCGCGCGCGCGAGACGACGATGATCGCCGCGCCGATGTTCCACTCGTGGGGCTTCGCGCACTTCACGCTGTCCCTGCCGCTCGCCTCCACGCTCGTGCTGCGCCGGCGCTTTGACCCCGAGGACACGCTGCGCGCCGTCGCCCAGCACCGCGCCAGCGCGCTCGCCGTCGTGCCCGTGATGCTGCAGCGCATCCTCGAGCTGCCGGCGGAGACGCTCTCGGGCTATGACCTGCGCGGGCTGCGGATCGTCGCCGCCTCCGGCAGCGCCCTGCCCGGCGAGCTGGCGACGCGCGTGATGGACGTGTTCGGGGACGTGCTCTACAACCTCTACGGCTCGACCGAGGTCGCGTGGGCCTCGATCGCCACGCCCGAGGATCTGCGCGCCGCGCCGGGGACGGCCGGGCGCCCGCCGCTGGGCACCGTCGTGAAGCTGCTCGACGGCGACTGCCGCGAGGTCCCCCAGGGCGAGCGCGGGCGCATCTTCGTGGCCAACGAGATGGTCTTCGAGGGCTACACCGGCGGCGGCGGCAAGGAGATCGTGCGCGGCCTCATGAGCACGGGCGACATGGGCCACTTCGACGCCGGCGGGCGCCTGTTCGTGGACGGCCGCGACGACGAGATGATCGTCTCCGGCGGCGAGAACGTGTTCCCGCGCGAGGTCGAGGACCTGCTCGCCGACCACGGCGAGATCGAAGAGGCGGCCGTCGTCGGCGTCACGGACGTGGAGTTCGGCCAGCGCCTGAAGGCCTTCGTCGTGGCGCGCAACGGCGCGCGCCTGAGCGAGGACGCGATCAAGGGGTACGTGAAGGAGAACCTCGCCCGCTACAAGGTGCCGCGCGAGGTCGTGTTCGTGGACGAGCTGCCGCGCAACGCCACGGGCAAGGTGCTCAAGCGCGAGCTGAGCGCGCACGAATAGGCGCGCCCGCGGCGCTGGGGCGCGCAGTGCCAGCGGCCGCGCTCGGCCCGCGCCGGCCTGGTTTGCCCGCGCGGCGCTCGCTAGCCTGAAGGCGTGCCCTCCGCGACCCACGACTTCGACCTTGCGGGACTGCGCCTGGCGCCCGGCGAGGGGCGCCGGCTGGAGCTGGCGGTGGCGCTCGATGAGCTTCAGTTCGGCGGCGAGCGCTACGTGGCCGAGGCGCCGCTCGTGCCGGTCACGCTCGACGTCTCGCGCATGGCGGGATCGGGCTACGCCCTGCGCCTGCGCTTCGCCACCGCGCTGCGCGGCTCCTGTATGCGCTGCCTGCGCCCCGCGCGCCACGCGCTGGAGGTCGATGTGCGCGAGGTGGACCGCCCCGGCGCCGGCGAGGAGCTGGCGAGCCCGTACGTGCGCGAGGAGCTGCTCGACCTGCACGCCTGGGCGCGCGACGCGTTCGCGCTGGCGGTGCCCGCGCAGATCCTCTGCCGCGCGGACTGCGCCGGCCTGTGCCCGGTGTGCGCCGCCGACCTCAACGAGGCCGGCCCGGAGCACGCGCACGAGCGCGCCCCCGATCCCCGCTGGGCGAAGCTGCGGGAGCTGAAGCTGGATTGATAGGCTTCTTGGCCCGATGGCCGTCCCCAAGCAGAAGCAGTCGCACAGCCGCACGGCCAAGCGCCGCGCGCAACACAAGATCTCGGCGCCCGCGCTGAGCGTGTGCCCGCGCTGCCACAGCCCGCGCCGGCCCCACAGGGTGTGCGCCGTGTGCGGCACGTACGCCGGTCGCGAGATCGTGGCCAGCGACGTGCACGAGCACGACCACGACCACGACGACGAGTAGCCGGTGAGCGAGGGCGCGCTTCGCCCTGGGGAGCACGCGCCGCCGCCCGCCGGTGGTGCGGGGCCAGCCGCGGACGGCGGGGCGCCCACCGCGCGCGACGTGACGGCGGCGATCGTCGCGGTCGACGCCAACGGCGCCGATCTCGGCCCGGCCGAGGTCGCCGCCGGGGCGCTGCTGGCGGTCGGCGAGGGCGCGCGCGTGCTGCTGTTCGGGCCCGCGGCGGCGATGGACCTGCCGGCGAGCCTGCCGGATGGCCTGGAGGTGATCGACGCGCCCGTCTCGATCGCCAAGAGCCCCGACCCGGCCGGCGCCGCGCGCGCCACGCCGCAGGCCTCGATCGTGCAGGCCGCGCGGGCCGTGGCCGCCGATCGCGCGCAGGCGTTCGTCTGCGCCGGCGGCACGGGCGCGGCGCTCGCCGCTGGCCTCTTCAACATCAAGCGCGCCCGCGGTGTCTACCGTCCGGCGTTGGCGCTCGCGCTGCCCGTGCCCGGCCCCGTGGGCGGGCGCGCGGTGATCCTGCTCGACGTGGGCGCCAACGCGCAGGCGCGCCGCGAGCACCTCGTGCAGTTCGCGTTCATGGGCGCCGCGCTCGCGCAGACGGTGCTGGGCGTGCGCCGTCCCCGCGTCGGCCTGCTCTCCAACGGCGAGGAGGCCGGGCGCGGCAGCCAGCTCGTGCTGGAGGCGCGCGCGGAGCTGGCCGAGCGCGTGCCGGCGGACGGCTGGTTTGAGCCGATCGGCAACGTCGAGGGCGGCGACCTGTTCACCGGCGCCGCCGACGTCGTCGTCACCGACGGCCTCACGGGCAACATCGCGCTGAAGCTGATGGAGGGCGTCTCGCAGACGCTGCTCGCGGCGATCCGCGCGGCGGCCTCCTCCTCGCCGCGCGCGCAGCTCGGCGGGATGCTGCTGCGCCCCGCGCTGCGCGCCGTGCGCGACGAGATCGATCCGGAGAGCCACGGCGGCGCCTACCTGCTCGGCCTGCGGCGCCTGGGGGTCGTGCCGCACGGGCGCTTCACGCGCCGCGGCTTCGCGCAGGCGATCCTGCGTGCGCAGCGCGGCGCGCGCGAGGATCTCGTGGGGCGCACGCAGCTCGCGCTGGAGCAGGCGGGAGCGCTCAAGCGCGCGCCCGCGTCCGCGCCGGGCGCTAGCCTGCGGGACAGTCGATGAGCAAGAATCTGCCGCAACGTCCCCTGCCGCAACGTCCCCTGCCGCAACGTCCCCTGCCCGGCCCGCCGCCGTGTCCCGCGCGATGACCCGCGAGCAGGTGTTCACTCTGATCCAGGCGCACCTCGCCGAGGAACTCGACGTCGCGCTCGGCATGATCTCCGCGGAGACGCGCTTCAAGGAGGATCTGGAGGCCGACTCGCTCGACCTGTACACGCTCGTGCAGGAGCTGGAGGACACCTACGGCGTGCGCATGTCCGACGAGCAGGCGGCGGCGATCCTCACCGTCGGTCAGGCCGTCGACTTCGTGCTCGCCCACGGCGGCAGCTGAATGTGGTTTCCCCAGGACCGGCCACCGACCCCGACGCGCCCCGGCGATGAGGCTGCTGGGCGAGCTGCTGGGCGAGCTGCCCGACGAGCTGGCGCGGCAGGTGTTCACGCACGCCTCCTGGAGCGAGCGGCGCAGCGACTCCTACGCGCGCCTGGCGTTCCTCGGCGACAGCGTGCTGGCGCTCGCCGTCACCACCCATTTGTATCCGCGCCTGGAGGCCGAGCGCTTCGGCGCGGGACGGCTCACGAAGATCCGCGCGCAGGCCGTGTCGGGGCCGTCGTGCCGCGCCGTGGCCGAACGGCTCGCGGTGCCGCAGCGGCTGCGCGCGGCGGCGCCCGGCGGCGTGCAGGCCGTCACCACCGACCAGGTGGTGACCGAGCGCGTGCTCGCCTCCGTGGTCGAGGCCGTGATCGGCGCGTGCTACCTGCACGCCGGCTACGAGCGCACGGCGGCCGCGGTTGTGGAGGCCTTCGCGCCGGAGATCGAGGAGGCGCTGGAGCACCCCGTGGACTTCAAGTCCGCGCTGCAGGAGCTGCTCGCGCGGCGCGGCGAGATCGTCGTCTACGAGGTCACGGCCGAGCAGGGTCCGCCGCACGAGCGCACGTTCGAGGTCCTCGCGACGGTCGAGGGCCGCGCGCTCGGCCGCGGCCGCGGGCGCAGCAAGAAGCACGCCGAGCAGCAGGCGGCGCGCGAGGCGGTCGAAGGGCTGCGGGAGAAGTGATGGTGCGCGCGTGCGCCTGAAGTCGCTGACGCTGAAGGGCTTCAAGTCCTTTCCCGACCGCACGCGCCTTGACTTCGGTCCCGGCGTCAGCGTCGTCGTCGGACCCAACGGCTCGGGCAAGTCCAACGTCACCGACGCCGTGCTGTGGGCGATGGGCGAGCAGTCGCCGCTGGCGGTGCGCGGGCAGTCGATGCAGGACGTGATCTTCGGCGGCGGCCGCGGCGTGCTGGCGCGCAGCTCGGCGGAGGTCGAGATCGTGCTCGACAACGCCGACGGCACCGTCGACCTGCCGCTCAGCGAGATCTCGATCGTGCGCCGCCTCGATCGCTCCGGCGAGGGCGAGTACCGCCTCAACGGCGCCCGCTGCCGCCTCGTGGACGTGATCGAGGTGCTCTCCGACACGGGCCTGGGCAAGGAGACCCACTCCGTCATCTCGCAGGGCCGCGTCGAGGCGATCGTGACGTCCAAGCCGCGCGACCGGCGCCTGTTGATCGAGGAGGCCGCGGGGCTCGGCAAGCACCGCAAGCGCCGCCGCCGCGCGCAGCTGAAGCTCGCGCGCACGCAGGAGAACCTCGACCGCGCTCTGGACGTCGAGCGCGAGGCGCGCACGCGCCTGCGTCCGCTCAAGCGCCAGGCCGAAGCGGCCGAGTTGCACGAGCGCCTGGAGCGCCAGATGCTGCAGGCCCGCCTGCAGCTGGCGCACGACACGCTGCGCGTGCGGCGCGAGGGGCTGAGCGAGGCCGAGAGCGCCGTGCAGGCCGCACGCGGCGCGCGCGAGGACGTGGAAGCGGGCCTGCGCGCCGTCGTCGCGCGCCGCGGCGAGGCCGAGCGCGCGCTCGCGCAGCGCGCCGAGCATCACGATGCGCTCGCCCGCCGCGTGTACGACGCGCGCTCCGCGCGCGAGCGGATCGAGCTGCGGCGCGAGCAGGCCCGCGCCGCCGCCGCCGCCCTGGCCGCGCGCCTCGCCGATGTGGAGCGTGAGCTTCACAGCGCCGGCGAGGGGACCGAGCAGCAGCCGCAGGATGGCGGCGGCGCGCCGGCGCCGGCGCCGGCGCACGAGGAGCGCATCCTCGCCCTGGAGGCCGAGCTGCAGGAGTGCGAGCGCGAGCGCGAGCGCGCGATCGAGCGCGAGCTGGAAGAGTTGGCGCAGAGCCACGAGCAGGCGCAGGCGCACGTCGCCGAGGCGACCGCGCGGGTCGCGGACGCGCGCGCGGCGCGCGCGCAGGCCGACGGCGAGGCCGACGCGGCGCGCGAGCGGCTGCGCGCGGCCGAGCGCGAGGTCGACGCCGGCCGCCGCGAGGCGGCGAAGGTCGGCGCCGAGCTGGCCGGCGTAAATCAGTTTCTGCGCAGCCACGCCCACTCCGCCGATGCCCACGGCGCCTCGCGCCGCGCGCTGAGCGAGGTGCTCGAGGTCACGCCGGGCTACGAGCTGGCGCTGGCCGCGGCGCTCGGGGGCCGCCTCGGCGCCGCGCTCGTCGCCGACCTGGCGGGCGCCGAGGCGCTGCTCGACGGCGCCGGTCCCGACGGCGGCGCGGCGCTGCTGGCGGGCGCGGCGGCGGTCGCGGACGAGCAACCCGGCGGCGGGGACGGAGGGGACGGCGCCGGTAATGCGTCGCGCGGGCAGGAGCTTGCATCCGGCGGCGCCGGCCGGCCGCCGGTCGCGGGGGCCGTGGCGCTGCTGGAGCTGCTGCGGGGGCCGCGCCCGGTGCTCGACCTGGCCGCGCGCCTGCTCGCCGACGCCTGGGTGGTGGAGCGCCTGGAGGATCTGCCGCGCGACTTCGCCGGCATCGCCGCCACGCGCGGCGGGCGCGTGTGGTTCGCCGCCTCCGGCGAGGTGCGCCAGCTGACCGAGGGCGGCGCCGAGCGCGTGCTCGCGCGGCGCAACGAGCGCGAGCAGCTCGTGCGCGCGAGCGAGGCCGCCGCGCAGGCCGAGCACTCCGCCCAGGCGCTGGCGGCGCGCGAGCTGGACGCCCTGCGCGCCGCCGACGGTGCGCGCGCGGACGCCGAGAAGCTGCTGCGCGAGTGCGAGCGCACGCTCGCCGAGGCGGCCGAGGCGCAGCGGCGCATCGCCTGGACGATCGAGCAGCGCCGCGCCGCGCCCGAGCAGGGTCCGCTCGCGGTGCGCCGCGCGCAGCTGGAGGGCGAGCTGGCGGCCGAACGCCGCCAGGCCGAGCGCATCGCGCGCGAACAGGCCGAGCGGGCACGGCGCCTACAGCGGTTGCGCGCGCAGCACGCCGCCGACACCGCGCTCGCGCCGCTCGCGCAACGCCTCCTCGCCGCGCTGGCGGGCGCCGGCGAGGGCGTCGGCGCCCGCGTGCTGGCGCTGGAGGACGAGCTGGCCGGCGACCGCGCCGCGGGCGAGGGCATGGCCGCGGAGCTGCGCGCGTGCTCCACCGAGGAGGCGGAGATCCAGGCGCGCCTGCGCGCCGAGGGCGAGGCCGTCACGGCCGCCGAGGTGGCCGCGCAGCGCCTGCGCGACCAGGCCGCCGAGGCCGAGGCCGAGCTGCGCGCCGTGCGCGAGAGCCTGGGCCTGCAGGCGGAGGGGGAGGAAGGCGGAGCGAGAGACGAGGACGCAGATGGGCGCGGTGACTGCGAAGTGCAGGAGGACGGCGAGGGACACGAGGAGGGCGGCGACGCGGAGGAGCAGCGGGCGCCGCTCGGCGACGAGGAGCGCGAGGCGCTCGCGGCGCGCGTGGAGCGCCTGCGCCGCCGGCGCGAGCAGCTCGGCCCCGTCAATCCGCTGGCGCAGGAGGAGTATGCGGAGGCGGTCGCCCACGTCGAGGAGCTGGAGAGCCGCCGCGTGGACCTGGAGACGGCGCTGCGCGAGCTGCGCTCCGTGATCCGCGACACCGACCGCCAGATCCACGAGACGTTCGAGGCGACGTTCGCGGCGGCGGCGAGCAACTTCGAGGAACTGGTCGGAGACGTGTTCCCCGGCGGCAGCGGACGGCTGCGGCTCGTGCGCGAAGAGCTCGCGCGCCGCCCGACGCTCGGCGGGCAGCCCGTGAACGGCGCCGGACCCGGCGCCGGCGGTGGTGGCGGGGCGGACGCGGACGGGGATGCGGGCGAAGCGGCGGAGCTGGCGGCCGACGCCGAGGCCGAGCGCGAGGAGCAGGGCGGCGAAGAGGAGGAGCTGCTCGGCGTCGAGATCGAGATCACGCCGGCGGGCAAGTCGACCAAACGGCTGTCGCTGCTGTCCGGCGGGGAGAAGTCGATGACCGCGCTCGCCTTCCTGTTCGCCGTGTTCCTCGCGCGGCCCTGCCCGTTTTACATCCTCGACGAGGTCGAGGCGGCACTGGACGATCTCAACCTCGATCGCTTCCTGGCGCTGCTGCGGCGTTATGCGGGGCGGGCTCAGTTCATCGTGATAACGCACCAGAAGCGCACGATGGAGGCCGCGGATTGGCTTTACGGGGTGTCCATGGGGGGGGACGGGGTGTCGAAGGTGATTTCGCGGCGCCTGCCGGCGGAGGAGGGGGCGGCGGGCGAGGGGGACGAGAAGTCCGAGGCCGCGACGCTGGTGCCGCGTCCAACGGTCACCAAGGCGGCATAGAAGACGCGACAGGCGGTTGCACAATTCCAAGGCATCGCTCGGATCGCGTTTGCAGCGCAATAACCACGCAGCGCTTGTCTTGTACGCATGTTGGGAGTACAATTGCTCGGGTGAAAGTAGCTGAGGGCAAGACACAGCGGTGGAACATGCGGGTGGCCGAGGATGTCGACGCTGTCGTGCGCCTGGCGGCCGAGCAGACAGATCAGCCGCTGACCGACTTCGTAGTCCAGGCTGCTCGGGTCGTTGCGGAGGACACGCTGGCCGACCGACGTGTGTTTCGTCTCGACCAGCCCGCCTGGGAGGAGTTCATCGAGGCTCTGGATCGCCCCCCGCATACCATTCCCGAGCTCGCACGGCTGATGGAGACCCCCAGCGTGTTCGACGCATAGTCCGTGAGTTTCCACAGGCCCGTCGCTCTGGAGCAGCAGCACCGCGCCGAGGATTTCCGCTGCGGAGTGCGCTCGCTCGACGAGTGGCTGCGCACGCACGCGCTACAGAGCCACCGCAGCGGAGGATCGCGCGTGTTCGTCACGACAGCGAGCGGTCACGAGGTCGCCGGCTACTACGCGCTCGCCGCCGGTGCTGTGATGCCAAAGCAGGCGCCTGCTCGAGTCGCCCGTGGCCTTGCCGCCAGCCAGCCTGTGCCCGTCGTTCTGCTCGGTCGTCTTGCGGTTGACGAGCGCTGTCAGGGCCAGCATCTGGGACGCTCCCTGTTGCAGGACGCGATGAGACGAGTTCTGCAGGCCGGTGAGCTGATTGGAATCCGCGCCATGCTCGTGCACGCAGTCGATGAACACGCACGTCGGTGGTACGCCCAGTTCGGGTTTGCCTCCTCTCCAACACACTCTCTTCATCTGACCCTGTTGATGAAGGACATGCGTGCAACCTTGAGGCAACAGCAGGTGGACGGGCTATCTGAGTAGGGACGGCCTCCGACGGGGACGCTGCTCGCGCTCGCCGGCCCCTTTTCTACTTCTTCCTGGCCCTGCGCTTGACCGCGCATCCCACCGCCGTGATGGTCGTGTTCTGCTTGATCTGCAGACCGTTCTGCGCCGTGATCGTCGTCGGCATGTGCAGCGGCTTGGCGCAGAGGCTGCCGGTTGCCGCGAGCCCCGAGTGGGGACCCTCGGGCAGGACGAGGTTGAAGCTTGAGATCGGCGCATCCGGGACGCTCGCGAACGTGCTGGAGGTGATCCCCTGCTTGCTGATGTTGATGTTGCCCGTGAGGTCGAAGCGGATACCCTGCCCCTCCAGCACGATCACGATGTCGGGGAAGGCGGCGCCGCCGTGCGAGACGAGGTAGACCGGCCCCGTGAGGGGCGCCGCGAGGATCGGCGTGCTGGCCGTTCCCATGCCGATCAGCGATCCTGTGGGGCAGGAGGCGGGGTTGGCCTGGAACGTCGCGTCGGGGCAGGCCTGCTGGATCGTCGAGAGCCTTGCCGGGAGCTGCCTGGGCAGCGTCACGGCGACGCTGTGGATGTTCGCGCCGCCAGCGGTGTAGGCGATCTTGACCTGTAGGCTCGCGCCCTTCGCGCGGCTCGTCTTCGCCTGCGTGGCGGCGGTGAAGCGCGCCTTGAACGGCAGGCCGGCACAGTTGACGACCTGGAAGTGTGTCGCGAGCTGGGCGCTCGCGCCGCGCGTGGAGGCGAGCGTCCCGGCGAGGCTCAGCGGCGCGCAGTTGGTGGGGTCGAACATGAATCCCTGGCGGTCGACGATCACGGTGATCGTCTTGACGTCCAGCGGGATGCCGTCGACGATCGTCGGCAGCGGGTCGCTCGTGACGGTCAGCTGGCTGGTGTTGGGGTCGATGCTGATCGCGGCGCGCACGACGACGTTGCCGAGGTTGAACGGCCCGGCGACGGCGGGTACGACGATGCTCAGACCGAAGGGCGCGCCCCTATAGGGGCCCGTGAGGTAGACGCTGCCGCCTATGTGCAGCGGCGTGGCGCCGGGGCCGGCGCCGACGGTCGTGTGCCCGATCAGGCTCGCGGCGGGGCACGTCCCCGCCTGCGCCTGCGCGTCTTCGCAGAGCGGGACGCTCTTGAGCAGGCCGAGCAGCCCGGGCGGCGTCGTCACGCTCACGGCGCCGAACGGTTCGTCCCCGTCGCTGCGCGCGAGCGTCACCCAGAAGGGGCTGAAGCCGCCCGCCTGCGAGTCGATCGTGCCGCCCGTGAGCGCCGGCTTGAACTGCGCCGGCTGGCAGCCTTCGACCGCGTACGTGCTCGACGGCGTCGCCGCCGCGCCGCCGCTCCACGGAGTGAGCGAGGCATTGCTCGTCGCCGGACCGCACGCCGCGGGGTTCGCCAGCGGCGCGCGCGAGCCGTTGTCGAAGTGCAACCGCAGATCGCTGAACGGCAGCTGCGGGTTGTTGAAGAAGCTCGTCGTCAGCTGCCCGCTCGCGGGATCGGCGTGCACCTCGCCGGCGAGCTTGAGCACGACGCCGCTGCCTTCGACGACGAGGTACATCGCGACGAGCGAGCCAAAGGGGTTGGCGCCCTGGCTGGCGAGGTAGATGCCCCCGTGCAGCGCCTTTGAGAGCAGCGGCGTCTGCACTTCCACGGCGCCGATCTTCGATGCGTCGGGGCACCCGGCGGGGCTCTGCGAGGCGAGCGCCACCTGCGCTTCAGAGCACGCCTGCAACCCGTCGGCCGCAGCGGGTGAGAGCGAGACGCCGGGCGGCAGCGTCACGACCGCCTTCCGCAGGTCGGCGCTCGCGAGCCCGTCGGGATTTTCGTTCTGCGGCACGTGCAGATCGACGTTGAAGCCCGTCGGCGCTCCGGCCTGCGCTTCGTCGGGCGCCACCGAGATCGAAGGTTCGAAGGTAACGCTGTCGCAGCCCGTGATCGCGCCCGTCGTGGTCGTGGCCGACGCTTCGACCGGGTCGAGCAGCGTGCCCGCCTGCGTCAGCCATGGCCAGGAGATCGCCGACAGCCCGGCGGAGAGAGGTGTGCCGCACGCCGTCGGGTTCGTCATGAAGGCCTGCCGCCCGCTGGCGCTGGGGATGCCGAAGTGCTTGGTGCTGCCGGCGTTGCTGAACGTCGTGTTCGGAGCCAGTTCGTTGCCCGGACCGAATTCGCCGTTGAAGTCGGCCGGCACGCCCCAGAAGGTGACGGTCGCGCCCATGATCGCATTCTGCTCGCTGATGTTCGTCACGCGCGCCTGAATGTAGTATTCGCCGGCGGCATCCTTGACGACGCTCGTGTCGATCCGGCCGGGGAAGATCTGGCTGAATGCGAAGGCTGCCGGCTCGTCTTTATAGGGCACGACGTTATACAGCAGCACAGGGCGCACCGCTATTCTGGCGGGGTTGACAGTCACCACACCCACTGCTGTGTCTGGTGGACATTCATTGTTCACGACCCGCTCCATGTCGCACAGCGGCGCGGCCGTGGCGTTGCCCGCGAACCCCGGGGGGAGATCGACGACCGTGTCCTGCACGCTGTGCACAGGTTCCTCGATCCCTTCCTCGTTGAGCATGAAGTTGGTTGTCAGGTTTGGATGGGCGCCGGCCTGGCTGGTCGAGGGAGCGAACAGGAATGTTCCCGGGGTGACGCCGAAGGGCGAGGAGCCGGAGGAGACGCTTGTCGCCGCGTGCGCGAAGGCGCTCGCCGCGCCGCCGCCGCTCACGCTCACCGCGCTTTCCGCCGTCGGGCCGGCCTGAGCGGCGACGTTGACGACGATTCTGATCACGAGCACGTCTCCGGGCGTGACAACGCCGGAGTAGAGGCACTTCAACGTCGCCAATTCACAGTGGAGGCTTTCTTCCAGCAGGCCGCTGTTGTCACCGAAGATTTCCTTTGCCGTCACGCCGGCGGGTAGCGTGTTCGCGATCGCGATTGGGGCGCTCGTGCCGCTGACGGCGCCGCCGCCGGTGTTCACGATAGAGACGAAATATAGGTCTTCGCTGCCGGCCTTAAAGATTGTCGGCTGCGCCGAGATCGCGATCGACCACGCAGGCGCGGCGCCGAACGCCGTCGAAGCGGGAGCGCCAGTAGCTGCGACGGCCGCCGTGACAGCGGCGAGCACGACGACCTTGCGCGAGAAACGAGATAGCCTGCTCATCATGCACCCTGCCCGTGCCCGTGGACAGCACGACCCACGCTGGCGTGTTTACCGCGTGTGCGCTTTCTCGGTTTCTTCTTCTTCCTGACTCTGGATCTGGTCTTCGGCTTCGCCGTCTTGGACGACTGGACTTCCGGGGCTGGAGTCACGTTCCCGTTAGCCACGGCCGCTTCAGTGGCTGCGGAAAGCGGCGCAGGCGGCGGCGTAGGCGCACCCTGGCAGTCGCCCGCGCAGGGCACCGGCGGCGTGGGAAGCGGGAAACCGCCGCCCACCCTGGCGTCGTACACGTCGTAGCCGCCGTCGTTATCCGCCGCGACGAGATTGTCGATCGTGGAGAAGTAGACGTTGTCGCCAGAGGCGCTGCTGTCCAGGAAGTAGGAGGACCAGCGGCCCGTGCCGCTGGAGAGCAGGTAGCGGATGCCGTTCTCCCACTCGTACACATCCCGCTGCCCGTTGACATCCTGCGGGACGAGTGCGTCGGGCGTGTCGAAGAACACCCGAGAGCCATCTTCGGAAACGCCGCGACTATCGAGCGGGTGGGATTCGCCGACCAAATCGTCGCTCGAGAGCGACGAATCCCCAGACGGCTGCACGCCGGCCGGAGGGCATGAAACGCACGACAGGCCTGCCGGTTCTCCCTGATCGATTTCAAACCGAAACACCTGCATGAATCCGCCAGCGTCGTTGAATCCTGGGGTCGGTGCATTCGTCTGGA
>DATBOY010000071.1:0-18509 GCA_036561645.1 Solirubrobacteraceae bacterium
GTGCTCGGCACACCGGAGCACGACGTGGGATTGGTGAACAGCGGGGCGGCGTGAGCCGAGCTGGCGCACCCGAATCCCCCGCCGGGGCACTCGCGTTCTGAATTATGATCTGGATCGGCTGGCACACCCCACAGGGTCAGACGACTTTCGAAGATCGGCAGAAGCGCTGGGACGTTCTTGAGTTCCGCGGTGATTCCATAGTCGCCACCGGTGCGAACGCGCGAGTCGATGAACGAGGTGACGCCGAAGATCGTGAACCCGAACTGTGCCGCCACGCCGCCGGGCGGGGTGAGATTGTAGACCGGGAAGGGACCATAAACCCCGTATCCATTAAGGCCCTGCAATCTAAGGGTGAGGGTGCCGATCTGCGTCGAAGCATCACAACGTTCGATGCGAACAAGTTCGCTCAATGCACACTTAGGCGTCGCGCCTGGGTTGCCTATGAGTCCGGGCGGCAGTTCCACCTGAATGTTCTTCGCGTTGCCACCGTCCGGCACGGGACCAAATTCGCTTTCGACGAAATTGAACGCGATCTTGGTGTCGAACTCATACGGATGCGAGCCGGCCAGCACGTCCGGCGAGCCATCTCGATTAGTCAACGTCGCTTCGAAGCTTTCGACGCCGAAGTCAGCCGCCGCCGATGCCGCCAGGAGCGCAAACGAGGTCACAAAGACCGCGATCAGTGCAACCGCGCGCGTCGAGAATGTCGATGGCATGATCACTTGCCTCCCCCGAGGATGGATGACTGACGGTTCGCCCTCACGGCGCCGGCGTGCGCCCCATATCGCTTCCTGGCTCGCACCCGGCAGACACGTCGCTGGCGCCTGGGCTTTCTGCCGCAGAGCTTCAATGCGTTGGCGAGCTTCTGTGCGTTGGTGACCGGCTTAGCCCTCGGCGCGGGCGGGACGACGGATGGGGCGAGGTTGCCCGCGCCGAGGAACATCGCGCTCGCCGCAAGCGAGGAGGCAGGCGCTGGGGTCGCCGGCGGCTTGCAGCTTTCGCCGTTGCAGGCCGGCGTCGCGCCCGGGGACGGCAGGCCGCCGCCGACGCGCGCATCGTAGATGTCGTTGGCTTCGTCGGTGTCCTGTGGCAGCAGGCGCTGTGAGGTTCCGATGAAGACGTCGTCGCCGTTCGCGCTCGCGTCGATGAAGTAGGCCTTGTCGCCGCCGCTTGCACCGCCGGAGATCAGATACAGGCAGCCGCGTTGACCATGACAGCTTCCCGCACCGTCGGCCTCGTACTCATACACGTCCTGAACTTCGTTGCCGTCGGCCGAGACCGATGCCTGGGTCGTTTCGAAGAACAGCCGCGTGCCGTCGGACGAGAGGTTGCGCGAAAGCTCGGGGGCGCCGCCTTCGAGGAAGAAGTTCATCTCCCTCGGCGGGTTGATGGTCGCTGCGCCGGTGGCGCTCTTGCCGCCCGGACTGCACGACGCGCAGATCAGACCTCCAATGGAGGCGTTGTATAGATAGACCTGAGGTGATCCCGCCGTATCGAAGGAGACGAGGCGCCGATCGGAGTTGAATGCGATGTGCGTGCCATCGGTGGAGATCCTTGCTGTCATGCACAACGACTGCCAATCGCAGTGGTCATCGTGCGCGTCGAGCGTCGCGATGAACGATGCGCTCCCCGCGTGGCTCACGTACAGATTTGGCTGCCCGGATGTGGCGCCGGCGGCGAACTTGGCGTCAGCGACGAAGTAAACATAGCCGCCATCCTCACCGGCGCCACTGACGCCGTCAACAGAGGCTTCCGCGCCTGGCGTGAGGTCGAGCAGCTGTCCGCTGTCGACGTCGTAGCGGTAGAGGTTCTGGCCGCTGCCGGGAACCGTGTCCGCCGTCAGACCCGCAGAGGCGTCATCGGTGAAGAACACCACCGAGCCGTCGGCGCTGGCGATCTGAAACTGACCGCCCCCGCCGGGACCGGCAGCGTGCGAGGCGTCGATCTGCACTGTCCGGGTCCCGTCCAGGCGGCCATACAGCCCGCCGGCCGCTTGAAAGAAGATCCTGGAGCCGTCGGTCGAAACGGCGTGCTGGAAGTTGGTCGCGCGGTCGCCGCCGGTCGTGCCGCCACCCGCGAGCGTCGCGCCCGAGACCGTGGCGCCGCCCGGCAGCACGCCCACCAGCGCTACGCGGCCGCCCGACCAGTCGTAGAGGTTTTCAGCGCCGCCCGGGGCGTCCCCGGTCAGTTGCGCGGCCTCCTCGAAGACGACGTGGCTGAGATCCGGCGAGGATCCCTCGAAGGTCGCGTCGGCCGGCGGTCCCGTCACGGGATTGAGGCTCACGAGCTGATACGTGCCGTTGGTGTTGTCGCGGAGGAACAGATTCTCCACCCTCTGGGGCTCACCCGCGACCAGCGGCGGGCTGTCGCTCCCGCAGAGATACTGTGAGAGAAGGCCGTCGTTCAGCACGCCCTTTGACAGGTCGCTTGAGTAAGCGTTGATTGCCGAGTACGTCGCGCAAAGGCCGCCCCCCTCGGTCGACTGCGGTGGCAGGAGGTTCTGTGTGGACCACCCGTCGCCACGCGTTGACAGGTAGTCGACGCCGTCGAACTGCGAGCCGGGCAGCGCCTGCAGCGAGCCGGAGGCCAGACCGTTTCCGCTTACCGCCGCCTGTGAGGCGAAAATAGCGTTGACATTGAAGGGTTCGGTGGAGTCCTTTGCCGGTGGCGATACCAGCTCATACGCACGTCCATCCGGCAGACCGGTGGCGAGCAGGTCGGTCGTGATCGTGCGATCTTCGCCGTCCGCCGTGCCCGCGGAGCTGGCAGCCACGAAGCGGAAGTGGTATGTGGCGCCTGGATTCAGGCCGGCGATCGTCGCACTCGCCGGCTCGTCGGCGTACCCGCCTCCGAGCATACCCGGACTGCAGGACAGCGAGCTGGCGCCCGCATATCCGGAACTTTGAAAGCTCGCGTCATCGACGTACTGGACCTCGCACCCTGTGTTCAGACCCATCGGGGTCACCGTCGCGTTCACCGTGGCGTTCGAGGAGGAGATGCTCGAGAGGCGCTCGCTGTCGATCGCTGGCTGGCCCGCGGAGGGTGGACCAAAGACGACGATCTGATCCCCGCTGTCGTCCGCGACGTAGAGAGTTGTGGTACTGCTGTCGAGGCCAAGCCCGCCTGGCGGGGAGAAAGCCATGGCAAATGAGTCGACGGAGGGGCAGCCTGTACGCATTTCACCACCACCACCCGGAGTTTCGTTGGGAATGGGGCTACACGCCGAGTCGTAGTGTTCGATGACGGCGCCGTTGTCCGTGTAGATGTCGCCGGTGCTTTGATCGATGGCCAGGCGCTTGGTTGGTTTGGTTGGTGGCGGCACGTATGCCGGTGTTATGTAACCTTCGAGCGAACCCCCTCTGCCCAGTCTCACAACACGCGATGCCGGGTTGATCACGAATACGTGGTTCGCGTCCACACTTATGTCCGTGACCTGCGAGCCAGCACCGAAATGGTCAAACCACGACTGCATGTATGTACCGGCCGCTGAGAACTCGTACACTTCGGAGGCGGCGTAGGCCCACAGGTTGCCGCCCGGATCGACCGTGAGGCCCGAGAGATCTTCGCCACCGCCGATCCTGCCGCGCGGAGCCGACCGGCCTTCGTTGGTCGACAGCCATGCGCCCGACGAGTCGAACTTCGACACTCTCGCCGCGGGCGATTCAATGAAAGTCCCTCCGAGATCTCCGACGTAAACGTCGCCCGCGGAAGCGCCGCCGGAGTTGTCGACCGCGACGAATTCGGGAGCCTTGAGCTGCCCGGCGCCCCCACCGAAAGTCCCGGCCTGGCACGTGTCGCCCGACGCGGCGGTGCAGACATCGCCGCCGGTGGTCTGGTCGACGGCCCTGCCGAAGGTCAGGATGAAGTTGCCGCTGGCGTCGAACTTGTCCACGCGGTTGTTGCCTCGATCGGCGACGTAGACGTCGCCGGTAGCCTGGTCCACGGCGATGCGCTCTGGTTCTGAGAGCTGGCCCGCGCCGGAGCCGGGGCCGCCGAAGGTCGAGATCTGGGACAGCGGGACGGCGCCCGCCGGAGCGAGCGCGACGACGAACGTCAACGCGAACGCGAGCACGCCGAACAGCGCGCCGCGCGAGAACAAGGAAGAGCAGCGGTGCCCGCCAGTCGCATCTGCCCTCTGATCCCCCAAAACCAACCTGGCCATCATTCCCATGCCCCTCTCCCTCGCTGCAAGTCGTAGTCGTCTTCGAGCCCGTCACGGGCTGACCGGATGGCGACACCATACAGAACTAGGGCATCTATTGTCAATGGTGATTGAAAACGAAACGAACTGCGACCGTCTATAGACGGCCTTATTCCATCGGGCTCAAGGCGACGCTAACGCGGTTGACAGCAGGGGATGTGGCGCAGCGACCGCCAGCCGCCGGCACGGCCGTGGTAGCCAGCTGTCAAGTCCTGCCGAGGAATACCGAGGCGCTAGCGAGCGGCCGGCGCTACGCGCCGTGGCACTTCTTGTACTTCTTGCCCGACCCACACCAGCACGGGTCGTTGCGCCCCACCTGGTGCTCGCCGTCCACTTTGCGCTGCTCGACCACGGGCATCATCGCCTCGCCGCCCTGGCCGTTGCCCTCGGCGTACGCGACTCCACCCGGCCCCGCCGCCGCGGCGGCCGCCGCCAGCGCGCCGACGCCTGCGACGCTCGTGCCCCCCGAGTACGACACGCGCCCCGGTTTGGTCGAGTTGCCGGCCGCCGCGAACGCCGGCAGCATCGGCGCGGCGCCCGCCCCGTTGCCGCCTTCGACGGCCACCTGCACGTTGAAGATCATGCGCGCGTAGTCGGCCCAGATCGAGTTCATGAGGTCCCCGAACAGCGTGTACGCCTCGTTCTTGTACGCCACGAGCGGATCGACCTGGGCGAAGCCGCGCAGGTGGATGCCCTCGCGCAGGTAGTCCATGTCGTACAGGTGCTCGCGCCAGCGTTCGTCGATGATCTGAAGCAGCAGGAAGCGCTCCAGCTGGCCCATCAGCTCGGGGCCGAGCTCCGCTTCGCGCGCGTCGTAGCGCGCCGTCGCGTCCGTCACGATGCGGTCGACCAGATAGCCGCGATCGACCGTCTCGGGGTCGAGGTCCTCCGGTCCGAGGTCCAGCGGGAAGAACTGGTAGAGGGCCGTGAACATGCCGTCGGTGTCCCAATCCTCCATGTAGTCCCCGGGCGTGTACTCCGCCACGGTGCGCTCGATCACGTTGCTCAGCTCTTCGCGCGCCTCCTCGCCCATCGCCTTGCCTTCCAGCACGCCGTCGCGGTAGGCGTAGACGATGCGCCGCTGCTCGTTCATCACGTCGTCGTACTCGAGCACGCGCTTGCGGATCAGGAAGTTCTGTTCCTCGACCTTCTTCTGCGCCTTCTCGATCTGCTTGGAGAGCATCCCCGCCTCGATCGGTTCCTCGTTGCCCTCCTCGTCGACACCGCCGAGGCGGTCGAGGATTTTGTAGATGCGGTCGCCCGCGAACAGGCGCACGAGGTCGTCCTCGGCGGAGAGGAAGAAGCGCGACTCGCCGGGGTCCCCCTGGCGCCCTGCGCGACCGCGCAGCTGGTTGTCGATGCGGCGGGACTCGTGACGCTCGGTGCCGCAGATGAACAGGCCGCCGGCGGCGAGCACGCGCTCGCGGTCGGCCTCCAGGCGCGCATCGAACTCGGGTGCGAGCTGCGCCAGGCGCTCCTCGTAGTCCTCCTGCTCGGGGCGCACGCCCTGCTTGGCCAGCTCCAGGCGCGCGAGGTGCTCGGCGTTGCCGCCGAGCTTGATGTCCACGCCGCGCCCGGCCATGTTCGTCGCGATCGTGACGGCGCCGGGCTGGCCCGCCTCGGCCACGATCTCCGCCTCGCGCGCGGCGTGCTCGGGCTTGGCGTTGAGCACCGTGTGCTTGATGGCGCGCTGCGTCAGGCGCGCGCCCAGCAGCTCGGAGACCTCCACCGAGATCGTGCCGACGAGCACCGGCTGGCCGGTCGCGTGGCGCGCGGCGATCTCGCGCACGACGGCGTTCCACTTGCCCTCGCGCGTCTTGTAGACCTGATCGTTGCGATCCTCGCGCACCATCTCCATGTTCGTCGCGACCTGCACGACGGACAGGTCGTAGATCTTCATGAACTCCGTCGCCTCCGTCAGCGCCGTGCCCGTCATGCCCGAGAGCTTCTCGTACAGGCGGAAGTAGTTCTGGTAGGTGATCGTCGCGAGCGTCTGGTTCTCCTCCTGCACGCGCACGCCCTCCTTCGCCTCCACCGCCTGGTGCAGACCCTCCGACCAGCGCCGCCCGTCGAGGATGCGCCCCGTGAACTCGTCGATGATCTTCACCTCGCCGTCGATCACCGCGTAGTCCACGTCGCGCTTGTACAGCGACTCGGCGCGCAGCGCCTGGTTGAGGTGGTTGACGAGGTGGCCGTTCTCGGCGCGGTACAGGTGGTCGATGCCGAGGAAGCGCTCGGCTTTGGCGACGCCCTGCTCGCTGACGGACACCGTCTTGTGCTTCTCGTCGAACTCGTAGTCGAAGTCCGCGAGGAAGGCCTTCTTCGTGCGCGGGTCCATGCCTTCGGGCGTTTTGCCCGGCGTCATGCGCGGCGCCAGGCGTGCGAACTTCGCGTACAGGTCAGCCGCCTGTTCGGGCGCGCCGGAGATGATCAGCGGCGTGCGCGCCTCGTCGATCAGGATGTTGTCGACCTCGTCCACGACCGCGAACGGGTGGCCGCGCTGGACCTTTTCGGAGAGGTCCTTGGCCATGTTGTCGCGCAGGTAGTCAAAGCCGAACTCGGAGTTGGTCCCGTACACGACGTCGCACGCGTACGCCCCCTGCTTCTCCTCGTAGGGCTGCATGTTCTGCAGCACGCCGACGGACACGCCGAGGGCTTTGTAGAGCGGCCCCATCCATTCCGCGTCGCGCCGCGCGAGGTAGTCGTTGACGGTCACGACGTGCACGCCCTTGCGCTCGGGCGGGCCGCCGTCTGACCCGGGCTCGCGCACCGCCAGCGCGTTGAGCACGACCGCCAGCGTGGCCGTCAGCGTCTTGCCCTCGCCCGTCTTCATCTCCGCGATGCAGCCGTCGTTGAGCGCCATCGCGCCGATCAGCTGCACGTCGAAGTGGCGCATTCCCATCGTGCGCCGGCTCGTCTCGCGCACGACGGCGAAGCACTCCGGCAGCAGATCGTCCAGCGCGTCGCCCGCGCGCGCGCGCTCGCGCAGGGCGTCCATGCGCTCGCGCAGCTCGGCGTCCGTGTCGTGTTCCAGCTCAGGCTCGAAGGCCGCGATCAGCGCGACGCGCTTTTCGTAGGACTTGAGCTTCTTCGCCTCGCCGACGTTCAGTGCGCGATCCAGGAGGGACACGCACTCAGGGTAGCGCCTACGGCGCCCGCGGATGCGCCCTCAGCCCATCGCGGAGAGTCCGGGGGAGGATCGCGGGAGGGTCTTCGCGGCCGTGCGCGCGGCCGCCGCGAGCGCGCGCGCCTCGCGGCGCTTGCGGCGCTTGTCGCGGTGGCGCTTGACCTGGCGGGCGAGATCCTCCACGAGCAGGTTCAGGGAGTGCAGCATGTCGGGAGTGGCGTCGCGGGCGCGCAGCGTCACGCCCTTCAGATACAGCGTCGCCTCCGCCACTTGGCTGTCGGCGACGCGCGGGTTGCGCTCCGCGAAGATCTCGACCTCCAGGCGAGCCAGGTCGGAAACCTGGCGCGAGACCTTCTCCAGGCGACGCTCGAGATGATGGCGGAGCGCGCCGGTGACCGGGACGTTGCGGCCCTTGATGTCGATCTGCATCAGGACTCCCTTCGTTGGTCTATGTATCCTTCGCCGGCGTCCGGCCGGCCTTCTGTGTGGCTCTCAGTTGCCCTCCGGGCGGTTCTTTTTCCTCGCCCCTCCGGGCTTGTACTCGGTTGCCCCTCCGGGCGGTTTTTCATCGCCCCTCCGGGCGGTTTTCGACGGGGCCGTGAATGCCCCTCCACGTTCGATCGTACGCCTGCCCGCGGCGGTTGTCTACCCTTGTGGCGAATGCGCCCCGATCTCGCCTGGACGCTCCAGCCCGGAGTGCCGATCGGCGTCGCGCTGCTCGCCGGCGTCTACCTCGCCCGCCGGCGAACCGTGCGCCGTGTCTCCGACCGGCCCGCCGCCGACGCGCCGGCGTGGCGGCTGGCCTGCATGGCGAGCTCGCTGGCGCTCGTGCTCCTCGCGCTCGTATCCCCCCTCGACGTGCTCGCCGACCAGCTGTTCTTTGTGCACATGGTGCAGCACATGCTGCTGCTGGACCTCGTGCCGATCCTCGCGATCCTCGCCCTCACGAAGGTCCTCCTGCGACCGCTGACGCGCGGCGTGTCGAATCTGGAGCGCCGCGCCGGGCCGCTCGCGCACCCAGCGTTCGCCGTCGTGCTGTACGTCGCGACGATCTGGGCGTGGCACGTGCCGGCCGCCTACGACCTGGCGCTGCGCCACGACGCCGTGCACGTCGCCGAGCACCTGAGCTTCCTGCTCGCCGGGTCGCTGTACTGGTGGCATCTGCTCTCGCCGATTCGCGCGCGCAGGCGCCTGCACGGCATGGGACCCGTCGTGTACATGACCTCGACCAAGCTGTTCGTGGGCGCGCTCGGGATGGGCCTCGCGTTCGCGCCCGCGGCGCTGTACCCCTACTACGTCCACCACGCGCGCGTGTGGTCGATCTCCGCCGGTGAGGACCAGGCGATCGCCGGCCTGATCATGGCGGTCGAGCAGTCGATCGTGATGGGCATCGCGCTCGTCGTCCTGTTCGTGCGAATGCTGAGCGAGTCCGAGCGCGAGCAGCAGCGACGCGAGCGCTACGAGCTGGCCTGAGATCGCTTCAGGCTCTGCACGATCCCCGCGTGCCCCGCGATCGCGCCGATCAGGATCGCGCCGGGCGCGATCTCCGTGCCCGGGAAGACGATGCTGTCGCGCACGTGCGCGCCCTCGCCGACGCTCGCGCCGTCGCCGAGCACGAGCGGACCCATCAGGCGCACGCGCGCGCCGAGGCGCACGTCGCGCCCGATCCACACCTGGCCGTCGATCTCCACGTCGTCCGGCAGCGCAGCCTCGCCCGCCGCCGTCACGCCCGGGCACACCTCGCGCCCGCCGACGTCCAGGCGCAGCTCGCCGCGCAGCGCGTCGAACGTGCCCTGGCGCAGCTCGGCGAGCGAGCCGACGTCGTTCCAGTAGTCGCGGATCTCGTGGATGTGAAACGGCACGTCGCCCGCCAGCAGCGCTGGGAAGACGTCCTGGGCCCAATCCACGAACGGCCGCTGCGGGAAATAGTCGAAGATCTCCGGCTCGAAGATGTAGATGCCGCAGTTGCCGAGGTCCGAGAGCGCCTCGTCGGGCTCGGGCTTCTCCTGAAAGCCGGTGATGCGCCCGTCGCGGTCGTGCAGCACGACGCCGTACTCGCGCGTGTCGGCGACCTGCTTGACCGCGAGCGTCGCGACCCCCCCGCTCGCGCGGTGGCGCGCGACGAAGGCGCCGAGGTCGATGTCCGTCAGCGCGTCGCCGGAGATCACGAGGAAGGCCTCCTCGCCGAAGAACTCGCGACACGCGCGCACGCCGCCGGCGGTGCCGAGCAGCTCCTCCTCGAAGCGGTACGACAGGCGCTCCCCGAAGTGCTCGCGGATCGTCTCCGGGAAGTAGTGCAGGTTGGCGATCACGCGGTCGAAGCCGTGGCGCTCGAGCAGGTCGAGGATGTGCGCCATCACGGGCCGGTCGAGCACCGGCACCATCGGCTTGGTCAGCTCGTACGTCAGCGGCCGCAGGCGCGTGCCGAGCCCGGCGGCGAGGACCATCGCTCTCATCGCGCGCAAGCTACCGGATGAGCACTGCGGGCGCCCCCCACCCTGAGGCGAGCGAGGACGCCGCTCCGCGCCGCGTCCACGGCCGTCTCAGGCTCCGGTCTCCCACGAGCTGCGGTATATCCGCTGCTGCTCCGTCAACTCGTCGATCTCCACCCCGAGCGAGTCGAGCTTCAGCCGCGCCACCTCGCCGTCGATCGACTCCGGCACCTCCAGCACGCGCGCCGGCAGCTGCCCGGCGTGCGCGACGAGGTGCTCGACGCACAGCGCCTGCGCGGCGAAGGAGACGTCCATCACCGACGCCGGGTGACCGTCGCCCGCCGCGAGGTTCACGACGCGCCCGTGCGCGAGCAGGTTCAGGCGCCGGCCGTCGCCGAGCGTGTACTGATCGACGAGTGGCAGCACCTCGCGCGGACCGTCCGGCGCGAGCGCGCGCAGGTCCTCCAGCAGGATCTCCACGTCGAAGTGCCCGGCGTTGGCGAGCACGGCGCCGTCCTTCATGCGCTCGAAGTGCTCGCGGCGCAGCACGTCGGTGGCGCCCGTGACCGTCACGAACACGTCGCCGCGCGCACTCGCCGCGAGCGCAGGCATCACCTCGTAGCCCTCCATGCGCGCCTCCAGGGCGCGCAGCGCGTCGACCTCGCAGACGATCACCGAGGCGCCGGCGCCGCGCGCGCGCAGCGCCACGCCGCGGCCCGTCCAGCCGTAGCCGAACACCACCACCGTGCGCCCCGCGAGCAGGAGGTTCGTGGCGCGCAGGATGCCGTCGATCGTCGACTGGCCGGTGCCGAAGCGATCGTTGAACGCGCGCTCGGTGCGGGACTCGTTGACGGCCAGCACCGGGCAGGCGAGCGTGCCGGCGCGCTCCAGCGCGCGCACGCGCAGCAGGCCGGCGGTCGTCTCCTCGGTGCCGCCGAGCATCGCGGCGGCGCGCTCGGGCTGTGTGAGGTGGATCGTCGCGATCAGGTCCGCGCCGTCGTCGATCGTCACGTGCGGCTCCAGCGCCACGAGCGCGCCGACGTGCTCGGCGTAGCGCGCGGCGCTCTCCCCCCGCGCGCCGTGCACCTGCGCGCCGTGGCGCTGCACGAGCGCGGCGGCGACGTCGTCCTGCGTGGAGAGCGGGTTCGCCGCGCACAGCGCCACCTCCGCTCCGCCGGCGATCAGGGCCCGCACGAGGTTGGCCGTCTCCGCCGTGACGTGCAGGCAGACGCCGACCCGCACCCCGTCAAGCGGACGCTCGCGCGCCAAGCGCTCGCGCACCTGCGCGAGCACCGGCATCTGCGCGTCGGCCCACTCGATGCGGGCCTGGCCGGCGTCGGCCTCCTGCTGGGCCACTCTCTAGTAGCGGTAGTGATCGGGCTTGTAGGGACCCTGTACCGGGACGCCGATGTACGCCGCCTGCTCGTCGCTCAGCTGCGTCAGCCGCACCGCGAGCGCGTCGAGGTGCAGGCGCGCGACCTTCTCGTCGAGGTGCTTGGGCAGCACGTACACGCGCTTCTCGTACTGCTCGTTCTTCGTGAACAGCTCGATCTGCGCGATCGTCTGGTTGGTGAAGGAGTTGCTCATCACGAAGCTCGGGTGGCCCGTGGCGTTGCCGAGGTTCAGCAGGCGCCCCTCGGAGAGCATGATGATCGTGTGGCCGTCTGGGAACAGCCACTCGTCGACCTGCGGCTTGATGTTGATGCGCTGGATGCCGGGGATCTTGGCGAGGCCGGCGATGTCGATCTCGTTGTCGAAGTGGCCGATGTTGCCGACGATCGCCTGGTGCTTCATCTTGGCCATGTGCTCGGCGCGGATGATGTCCTTGTTGCCCGTGCACGTGACGAAGATGTCGCCTTCGCCGATGACTTCGTCGAGCGTCTTCACGGAGTAGCCCTGCATCGCCGCCTGCAGCGCGCAGATCGGGTCGATCTCCGTGACGACGACGCGCGCGCCCTGGCCGCGCAGCGATTCCGCGCAGCCCTTGCCGACGTCGCCGAAGCCGCAGATGACGGCCATCTTGCCGGCGATCATCACGTCCGTGGCGCGGTTGATGCCGTCCACGAGCGAGTGGCGGCAGCCGTAGAGATTGTCGAACTTGGACTTCGTCACCGAGTCGTTGACGTTGATCGCCGGGAACAGCAGCGTGCCCAGCTCCGTCATCTCGTACAGGCGGTGCACGCCCGTCGTCGTCTCCTCGGTGACCCCCTGGATGCCCTGGCCGATCTTGGTCCAGCGCTGGGGGTCCTCCGCCAGCGAGCGGCGCAGCAGCGCGAGCACGACCTGGAACTCCTCGGAGTGGATCAGCCCGTCCTCGTCCATGCCGTCTTCGTCCACGAGCGGCACGACGCCGGCGGCCTCGTACTCGGTGCCCTTGTGCACGAGCAGCGTGGCGTCGCCGCCGTCGTCCAGGATCATGTTGGGGCCGGATGACGAGGACCCGCCCGCCCCGCCGTCCTCGCCGGGCCAGCGCAGCGCCTGCTCCGTGCACCACCAGTACTCCTCGAGCGTCTCGCCCTTCCACGCGTACACCGGCACCCCGCGCGGGTCCTCGGGCGTGCCGTCCGGTCCGACGGCGATCGCGGCGGCGGCGTGGTCCTGGGTGGAGAAGATGTTGCAGCTGCACCACCGCACCTGCGCGCCGAGCGCCGTCAGCGTCTCGATCAGGACGGCCGTCTGCACCGTCATGTGCAGCGAGCCGGTGATGCGCGCGCCCGCCAGCGGCTGGCGGTCGGCGTACTCCGCGCGCGTGGCCATCAGGCCGGGCATCTCGTGCTCGGCGAGCGTGATCTCCTTGCGCCCGAACTCCGCGAGCGAGAGGTCGGCGACCTTGAAGTCGGCGTCGGTGGCGGCGGCGGTCGGAGTCTCGGCGGTGCTCGTGGGGGGGGTCATGCTCTCTCCATCGTTCGAGGTGGTGGCGGGGTGCGTTCGGTGCGAGGCGCCGGCGGGGTGAGGTCGGCCAGCAGCCGTTGGTGCTTTTCCTGCTCGAAGCTCAGCCAGTCCGAGGCGGCCACGTCCCGCGGACGCTCAGGTTCGGCCGACAGCCAACCGTCGACCTGCTCGCGCAGGCGTGGCTCGCGGCGCAGGCGCAGCGCGAAGCCGACCTCGCCGAGGCCCACGTCGAAGCGCTCCAGCAGCTCGCGCAGGGTGCGCAGGCGCTGCAGCTCCGCCGGGCCGTACAGGCGGTAGCCAGAGGCCGAGCGCGCCGCGTGGACGAGCCCGATGCGCTCGATGTAGCGCAGCATCCGCGCCGACCAGCCGGTCGTGGCGGCGGCCTCGTTGATCGTCAGCGCAGCGAGCGGCGGAGCCTGCATCGGCCCCACCTTATCACGACTATGTTAAGGTTTGTGGTGGCTCAGCGCTCGGCCAGTTCGGCCTTGAGCTGCTCGATCACACGCACCGGCCCCGGGTCCACGCCGCGCAGCACGGCCAGATACAGCGACACGAGATCGCCGAGCAGCACGAGCGAGATGACGCGCTCGAAGGGGCTCTGGCCGCGCGTCTCCACGCGGAAGCTCGCCGCCGCGCTGTCGGCGATCAGGCGCTCGGTCAGCTCCATGCGGGCCTTCACGCGGGGGTGCGCGTCGCAGTCGTCGAGGAACACGGCGGAGAAGCGCCCGACGTCCGGCGCGCCCTCCCAGCCGACCAGCTCGTTGTGGTCCAGCTCCGGCAGTTCGTGGGCGAACGCCGGTTGCTTGGCGTTCTCGTTGATCTGCGTCTTCCAGCGGTAGGCGATCGGCGCCGTCAGGCCCGCCCCCGCGACCACGGGCGCGGTGCCCAGCAGGCCGCGCGCGATCTCCTTGGCGAGCGAGTCTTCGGCCGCGTCGGGACCCCACTCCGCCACCAGCTGCTCGGCGTGGGAGGCGGCGACGTCGATCTCCGAGGTCAGCCGCGGCCCGGCGCCGCAGAGGGCGGCGACCTCCAGCGCGGCGACCGTCATGTACGCGACCGCCACGCGCGGCTGAAAGCCGCCGGGCAGCGGGATCACCGGCACGCCGTCCTCGCGCGCCATCGCCGCCAGGCGCCCACCCGTGCTGACGACCACGCGCTGCGCGCCGAGCGCGCCCGCGGACTCGTAGCAGGCGAGCGTCTCCTCCGTGTTGCCCGAGTATGAGGCGCACAGCACCGTCGTCTCGGGCGTCGTCCACGGCGGCAGGCCGTACGCGCGCGTCACGAAGATCGGCCGCGAGGCGTGGTCGCCGAGCGCCGCGCGCGCCAGCGCGCCGCCGATCGCCGAGCCGCCCATACCGGCGACGACCAGCCCCGCCGGGGTGTCCCACTCGTTCATGATCGCCGACTCCACGCGCCACAGCGCGTCGCGCAGGTGGTCGGGCAGGGCGAGCACGTCGCCCATCTGGTTGGAGGCGTCGACGCCGGCGATCGCCTCGCGCGAAAGGGTCATCACGTCCTCGGTCATGGGTTCGACACGTCCTCGGTCATGCGGGTCATCACGTCCTCGGCTATGCGGTTCGACACGTCCTCGGCCATGCGGGTCATCACGTCCTCGGTCATGCAAATCTCAGGGCTCCGTCCGGCAGGGTCACGCCCGGGAAGATACGCGCACCGTGGGCGATCGTGTTCTCCGCTCCGATCGTGACCCCCTCGCCGAGCACCGCGCCGTCGAGAATCTGGGTGCCCGCGCCGATGCGACAGCCGGCCGCGACGATGCAGTCGCGCAGTGTGCAGCCCTCCCCGATTTCCGCGCCGTTGAGGACGACGGCGCGCTCGACCGTCGAGCCCGCCCCGACCGAGACGTCCTGGCCGAGCACCACGAGGCTGCCGACGTGGGCGCTGTGCGCGACGCGCACGCCGCGCTCGAGCACCGCCGGCGGAATCACCCTGCCGAGCACCTCGGCGCCGTCGGCGACGGCCAGGTAGTCGCTGCCCAGGCGCTCCTGCACGGCGGTGCGCACGTTGCCCTCGATGATGTCGAACGTCCCCTGCAGGTAGCGCGCGGGCGTACCGATGTCCAGCCAGTAGCTGTCGGAGGGGAACCCGTACAGGCCGTTGCCGATCAGCAGCGGCCACACCTCGCGCTCGATCGAGACGTTGCGGTCGGGCGGCACCAGCTCGAGGATCTCGCGCTGCAGCACGTACGCGCCCGCGCTGATCAGGTTCGCGGAGGCGTGCAGGGGCGCATCCCGTCCGCCCCCGCCCGCCGGCCTGCGCCCCCCCGCGCCGCCCTCGATGCGATCGGAGCTCGGCTTCTCCACGAAGTCGCTGACCGAGTGGTCCTCGGACAGGTGCACGAGCCCGTACGCCGTGGGGTCCGCCACGGGCACGAGCGCCAGCGTCGCGCGGGCGCCCGTGCGCTCGTGCTGGGCGATCTGCGCGGAGAGGTCGATGTCCGTGAGGACGTCCCCGTTGAGCATCAGGAAGCGCTCGTCGAGCATCGACTCCGCGAATTTCAGGGCGCCCGCAGTGCCGCGCGGGTCGGGCTCCTCGACGAAGCGCAGGCGCACGCCCACACCCGAGCCGTCGCCGAGCACGTTGCGCACGCTGGTGCCGAGAAAGCCGCACGACATGATCACGTCGTCGATCTCGTGCTGGCGCAGCCATTCGAGCATGAACGAGATGAACGGCCGGTCCACGAGCGGGACGACGGGCTTGGGCACGGTCGAGGTCAGGGGACGCAGGCGCGTGCCCTCGCCGCCGACAAGGATCACGGCCTGCACTACGCCGGCTCCTTCGCCGACGCCGGCTCGTTGGCAGCCGCGCCCACCGTCCCGGGCGCGCCCAGACGGCCCTCCGGCCCTCGCCCCACGCCCTCGTAGACGAGCCCGGCGGCGCGCACCGCGTCGCGGTCGAGCGCGTTGCGGCCGTCGATCACGAGCGTGCCGGCCATCGCCTGCGCGACCTCGCGCCAGTCGAGCCCCAGGAACTCCGGCCACTCCGTGACGAGCACGACGGCGTCGGCGTCTCGCACCGCATCCATGGCGGAGTCGGCGAAGCGCAGCCCGCTGATCAGCCGGCGGGCCTCGCCCTCGGCGACGGGGTCGTAAGCGCTGACGATCGCGCCGTCGGCGTTCAGGCGCGCGGAGAGCACGAGCGAGGAGGCCTCGCGCATGTCGTCCGTGTTGGGCTTGAACGCCAGCCCGAGCAGCGTGATGCGCTTGCCGACGAGGGTGCCGAGGTGCTTCTGCAGCTTGGCGATCACGCGGCGCTTCTGCAGCTCGTTGACCTCGATCACGGCCGTCAGCAGCTGGAAGTGATAGCCCGAGTTGCCCGCCAGCTGCTTGAGGGCGTCGACGTCCTTGGGGAAGCAGCTCCCCCCGAAGCCGATGCCCGCCTGCAGGAATTTCGGGCCGATGCGCTCGTCCAGGCCCATGCCGCGCGCGACCTCCACGACGTCCGCGCCCGTCTCCTCGCAGACGTTGGCGATCTCGTTGATGAACGAGATCTTCGTCGCCAGAAAGGCGTTGGAGGCGAGCTTGACCATCTCCGCGCTGGCGATGTCCGTGCGCACGAGCGGCGCCGCCAGCGGCGCGTACAGCTCGACCACGGCGTCGCCCGCCCAGTCCCCGTTGTCGCCGACGACGACGCGGTCGGGGTGCATGAAGTCGCGTACGGCGGAGCCCTCCTTCAGAAACTCCGGGCAGGACACGTAGCGCAGCCCGCCCTTGCCGCGCTCGGCGAGGATGCGCTGGATCGCGGCGCCCGTCCCGCACGGCACCGTCGACTTCATCACGAGCGCGTGGCGCTCGGACGCGGGGATCGCGTCGACGACGGCGTGCACCGCCGAGAGGTCGGCGTCGCCCGAGTACGTCGGCGGCGTGCCGACCGCCACGAACAGCAGCCGGCAGTGCTCCAGCGCCTCGCCCAGATCCGTGGCGAAGTGCAGGCGCCCGGCGTGCGTGGCGAGCAGCTCCCGCAGACCCGGCTCGTAGATCGGCACCTCGCCGCGGCGCAGGCGCGCCACCTTCGCCGCGTCGATGTCCACGCACCACACGTCGCTGCCAAGCTCCGCGAAGCCGGCCGCCGTCACCAGCCCGACGTAGCCCGTGCCGATCACGCCGATGGGTTCACGCTCCGCACTCATCAGCGGCGAAGGCTAGCGGGAGGGGGCGGCGCACGCGGCCCCGGACCCGTAACCTCTCGGCCATGGCTGGACGCATCGTGCTGTTCGGGGCGACGGGCTACACCGGCGAGCTGACGGCGCGCGCGCTGCTCGACGGCCCGGGGGCGGTGCGACCGGTGCTCGCCGGGCGCAGCGAAGCGCGGGTGCGCGCCCTGGCGCAGGAGCTCGGCGGCCTGGAGTGGGCGCTCGCGGACGTCTCTGAGCCGCACAGCGTGCGCGCGCTCGTGCAGGCCGGGGACGTGCTCGTAAGCACCGTCGGGCCGTTCGCCCGCTGGGGCGAGCCCGCCGTGCGCGCCGCGGTCGACGCGGGCGCGCACTACCTGGACAGCACCGGCGAGGGGAGCTTCATCCGCACGGTATTCGAGACACACGGCCCGCGCGCGCACGCCGCCGGCTGCGGGTTGCTGACCGCGTTCGGGTACGACTGGGTGCCCGGCAACCTCGCCGGCGCACTGGCGCTGAGCGACGCCGGCGAGAGCGCCACGCGCGTGCGGATCGGGTACTTCAACACGGGACCGCCGACGGGTCCAGGCTCGATGAGCGGCGGCACGCGCGCGTCCGTGGCCGGCGTGATGCTCGACCCCGCCTTCGCGTTCCGCGACGGGCGCCTGGTGAGCGAGCGCGGCGGCAGGCGCCGGCACAGCTTTCAGCTCGCGCCGGGCAAGCTCGGCGAGGCGATCTCCGTCGGCTCCAGCGAGCACCTGACGCTGCCCCGCGTACACCCGGCGCTGCGCGAGGTCGACGTGTATCTCGGCTGGTTCGGCCCCGCCTCGCGCGTGCTGCAGGGCCTATCGCTCGGCACGGCGGGGCTGACGCGGGTCCCCGGCGTGAAGGCCGCGCTGGAAGCTGTCAGCGCGCGGCTCGTGCCGGGCTCCACCGGCGGTCCCGACGCGGCGGCCCGCGCGCGCTCCGGCTCGCTCGTCATCGCCGAAGCCTTCGATGCGACGGGCGCACGGCTCGCCGGCGCGCGCGTGGAGGGCGTCAACGGCTACGACTTCACAGCCCGCATCCTCGCGTGGGGCGCCCGCACCGCCGCCGCCGGCGGCCTGCGCGGCGTGGGCGCGCTCGGCCCGGTGGACGGCTTCGGCCTGGACGCCCTTCAGGCCGGCTGCGCCGAGGCGGGCATCGAGCGCAGCAAGAGCTGAGCGGCTGCCCGGACGCTTGAACCCGGCGCCGCGCAAATCGCGCGCCCGACGGCCCGAGCGCTACTCCCCCACCGCCAAAAACGCCTCGTAGCGCTTGACGTCGCGCAGCGCGCGGGCCTTTTCCTCGGTGTCCGGCGGCGCCTGCTCGGCGGTCGTGCGGGCCGCGTCCAGACGCGTCTGCAACGTAGCGCGATCGAGCGCGTCGGGCGCGATCGCCTCCTCGACGAGCAGCAGCGCGCGGTTCTCGCCGAACTGCAGGTAGCCCTCGGCCTGCGCGTAGCGCACGATGTCCGTCTCGGAGCGGTACAGGCGCAACTCCGTCGGCTCCAGCATCGCGAGCATCGGCTCGTGGTTGGCGAGCAGACCGATCGAGCCGACCGACGTGCGCGTGGAGAGCATCTCGATCTGCTCGTTGAACACCTCCCCCTCGGGCGTGAGCACTTCGACAGCGAACGTCGTGCGCGCCATCACGACACCCTTTCCGTAAGACAGCGGCGCATGCGCCGCTGTCCGGGCCGGCACATGT
>DATBOY010000072.1:0-25183 GCA_036561645.1 Solirubrobacteraceae bacterium
CGTCGCCTCGGTGGAGCAGCGCCGCGAGGCGCAGAGCCCGCCGGCGCCGGCGGCGCCGTCGGGCAAGCCGCCGCTCACGGTGGCGTAGGCGCTTTCCGCGAGCGGCCAGCCTGTCGCAGCTTCGCACCTTGGTGCCGGCAGAAAAAGAACTCTCAGAAGAGCTGCTGTGGCAGGCGAGACTCATCGTCGCTGGGAACAGATCCTGAATCGGGCCTGCGCTTCTGGATCTGTCGGAGTTGCTCGTCGGTGATCAGGCCCTCCGAAAGCCCGTTGAGCACCACATAGGGCTGAAAGATCGGATCGGAGAAGCGGTAGAAATACCGTCTGGAGGTGCCCTCGCGTTGGAGGACGGCGCCTCGCTCCGCCTCAAGGAACTGGCTCAGATGGTTGGAAAACGCAGGGATCTCGATACGGCGACCGGCAATCGTCTCAAGCGGATCACGGATCGCACCAGATGTGAAGAACCCCAGCCGGTTCTTAGGTGCAAGCGCGCAAGCCAGCAGGACCTGCGAGAACAACGCGTCCTTGCGCGCGCTCCGCGTGGCGCGCTGATAATCACTGAGGATCGTGTGTCTGTCCACGGCCTTTGGAATGGCTCTCTGAACGTCCCCGGCCGTGAGCTCTGTGCGGTCGTCCTGAACCGCACGCAGGCCGGCGTGCAGGCCGAGCAGATGGGTGTAGTGGGGTAGACCCTCTGAGAGGGTCGCGATGTCATGCACGGCGTCTCGCGCAGGGAGGAGTCCGGCGCGCCGGCAGCCATTCGCAAGGATCTCGCCAAGCTCGTTCATCGTCATTCGCGGCATCTCGATCTGTACAAGGGCGCGGACGATGGAGGCGTGCTCTCCGATCAGCTCGCCAATTGATCGAGCGACACCAACGAGTACGAGCGTTGATGGGACCGAGTGATCAGAAAGTGTCTTGATCGTGTCTGCGAGTGCGGTCAGTGCCTCGTCGTCTTCGAGCCTGTCCAACTCGTCGATCACGATCAGCGTGGGTGATGGGAGCTTTTCGAGGCGGCGGCGTACATACTCGGGCGAGGCGTCGTCGTCGCTGTCTACGGAAAGCTCCGCGAACACGTGCTGCCAGAGCGATGCATAGGTGTCGTCGGTGCTGCAATTCACGACCACGGACTGGATTTCTTCCTGGAGCCCGGTTCCGCCGAAGTACTCCGCCAGGACGGTGGCCAGCGAGGTCTTGCCAACCCCGCGCTCGCCGTACAGCCCGACGTGCTGTCCGCGCATGGAGACGGCGCTTACGACGTCACTGAGCTGGTCCATCCGTCCGGCGAGCATGTCCAAGCGACTGACAGGCGCCCCCGGCGTGAACGCGCTGGACACCGCCGCAATTCGCTCCAACTTCGCCGCTTGGCTCATATAAGGACCATCACAGATCGCATACTAACATGGCCTAGTCGTGCAACTACCGGGCCTCCGCTGTCCCTTCGCCCGGAGGCGGTGGCCCGGCCTGGGAGCATCGCAGTGGCTTCCAGTACTTCAGTTGGTAAAGTAACGGCTGGAATGGCCGTAGACGAGACATGTCCGGTATGTCGCACGGCGGAGATCGTGTGCGGCAAGTGGACGCTGCTGCTCGTGCGCGACCTCTCGGAGGGGCGCTCGCGCTTCTGTGAGCTGGAGCGCTCGCTGGCGGGCATCAGCCCGCGCACGCTGTCGCTGCGCCTGCGCGCGCTGGAGGAGGAGGGCGTCGTCGAACGCCACACGTTCCCGGAGGTGCCGCCGCGCGTGGAGTACGCGCTGACGGAGAAGGGCCGGGCGCTGCTGCCGATCATCGACGGGATGCGCTCCTACGGCGAGCACTGGCTCGCGCTCGACTGCGAGGATCGGGTGAAGGCCGCGCTGCAAGCGCCGGCGGTGGCGGGCGCCGCCGCGTAGACGCCCGCTGGGGCTCGGCGGGGCGCCAGAGGGCAGGCGAAGCTCAGGCGAACAGCCGCCGCTCGACCTCCACGAGGCCGGCGAGGTCCATCTCGACGTCCAGGTGCGGCACGAGGATCGGGTCGCGGTCGCCGAGCGCCTGCTTCAGCCGCGCGACGCTCGCGCGGTCGCGCTGCACGAGCACGTCGAAGTCGGCGAGGTTGGCGGCGGCGCGCGCGGCCAGCGCCTCGCCGAGATCGGCCGCCAGCAGGGCACGCACCTCCCGCTCGGGGCGCCCGCGCAGGCCGTCGCTGTGGACGCGGTTGACGATCGCCCCGGCGCGGGCCATGCCGGACTCGTCGAGCTTGCCGGCGAGGTGGATCGCCTCCTGCACGGGCTCGGGCTCGGGCGAGGTCACGATCAGGAAGGCGCACGCCGGGTCGCGCAGCAGCGCCTGCACGCCGTGCGCGCTCTCGCTGAAGCGCTCGGTCATTCCCGTCAGCTCCAGCGAGCGGAAGAACGTGGACATCTCGCCGAACAGGTCGACGCCCGTGACGCGCGAGAACATCGTCAGCACGAGGCCGGTGCCGCGCCCGAACAGGCGTGCGGCGAAGCCGCCGGGGGCGAGGAACACCTTCAGCGCGCGCCCGTCGAGGAACTGCGTGAGGCGCAGGGGCGCGTCGAGGAAGTCCAGGGCGTGGCGCGAGGGCGGCGTGTCGAGCACGATCACGTCGAACTGCCCGGCGCGGTCGAGGTCGTACAGCTTGGACACGGCTGTGAACTCCTGCGACCCGGACACGGCGGAGGACAGCTCGTGGTAGATGCGGTTGGAGAGCACCTGCTCGCGCGCCTGCTCGTCGGGCGTGTGGCTCTGCACGAGCGCGTCGAACGTGCCCTTGACGTCGAGCGTCATCGCCCACAGCTCGCCGCGCAGCTCGATGCCGTGCGCGGCGAGGTGCGCCGGATCCACGCGATGCGGCTCGCCTTCCAGGGCGTGCAGGCCGAGCGCGGTGGCAAGGCGCTTGGCCGGGTCGATCGTGACGACGGCGACCTTCTGCCCGCGCCGCGCGAGCCCGAGCGCGAGCGCGGCGGAGGTGGTCGTCTTGCCTACGCCGCCGGAGCCGGCGCAGATGCAGACGCGCGTGTCCCGCAGGCGCGCGGCGAGCGGCGTGTGGCGCTTGGGTGGGCGGGGCTTATGCGCAGATGTGGGATCGCCCCTGGCCACGCGGGGATCGTAGTCGGACGGCGGGGGCGTCCAGGCGGAAGACCAAATACAGGATCGGGCCTGCGGCCCCGTGCAGGAATCGCCCCCACGCGTGCGAATACCGACGGCGAGCGCTTTCCCACAATCGAGTATCGGAGCCCGCCGTGCATGGAAAGGCCAAGGTCATCGCGTTCGCCAACCAGAAGGGCGGCGTGGCCAAGACAACGACGACGCTGAACCTCGCGGCTGCCTTCGCCGAGGAGGGCCACCGCGTGCTGTGCGTGGACATGGACCCGCAGGGCAACCTGACGATGTCCCAGGGCATCGACCCGGACACGATCGAGAAGTCGATGTACGACGTGCTCGTGCACAAGCTCTCGATCCGCGAGGTGGTGCGAAAGCGCGAGATCGACGTGGCGTGCGCGTCGATCGACCTGGCGGGGGCGGAGATCGCGATGTCGACGATGATCGGCCGCGAGCGCTCCCTGCAGAAGGCGTTCGAACCGATCCTCGAGGACTACGACTTCATCTGCATCGACACGCCGCCGAGCCTCGGCCTGCTGACGATCAACGCGCTGACGGCGGCGGACAAAGTGATCGTCCCCGTGCAGTGCGAGTATCTGTCGATGCGTGGCCTCATCCAGCTGCAGAACACGCTCGCGATGATCCGCGAGAACCTCAACCCCGGCGTGGACATCGAGGGTATCCTTCCGACCCTGGTCGATTCGCGCACGATTCACGCGAAGGAGGCGATCGAGATCCTCGAGGAGAACTTCGGCGACCGCGTGTTCGCCTCGCGCATCCGCAAGACGGTGCGCTTCGCGGAGGCGCCCGTGAAGGGCATGTCGGTGCTGAAGTACGAGCCGGATGGTGTGGCCGCGCAGTCCTACCGTCAGCTCGCCCAGGAGGTTCTGACCCATGGCCAATAACCCCAAGCGCGCCTCGATGCGCGAAGGGCCGCTGGCGGCCCTGTTCCGCAAGACGGAGGACGGGGAGGAGGCGCAGGGGCCGGCGGCGGCGCAGGAGCCCGACGCCGACCAGCAGCCGGCCGCGCGGCAGGAGCCGGCCGCGAAGCGCGAGCCGGCCGCCAGGCGCGAGTCCGCCGAGCGTGAGCCCACAGCTGAGCCGCCGCGCTCTGACCGGCGAGAGGAGCGCTCGCTGCCGCACCCCGCGCTCAGCGCCTCGCCGCAGGCCGCCGAGGAGCCGCAGGCCGTGCGCAGCCCGCAGGAGCGCCTGCGCGACGTCTTCTCCTCGGAGATCCCGGAGAACGTGATGGAGCGCCCGCAGCGCGCCCGTCCGAGCCGCGCGCCGGCGGCGGAGCCGGCCGACGACGTGTACGCGCGCGAGGAGCAGCGGCCGTACTCGACGCCCGAGGCCGTGATCAACCCCGTGATCCGCGTCGTCGGCGTCGGCGGCGCCGGCGTCAACGCCGTCAACCGCATGGTCGAGGCGGAGGTCGCCGGCGTCGAGTTCATGGCGATCAACACCGACCTGCAGTCCCTGCAGCAGTCAACAGCGGACATCACGCTGCACATCGGCGCCGGCCTGACGCGCGGCCTGGGCTCCGGCTCGGACGCCAATCTCGGCCGCCAGGCGGCGATGGACGACTACGACCGCGTGAAGGCGCTGATCAAGGGCTCGGACATGGTCTTCATCACGGCGGGCGCGGGCGGTGGCACGGGCACGGGCGCGGCGCCGATCGTGGCGCGCATCGCGCGCGAGGTCGGCGCGCTGACGGTCGCGATCGTGACCAAGCCGTTCGGCTTCGAGGGTTCGCGCCGCGCCGAGCAGGCCGAGCACGGCGTGCGCTCGCTCGCCGAGGAGGTCGACACGCTGATCGTCGTGCCGAACAACCGCCTGCTGAGCGTGCTCGACAAGCAGACCTCGATGATGGACGCCTTCCGCGTCGCCGACGACGTGCTGCGCCAGGGCGTGCAGGGGATCTCCGACCTCGTCACGCTGCCGGGCCTGATCAACCTCGACTTCGCCGACGTGCGCACGATCATGTCCGAGGCGGGCGACGCGCTGCTCGGCATCGGCATGGGCGTCGGCGAGCACCGCGCGGTCGAGGCGGCGATGCAGGCCGTGCAGTCGCCGCTGCTGGAAACCTCGATGGACG
The DNA here is from genome assembly GCA_036561645.1 of Solirubrobacteraceae bacterium. Classification (GTDB taxonomy): domain Bacteria; phylum Actinomycetota; class Thermoleophilia; order Solirubrobacterales; family Solirubrobacteraceae; genus Palsa-744. The sequence continues at coordinate 5,192 of DATBOY010000072.1, forward strand.
GCGCGCGCTCGATCCTGCTGTCGATCACGGGCGGGCGCGACCTGTCGCTGTGGGAGGTCAACGAGGCGGCGAAGGCGGTCGCCGAGGCGGCGCACGCCGACGCGAACATCATCTTCGGCGCGATGGTCGACGAAAAGCTCGACGATCAGATCTGGGTGACGGTCGTCGCGACCGGCTACGGGCCGAGCGCGTCTGAGATCGGGCGCCGGCTGCGCGAGCCCGAGGGCGAGCCGCGCGTGGCGCGGTCGGCCGGTCCGCGAGCGTCCGGGCGCCGGGAGCGGCGCGGCGGGCTGGCGGACCTAGAAGTGCCTGAGTTCATCCCCAACGCCTGACGCGCATCAGGGGGGCGCAGGGATGCTCTGCGCGGGCTGTGTGCGGCGGCCGTCGCCGGGGAGACGCTCGCGAGCAGGCGTCAGCTGCTGAGAAGTGCGTCCACCAGCTCGTCGAAGCGCAGCCGGCGGGGGTCCTCCACGCCGACGATGCGGTCGAGCCAGCGCCTGATCTCGGGTATGTCGAGGTCGGCGACGCAGACGAGCACCTGCTCGATGTCCAGCCAGTCCTTCGGGCGGTCGAAGCTCGCCTTGCACACGACGAGGTGCTCGGGGGCGAGCACGGGGATGCGGTCCTCCGCGAAGGGCTCGATGCGCAGCTCGCGGCGCATCGCTGTGTGAATCTCGTCGTACGCGAAGAACAGGTCGATCGGTGTCCGTCCCCACCACGCGCGGCACTGGCCGTCGCGCTGCAGCACGGCGGCGTCGATCTCGCCGACGCCGAGCGGGGTGAGGGCGGCGCTCACCGCGTCGTACTCGGCCGGGGTCGCGAACACGTTGATGTCGATGTCGATCGTCGCCCGGGGCTCGGCGTAGTAGGCGAGCGCCAGCGCGCCGCCGAAGGCGTGGGCGATCTTCGCGTCGGACAGCTGCCGGTGGATCGCGATGATCTTCTCGGGGAGCGCCGGCTCGCTCATGCAGGCCTCGATTCGATCCGCGGGAAGCGCAGCGCTGTGGCCGCGCCGCGGGCCGGCAGGCTGTCGCTGAGCAGCAGCAGGTCGCGCAGCGCCTCGCCGCGCTGCTGGGCGCTCGCCGCGACCCAGGCCCCAGCCGAGCGGGCGCTGTCGAGGCGAACGTCGTGCTCGTTCTGGAGCGCCGCGAGCAGCAGCCGTCGCAGTGCGGGCCGTGGCTGCCGGCCGGCGCCGATCTCGGCGAGCATTTCGCCGGCGGCGCGATCGGGTGGGCTTGGGGCGATCGGCGCGCCGGCGCGCCGGGCCGCCTTGCGCAGCTCCTGTGCGGTCAGATCACCGGCGGAGCGGGCAATCGCGCGCGCGCGGACGTCGGGGGTGAGGGTGCGGAACGTGGCGAGCGTGCGGCTGCGCGGGCCGGCGGGGGTCGCGTGGGACTCGCGGATCTCCCACTTTCCAGAGGGACGGGAGACTATGTAGGCCATAGTGGGCAGTATAGCCACTATTAAGGGTTTGGCGATTTCGGCTATTTGGCCGTGGGCCGCAGCGCCCGGCGTGCGGGCCGAAGTGCTTCACGTGGCCTGAGCCCGGCCGGGCTCTTTCCCTCAGGGCTTGACAACTGCTGCGCAGTCTGCGTATTATGTTCGCAGTCCGGTTGCCCGCTGTGGGCGGCCGGTGAGATAGGTCGGGTCTTGGGTCCTTCCCGCTGGTGCGGGTTCCATGGGACCGTAGGGATGTCGGAGAGGGATTGCGGCTGTACTAGGGAGTGCATGGGATGAGTGATCTTGCTTTCACCGCGTTCGGCGCGGATACTGGTCTTACGGCCCCAACGGGGACCGTAAACAGATGCTCCAGCATCGCTGAAGCATCTCTCTCTCTCTCTCTCTCTCTCTCTCTTGGCCGGGGCTTCTAGCTTCTAGGCCGCTTCGCCGCTGTTGGTCGGCGGCTCGCTCCGGTCGTGTGGGCCGGGTTGGTCTCTCGCGCGCGTTAAGCGCGCGCGCTGCTTCTACGGTTCCGGGTTGGGCTGTGGTGTGGGCGTGCATTCGTTCTTTGTCATGTTGGCGGGGGGCGTGCCCCTTCGTGTCCTGGGAGGGGTTGGTGTGATGGCTGGTGTGCGTCGGTTTGCGGCTGTGGGTGTGGTTTGGGTTTGCGTCGCGTTGGCTGGGCTTGTGTTTGGGGGCGCGGGCGCGTGGGCTGGGGTCACGCATGATCTTCTTTCGCAGATCACTGAAGTGCCGTCGTCGGGTCCGGGGGGTGCGGTCGCTGTGCCTGGCCCGTTGGGTGGGGTTCGGGCGATGACGGTCGATGGGGGGTCGTTGTATGTCGCGGACGCTCCGGGGCAGCAGGACAATTCGCGGGTCGATCTGTTCGAAGTCGCTTCGGACGGGTTCGTCTCGCAGTTCGCGCAGCAGCCCTCGCTCGAGTATCTGCACGACGGGATCGCGGTCGGCCACGCGACCGGGGAAACGCAGGTGTATGTCGGTGGGGACACGGTGGAACCGGTCGAAGGCAGGGTGGCCGTGTTCGACGGGTCGGGGAGTCTGTTGGGGACGTGGACGGGCGCTGATACGCCGAGCGGCGAGTTCGGCTGTTTTGAATGCGGCAGCGGGGAAGACGTCGTCGCGGTCGATGGGTCTGGGGCGCTTGGGGATTGGGCTTCTGGCGATGTGTATGTCGCGAGCCCGCGGCACGGCGTCGTGGATGTGTTCGCGCCAAAGGCAGGGGGTGGGGAGGAATATGTGACGCGCCTTGAAGGCGTCGAAGGGGAACCGTTCAGCGAACCCAGGAACGTGACGGTGGACCAGGCCAACGGGGATGTTCTGGTCCTCGACGGGAATGTGGTGGACGTGTTCGAACCGGTCGCGGGGATGCCGTCGGTCTACAAGTTCCTGCTCCGGATCACCGGGACACCGGCGGGCGCGTTCGCGATCCGCAGCCTGACGGGTCTGGCGGTCGACGGATCGACGGGGGAGATCTATATCGCGCGGGAATCCCCGAGCGTGGTGGATGAGTTCAGCGCCTCCGGCGCGTTCCTCGGTGAGCTCGCGGGTACCCCCTCGGGCACGTTTCACTTCGGCATGACCCTTGCGTTCGATGGGGAAGCGCACCGGCTGTTCGTCGGTGACCGCCGTGAAGACGGGTCTGGCGTGGTGGATGTCTTCGGCCCGGACCTGACTGTCGCGGATGTTCTCAGCGAACCGGCTTCGGCTGTGACGGTCAGTGGCGCGAGGTTGAACGGTACGGTCAACCCCGCCGGGGTGCAGGTCAGCGACTGCCACTTCGTTTACGGCAGCAGCGAAGCGTACGGGCACAGCGTGCCGTGCGCGCAGACCCCGGCGGAAATCGGCGCGGGCACCAGTCCCGTCGCGGTCGACGCGACGCTGTCGGGTCTGGCGCCCGGGGTCTACCACTACCGGCTCCTCGCCGCCGATGAAAACGGTGTCAGTGAAGGCCGCGACCGCGTGTTCGGCCCACCGGCGGTGAGCGGTGTCACGGCTGGGAGCGTCGCGCAGACGACGGCGAGCATCGAAGCGAGCGTCAACCCCGACGGGGTCGACACGACGTACCGCGTGGAATACGGGCCGACGAGCGCGTACGGCACCTCCGTCCCGGTCCCGGACGGGGATCTCGGCGCGGGCGAAGCGAACGTGGCGCTCGCCGTCGAACTGTCGGGGCTGACGGCTGGGGCGCTCTACCACTATCGCCTCGTCGCGGTCAACGCGGCCGGCACCGTCACGGGCGCCGACGAAACGTTCACGACGATCCCGCCCGCCAGGGTCGACGGGGTGTCCGTCACGAACATCACCTCAAGCGGCGCGACGCTGCGCGCGCAGATCAACCCGCTCGGCAGCGACACGACATACCAGTTCCAGTACGGCACGAGCACCTCCTACGGCGCGAGCGTGCCAGCCACACCCGCCGACATCGGGTCGGGTAGCGGCGACGTGAGCGTCGCCCAGCAGATCACGGGGCTCACACCAAACACGACCTACCACGTCCGTGTCCTCGCGAGCAACACGCTCGGTACCACCCAGAGCACCGACCACACGTTCGTCTACGACACCACCGGCACGGGGCTGCCCGACAACCGCGCATACGAGATAGTCACCCCCGCGCTGAAGAACGGCGCGGCCTTCGGAGAGACAATCAACCCCGTTCCCTTCGCCACGCTCACCGAAGACGGGTCGCGGCTGCTGCTGGGCGCGCTCCAGCTCCCGGGGCAGGTCGGGTCCTCTTCGGCGATGGTCGGACATGGGTACACCGGCGAACTGGTGACATTTTCGCGTGGCGCCGGCCGCTGGGGAATGGGCCAGCTCGCGCCGCCCGCTACGCAGCTCGACGCGCAGGCGCTGAACCTCGTCAACCCCGTCACCGGCGACGCTCTGCTGCGAGCGCAGCTACCGACAGGCGCCGATGGCGTCGACATGTTCTACGTGCGTCGCGCGGACGGATCGCTCGCGGAAGTCGGACCCGCGTCGTCGCCATCGGTACCACCTCCCGGACAAATGGCGGTCCGTGGCAGCACGGCGGATCTCTCGCACTTCCTATACCTGATGGTGGGTGGGGGATTTTGGCCGTTCGATGGCACGGCCGGCCCAATCTCGCTGCTCGAATATGTGGGTGTCGGTAACTCCCAGCCCACTCTCGTGGGTGTCACCGGCGGGGCGGGCAGCACCGATCTGGTCAGCGTCTGTGAGACTGAGGTGGGGGCAGGGAGCAGCCTGGTGGGCTCTCTCTCTGTCGATGGCCGTACAGTGTTCTTCACTGCGGGCAGGTGCGCGTCGGGTTCGGGCGCCAATGCGCACACGGCGGTGCCGGCGGACAGTTTGTATGCGCGTATCGACGGTTCGCGGACGGTGCCGATCTCGGCTCGCTCGCCTTCTGAATGCACGAGCGAAGCGTGTCTTGGTTCGCCGCCGAGCGGCGCGCACTACGAAGGCGCTTCGGCCGATGGGCGCACGGCGTTCTTCACGAGCACCCAGCAGCTCACCGACAACGCCGGCGAGGATGACACCGGCGGCGACGGGTCCGGCGGGGTCAGCGAATCTGTCACTGGATGTAGCAGAACGGTCGGTTTGAATGGCTGCAATCTGTATGAGTACGATTTCGCCAACCCGCAGGGCCACAACCTGGTGGCGGTCTCGGCGGGGGACACCAGCGGTGGCGGCCCGCGGGTACAGGGCGTCGCGGCGATCTCGTCCGATGGCTCGCATGTGTATTTCGTCGCCAAGGGCGTATTGAGCACGGTGGCGAACGACCAGGGGCAGCTCGCGCGGAGCGGGGGCGACAACCTGTATCTGTTCGAGCGCGACGCGGCGCACCCCGCGGGGCATATCGCGTTCATCGCCGCCCTGTCGGCTGCGGACGTCGGGTTCAGCGGCTCGGACTCAGCACAGTGGCTGAACGGAGCGGATCAGATCATGAATGTGACCCCTGACGGCCGGTTTTTGGTTTTCACCAGTCGTGCGGCGTTGACAGCCGACGCGGCGGGCTCGACGGGCGCCGGGCAGGTGTACCGGTATGACGCGCAGACCGCGTCGTTGATCCGGTTGTCGGTCGGGGAGCGCGGGTTCAACGACAACGGCAACGCCGGCGTCGCCGACGCGAGCATCGTCGGTCCTGTAGTCGACCATTTCAATCAGGCTGGTCCGTTGCGTCCGGATCCGACGATGTCCCACGACGGCTCGTATGTGTTTTTCACGAGCCCCGTCGGCTTGACGCCGCACGCGCTCAACGACGTGCAGATCGAAACCGCCAAGTTCCTCGAAACAGTGGAGTACGCGCAGAACGTGTACGAGTGGCACGACGGGCACGTGTCCCTGATCTCCGATGGCAGAGACACCTCCTCGGCGTTCGGGGCGGCGAGCGCGGTGACGCTCACGGGCACCGACGCGACGGGCGCGAACGTCGTGTTCAGCACGAACGACCCGCTTGTGCAGCAGGACACCGATACCGCGATCGACTATTACGACGCGCGGATCTGCACCGCGAGCGACCCGTGCATCTCCCCGGCGTCCGCGCCCGCGGGGTGCGACGGCGAAGCGTGTCGTGGCGCTCCCGCCGGCGCGCCGGCGCTGCCGGGCGCCGCGAGCACGGCCGCCAACGGGTCGGGGAACCTCGCCCAGCAGCCGGCGGGGGTAAAGCCGAAGGCTAAGCCCAAGCCCAAGCGGCGAAAGACGCACAAGAAGAGGCGGCGCGCCAGAGGACGGCGCGCTACGGGCAACGGCAAGGTGGGGGTCAAGCGATGAACACCACAACGGACACATGCACGATGAGCATCACGGACACAGGCACAGGCATACGCGCGCACCGGCACGAAGCCCGTGGCGGGCGCCGGACGCGCGGCCTACTCGTCTCCATCGCGATTGCCGTGTTGGCGGCCGCCGGCTCGACGTTTGGCGCCGGGTCCGCGTTTGCGGATACCCCGTCGGCGCGGTTGACAGTCGAATCGTTTGCGCTGCCGACTAGCTTTAAGACGGGGGGTGCGTGCGACGCCGCGAGCATCGGTGGCCTCGTGGAAACCTGGGGGGTCGACATGTCCGCTGCCGTGGACTGCGATCTGTATGGGGTGATCGTGCGTAACAGCGGCAACCGCGCGACCGATGGCACGCCGATCACGGTCAGCTATGCGGTGCCGCCCGGCGTCACCGCTCAGGCTGTTGGCTTCTTCTGGTCGGCGCTTGAGCAGACAGGGCCAAACCTGCATTTCCTGTGTCCGAGCTTCTCGGAATGCACGTTCCCGATCCCGTTGGGTCCGGGGCAGTGGCTGAGGATGTACGTGTTCGTGAGCGTCGAAGGCGGCGCCGCGAGCCCGCTGCACAGCTCGGTCGCGGTCTCTGGTGGTGGAGCGCCGGAAGCCTCAGCGAGCCTGCAGACCCCGGTCGGCTCTCAGCCGCAGTTCGGACTCTCCTCGGTGGGCACGTTGATGGCGGGCGCGGACGGGGAGCCGGACACGCAGGCGGGCGAGCACCCGTTTGAATTCACGGCGTCTGTGCAGTTGAACAGCGTCTGGCGGGAGGATCCGGAAGGCATAGCTGCGCATACGAGTGTGCATGACGTCAAGGATGTGGTCGTCGATCTCCCGGTCGGTATGGTCGGCAGCGCGCTCGCGACGCCGCTGTGCACGTACGCGCAGCTGTCCTCGCCGGCGCGGTGCCCGGCCGACACCGTCATCGGCCGCATCAAGACCGAACCGCATGTTTCGGCGGGCGTCATCGGCCCGTTGTACAACATGACGCCCGAACGCGGCACCGCTGCGCAGTTCGGGTTCGTCGACGGGCAGAACGGTACGCACGCCCTGTCCGCGAGTGTCGTGCCGACACCTGGGGGCTATGTGCTGCGCACGACGACGAGCGATATTCCGCAGGTTCCGCTCACAGGGCTTTCTGTGAGTATCTACGGGAATCCGGCGGTCAGGCAGGAAGAAATTGCGCAGGCCGAAGAAAAGACGGCGAGCAAGATCAGCCCGGTCGCGTTGTTCACAGACCCGTCTGGGTGCAGCGGCGAACCGCTCGCGACGAGCGTGCATATCGACTCGTGGCAGAGCCCGGGGCGTTTCAACACGGACGGCACCCCCGATTTCTCTGACCCGCGGTGGCTGGGCGCAACGACGAGCGCCCCGCCGGTAACGGGGTGCAATTTGTTGCAGTTCAACCCGGGGTTGAGTGTGCAGCCGGAAACAAGTGTGGCTGGCAGCCCGACGGGGTTGAACGTGGAGTTGCGTGTCCCGCAGAGCGAGGACCCGTTGACGTTGGCGTCGCCGCCGTTGCGTGACGCGTCGATCGTGCTCCCGGCGGGCGTCGGGCTGAACCCCGCCGCCGCTGGTGGCCTAGGCTCGTGTTCGCTTGCGCAGATCGGGCTGGGCAGCGTCGCGCTGCCGGCGTGCCCTGACTCCTCGAAGGTCGGGAGCGTGGAATTGCAGACCCCGCTGCTGCCGGGGACGCTCGGCGGGTCGATCTATCTCGCGGCGCAGGAAGAAAACCCGTTCCACGCGCTGGTAGCGGCGTACATCGTCGTCGCGGACCCGGTCACGGGGACCGTGCTGAAGCTCCCGGGCGAGCTGCGGCTGGACCCGGTCACGGGCCAGGTGACGGGGGTGTTCGACGAAAACCCGCAGTTCCCGTTCAACGATCTGCGTCTGCACTTCTTCGGCGGGCAGCGGGGTGTGCTGACGACGCCGCAGGCGTGCGGCTCGTACACGACCGGGAGCGTGTTGTCGCCGTGGTCGGCGCCGGACTCCGGTCCCGCGGCGACACCGTCGGACAGCTTCCAGGTCACCAGTGGCTGCACCGGCGGGTTCGCCCCCGGGTTCACGGCGGGCAGCACCGTCACGCAGGCGGGTGGGTTCGCGCCGTTCACGTTGACCCTGACCCGCACCGACCAGGATCAGAACCTCGCGGGGATCACGCTACGAATGCCACCAGGCCTGCTGGGCGTCCTGAAGAGCGTGGCGCTCTGCGGGGAACCCCAGGCCAGCCAGGGCGCCTGTGGCCAGGAGAGCCTGGTAGGACACACCACGGTCGCTGCGGGAGCGGGCGCGCACCCCTTCTATCTCGGCGGCCAGGTGTTCCTCACAGGGCCGTATAAGGGCGCCCCGTTCGGGCTCAGCATCGTGGTGCCGGCGATAGCGGGGCCGTTCAACCTTGGGAACGTCGTCGTCAGAGCGAGCATCGCGGTAGACCCGCACACCTCGGCGTTGACCGTCACAAGCGACCCGCTACCCAGCATCCTGCGGGGCATCCCGCTGGATCTACGGACCGTCAACGTGACGGTCGACCGGCCCGCGTTCACGTTCAACCCGACCAACTGCGAACCGCTCGCCGTCAACGGCACGATCACCTCTACGCAGGGCACACAGACACAGGTGTCATCCGCGTTCCACGCGTCTAACTGCGCGGCGCTGACGTTCCACCCCGTGTTCTCCGCCTCAAGCCTCGCAAAAACCAGCCGGCAGGGCGGCGCCGCGCTCGACGTGAAGGTCAGCTACCCGCAGGGGACACAGGCGAACATCCACAGCGTCGCGGTGACGCTCCCCAAGCAGTTGCCGGCGCGCCTCTCGACGATCCAGCAGGCGTGTCCGGAAGCGGTGTTCAACGCGAACCCCGCGTCGTGTGACGAAGGGTCGGTGATCGGCACCGGGACCGCGAGCACCCCAATCCTCGCGGCGCCCCTCACAGGACCCGCGTATCTCGTCTCCCACGGCGGCGCCGCGTTCCCCGACATCGACGTCATCCTCCAAGGCCAAGGCATCACACTCGACCTCGTAGGGCACGTCAACATCTCCAAAACGGGGATCACCAGCTCGACGTTCGGCGAAGTCCCCGACGCGCCGATCAACAGCTTCGAGCTGAACCTCCCCGAGGGGCCCCACTCCGGGCTCTCCGCCGTCGGCAGCCTCTGCACGAGCCCGCTGAGCATGCCGACGACGATCACCGGGCAAAACGGAGCGCTGACCCAGCAGACGACGAAGATCAAGGTCACCGGCTGCGCGCCAGTGAAGAAGAAGAAGCACAAAGCCAAGAAGCACAAGGCGAAGAAGCGCAGGGGCAAGAAGGCCAACCACCGCAGGCGCGGGTAGCCGGACGGAACGGGATCGGATGCTGATGGCCTCCCAAGAGCAGCGGGCCGGGGTGCGCAAGCGCGCGCGCCCCGGCGCCGGCGGCGCGGACCCCGGTGCCGGGGCTGGGGCTGGCGGCACGGACCCCGGGGCTGGGGCCGGTGGCGGCGGTGTGCGGGCCGGCGCGAGTAGTGGTGCGCGCCGGGCCGGCGCGAGTGGTTCGCGCTCTGGATCGGGTGGTGTCGGGGGGCGCGACACGAGCGGCGTCGGGCGCGAGAAGGTTTCGGAGATTCAGCGCGCGCGGATGCTCGCGGGGATGGCGGAGGTGGCGTCCGAGCGGGGCGCGGGGAACGTGACGGTCGCGCACGTGGTCGCGCGCTCGGGTGTCTCGCGGCGCACGTTCTATGAAATCTTCGCCGATCGCGAGGACTGTTTTCTGGCGGCGTTCGACGACGCGGTCGAGCGGCTGGCGGCGCGGGTGCTGCCGGCGTACGCGACGCCGGGCAGGTGGCGGGAGCGGATGCGGGCGGCGCTGGCGGCGCTGCTGGACTTCCTCGACGAGGAGCCGGGCGCGGGCCGGCTGTGTGTGGTCGAGACGCTGGCGGCGGGGCCGGCGGCGCTTGAGCGTCGCGCGGCGGTGCTCGGGGTCGTCAAGCGCGCGGTGGACGAGGGCCGGCGCGAGGCGAAGGGCGAGGGGGCGCCGCCGCTGACGGCGGAGGGCGTCGTCGGCGCGGTGCTGTCGGTGATCCACGCGCGGCTGACGGAGAACGCGCCGGGCTCCTTCAGCGCGCTCTTGAACCCGCTGATGGCGATGATCGTGCTGCCGTACATGGGCGCGGCGGCGGCGACGCGCGAGCTTGAGCGGCCCCGGCCGAAGGCGCGCAAGCGCGTCGCGCGCGCGGCGAGCGACCCGCTGCGCGATCTCGACATGCGTTTGACGTACCGCACGGTGCGGGTGCTGCTGGCGATCGCGCAGACGCCGGGCGCGAGCAACCGCCGTCTCGCGGACGCCTCCGACGTGCGCGACCAGGGGCAGATCTCCAAGCTGCTGGGGCGCCTGTCGGCGCTCGGGCTGATCGAGAACACGGGCCTCGGCCCGGCGCGCGGGGAGCCCAACGCGTGGCGGCTGACTGCGAAGGGCCAGGAGGTCAGCGGCGCGATCCAGGTGCAGACCGCGGGGTAGGCGGCGTCTGCGCTCCAAGATATGCTGCATCTATCGGCAGTAATTTGCCAATAACAGCAGCATCTTTCGCACAACTGTGTTATCGTCAGCGTCCACGATGGCGCTCTCGGAAGACCAGATTCTTGCCCAGAATCCGTGGTGGACCAATCCCGCCTGGCGCGGTGGCGACAGGCATCTGAAGCAGCTCGAGGCGCAGCCGCTGCGGCTGCCGACCGATTTCGTCGCCGGCCTCGACCTTGACGATCCCGGCATCCACATCCTGCGCGGGCCGCGGCAGGTCGGCAAGAGCACCGATCTGAAGCTGCTCGTCGAGCGGGCGCTCGCCGCGGGCTTTCCGCCGCGGTCCGTTCTCTATCTAGCGCTCGACCTGCTCGATGGTCAGCATCTCTCCGAGCTGGCGAGGACCGTCGAGCGGGCGAAGGATCTCGCCGAGCAGGATCGCGCCGGTCTGATCCTGCTCGATGAGGTGACGGCTGTCGAGGGGTGGCAGACCGCCGTCAAGGCCCTGTGGGACCAGGGTTCGATCGCCGAGGACGTCGTCGTCTGCACCGGTTCCTCCGCGATCGACCTGCAGCGCGGCGCCGCCGAGCGGCTGCCCGGTCGCCGGCAGGCCGGCACGGACCATCTCGCCCTTCCGCAGGGCTTCGCCTCGTTCGCGCGCGCACTGAACGACGACATTCCGGCCTCGCCGGGGCTGACGGTCGCCGAGCTGCGCACACCCGACGGCGAGGCGCTGCTGCGCGACATGCGCCTGCACGCCCCAGCGCTCGAAACGGCGCTGCGCCGGTATCTGCGCTTCGGCGGGCTCCCGGCCGCCGTGGTCGAGGCGGTCCGGGGAGCGCACGAGCCATCCGAGCGTGTCAAACGGGTGCTGTACGACTCTCTGCTGAGGGAGCTGCAGCGCGCGGGCGCGAGCATCCCTGCCGGCCACGCGCTGCTGGAGCGGGTGGTGCGCTCGCTCGGGTCGAAGATCAGCTGGAGCAGCATGGCGCGCGAGATGGACGTGCCGCTCGGGCGAAGAAGCGGGCGGCCGAGCCACCAGGGCGTACGCGACTACATCGAGCTGCTCGCCGGCGGCTACTTCCTGTTCGTGGCCTACTTCTGGCGCAGCGGCTCGCAGACCAACGAGCAGTCCAGGGACAAGAAGGTCTTCTTCGCCGATCCGCTGCTGCACACGATCGCGCTCGACCAGGCGCCGGGCCTCGCGGCGGATACGGCGGCGCTCGTCGAGAACGCCGTCGGCACCGCGCTGCTGCGGCGCTATGAACCGGCCGATCGCCTGATCGAAACCTTCATCCTGCCGGAGCGGCTGCACATCTGGCAGACGGCCCGCGGCGGCGAGATCGACTTCGTCTGCGGGCCGCGCCGGGAGCTCGACGTCGTGGAGGTCAAGTACCGCGAACAGCCCGGGCTCTCGGCGGCGTCGGCGGCGGCGCGAAGCCACCCGGGGCGGCCCGTCGTCGTGGCGACGAAGAACACCCTGAGCGTCGCCGAGCGCTACACGCTGCTGCCGGCTCACACGTTGCTTTGGGCGCTGGGTTGAGGCGAGCCGTCAGCGCTCAACCGTGCGGATCCGAGTGTCCTGCGACTAGCTGTCGGGGTCAAGGCGCGCGGCGATGCGCGGCGTGCGACCGAGCACTGACTACCCCTCGTCGTCGGAGGGGAGCATGTGCGGCCCTTGCTCATGCCAGAATGCAGCCGACTCCTCTGGAGTCATGGCTCTCGTTCCGAGACGCTTGCGGATCGCCGCGATGCTCGTGTCGGGCGCGAGCATCAACTCGCCGTCCGGGCGTCGCTCGATCACGACATATTCTCCGGCGATATCGCCGCTGAGCGTCACGTGGGCCTGACTGCTCACGATTTGCATGATACGACGACCGGACGTGCGGCTTGGGACGGCCCCTGATTACCAGTGGGCTTGCCGCGGCGCATGTCGGGGCTCACGGCGCTGTACCGTCACAAGCCGGAGCTACGGTCTTCCGCATGGACGATCGGAAGCTCCTCATAAGGCTTGCGGGTGGTGCCGTGGCCAATGTCGCGTTCGACGACATGCGGCGGCTTGTCGAGGGCTTCGGCTTCGAGCTGCGCAGGGTCAGCGGCAGCCACCACGTCTTCGCGCACCCCGAGATCTCGGAGTTCATCAACCTGCAGGCTGTGCGCGGTGAGGCCAAGCCGTACCAGATTCGACAGTTCCTGAGGCTGGTCGAGCGCTACGATCTGAGGATGGGCAGCGGACGATGAGCGACTATCACATCAACGTCTTCTACAGCGACGAGGACGAGAGCTACGTCGCCGACATCCCCGACTTGGAGGCGTGCTCCGCGCTGGGCTCAACCCCAGAGGAGGCGCTGGCCGAGGTCGAGCGGGCAAAGGACGCGTGGCTCGCCGCCGCGCGTGAAGCCGGGCGCGCGATCCCCGAGCCGCGCTATCGCCCGGCGATCTATACGCGCTGAGGAGCCGGCCGCGAATCGAGTCGTGGAAAGCGCAGCGCTTCTGCTCCTCGCACTGCCCCCGTCACCACCCCGCCGTAGGCTTCGCATGAATGAGCGCCCCTGAAAACGGAGTAGTCGCCGCCGGCCATCCGCTTACCGCGCAGGCTGGGGCGCGCGTGCTGCGCGAAGGCGGCAACGCGGTGGATGCGGCGGTGGGGGCGATGTTGACGTCGTTCGTGGCCGAGCCGCTGCTGACGGGCCTGGGTGCGGGCGGCTACATGATGGTCGCGGGCGGCGGGCACGAGCCGGCGCTGCTCGACTTCTTCGTGCAGGCGCCCCCGCGCGCGAGCGACGGCAGCGCGGCGGAGCTGGAGGCGATCGACGTGTCCTTTGGCGACGCCGTGCAGGTCTTCTACATCGGGCCGGCGTCGTGCGGCGTGTACGGGACGCCGGCCGGCGTGTGCGAGGCGGCGGCGCGCTGGGGCACGATCGCGCTGGCCGAGCTGGCGGCGCCGGCGGCGGCGCTCGCGCGCACAGGGGTTGTGCTCAACCACGAGCAGGCCTACGTCGCGGAGATCCTCGGCGATCTGCTGCGCTCCACGCCGGAGTGCGCGGCGCTGTGGGCGCCGCAAGGACACGTGCTGCGCGAGGGGGAGCGGCTGCACAACCCGGAGCTGGGCGACGCGCTCGACCGCCTCGGCGCGGAGGGCGCGGCCCCCTTCTACAGCGGCGACATCGCCGCCGCCGTGTGCGCCTGGCTGAGCGCGCGCGGCGGCTCGCTCACGCCCGCGGCGCTGGGCGAGTACGACGCGATCGAGCGCGTGCCGCTGCGGATGCGCTACCGCGACCGCGAGGTGCTCACAAACCCGCCGCCCTCGGCCGGCGGCACGCTGCTGGCGTACGCGCTGGCGCTGCTGGACCGCGGTCCCGCGCCGCCGAGCCTGGAGGGAGTGCTGGCGGCGATGGAAGCCGCGCAGGGCGAGCGCACGCCGGAGTTCGTGCAAGGGCTCGGCGAGGACGGCTTCCTGGAGCGTTTTCTCTCCTCGCGCCTGGGGGCGACGACGCACATCTCCGTGCTCGACAGCGAGGGCCGCGCGTGCAGCGTGACGTGCACCAACGGCGAGGGCTCGGGCGTCGTCGTGCCCGGTACGGGGATGCACATCAACAACGTGATGGGCGAGGAGGACCTCAGCCCGCTCGGCTTCCACAGCCACCCGCCGGGGCGGCGGATGCCGAGCATGATGGCGCCGTCGGTCGTGCTGCGCGACGGCGCCGTCGAGCTGGTGCTCGGCAGCGCCGGCTCCAACCGCATCCGCTCCGCGCTGCTGCAGACGATCGTCGGGGTCGTGGACGGCGGCCTGGACGTGGCGGCGGCGGTGCGCGCGCCGCGCGCGCACTTCGAGCACGGCGTCGTCTACCACGAGCCGGGGATCGACAGCGCGCGGCTCGGCGCGTGCGGCCTCGACGGTCAGGCGCGCGAGCTGGTGCGCTTCGGCGCGCCCAACCTGTTCTTCGGCGGCGTGCAGGGCGTGCACAGCGCCGGCGGACAGCTGAGCGGCGCGGGCGACCCACGGCGCGGCGGCGTGGCGGTGCGGGCGTGAGGCGCGCCGGGCGGCGGCGGAACGGTGAGCGCGGGCGCCGCGCGCAGTGGCGAGGCGGTGCCGGTGGGAGGTGCGCGGCGGGGCTCGGGACCGTCGCTCTCGCGGCGCTGCTGGGCGGCTGCGGCGGCGGCATCGCCACGCCCGACCTGTTCGTCGTGCAGCGCACGGGCAGCGTGTCGGGCGCGAACCTGACGCTGCTAATCGGCGAAGCGGGCGCCGTGCACTGCAATGGCAGGCAGGCGCCGGGGCTGAGCGACCCGCAGGTGGTCACCGCGCGCGGTATCCAGGAAGACCTCAAGGAACAGGCCGCCCAGCACCTCTCGCTGCCCGCGCGCCCGGGGTCGGTGCTCGGCTACTACCTGCGCGACGAATACGGCACCGTGCGCTTCGCGGATAACTCGGCGAACAGGCCGAAGCCGCTGGACGAACTGCAGAAGCTCGTGTTGGAAGTGGCGCGGGCGAACTGCCACCTGCCGCTGTAGGGAGGGGCGGCGCCGGATCGCCGTCGAGCACAGGCGCCGCCGGGCGCGCGCCGGACCTTCAGCCGAAGCGCACCTTGCCGTTGGAGCGCGCCCGCGCCTGCGCGCGCTCGACCAGCTCCAGGCGCTTGATCGCGGCGCGGAACAGCAGCGTCAGCAGGTGCAGGCGCGCGTTCTCCGAGCGCAGCTCGAGCAGCTCCTGCTTGACGTCGGCGCCGAACTCGACGGTGCCGGCCATCGTGTACGCGTCGAGGGCGAGCAGCTCCTCTTCGCCGAGCGTCCTGTCGGTGGCCTGCTCGACCAGCTCGCCGTACAGCTCGCGCGCCTCCTGTGCCACCTGCGGGTCGGGCTCCTCCTGCAGCTCGGCGAGGAACTCGACGACGGCGGCGGGGTAGGGCAGGTCGTCCTGGCGCTCCACGAGGCGGAACGGGCGCGTGCCGCGCACGAGGATGTTCAGGCGCCCGTCCTCCAAGCGCTCGAGCACGCGGTCGATCTCGCACGCGCAGCCGATCGGCTTCAGCTCCTCCTCGGAGAGCCACACGATGCCGAACTCCCGCTCGCTGCTCAGGCACTCCTCGATCATCGTGCGGTAACGATCCTCGAAGATGTGCAGCGGCACGCTCTCGGTCGGCAGCGCGACCATGCCGAGGGGAAACATGGGGAAGCCCCGGTGCAGCGGGTCGGGCATGACCAAAGTCTAGGACTCCGCTCCGCGCCGGGCCGGCGTGGGGTTCCACATCGTGGATGCGTGTTTCACCCGCCCGGGAGGGGCGGGATCGCTACGCCGCCTTGCGGGCGGAGATCATCAGGTTGTAGAAGATCGCCGCGGGCAGCCGCGACTCCAGCAGACTGCGGTCGACGCGCTGCAACGTGAGGTAGCCGCGGTAGGCGTACTGGCGCCACCCCCACGGGACGTCGCTGGGCTCGGCGGTGGCCTCCAGCGTGCGGTTGGTCCACCCGAACCAGTTGGCGAGCAGCTCCTCGCCGATCACGCGCACGTCGCGCAGGCCGGCCTGCTGCGCGAAGCGCGAAAGTTCGGCCGGGGCGAAGGCGTGCACGTCGACGACGCCCTCCAGCGCCGCGTCGGGGGCGCCCCCCTCGGCGGGCGGCGCGGGGCGGGCGCCGATCGCGCGGCGCCACAGTGGCGCGACGGTGGTGGCCAGGCGCTTGGGCACCCGTGCGAGGCGGTCGCCGTAGCGCGAGGGCTCGCCCGCGAACACGATCGTGCCGCCGGGCACGAGCACGCGCTCGAACTCCGCGAACGCGCGCGCGAGATCGGGGATGTGGTGCAGCACGGCGTGGCCGAACACGAGGTCGAAGCTCGCATCGGGGAACGGCAGGCGCTCGGCGTCGGCGGGCGCGGTCTGCACATCCAGGCCGAGGCGCTGCGCGTTGGCGGCGAGCGTCGCGAGCATTCCCGGCGAGATGTCGCTGCACGTGGCCCGCTCGATCACCCCGGCGCGCAGCATGTTCAGCGTGAAGTACCCGGTGCCCGAGCCGATCTCCAGCGAGCTGACATAGCGGCCCGGCTTGCGGCCGAGCGCCTTGGCGAGCTTCGCGAGGACCTGTTCGTGGCCGAGGTCGCCGAAGTCGATCCCCCACTTGGAGTCGTAGTGGTCGGCGGCGACGTCGTGGTAGCGCGTGTTGACGTCGCGGATCTCGTCTGGACTTAAAATTGGTGGCACGGGTCGGCACCATATACTCGCGCGCCGTGCCCGTGTCCGCGCCCCTCTTCCAGCAGCGCGACCAGCCCGCCGGCGTGCCGCCGCTTGCGCTCACGGGCGAGCGCACGCTGCCCGACGTGCCGGAGGAGAACTACTGGTTTCGCCGCCACCTGGCGGTGTACGAATGGATCGCCGCGCGCCTGGGCGGCGGCTCGGCGATCGACATGGCGTGCGGCGAGGGCTACGGCTCGAACGTGCTCGCCGCCCGTGCGGCGTCCGTCGTCGGCGTGGACGCCAACCCCGAGGCGCACGAGCACGCCCGCCTGCGCTATCGGCGGGCGAACCTGCGCTTCGAGCGCGACCTGGTCGAGAGCTTCGCCGAGCCCGCCGACGCCGTCGTCTTCCTGCAGACGATCGAGCACGTGCGCAACCCGGGGGACGTGCTGGAGCACTTCCGCACGCTCGTGGGGGCGCGCGGCGCGGTGTACCTCTCGACGCCCAACGTGCTGACGCTCGCGCCCAAGGGCGCGGAGCGCTCGGACAACCCGTGGCACGTGCACGAGTACCGCGCGCGCGAGTTCGAGGAGCTGTGCCGCGCGCACTTCGCCTCCGTGCAGGTCTTCGGCCTGTTCCACGCGCGCAAGCTGCGCGCGCACGAGCTGGCGCTGAAGCTGGGCTGGGACGCGCTGCACCCGCGCCTGGGGCTGACCGAGCGCTTCTACGGCTGGTTCACGCCGGCGATCGCGGCCTCGGACTTCAAGCTGCGCCCGGCGGGGCAGGCCGACCTCGATCGGGCCCTGGACTTCGTGGTGGTGTGCCGGGGTTGAGCGGACCCGGCGGCGCCCCGGCCAGCGATCTGCCGGGGGCGAGCGGGTCTGGCGGTGCGTCGCGGGCGCGCCGACCCCGGGGCGCGCTGGCGATCGTCCTGCACACGCACATGCCCTACGTCGAGGGCTTCGGCACGTGGCCGTTCGGCGAGGAGTGGCTGTGGGAGGCGATCACGGGCTCCTACCTGCCGCTGCTTCAGCTGCTGGACGCCGGCGCGCCGCTGACGCTGTCGCTGACGCCCGTGCTGTGCGATCAGCTGCAGGGGCCGGGCGTGCCCGAACGCTACGTAGCGTTCCTCGACGACGTGCGCCGTTACACGCACGCGGAGGACACCCGCGGCCTGCGCGCCGGCGGGCACGAGCAGCTCGCGCGCGAGCTGGAGCGGGCGTGGGGCGACTACGCGCGCGCGCTGCAGCGCTTCGCGCAGCTGGACGGCGACCTGCTGGGCGCGCTCGCGCCCCACGCGCAGTGGACCTCCGCGGCGACGCACGCCGTGCTGCCGCTGCTGGCCAGCGACGGCTGCCTGCGCGCGCAGGTGCAGGGCGGCGTCGACGCCCACGCGGCGCGCTTCGGCGCGGGCTGGCGCGGCGGCTTCTGGCTGCCGGAGTGCGCGCACGCGCCGTGGCTGCACGCCACCCTCACCGACGCGGGCGTGCGTGCGACGTGCGTGGAGCTGACGCGGCGCTACGGGCTCGGCGCGCGCGAGCACCTGCGCCCGCTGGTGGGCGACTCGGGGCCTGTGCTCGTGCCGGTCGACCGCGCCACGATGTCCCTGGTGTGGAGCGACCGCGGCTACCCGGCGCACGGCGGCTACCGCGACTACCACCACCACACCGTGCACCACCACAACGTGTGGTCCAACCACGGCGGCGCCTACGACCACGAGCGCGCGCGGGGTCTGGCGCGCGAGCACGCCGCGGACTTCGTGGCGCGCACGCGCGCGCGCCTGAGCGCCGACGGGCGGGGGCTGCCGGGGGGCGGGCTGGCGGTGTGCGCGCTCGACACGGAGCTGCTCGGGCACTGGTGGTATGAGGGCATCGACTGGCTGGCGGCGACGATCGATGAGTGCGCGCGCCAGGGCCTTGAGCTGGTGCGCCTGGACGACGCGCTCGCGCGCCTTGAGCCGCTGGCGGTGTCAGGCGTCGAGGAGTGGGGCGTCTCGACCTGGGGCGAGGGGGGCGAGCTTGCGACGTGGTCCGCGCCGGCGGTCGCCGACATCGCCTTCGCCACGCGCGCCGCGGAGCTGCGCGTGTTGCGCGCCGGCGCCGGCGCCGGCGTCACCGCGCTGCGCGAGCTGCTGGCCCTGCAGGCCAGCGACTGGGCCTTCATGGTCTCCCGCGGGCTGGCCGTGCCCTACGCGCGCGAGCGCTTCCACGGGCACCTGCAGGCGCTTGAGCGCGCGCTCGGGGGCGGTGGCGAGGAGGGCGCCCCGGCGCTGCGCCGTCTCGCGCTGCACGCCAATCCCTCGGCTCTGCTCGCCGTGTGAGAGCAGGACTGCGCGCGAGGCTGCGCCGCGCGTGGGATCGGCGACCCGCCGCCTGCGCGCACGGCGCGGCCCGCCCCGCCCCCCTTGCGGGGGCTCCTAAAAAGAGAGCCGGCGTCTACTCCCAGCGCATCGTCCGGGGCGCCTCGCGCATCCGGATCAGACGCGCCGGCACGCCGCCGACGACGGCGTTCGCGGGGACGTCGCGGGTGACGACGGCGCTCGTGCCGACGATCGCGTTCTCGCCCACGCTGACGCCGCGCAGCACGCACGCCCCATACCCCATCCACACGTTGTGCCCCACGTTCACGTCGCGCTTGTAGATCCCCTGCAGGCGGATCGGGCGCTCCACCTCGACCACGCCGTGGTCGAAGTCGATCAGCATCACGCGGTCCGCGAGGATGCACTCGCGGCCGATCGCGACGTGCTGGTAGGCGGAGATCGTGCACTCCTGGCCCATCACCGTCTTCGCGCCGATCCGCACCTCGCCCTCGTGCACGCGGATCTTGCTGCCGTGCCCGATCCACGCCCAGCGCCCGATGTGCAGCGTGGCCTCGCGGCCGATCTCGAGCTTCACGCCGGGGCACACGAAGCACAGGCCGTCCGTGCGCAGGCGCGAGCCGTACCGCAGCTTCAGCAGCACGAACCGCGCCAGCAGCCTCGCGTACCCGCGGTGGGCCATGTTGTTGGCGCGCATGAACCTCCACAGCGCGAGCGGTCCGCCGTGCAGTGGCGGCGGCGCGCCGCGTGGCGGCGCAGACGGCTCGGCGGGGGGCTGATCGGGGGGCACGTCGGGGGGTCGGTCCG
>DATBOY010000073.1:0-52922 GCA_036561645.1 Solirubrobacteraceae bacterium
AGGCACGTTTGGATTAGACGTGGTAAGTGTCTTATCCGCCCCATAGCTCGTCCCCGTCGAGCTCGAGGCCACGACGCGGAAATGGTACACGGTTGCGCTCGTCAATCCAGTGATGGTCTGGCTCACTTCAGCGTTGGTTGAGCCCGAACCTGCTTTTGCTTCGGAGGTCTTTGTGCCATAGACCGCCGATTTGCCGTATTCAAAATAATATTTGGTTTCCAAGCCATTTGGATTGACTGTACCATTCAGGGCCGCTTCCGCTTTTGTCACATTTGAAGCAGAGTTCGTGGTGGCCGACGGACAGGCGCTCCCCCCAGAAACCGCCGTAGTGAAGGTCTTATCTTCCCCGTACGTGGTGCCAGTGATGTTGGTCGCGGCAATTCGGAAATGATACACCGTGCTTGGCTGCAGCGCGCAGACGGTCTGTTTAGCCGTGGCGTTGCTCACCCCTGAGCCCGCGCTCACTTCGCTCGTTCGCGTCCCATACGCATTTGTGGTGCCAAATTCGAAGTAGTATGCGGTTGCTTCTCCCTCCGGGTTCACGGCGCCGTTGAACGACGCTGCCACCGACGTGACTCCAGATGCGGCTTCTGTAGCGCCGTAAACATGTGGCGGGCTGGAATCGCTGTGGGAGCATTTGTTCTGATGGTCGTCATACTGGTTCTGAGCCCAGGCTCCGTCCGGGAGTTCGACGTCCGCTTCTTTCTGGCAGATATCGGCGATCTCCTGACCAAATGCTGAGTACCAAGCGTTGATCTTTGGATCCGTCACGGTCTCGGCATACTCGTGCGATGCGCTCTTGGACGTCTTTCGAATCGGATCTTTGCTGGGATTACCAGTTTCGATACAGCCGTTGCTGCGAAACTGTTCATCGCCCTGGTAGGGAACGAGCGCGTAGATCACCCCGCTGGCTGTGTATTCGTGATACGCGCAGCCTCCCGGAAAGTTGGATGCGTACGTGGAACCCGGCGCTGTTGCCACCACGAATTGGGCGTTCGATTCAGATGTCCATTTGTTCGCGCTGATCGCGCTTGACACCTCTTCTTCAACCTTTAGGCGGGTCAGATTGGCCGGTGCCGCGACTGTTTTATCCATATAGGAAGTGAAGGTCACGGAGGAGGAGATTCGGCCCGTAGAATCGAAATACTGTGTCATGATGCCCTGGTAGGCCGTGTTGCTGAGGCCTTCATAGAGTTTGGAGAGCATCGTGTGCGCTTCTATGCCTTCGGTCGTTTTTGTGAAGTTGGCTCCCCAAAAGATGGCGTACACCTTCGGGGTATGCTGCACGCCGTTTCCGCTTTCGTGATAGAGCAGCGGTCCTTCGCCTTCGCCTTCAGAGCCTCCTACTGTTTCGGGCTCCGCGTATGCAGAGGCAGCTGCTGATTCCGGTTCGAAATGGACCCGTCGTCCGGCCGCCCATGCGGGAGGATGCGCGAGGCCAGTTAGGCGAGATTCGGCACTGCAAGGACCCGCACATGCCGCGCGGGCGTACTCGGGGCTGACCCAAAGTTGCAGCATCAAGCTCAATAGAGCCGCCAGAGGAAGTGTCCAGCGCGCGACACAGACCGATCGTTGCCCCAGCGCTCGCCGCCTTGAAGCGACCGCCTCGACGGGCGTCAGCCGATAGATCGTCATCACCTTCTCCTCTCTGGACATGGGTTCCTTCGGCACTCTAGCTCGGTTTCGGGCCAAATGCTAGTAAACGGATGGAGTAGAATATATGGAAACACCATAGGCCTTCCGCCGCAGCCCTCCGATTACAGCGCCCCGCCTCACGAGGACGGGTCCTTCTCACGCCGCGCCTCCTCAAGCAGCGGTCGTCTGGAGTGTTTCTGAGTCAGCTGAACAGCAGCTGTTCAGCCCGAGCCGGTGACGGCGAGCACGCGCCTCGCGCGGCGCCGCAGCGCCCAGCGGCGCAGCTCGTCCGCCCCCCACACCACGAACGGGAACGGCAGCGCGATCAGCAGGTCTTCGGCGCTCAGCGGCGCCGTCGCCAGCAGCGACTGCAGCGGCGGCAGGTAGATGATCATCGCGGTCAGCACGAGCTCGAAGGCGATCCCCCACAGCAGCAGCCGGTTGGAGAACACCCCCACCGAGCGCAGCGACGCGCGATCGGTGCGCGCCGCGAAGGCCGTGCCGATCTGGCACGCGACCATCGCGAAGAACGTCATCGTCGTCGCCCGCAGGTAGTCGTCGTGCAGCGGATGCCCGGAACCGGTCGGATCGCCCGGGTGCCAGCCGGCGCGCGTGAGCACGTAGAAGTAGGCTCCCATCGCCAGGACGGCGGAGATCAAACCGAGGAACAGCCACGCCCGCAGCAGCATCGGCGGCTGAATCACGCTTTCCGAGCGCGGGCGCGGCGGGCGCTCCATCAACCCCGGCTCCGCCGGCTCGCGCCCAAGCGCCAGCGCCGGCAGCGTCTCGGTGCCGACGTCGAAGGCCAGCAGCTGCAGAACCGTCAGCGGCAGCGGGATCGCGCCGCCCCCGAACGCGTACACCAAAAACGGCGCCACCTCCGGGGTCGCGTGGGCGAAGATGTACAGGATGAACTTGCGGATGTTGTCGTAGACCCGCCGCCCCGCCTGCACGGCCGCCGCGATCGTCGCGAAGTTGTCGTCCGTCAGCACCATCGTCGCCGCCTCGCGCGCCACGTCGGTGCCCGAGCGGCCCATCGCGATGCCGATGTCGGCGTGGCGCAGCGCCGGCGCGTCGTTGACGCCGTCGCCCGTCATCGCCACGACGTGGCCCTCGCGGCGCAGGGCGTCGGCGATGC
This sequence comes from Solirubrobacteraceae bacterium, assembly GCA_036561645.1. Classification (GTDB taxonomy): domain Bacteria; phylum Actinomycetota; class Thermoleophilia; order Solirubrobacterales; family Solirubrobacteraceae; genus Palsa-744. The sequence continues at coordinate 2,774 of DATBOY010000073.1, forward strand.
GCAGCTTCGCCTCCGGTGCGCTGCGCGCGAAGATCAGCTCCTCGCCGCCGCGCAGCAGCTCGTCGAGCTCGCCGTCGCTCATGCGATCCAGCTGCTCGCCGGTGACGATCGCGGGACGCTCGGAGCCGATGCCGACCTGGCGGGCCACCGCCGCGGCCGTCAACCCGTGATCGCCCGTGATCACGATCACGCGGATGCCGGCCGTGTGGCAGCGCGCAACGGCGTCCGCCACCTCCGCGCGCGGCGGGTCGATCATCGCTGCCAGCCCGAGGAAGCACAGATCACGCTCCGCCTGCTCGCGCTCGCCGGGCAGCTCGCCGTCCGCCGCCAGGCGCCGCCGCGCGAACGCGAGCACGCGCAGACCTTCGCGGGCGTAGCCCTCCACCGTGGCGGCGACGCGCGCGCGCTCCTCGTCGGTCAGCGACGTGCACCGCGCCAGCAGCGCCTCCGGCGCGCCCTTGGCGTGCACCCACACCTCGCCGTCGCGCGCGTCGAGCGTGGACATCAGCTTCAGCGTCGGGTCGAAGCGGAACTCGCGCCGGCGCCCGCGCTCGCGCTGCGCCGCCGTCAGCGGCTCGCCGCGCTCAGCGGCCGCCTGCAGGAGCGCGATCTCCGTCGGATCGCCCGTCGGCTCGGCGCCGGGGTAAAGCTCCGCGTTGTTGCACACAGCCATCGCCTCAAGGACCGCCTGCGGCGCCCCCGCCGGCGACCACACCGCCGTCACGCGCATCCGGTTCTCCGTCAGCGTGCCCGTCTTGTCCGTGCAGATCACGTCGGTCGAGCCGAGCGTCTCCACCGCGCTCAGACGCTTGACGACCGCCCCCTCGCGCACCAGCCCGCGCACGCCGACCGCCAGCGCCAGGGTGATCACCGGCAGCAGCCCCTCCGGCACGTTGCCGACGAGCAGGCCGATCGCGAACACGATCGCCCCCGTGAACGACAGGCCCGCTCCGAGCATGGCGAGCGGCATGAACGCTACGCCCATCGTCACGGCGATCAGCGCGATCAGCCACGCCACGCGGCGCACCTGATGTTCCAGCGGGCTCTCCTCGCTCTCCACGCGCTCGGACAGCGCCGCGATGCGCCCGAGCTCCGTGTGCATCCCCGTCGCGAACACGAGCGCGCGGCCCTCGCCCTCGGTGCACGAGGTGCCGCTCAGCACAAGCTCGCGCGCCTGCAACAGCGGCACGTCCACGTCGAGCAGCTCCGCCGAGCGCAGCACCGGAACCGACTCGCCCGTCAACATCGACATGTCCACCTCGATCGCGCCGTCGAGCAGCCGCGCGTCGGCGGAGATGCGGTCGCCCTCCTCGATCACGAGCACGTCGCCGGGAACCAGCTCGCGCGCGGCGATCGTCTGCCGGGAGCCTGCGCGCAGCACCTTCGCCTGCTCGGGCAGGAACCGCGCCAGCGCCTCCACCGCCCGCTCCGCCTGCGCCTCCTGCACGAAGGCGAAGATCGCGTTGACGACGATCACCACGACGATCGCGACGGCGACGGCGACGATGCCCGCCAGCCACGCCAACAGCGCGGCCGCCCACAGCAGCAGCGCCAGCGGGTGTGTGAACTGCCGCGCCAGCTCGCCCGGCCAGCGCCGCCCGCCGCGGCGGCGCAGCTCGTTCGCGCCGTACTGGACCAGCCGCCGCCCCGCCTCCAGCGTGCTCAGGCCGTCGCGGTTGGCGCGCAGGTCACGCTGCAGCAGGGCGAGGTGCTCCTCGGGGTCCGGCTGCATCCTGTCCGGGTCCGACGGCTCGCGCCCCACGTTCGACCGCTCGCGCCCCACGTTCGACGGCTCGCCCCCCGGGTCCGACCGCTCCCGCCCGGACTCCGGCTGCGCAGGCTGCTCGGGCGGCCCCGGCTGCCCCGGCTGAACGGTGAGATCCACTGACGCCAAGCTATGTCCCGCGCCACTCAGCGCCATCCGGGATTGTTACGTAGTCCAAAGCGCAGAAACAGCGGGCAAACACCGATGGTCACGCACCCCGCCGACCATAGGTTTGCCCCATGTTCGGACGCACCCTGCGCATCGGGCGCATAGCCGGAATCCCCGTCGGGATCAGCCCCTGGTGGCTTGCGATCGTCGCGCTGATCACGTGGTCGCTCGGCGACGCGTACTACCCGGAAACGGTCGCCCACATCAGCCCCGGCGCCGCCTACCTGCTCGGCTTCGCCAGCGCCCTGCTGCTGTTCGCCAGCATCCTCGCGCACGAGTTCGGTCACGCGATCGTCGCGCGCCGCCACGGCATCGAAATCGAGGAGATCGACCTGTGGCTGCTCGGCGGCGTCTCGCGTATGCGCGGCGAGGCGCACGACCCCGACACCGAGCTGCGCTACGCGCTCGCCGGTCCCGCCGTCACGGCGCTCATCGCCGTCGCGTTCGCCGCACTCACACTCGCGCTGCCCGCCTCCACCCCGCAGGCCGTGCGCGCCGTCGTCGAATACCAGCTGATCGTCAACGTGCTGATCCTCGGCTTCAATCTGATACCGGCGTTTCCACTCGACGGCGGCCGCGTGCTGCGCTCGCTGCTGTGGCGGCGCAGCGCCGACATGCGCCAGGCGACGGCCACCGCCGCGAGTGTCGGGCGCACCTTCGGCTACGTGCTGATCGCGCTCGGAATGCTCGAGCTGTTCAGCGGCACGCCCCAGGGCCTGTGGCTCGCCCTGGTCGGCTTCTTCATCGTCGCGGCGGCTGGATCGCAGGCGCTCGGCGCGGAGGTGCAGGCCGTCCTGTCCGGCGTGCACGCTCGCGATCTGATGTCCACGCCGGTCGTGTCGATCCCCGCGCACTCCGCGGCGACGCAGGCCGGCCCCGACTACTTCGCGCCGTACCGCTACACGGCGTTCCCCGTGATCGACGCGGACGGCCGCGCGATCGGCCTGCTCAACGTCGAGAAGCTCGAAGCGCTCAGACGCTCCTCGCAGCTCGCCGCGCAGCGCGTGCAGGAGATCGCCGACACGGACCCCGGACTGCTCGTCGAGGAGGACGAGGACGTCGCCCGGCTGCTGGAGCGCCCGGCGTTCGCGCGGGTCGGACGCGCCGCCGTCGTCGATCGCCTCGGCGCCCCCGTCGGCCTGCTCTCGATCACCGACGTGCAGCGCGCCCTGCGCGCAGCGCGACTGGCCGGCCCCGCCGCCGCCGGCAGGCACGCAACCGCCGGGTGAGCCTCATACGCCGTGCCCCAGCGACGCCAGCAGTTCCAGCTCCTCCAGCAGCAGGCGCGGCAGCAGGAAGTGCTCGCGCACGCGCTCGCGCCCGCTCTGACCCAGCTGCTGCGCCAGCTCGCGGTCTTTGAGCAGCCTCAGCAGCGCGGTGGCGCACTGCTCGACCGAGTCGACCAGCAGCCCGCCGCTGCCCGGCGGCATCTGCAACGGGATGCCGCCGGCGCGCCCCGCCACGACCGGCGTGCCCTTCCACAGCGACTCCGAGACGACGAGCCCGAAGCCCTCGCGGATCGACTTCTGCACGACCACGTCCGAGAGCCGCTGGAAGGCGTTGACCTCGACGTTGCCCGCGCCCGTCAGGTTCGTGAACAGGTGCACCCGCGGATCGCCCTCCGCGTACTGCCCCAGCTGGCCGTACAGGTCCCAGCCCTCCGGATCGTCGAGCGCCATCGAGCCCACGAGCGCGAGCTGCAGCTCCGGGATCTCCTCGCGCACCAGCCGGTAGGCCGCGATCACGCCGAACGGGTCCTTCCACGGATCGAAGCGCGAGACCTGTGTGATCAGCCGTCCCGGCAGGGAGATGCCGATCCAGTCGAGGATCTGGTTGGCGGTCTCCGGCGCCAACGGCAGGTTCTTCGGGCTGAGCGGGTCGATCGCCGGCGCGATCGTGCGCACGCGCGCCACGGGGATGTCCGGCGGCACGAACTGCGCCATCGTGAACACCGCCGCGTCGTAGTCGGCGAGGTACGGCCGCAGAAAGCGCCAAGCGTCCGGGTTCGGTTCGCTCGTGTCGATGTGACAGCGCCACACCCAGCGCGCGCTGCCTTTGCCGTGGGCGCTGAGCAGGCCCGCCGGCTGCGGGTCGTGCACGACGATGAAGTCGTAGTCGTCGTCGAGCAGCTCCGCGTTTTCGCGGTTGCACTCGATGTATGCCGCGCGGTCCTGCTCGCTCGCCTCCCACGGCGCCCCCTGAAGGGCGTTGTGGAGGTCCTTGGTGACGCGGAAGAAGTCGTCGCGTCCGCCGATCGCCTTCCAGTCGACGACCAGGCCGAGGTCGCGCAGCAGCGGCACGGTCGAGCGCAGCAGCTCCGAGACGCCGCCGCCGTAGGAGGTGGCGTTCACGTGCAGGATGCGCGCGCCGCGCAGCGCCCGCGCCTGCTCGCGCACGCCTTCCAGGATGTGCTCCGGCACGATCCCCTCGTAGGAGCGCAGCGACCAGCGGCCGACGGCGACGCGCTGGAGCATCATGCGCCGGCCAGGTCGCGACGGCCGAACAGCCACACGCCGGCGCTCGCGGCGGCCACCGCGAGCGCCAGCAGGGCGACGGTGGTGGGGCCGTCGAGCGCGGCGGCCGGGGCGAGCGAGAGGTGATGGAAGGGCGAGACTTCGAGCAGCCACGGCGGCGCCTTGACGGCCGCCCCCACGAGCTCCAGCAGGAACGTGCCCGCCACCAGGCCGAGCGTCAGTGTGGCGCAGACGCGCGGCGCCAGCGCGAACAGCAGCGTCCCCACGCCGATGAACAGTACCGCCGGCGAGAAGGCGTCGAGCGCCGCCTGCAGCATCCGCGCGAGCGGCACGTGCGAGCCCTGCGCAGCGGCCCCCGCCCAGCCCAGCACGGCCGCAGACAGCACCGCCGCCGCCACGCACGCACACGCCACGAGCAGGCGTCCCGCAAGCCACGAGGAGCGCCGCACCGGGGTGCACAGCAGCGTGTCCAGGCGTCCGCTGGACTCCTCTTCGCGCGTGGCCCCGACCTGCGTCGCCCCGTACACGCACGCCGCCACCGCGACGAACAGGAACGCCAACCCGAGGTAGCCCTCCGCCGTGGCGATGTTGACCGCGCCCCAGCGGCTGGCGGTCTGACGCAGGCCGCTGGAGGTGGCCGCGATCTGCGCCACGCTGTGGGCGATCAGGCCGAACATCAGGCCGGCGGCGCCGAGGCCGAGCGCCCAGCCCAACATGCCGCCGCGCGCATTGCGCAGCGCCAGCGCCGTGGGCGAGCCGAGCAGGCGCAGGGCGGGCTGCGCCTCGGTCGCGCTCGCCAGCACGCCGGCGCCGATGTCGCGCCGCCCGGCGAGCACGAGCGCCGCGCCGAACAGCACGGCGCACGCGAGCACGATCAGGATCAGCCCCGGCGCGCGGTTCTGTGCCAGCGGGCGCATCTCCTCCACCCAGCCCAGCGGCGTCAGCCAGTGCAGCCAGCCGAGCGCCGCCGTGCTGTCGGCCGCCACGCGCAGCACGAAGGAGGCGCCGAACACCGCCGCGCCGATCGTCACCGCCAGGCGCCGCGTGGCGGCCAGCTCGCCGGCGAGCGCCCCCACCGCCATGAACAGCGGCGCCGGCAGCACGAGGCACAGCGCCAGATAGAGCGTGCCGCCGAGCGGGAAGCCGTACACCAGGCCACCGTCGAGTAGCAACGCCAGCGTCGCGCCCAGCCACACGACCGCGGCGCACGCGAGCAGCCCGGCGATCGCCGTCGCGGCGGCGCGGAGCGGCGTGAGCGCCCCCGCCAGCACCTGCTCGGCGCGTCCGGCCTCCTCCTCGCCGCGCAGCGTGCGCGTGGCGGCCAGCAGGCCCCAGACGCCCGCCACCAGCGGCAGCACGGCGGCCGTGCGCCAGGCGGTGAACCCAGCCACCGTGCCGATCTCGTGCGCGCGGCCAAAGACCGCCTGCAGACCGCCGGAGCGCGCCAGATCGGCGGCCAGGCGCAGGCGTTCGGGCGCGTGCGGGTAGGCGGCCACATAGCCGCTGATCGTGCTGAGGACGACGAGCGCGAAGGCCAGCGACCAGGCGAGCGCCACGCGCCAGTTGCGGCGCACGACGAGCGCCAGCAGCGCCCACTGCGGGCGCTCAGAGCGCATGACCGGCCAGCGAACGGCTGCTCTGCGCACGTCCCTCGCCCGCACGTCCCTCGCCCGCACGTCCCTCGCCCGCGCCGTAGTGCGCCAGGAACAGCTCCTCCAGCGACGGCTCGCGACTGAGCAGCTGCACGACCTCGCTCTCGCCCGCCGCGAGCGCCGCCACGAGCGCGCTCATCGACCCCTGCACCTGACAGCGCAGACGGCCCGGCTCGCAGCTCACGGCCCGTACGCCCGCCACCCCCGCCAGCTCGGGCGCCGGCCCGTTGAAAGTGACCTCCACCGTCACCGCCGAGAGATGGCGCAGATCCCCCAGCGTGCCGATCTCGATCAGGCGCCCGGCGCGCAGGATGCCGACCCGATCGCACAGCGCCTCGACCTCGCTGAGGATGTGGGAGGAGAGGAAGATCGTCTGCCCGCGCGCCGCCGCCTCGCGCGCGCACTGGCGAAAGACCTCCTCCATCAACGGGTCCAGGCCGGCCGTCGGCTCGTCGAGCACGAGCAGCTCGGCGCGTGTCGCGAGCGCCGCGATCAGGCTCAGCTTCTGGCGGTTGCCCTTGGAGTACGCGCGCACGCGCGTGGCGGGATGGAAGTCGAAGCGCTCGATCAACTCCTCGCGGTAGGCGGCGTCGACCGAGCCGTGCAGGCGCGCGAGGAACTCCAGCGTCTCCGCTCCCGTCAGACCGGGCCACAGCGTCGCCTCGCCCGGCACGTAAGCCAGCCGCCGGTGGACGGCCACCGCGTCGCGGCGGCTGTCCAGGCCGAACAGCTGCGCGCTTCCCGCGCTCGCCCGCAGCAGACCCAGTAGCAGACGGATCGTCGTCGTCTTGCCCGCGCCGTTGGGGCCGAGAAAGCCGACGACCTCGCCCGCGCCCACGTCCAGATCGAGCCGCTCCAGCGCGACGGTCGCGCCGAAGCGCTTGGTCAGGGCTCGCGTTCGAATCACCGGCGGCACGTCAACCAGCATTCAGAGGCCGCGAGTCATGCGCATCCGGGGTTTTCACCTACCCGTCGGGGGACGCCCCGCAGATCCCCGCGCCGAGCGCGGCAATCCGTACTTTGCCGCACGGTATCGGGGCATTTGCCCGGTGGACCACGGCGTCCAGGACCCGTAGCGTCGAATGAATGTCGGCACACCTGCGCCTCGCATCCCAGCCGGCCAAGCGCGACGGCCGTTCCGCCGCGCCGTCCTCGATCCGCATCGTCCTCGCCGACGATCACGCCCTCATGCGCCGCAGCCTGCGCCAGCTGCTGGAAAGCGAAGAGGATCTCGATGTGATCGAGGAGGCGGAGGACCTCGCGCTCGTCGTGCGCCACGTGCGGGCCCACCGGCCAGACGTGCTCGTGCTCGACCTGAGTATGCCCGGCGGATCGAGCGTCGAGGCGATCGGCCAGCTGCGAGCGAGCGTGCCCGAGACGCAGATCGTCGTGCTCACGATGGAGGAAAATCCCGCGTTCGCCCAGCGCGCGCTCGCCGCCGGCGCGCTCGGCTTCGTACTCAAGGATCGCGCCGACGCCGAGCTGCCGCAGGCCGTCCGCGCCGCCGCCCGCGACGAGGAGTACATCAGCCCGAACGTCAGCGTGCGGCTGGAAGGGCTGCGGCAGTCGCTGACCGAAGACAGGCTGACCCCGCGCGAGACCGAAGTGCTGCGTCTGCTCGCGCTCGGCCACACGAGCGTCGAGATCGCCGACAAGCTGCACCTCTCGCCGCGCACGATCGAGACGCATCGCACGCGCATCCATCGCAAGCTGGGGCTCACGACGCGCGCCGAGCTAGTCCGCTACGCGCTCGGGTGTGGGCTGCTGGCGCCCTGAGACGGGACTGGGGAGACCGCGGTGCGTAGTTTTCCCCACCACGACGGTGGCTTTGCTCGGCTGACGCGACCCAGCGCGGGTCATATTCTGCGGCCATGAACAATGAAACCGCTGCTCCCACTCCCGCCGACCGCCTGCGCGTGCTGATCGCCGGCGGCGGCGTCGCCGCGCTGGAGAGCGCACTCGCGCTCGCCGACCTTGCACCGGAGCACACCGAAGTCACCGTGCTCGCCCCCAACGCCGAGTTCGTGTACCGCCCGCTGACGGTGCGCGAGCCGTTCGCGCGCGGGCCGGCCAGCCGCTACCCGCTCGCGCGGATCGTGCGCGACGCCGGCGCCGAGCTCGTGTGCGACAGCCTCGCCTGGGTGGACCCCGCCGCCCGTATCGCGCACACGCGCGATGGACTTGAGCTGCACTACGACGCCCTCGTGCTCGCCATCGGCGCGCACGCCCGCCCGCGCTTCAAGCACGCGTTGACGATCGACGACACGCGCATGGACGAGCTTCTGCACGGCCTGCTGCAGGACGTCGAAGGCGGGTATGTGCGGCGCCTCGCGTTCGTCTCCCCCGGGCGCATGGCCTGGCCGCTGCCCATCTACGAGCTGGCGCTGATGACCGCCGGGCGCGCCTTCGACACCGCCAGCGAGCTGGCCGTGACGATCGTCACGCCGGAGGACAGCCCGCTGGCGATCTTCGGCGACGCCGTCAGCAGCGAGGTTTCGCGCCTGCTGCGCGACGCGGGGATCGAGGTGCTCACCTCCGCCTACCCGGAGGTTCCGCGCGCCGGGCACGTGCAGGTCACCCCCGGCGGACGGCTGCTCGAGGTCGATCGGATCGTCGCGCTGCCGGAGCTGTACGGTCCCGAGGTGCGCGGCATCCCGCTGGGCGAGCACGGCTTCGTCCGCGTCGATACCTACGGACAGGTGCCCGACGCCGGCCCGGTCTACGCCGCCGGGGACGCGACGCAGTTCGCCGTCAAGCAGGGGGGCCTCGCCGCCCAGCAGGCCGACGCAGTGGCGGAGTCGATCGCCGCCGCGGCCGGCGCCCCCGTCGTGCCCAATCCATTTCACCCCGAGCTGCACGGGGTCCTGTTCACCGACGGGAAGCCGCGCTACCTGAGCGCGCGCATCACGGGCGGGGCCGGGTTCGCATCGCAGATCAGCGATACCCCCGACCCCTCCTACACGGCCAAGATCGCCGCCCGCTACCTGACGCCGTACCTGGAGAACCTCGATCGCCAGTCCGACGGCGCGTCGCGGGAGGCGGCCGGACGATGACCGCACGCCCGAGCGCCCCGCGTGGAAATCCGCGCTGCCTGGTGCTCGGGTACGACCGCACCGACAGTGCCCGGCGCGCCGCCAGGTGGGCGGCGCACGAGCTGGCGCCGGACGGACGGCTCGTGATCGTGCACGCCTGCCGGCCGCTGCACGCGCCCGCGTCGCCGCTGTCCAGCGACGCCGAGCGCCGGCGCCTCGGGCGCGCCCTGATCGACGAGCTGCTGCTGGAGGGCGAGGATTCCGTGTTCGACCTGGAGATCGAGACCGAGGTGCGCGACGAGGACCCCGTGACCGCGCTGATCGGCGCCGCCGACCGTCACGCGGCGGGGGCGATCGTGCTCGGCAGCGAGCGGCACTCGCGGCTTCACGAGGCGCTCGGCACCGTCACGAGCGAGCTGCTCAAGCGCTCGCCGGTGCCCGTCATCGCCATCCCGCACGACAGGCCGGCCGCCGCGTAGTGCACAAGCCGAAGCCTGGGCACCGGGCAGATCCCGTATCGGGCGAACCTGCCCCGCGGGACGAACCTGCCACCGGGCGAGCCTCCCAGCGGCCGCCTGCCCCCTACCGGCCGCCCGCTTCGGCGACCGCGGGCAGCTGCTCGCCGCGACGCTGTACAGGGAAGCGGGCCGTTACCGTCGTGCCTTTGCCCTGCGCCGTGTCGATGTGCAGCGTGCCGTCGAGCAGCTCGACGCGCTCGCGCATCCCCAGCAGGCCGAACCCGTCGGTGTGCGCCGCCGAGTTAAAGCCCTCGCCGTCGTCGCGCACGCTGACGCGCAGCGTCTCCTGGTCCTCCTGGATCTCCACGACCGCGCGACTGGCTTTGCCGTGCTTGGCGGCGTTGCTCAACGCCTCCTGCACGATCCGGTAGACGGCGATCTCGAGTTCCGCGGTGTGCCGCGTCGGCTCGCGCCCCTGCTCGTAGGCCAGGTCGAAGCCGACGTCGACGTCGATCCCGTGCCGGCCCGCCCGCTCGGCCAGCGCCTGCACCGCGGCTTCGACTCCGAGCTCGTCCAGCGCCGCCGGGCGCAGATCCGTGATCAGCGCGCGCAGGTCGGCGATGCCCTCCTGCAGATACTCGACCGCCTCGTCCACGGCTTTGGCGAGCGCCTCGGGCTGGCCTACCCGCTTGGCGTTGGAGAGCCGGATCTGCAGCGCGCTCAGACTCTGCAGCGTCTCGTCGTGCAGGTCGCGCGCCCAGCGCGCGCGCTCGCCCTCGGCCGCCGCCAGGCGCTGGCGATGGCGCTCGGAGGCGATCGACTGCGCCATCGCCACGGCCGTCGCCGCGCTCGCCGCGAAGGCTTCCAGCAGCCGCTGGTCCTCCAGCGTGAAGTGCGGTCCGTCGTGCAGGCTGTCGAGCGCCACGAGCACGCCGTAGGCGTGACCCTGGAAGACCAGGGGGACGACCAGACCGCCCTTGACCTCGACCCCGTGCGCGCCGAGGCCGTGCTCGTCGAAGCGCGCCCGGTTGAGCTCGTCCTCCAGGTGCTGCGCGCGCTGCGTGCGCAGCGCGTGGCTGGCGACCGTGTCCTCCAGCGCCACGCGCTTGCCGATCAGCCCCGGCGGCAACTCGCCCGCGCCCGCCGCCACAAGCAGCTCCTGGCGCTCGCGCAGCTCGATCAGCAGCGCCCGTGCGGATACCAGCGCCCGCCCGCGCTTGACCACCAGCTCGAGGATCACATCGAGATCGGTCTCGCCGCCGACGGCGCGCGCCAGCTGCGTGGTCGCCTCCAGCGTCGCCACCGTCCGCTGCAGCTCGTCGCGGCGCTGGCGGGCGCCCGTGTAGCGCCGCGCGTGGTCGATCGCCACGCCCGCCAGCTCGGCGAGCATGACCACCGCCTCTTCGTCCTCCGCCGTGAAGTCGGCGCCGCCGTCTTTCTCGGTCAGGTACAGGTTCCCGTAGGGCTCGCCCTCGATCAGGATCGGCACGCCGAGGAACGTGCGCATCGGCGGGTGCCCGAGCGGGAAGCCGAAGGAGCGCGGATGGCTGCCCACATCGCCGAGGCGCAGCGGCGCCGGGTGCTGGATCAGCTCGCCGAGCACGCCGCGGCCGCGCGGCAGGACTCCGATCTCCGCGCGCGTGGCCTCGTCGATGCCGACCGTCAGGAACCGCGCCAGCTCCGTGCGGGAGTCGTCGAGCACGCCGAGCGCCGCGTATCTGGCGCCCGTCAGATCGCGGGCGGACTCAAGCACGCGGTCGAGCACGACGTCAAGGTCGAGCTCCGCGAGCACGCCCCGGGCGACGTCCAGCACGCCGCGGGCGGCGCCGTCGATCACGCCGCTCTCCGGGAGGGGCGTGTGGAGGCGACCCACCGCTGGCGCGTCGCCGCGGGTCTGAGGCATTTCGTAGGGCTGCGCACTGGTCCCGCCATCTCTCGTCACACTGCGGGTCTAGATCTACAGCGTCAAGCCTACCGCTAACGGCCAGACGCTAAACGCGCAATTTGGGAGCACGGGCAGTTCGGGCTGAGCGAACCCAAACCTAATCCTGCCCTTGTCCCAATACACAGGGCCGCCCCGCCCAATACACAGGGCCGCCCCAGTCCAATACACATACCCCGCCCCCGCCCTTAACGCATAGCCAACTGCCGCTATCGTGCTGCCTGTTGCTAAATACCTGGACAGATGGGCCGGCAGCTAGCAGTGTCTCTAACTGTGACGACGCCCGCCAAGCCGGACCCCGCCCTCGCGCGCACCCTGCGCGGGCTGCGCCTGCGGCGCGGGCAGACCCAGGAAGATCTCGCGCACGACGCGGGCATCACGACCGCCGCGCTCGCACGCATCGAACGCGGGCAGGCAAATCCGACATGGGTCACGGTCAGGTGCATCGCGGCGGCGCTGGACATCAGCCTCGCCGAGCTCGGCGCCGCCGTCGAGGGCGCCGGCTCCTGAGCGCGCCGGCTGCCTGCGCACGCTGACTCGCCGAGAACGCCGGTCCCCTGAGGCGCCGGCTCCTCGGGCGCCCCCGGACCCGCGAGCGGCCCAGCCATGCCTATCTAGACACGCCCGGCGCCGGCGCGTAGCCAAGCAGGGAGAAGGCCCGCAGCGCCGCTTCGATTTCCGCCTCGGCCCCGTACACGCGCGCCGTCGCGGCTGCGTACCCGCCGGCGCCTGCGCCACCCGCCGCCGCCGCGAGCGTCGTGTATGCGCCGGCCGTCCGCGCCAGCGCCTGCGCGAGCATCATCTGGACCTGGCTGGCGGCCGGCGGCGGCTGCACGGCGGACAGCGAGGCGGCCGCGGCCGCCAGCGCGTGCGCCAGGGTGCGCGCCGGGCGCTGCGCCGCCGGCTGTGCGCCCAGCGCGCGCAGCTTGCCGCGCAGCGCCGTGCGCGCCGCCTCGGTCTTGGCGAGCGCCGCGCTCACCTCGTGCGCGTAGCCGGCGTCCGGGGTCAGGCTGTAGCTCGCGGGCGCGAACTGCAGGCGCAGGGAGGCGACGATCTGTTCGCAGGCGCCCATGTACCGCGCCGCCGTCGCGGCGGCGTAGCACGCCAGCACCGTCGCGGCCGCGCCCGGGTTGGGGATCACGTACAGCGTCAGCGCCCGCTCGAAGCCGGCGAGGTTCAGCATCGCGTACCTATAAGCCTGCGTTTCCGCCAACCCCACCACGCTCGTCTGCGGCAGTCCGTGCAGGCGCGCGAGGAACCCGGGCGCCAGCGGGTCCTGTTCGCCGCCGGGCAGTTGACCTGTCAGCAGCCCGGCGCTGGCGCCGGCGCCCGCCGGCGCGATCGTGACGGCGCCGGCGATCGACAGGCCCGGGATCGCCGGGCCGCTGCCGAGCGATGTCCAGTCCGCGGGATACGTCAGCAGCAGGCTCGACGTCAGAATCGTGCGTGTCGGGGCCTGCGGCGCGGCCGGCGCCGCCGCCGGGCGACCGTGCCCGATCGTGTAGCCGAGGATCGCGAGCGCAACCAGCACCGCCGCCGCGAGCACGCGCAGCGTGTTCTCGCGCAGCGGGTTCTCGTAGTAAGGGTCCGCTCGCATCAGCCCGAGCTTTCGAACGAGCCGCCGGCGCCGCCCTTGGGGGCCGGCCTGGACCCGCCGCCGGAGGAACCGTGCGGCGCGCTCGGCGAGCCGCCGCCCGCGGGCCGCGCCGGCGCGCGAGTCGGGGTCGGCGCCGCGACGGGCGCCGCGACGGGCGCCGGCGCGGCTACCGGAGCGGGCGCGGGCGCAGGGGCGGGCGCCGCCGCCACCGCGGTGGGCGCCGTCGCACCGGAGGACGCGCCGGCCGGGGCGGGACGGTTCGCGTGAGAGCTGGCGCGCACCGGCGACGCGAGCGACGGCGCGCTGGCGAGACTCGACGGAATCGCCGCACCGGTGGACGCGACCGCCAGCGCGGACTGCGACTGCGCGACACTGCCCGCCCCTGTGGAGACCGTCTCGCGGCCGACGGCGAAGGAGAGGCCGAAGACCGCGCAGGCGGACAGCAGCAGCCCGATCGGGCGACGGTGGGCATCGGCCATCCCCGCCCTGCGCAGGCCGCCAAGCAAGCCGCCCCGCTCGGCGCGCACGAAGCTCACGACGGCGGGCACACGATCGGCTTGAACGCGGTCGAGGCGAGGCATTCGTCCACGCGGACGGGCGGGCGGCCGCGGCGAATCGTAAAGCGCGTGTACTTGCCGATCTGCCCAAGCCTGGAGACGCGTATCTCCAGGATCGCCCCGGCGCGCAGAGCGCGCTCCAGGCGCCGGAACTCGACCAGCGGCACGCCGGCGGCGCCGTGGTGGCGGCGGGCGGTCGCGATGCGGCTCAGCGATCCGGCGGGGCAGCCGCCGCCGCGGCAGCGCACGGCGACGCGCGCGCCGGGGGGAGCCTGCACGCTCAGCACGCTGATCTGCGCGCCCGAAGGCGTGTCCGAGCCGGCGATGCGCACGATCGGGAAGGGCTGCATCAGCACCAGCGGCGGCGGCGTCACCGCGAGCGTCCTGGCGACGACGCTCGACAGACCGTTCGCGTCGGTCACGCGCAGGCGCACTACGTGGGTGCCCGCCACGGAGAACGATGTCGTGATCGCCGAGCCCCCGGCCGTGAACGTGCCGGTGCCGGCGGCGTCCCAAGCGAACGCGACAATCGGGCTGTCGGCGTCGGTCGAGCTGGACACCAGCGAGACGCTTTCGCCCGTGTGCGGGGCGGATGGGAACCACGCGAAGGCCGCGACCGGCGGCTGCGGGGGAGCCGGCGTCGTCGACGTGGATGTGCTGGTCGTGGTCGTCGTCGATTGCGTGGAGGTGGTGGATGTCGTCGTCGAGGAGGAGGACGTCGTCGTCGGTTCGAGGACTTCGAAGGTGCGCGTGGCGCTCACGCCGACGTTGCCGACGCTGTCGCGCTGCTCGGCGCGCACCGTGTACTGGCCCGGCGCCAGGCCCCCGAACGTGACCGACCAGGCGTGCTGGGTGGCCGTTACGGCGATCGACTCAAGCGGCGTCTGCCCCGATGCCGTGGCGCCCGCGAACAGTTCGACCGCGACCCCCTGCAGATCGCCTTCCGCGCTGCCGGCCGTGCCCTTCACCAGCTGCGATTCGCCCGTCGTCGTGCTGGCGTCGGCGGGCGCTGTCAGGGTCACGTGCGGCGGAGTCGTGTCGACGCGGAACGTGGCCGCCGCGCTGAACCCGACGTGGGCGACGACGTCGGCCTGCTGCGCCTGCGCCGTGTACGTGCCGTCCGGCAGCGTCTGCACGGCGCCCGAGGCCCATGTCGCACCGGTCGCCGCGACAGTCACTTCCTGCACCGGCGCGCCTGTCGCCGCGGTGCCCTTGAAGATCTTCAGCGTCACCGATCCCAGGTCCCCCGCGCTCGTGTCGGCGGCGCCGCTGAAGCTCGGCGTGGCGTCGGCGATCACGGCCGGGGGGGCGGTCAGCGTCACCTTCGGCGTGTCGGTCTTGATCGAGAACGTGTGCGGCGCGCTCGCGCCCGTGTTGCCCGCCGCGTCGCCCTGCGTCGCCTGCGCCGTGTACGTCCCATCCGCCAGATGCGGACCGGTCGAACCGGTCGTCCACGTTTCGCCTCCGCGCGACACCGGCACTTCTTCGACCGGAGTGCCCGAGGCCGACGCGCCCGCGTAGATCTTCAGCAGCACCGACGAGCCGTCGCCGCTTTCGTCGCCGGCGGGTCCGCCGAAGGACGGCGTCGAAGTGTCGAGCAGCGCGCCGTCCGCCGGACTGCTCAGGCCGACCGCCGGCGCCGTCGTATCGACCGTGAACGTCGCCGGCGCGCTCGTGCCCACGTTCCCGGCCGCATCGCTCTGCTGTGCCTGGACGGTGTACGTCCCGTCCGCCAGGTGGGGGGTCGTGTATGACCAGGCGCCGCCGAGCACGGACACGCTTTCGGAGACCAGCAACTGGCCCGCGACCGAGGCGCCCGCGTAGACGCTCACGGTCACCGACAGCCCGTCGCCTTCGAGTGTTCCCGCGCTCCCCGCGAGCGTCGGCGAGGCGTTGTTGGAGGGGGACGGCGGCGGTTCCAGCGAGACCACCGGCGCCGTCGTGTCGACCGTGAACGTCACGGGCGCGCTCGCGCCCGTTTCCGCGGTCAGGTTCGTCTGTTCGGCCACCGCCGTGTACGTGCCCTCTCCGAGCGGCAGCAGCGGCGCCAGAGCCCAGGTCCCCGACACAGGCGGAAGCAGGGTGCTCAGCGTCTGCACCGGCGTGCCCGCCGCGCTCGAACCGGCGTAGATGTTCACCGTCACCGCGTCGGAGGTGTCGTTCGTGCTGCCGCTGAGCTGCGGCGTTTCGCTGTTGGTCGAGCTGCCCGGCGACGGGCTTTCGATCGTCGGCGCCGGCGGTTCGGCCACGGCGACGCTCACCGGCGCCGCGGCGAATATCAGGAGAGCGGCCAACGCCGCGCGCGCGAGGTTCCGCCTCGCTTTCACGAGTACCCGTCGTGCATAGGCTCTATACCGAGATTAGACGGTTTGCGTGCCGCTGGACGCCGTGCGAGGCCCACGCACTGCGCCCCTGATCCGCGCGCGCCATGAGCTACCCATCGTGAGCCGTGCGCCGCGAACGCCACGGTTCGACATCGGCCGTCGTGATGTCCGCGGCCCGTGACGCGCCCGAGAGGATTCGAACCTCTGACCTTCGGTTCCGTAGACCGACGCTCTATCCAGCTGAGCTACGGGCGCAGAGCGGCGTAGTTTAGTGATCCGCCCCGCACCGCCCGATCCACTAGCCTTGCGCGAGCATCCCTGGAGGGGTGGCAGAGCGGTTGAATGCGGTGGTCTCGAAAACCATTTCGGGCCTGATTGGTCCGACGAGGGTTCGAATCCCTCCCCCTCCGTCCCCTCCCCCTCCGTCATTTGCTCGACGTTCGAACCGTGATCGGAACTCGCACGTTGTCCCGAGGTCCCTGTCGTCGTCAGGTGGGCAACCGTAAACGCACCCACCCGCGAGCCCCTTGAGGTACACCTGGCGATGTGTATGCTTCGGTGTATGCGCACCAACATCGAGATCGATGACAGCGTTCTGCACGAGGCACAGGAGCTGATCGGGGCCCGTACGAAGCGCGAGGCGGTCGATGTTGCGCTGCGGGAGCTGGTCGCCCGCCACCGGCGTATAGGTGTGCTGGACCTACGCGGGCGAGTCCGCTGGGAGGGCGACCTCCAGGAGAGTCGCCGCGGTCGCTCGTGATCGTCGTCGACACCAGCGTCTGGATAGACGTGCTCAACGAGCGGAGCACATCGCAAGCCGACCGCTGCGTCGAGTTGATCGAGGGGGGAGAGCCGATCGCCCTCACCGACATCGTCGTCACGGAGATCTTGCAGGGGTTTCGCTCCGAGCGGGAGGCGCGTCTCGTCGAGCGCCATCTCAGGGCCTTCCCGATCCTGCGCCTGGATGGTCTCGATGACTTTGTTCTCGCGGCCGATCTGTATCGCATGGCGCGTCGGGCCGGCGTGACGATCCGCAAGACCCTCGACTGCCTGATCGCGGCACCCTGCGTGCGAACGGGCGCGCCGCTTCTACACGCCGACACCGATTTCGATCGGCTCGCGAAGTGCACCCCGCTGCGGCTGTACAGCTGAGTCAAAACTCATATACCGGCCTCCGCGCCCAGCCAAGGACTAACCTTAGCTAACCCCTGCTACGCTACCCGTATGACACGCGTCGGAATGCACGAGGCGAAGACGAACTTCTCGCGGCTGGTCGAGAGCGCCCGCCGCGGCGAGGACGTGATCGTCGAGCGCTCCGGGCGCCCGGTGGCCAGGATCGTCCGTTACGACGAGCCGGCCGGCCTGCTGTCGCTCAGGGGCATCTGGAAGGGCCAGGTCGAGATCCCCGACGACTGGGACGAGCTGCCCGAGGATCTCCAGCGCGCGTTCGGCATGATCGACGAGTGAGGCTCCTGCTCGACACGCACACTGTGCTGGCGCTGCTCTCCGAGGACTTCCCGCTGTCCGCCGAGGCCCGGGCGGCGATGGAGCGACCGGGCGCCGACTTGATTTGCAGCGCCGTCAACGTGTGGGAGATCGCGATCAAGCGCTCGCTCGGCAAATTGACGGCGCCGGCGAACCTGATCGAGCGGATCGAGGGAGCCGGCGCCGAGCTGCTCGCGATAACCCCGCGCCACGCCCACGCCGTGGGCGAGCTGCCGTTTCACCACCGCGACCCCTTCGACCGCCTGCTGATCGCCCAGGCGCAGCTAGAAGGCTGCGCGCTCGTCACCAAGAACCCCGCCTTCGCCGCGTACGACGTGCCGGTGGTGTGGTAGCTCAGGCGCCCCTCGATCTCACCGCCCCTCGATCGCGAACAGCGCGCGCGCGTCGATCGGCTTGCGCTCGCTGCGCACCTCTTCGCGCAGCTCCTTTAGCGGCGCCGCCGCCTGGTAGTACGTTCCCCGCCGCGCACCGAACTGCTGCAGCAGGCCCGCCTGCACCATCGCCCGCAGGTCGCTCGTCGCGAGCTGGTTTGAGATCTGCTCGTCCCACATCTTCAAGACCGAGCGGTAGGAGGAGTTGCGCACGCTCATGCCGAGCGTCGCGTCGAACAGCGCCGCGACCGCCCGTTCGGGGAGCCGGTGCTTGGCGCACAGCGCTTCGAGCCGCTGCGAGATCAGCTCGGACTCCCTGACGCGCCGTAGGACGCTGCTCGCCTGGATGTAGTGCGCCTCCAGGCAGTACCTCACCCACGCCCGCGCGTCGCCCGACGGACTCCACCGCCCCGCGCCGACGTGCGCGAGCACCCTGTAGTAGGAGTCCGTGTTCGTGCCGAGGTACTCCTCGATGCTCGCGAACTCGGACTCGAGGATCCGCTCGCGCGCGAGCACGAGCGTCTGCAGGCAGCGCGACATGCGCCCGTTGCCGTCGCTGAACGGATGGATCATTACGAGGTTCAAGTGCGCCATCGCGGCGCGGATCAGCGCCGGTGTCTCGCGGTCGCCGGACAGCTCCCGCACGAGCTCGTCGACCAGCGCCGGGACCTCGTGCGCGTCCGGCCCCTCGTAGACGATGTCGCCCGTCGCGTCGTTGCGGATCCAGATCGGGCCTGGCCGCCACAGCCCCGGGCCGGCGTCGAGCGAGTACTCCGTCATCATGAAGTGCAGGCTGCGCAGGACCTGTGCGCTGTACTCGAAGTGCGCGTCCCGTGCGAGCTGCAGGACATACGTCATCGCCCGCCGGTACCCGAGCACCGCGTGCCAATCCTCGGGGCTCGCGGACGTCGGCTCCTCACCCCCCATCGCCGCGAGCGCGTCCTCCACCGAGACGTCGTAACCCTCGATGCTGTTTGAGCCCTGGATCGCGCGCGCCCCGAGCACCCGCCTGACCTGCCCCACCCACCGGCGCGGCTGCGCGACGTAGAAGCGCAGCTGCCGGCGCAGTTCCTCGATCTTGCCGAGCGCTGCGTCTTCTTCGAAGCTCAGAGGTGGTATCTGGAAAAGCATGGCTCGCCCCACGATCGATATATAGAATCAATCATAGCTAGCCAATGATACTATCATTGCTGCACGCAGATACAATCATCCACCGCGTGGGCTTCCTCCGGATCCGCCCCGTACATTCCGGATCTGCCGCATCAGAATTCCGGATCTGACCATGCAAGCAGTACGGGGCCCCCTCGCAGCCGCGGCTTCAATACACCCACCCCGCCCGTCACCCCGGCGCGGTCCCCACCCGGATCGCCTGCTCGACCTGTTCCCCGCGCGCGGTCAGCGCCCACGCGTTGGGCGCGCCCTTGCTCGCGCCGACGCCCGTGTTCTCGATCAGCCCGAGGTGCTCAAGGCGCGCTAGCAGCTTCGAAACCTGCCCCTGGTCGGAGATCCCCGCGCGCGCGGCGACCTGCCGGTTGCTCGCGTGGCGGGTGCCCGCGATCACCATCAGCACGCGCACCGTCCGGTATGTGATTCGCATGTCAAGCCCGTCCAGCGGATCGCGGTGAACAGGACTCGTTTTAGTTGGGATGGGAGGGGTCGGCTTGTCAAGCTCACGCTGCGCCAGGCTGCGGCCGAGGTAGGGCAGCACGATCGTGCTCATCAGCTCCCCCACGACGCTGCGCAGGGGCTCGCCGTCGCCTTCGGCCAGGCGCGTGTGAATCACGGACAGCACCGCGCCGACGACGCCCTCCGCGGTCAGGCGAGGTGGCACGGGCGCCTTCGCCGGCATCGCCCCCCTACCCTCGTCCACGACGGCCACGAGCGTGCGCAGCAGCGCGCCGCGGCGCTCGAGCACGCGCGGCCCCGCCGCCAGGGACTCCACCACGCACAGCCGCGCGAGCGCCGGCTCGTCGTCGAGGAACACGAGCAGCGCCCACAACCCCGCGCGCACCCGCTCGCGCCAGGAGTCGTGGCCGTGCGCCGCCGCCACGACGACCGCACGGACGCGTGCGATGGCCTCATCGAAGGCCGCCAGAAAGCACTCCTCGCGGTCGGCGAACAGGTCGTAGAACGTGCGCCGGGAAACCCCCGCGCGCGCCACGACGTGCGCGACCGTCACGCTCCCCGCACCGCGTTCGGAGGCCACATCGGCCATCGCCGCCAGGATCCGCATGCGCTGGATCTCGCTGACGTGCTCGCGCGGCAGCCCGTCGGCCCCCGAGCGCACACGCGCCCGGGGGTCCGCCTCGCGTGAGGGTGTCACAAGCAACCCTCCCGCCTACTTCCTCTTCTTGGCCTTCTTGTGCTTCTTGTGCTTCTTCTTGGCCTTGTGCTTCTTCTTCACCGGGGTGCAGCCCGTGACCTTGATCTTCGTCGTCTGCGTGATCACGGCGCCGTTCTGCCCCGTGATCGTGGTGGGCATCGTCAGCGGGCTCGCGCACAAGCTCCCCACGGCGGAGAGCCCTGAGTGCGGGCCCTCCGGCAGGTTCAACTCAAAGCTGCCGATCGGAGCGTCAGGGACCGCGAAGAACGACGCGCTCGTGATCCCCGCCTTGCTGATGTTCACGTGCCCCGTGAGGACGAGCGTGATCCCTTCGCCCTGCAACACGACGTCGATGTCCGGGAACGCCGCACCACCATGCGACACCAGATACGCCGGGCCGATCAACGGGTTCTTCAAAATCGGCGTCACCGCCGTCCCGACCCCGATGTTCGACCCTTCATCACAAGACGCGGGGTTCTGGTTGAACACCGCTTCCGGACACGCCTGCTGGATCGTCGACAACCGCGCCGGCAACTGCTTGGGCAACGTCACCGCCACCGAATGGATGTTGGCCTGCGCCCCGCTCGGGTAGCTGACCTTCACATCCAACGCCGCGCCGCCGTTGCGGCTCGTCTTCGCCAAGCTCGACACGGAGAACACGGGGTGAAACGGCAGGACCCCGCAGTTCGCCGCCTGGAAGTGGCTCGATACCTGTGCTTGGGCGTCCTGCGTGCTCGTCACCGTCCCCGTCAACGCGAGCGGTTCGCAGTCCGTGGGGTTGAAGATGAACCCTGGGCGGTCCACCGTCACGTTCACAGTCCTGAGCTGCAACGGGATGCCCTGCAGGATCGTCGGCAACGGATCGCTCGTGACCGTCAACGCCGTCGTCGCCGGGTCCACGCTGATCGCGGCACGGACGACTACGGTCCCGAGGTTGAACGGGCCAGCGATTGCCGGCACGACGATGCTGAGTCCGAACGGGGCGCCTTTGTAGGGACCTGTCAGGTACACCTGACCACCCAGGTAGAACGGACTGGACCCCGCCCCAGCGCCGACTGTCGTGTGCCCGATCAGGCTTCCCTGGCCACACGTGCCCTGCGACGCCTGCGGTTCGCCGCACAGCGCGACGCTCTTGAGGAGCCCCAGCAGCCCGGGTGGGGTCGTGAGCTTGACCGCGCCCAGCCCTTGATCGGCGTCGCCGCGGCTGAACGTCACCGATAGCGGGCTGAACCCGCCGGCCTGGTTATTCGCGGTGCCCGCCGTAAACGACGGCGCGAACTGCGCACTATGACAACCCTGTGACACTTCAAAGCTGCTCGTCTCCGCGACCGGCGGCGTGCCGCTCCACGGCGTCAACACCGCGCTCGCCGTGTACGTCCCGCACGCAGGCGGGTTCACGAGCGCCGCGCGTGGCCCACCAAAGAACGACAGCTTCAAGTCACTCAAAGGCTGACGCGGCGAGTTATCGAACGTCGTCGTCAACTGCCCCGTCACCGGGTCGGCGCTGATCTGCCCGGGCAGCTTGATCCGCACACCAGACCCTTCGGCGACCAGATACAGCGCCAGCAGCGAACCAAACGGGTTACTGCCCTGCTGCGCAAGGTACACCGAACCCTCCAACGGGCTTTCCAGCACCGGCGTCCTGATCTCAACCGACCCGATCTTCGACGAATCCGGACAAGACGCCGCACCCGGATCGCTCAACGCGACCTGTTCCTCAGAGCAGGCTCCGAGGCCGCCCGCCGCGGACGGCGACACAGCCATCCCCGCCGGCAACGTCACCACAGCCTTCTTCAAATTCGCTTCAGCCAGGCCACCCGGCGCTTCTTCCTGCGGGAACCGCAGCTCCACACTCAACCCCGTCGGGGCGCCCGCCACGCTGCTATCCGGCGAGACGCTCAGCGACGGGTTGAACGGCACCCGCCCACAGCCTTCGACAGCGGGCATCGCAAAGCTCGTGGACACGAAAATCCCCGGCTGCTGCCAGCTGTCAGCGCTGACCCCCGCCGTCAACGGACCCGTGCACGCCGTCGGCAACGACAGGAACGGCTTCGGCGGAAGATTGGACGGGTGCGGCGCAGACTGTTCAGCGCCGACCCCCTGAGGCGCTTCGCACACACCCGTGAACAATTCAGGGAAGATGCACCGCTGCGAGTCGTGACTCGGGTCGGACGGCACACCCCACAGCGTCAGCGACGAACCCAACAACGGCAACGCCGCAGTAGTGTCGGGCAGCGTCGCGGTCAACCCATAGTCCCCACCCGTCCGCACACCGAGATTCACGTAGATACCCACGCCCAGAATGGCAAACCCGAGCTGGGCCGGCTGATCCGGTGTGGTCGCCATGTTGTACACCGGCGTGTACAAGGGGAAGGGAAAGACCGGGATGTTCAGCTTCGCCATACCGACCTGCGAGCTGGAAGGACACGCCAACGGCACGTCGCTCTGTTCTTCGAGAAAGGACGTCAGCTGAGCAGGCAGACACTTCGTCGCCGCCGTGGGGTTGCCGGTGAAACCGGCGGGCAGATCGAGCCGCAGATCCTTGAGGCTCTCCGACGGACCCGTCCTCCCGTTGAATTCGGCGGACGTGAGCGCAAAGCTCGTGGTGAACGCGTAGGGGTGCGAGCCCGCCTGGGTCTCGGGTGCGCCTGCGTGGTCGCTCGCCGACATTTCGAACCCTTCAGCGCCGGGCAGAAACCCGAAGCTCGCCCGCGCGGACCCCACACCGACCACCAGCCACAGCAGCGCCACCGCCAGCGCCAACAGGCCCGGCATCCGCACCATGATCGATCTCTCGCTCGTCATCCCCGCTCACCCACGCTTTCCGGTCGAATGGCCCTTGCCGCCCCTCACACGCCGCTTGCGCTTTCTGACCTTCGCCTTGCGCTTGGGCCTCTTCGCCTTCGGCTTAGCCTTGGCCGTTGGTGTCACAGCCGGCGTGGCAGCCGCCGGCGCCAGGGGACCGGTGCCAGCGAACACCGCGCTCCCCGGCACGCCAAACGTCACGGGGGTAGACGGCGCGCGGCACGCTTCGCCGGAGCACGACGCCGACGACACCGGCGCAGGGAATCCGCCCCCGACCCGGGCGTCGTAGACGTCAAACGCATAATCCTGGTCCTGCGCCACGAGCTGCTGCGTAGTCGCGAAGAAGACGTCGCTCCCGCTCAGGCTGGAATCGGCGAACTGCGAGTTTTCACGGCCCGTCCCACCCGAAATCAGGTGAAGCTGACCACCCTCGTACTCGTACACATCCTCGACACCGTTCGTGTCCTGAGGGACAAGCGCATCCAGACTATTGAAGAACAGCCGGCTACCGTCCGCAGAGAGATAACGCGGAGCAGCCCCCAGATCGCTGACTTCCAGCACGCCGGGCAGTCCTTCTTCCGGCCTCATCACCGAAGATCCGATCGGCCTCGCGCCGCTGGGGTTGCACGATGCGCAGATCAGCCGGTGTGCAGACGCTTCGTATAGGAACATCTCGATATCGGCTTCGCCGGTGTTCGCATCCGTGTTGTCATAGCCGGTCAGGCTCGCCCTCGACTCAAACGCCAGCGCCGTGCCATCCGGAGTCAAGGCGGCCGGCGCCGCTCCGTACCTGTATTTAGGTTCTTCTGCAAGGCCATAGGTGGTAAAGCTCACGTGTTCTGCGGAGGCGACGAGCGTCGTCACCCCTTCATGCCACTCATAGAGGTTCTGTCGGCCCGCTGTGGCGCCGGCGGCAAGACTGCCTGACGCGATGAAGTAGACATACGAGCCGTCGTTCGACCCAGCAAGTACGGGTAGCGGCTTCTGTATGAGTTCGGCGTGAGCGACCGGCGTCAAATCCGTCAGCCTGCCGCTCGCGGCATCGTACTCGTACAGATTGGTGCCGCTGCCGGGAACCGTATCGCTCGTCAAGCCTGCCGAGGCATCAGCGACCAAGAAGACCTTCGACCCATCGCCGCTCGCAGCTTCGAGGCTGCCGCCGCCGACCGGAGTGGCTCCGATATTTTCTTCATATAGATAGATACCTGCACCCATTTGGAAAATGACTCGTGAGCCATCTTCGGAAACCACCTGCCAAGACCTATTTCCAGTAATGGGAGTGCCATTCCGAAGGACACTGACGAGATGTACGACGCCATCGCTCCACTCATAGAGACTGTCGACACCCGCCGGAGCGTTTGGCGTCAGCTGTGCGCTGCTACCGAAGACGACGTGGCTGAGATCAGTCGAAGAGCCCGCATACACTGCTTCGGATGGCGTGACGCCCGCGGGCGTGACATCCACGAGCTGGTAGGAATCGTTGCTGTTGTCGCGGACGAACAGGTTCTTGTTTTCCGCCGGCTCACCGCTGACCAGCGGCGGATCGTCCTGGCTGGCTCCCCCTCCTCCGTCCTTGAGGAGAGCGCTGGAGAGATCGCTCGAGAAGGCACGGAACCCAGGAAACGGCAGGCCCGCCGGACTCACCGCCTGGGGCGGCAACAGCGCCTTCGAGGACCAGCCACCCGCACCGCGCGAGGCCAGATACTGCTGGCTGGTAGCCGCCGCACCCACTGCATCGCCAAACGGCTGCGCCGAGGTGAAGATCATCTTGTTCCCATCCAATGAACTTCCCCAAGCCGGGGCGACATCGCGCGGGCTCCCCGCCGACCCATTGTTCTTGTCAACCGGCGAAACCTGCTCATACGCACGGCAGTCGGGCAGGTTCGCCGACATCCCGGTGCGGAACTGTTCGTTCGAGCACCCTTCGGCCGAGGCGCCTGCCGGCAACCCGAGCACGACCAACCCCACCAACAGGAAAACCAGCCTTCGCAGCATCAAACCCATCCCCTCCCGGAGCAATCGAGAACACGACCACCCGAGGAGCCCGGGCAGCACAAAGCCGCCCCGGGCACCCAGCCCGAGACGACAGAAGAACCATGCGCGCGAAACGCGCGCGAGAAGCCAACCCGGCCCACGTGGCCGGAGCGAACCGCCGACCAACAGCGGCGAAATGGCCTAGAAGCTAGAAGCCCCGGCCAAGAGAGAGAGAGAGAGAGAGAGATGCGTCAGCGATGCTGATGCATCTGTTTACGGTCCCCGTTGGGGCCGTAAGACCATTATCCGCGCCGAACGCGGTGAAAGCGAGATCACTCATCCCATGCACTCCCTAGTACAGCCGCAATCCCTCTCCGACATCCCTACGGTCCCATGGAAACCCGCACCAGCGGGAGGACCCAAGACCCGACCTATTTACAGCCGCCCGACCTGACAGGACGCGACGACAGGAGTACTATAGGCACAAGCGTCATGTCTTGTCAAGACCCAGGCGCGGACGCAGCCCGAGGGCCGGGGACCAAATCGACTCTCCCAAGCCGAACTCGTGCCTCCGGCGCTACAACGTAAACCTCCAGCCCCGGCGACGACATGGGCGGCGCTCTCAGTCGTCCGGACCGAAGCTGTCCAGATCGACCTTCACCAGATCGCCGTCCCGCATCGCACGCAGACTCTCCCCATAAAGGTCGTCGAACTCCCGCTGCCACTGCGGATCTTCCAGCTCCAGACGACTCAGCGCCTCGACGAGCAGCCCACGTCGGCGTCCCAGCCGCCGCAGCTCCTTGACCTCGCCCGCCAACCTCAACAGCGGACGCGCGGGAACACGATCGCGCTTGTACTCTCGCACTCGCACGACCGGCAACTTGCCCTGCGCGATCCACTTCTCGAGCGTCGTCGTGCTCACATCCAGCAGATGCGCCGCCTCTGCCTTGGAATACGTCGAGCGGGCCGCCAGACCCGCCTCGAGCTCAGCGGCGGCATCCTCCACCGCCGCGCTCAGCGCATCGCGGCTGCTCACATCCACGCCGCGCAGCGCCACGAACGCGCGCGCCATCGTCTCCGTCGGGGTCTGAGTGCGACTCATAAAGCAAGCCTAGCATCAAGCTGGTGTTCTGGCCCATTCTTTCCCCAACTTACTCACCACGCGACGGGAACGGGGGCGATCAGCCCTTCGCCGCAGCCGCCGGCTTGGGCTTCGCCGCGTCCTTCGACCCCTTCTCGGCCTTGCCCTTGCCCTCGCCCTTGCCCTCCGAGGAAGAGGACGAGGAGGAGGAAGACGAAGACCCCCCGTCCGAAGCAGACGAGCCCCCATCCGAACCCGACGACTCGCCGCCGGCGGATGCCTTCCCCGACCCCTCCGCCGCCGCGGCGTTCTCGCGCTGGCGCTTGCGGGTGCCGTAGTCGGTGTTGTAGAAGCCCTTGCCCTTGAAGTGCACCGCCGGCGCGTGCAGCACGCGCTGCACCTTCACGCCCGTCTCGGGGTCGGTGCTCAGGGCCTCGTCGCTGAAGGACTGTAGGACCTCGAACGTGGTGCCGTCGGGGCGTCTGTACTCGTAGATCGGCATTGGCACACCGATTATAAGAGTGCCAGCGGCAAAGGCCCCCTCAATCAGCCAGCAGCGCCCGCGCGCACACGATCCCCGCCTGCACCGTCTCCGTGAAGTCGCGCTCGGGCTCGGTCAGCATCCGCAGCGCGAAGCCGTCGGTCAGCGAGAACAGGATCTCGGCCACCGCCTCGGGCGAGGCGTGCAGCCTCAGCACCCCTTCGCGCTGCGCTGCCGCGAGCAGCCCCGCCACCTGGTCGCGCGTGGAGCGCATCAGCGCCGCGTACTCCACCGCGATGTCCGCGTTGCGGCGCGAGAGCGTGAACAGCTCGAACACGAGCGTCACGAAGTCGGGGTCCTCGCGCACCGTCTGCTGCAGGTGCTCGGCCGCGAGGTCGATGAAGTTCTCCGCTGTCTGCGCGCCGGCGAGCTGGTTCTGCAGGCGCTCCATGCGCAGCTCGCAGTCGCGCCGCACGGCCTCGACCAGCAGCTGCTCCTTCGTGCCGAAGTAGTAGTGCAGCAGGCCGCGCGAGACGCCCGCCTCGCGCGAGACGTGGTCGAAGGTCGAGCCGGCGGTGCCGCGCCGCGCGACGCTGCGGCGCATCGCCTCGATGATGCGCTGCGCCTTCTCGCTCGACAGCGACCTCGTCTCGGCGGTTACCGCCATCAGATCTCCATTCCCGATTTCCCGTCAAGACCCGCGCGGGGCTATGAGGAGGGAGGGGCTCCCACCGCACTCGGCGGCTGCGCCTCGGGCATCGTGGTCGAGCTGTAGTCGAACTCCTCCTCGGAGCCGAACAGCAGGTCCAGCACCTTCGAGCGCACGTCCTCGCTCAGCACCAGCGCGAGGATGCCCACCACGATCAGCAGGAGCAGCAGGCGCCCGAGCCCGCGCCCGCCGGAGGACTCCTGCGCCTCGGCGCGCTCCGCCGCCTCCAGCTTGGCCTGCGCCCGCTCCGCGTCCGCGCGCTCCTCCTGCGCCGCGGCCGCGCCGTTGCGACTCGCGTCGGGGACCGCCTGTGACGTCTTGCCCTTCGTCTTGCGTGCCATCCAACCACCGCCTCCGCTCAGAGCTTTATCGAGGTGTTACCCAATATACCCTTGATCGGTGCCCACCTTCCAGGCGACGACGGCCGTGCTCGGTGGGCTCTTGATCCTCGGCGCGCTCGCCTCCGGTCTGGCGCGCCGCTCGTTTCTGTCGCTGACGGCGCTGTTCGTGCTCGCCGGCTTCGTGCTCGGCGACGGCGGCCTGCAGTGGATCTCCTTCAAAGCGCAGTCGGGCTTCGTGCAGGACCTCGCGTTCGCGGCGCTGATCGTGATCCTCTTCCGCGACGGCCTGGAGGTCGAGGGCGAGATGCTGCAGCGCGCCTGGCACCTGCCGCTGCGCAAGCTCGTGCTGGCGATGCCGATCACCGCGATCGTGATCGCCGTGGCGGGGCGCGCGCTGCTCGGGCTGACGTGGACGGAGGCGTTCCTGCTCGGCGCGCTGCTCTCCCCGACGGACCCCGTGCTGACGTCGAGCATCGTCACCAACCCGCGCGTGCCGCGCGTCATCCGCCATTCGCTGAACCTCGAGTCCGGCCTCAACGACGGCCTCGCGCTGCCCGCGGTGCTCGCCTTCCTCGCGGCCCTGGAAGCGGGCGCCAACCACTTCGTGTGGTGGCGCTTCGTCGTGCAGGACGTCGGCCTCGGCCTGCTGTACGGGCTGGCGTGCGGGTGGGTGGCCTCGCTGCTGATGCCGAGCACTAGCACGCGCTCCCTGGAGCACTCGATCCCGTCGCACCAGAAGTCGCTGTACGCGCTCGGCGTCGCCTTCGCGACGTACGGCGTGACCGTGCTGTCCCCGCGCGGCAACGGCTTCATCGCCGTGTTCGTCGCGGCGATCGTGCTCGGCATCCGCCGCCCGGACCTGCGCCGTCACTTCGAGCAGCGCGCCGATGAGATCGTCGAGATCGTCAAGCTCGGCATCTTCCTCGTGTTCGGCTCGCTGCTGACCGTCAACGCGCTGTTCAGCGACGGCTGGGCGGCCGTCGGCCTCGTGCTCGTGACGTTCCTGATCGCGCGTCCGCTGGCCGTCGCGATCGCGCTCGCGGGCACCGACACCGACCGCGCGACGCGCGCCTTCATGGGCTGGTTCGGACCGAAGGGCGTCGCCACGATGACGTTCTCGCTGATCGTGCTTGACCGCCATATCGAAAGCGGCCCGCGCATCTTCGACCTGACGGCGCTCGTCGTCTTCAGCTCGATCATCGTGCACGGTTTGACCGACACTCCCGGCGCCAACTGGATCGCGCGCCACGCCGAGTCCAAGGGAGATCCGGAGGTCGTGGCGCGGCCGCCGTCACCGCCGGCCGAGAGGGTGTGAACGCGGGCGGGTGGACCCCGCCCCATCCGCTCAGCCGTGCAGCGCCGCCTGCTCCTGCGCCGTCGGGAACGCCCACGCCGAGCGTGAGCGGCGCTCCTGACGGAACACGAAGCGCAGCTGCGGCGGCGGCTTCAGCTGCGCCTCCGCCGGGCGGAACGTGGCACACGGCTCGTCGAGATCCAGGGCACAGAGCAGGTTCTGCTTGAAGAAGCATTCCTCACAGCTGACCTTGCGCGCGGCGCGCCGTTGCTTTGCCATGACGGCATCAAAGCACCCCCGATGCGGCCGCTCAACGCGCCATCCCGCAAATCGCAGGAAAAGAGTTTCTACCCACGAAAACGCCGCAAGTAGTCACTTTTTTGTGATAGGCCCGGCGATTGTTCCGCACGTTGCGGGGTTCCGCTACAGCGCGAACGTCTCGCGCGCGCGCTCCACCACATGCCGCGCGATCGCCAGCGAGGACGTCGCCGCCGGCGAGGGCGCGTTGCGCACGTGCAGGGCGCGGCGCGTGGCGGAGAACACGAAGTCGTCGACCAGGCGCCCGTCGCGCGCCAGCGCCTGCGCGCGCACGCCGGCGAACGCCGGCTCGACGTCCGCCACAGTCAGCTCCGGCACGTACCGCGCCGCCGCCGCCACGAAGGCGCTGCGCAGCGCCGCGTGGCGCACTTCGCTCAAGCCCGTGCGCCACCACTGCGCGAACATGCGCCACGAGCCGGGCCACGCGAGCGTGTCCGCGAGATCGCGCGGGCGCACGCGGCTCAGCCGGTACGCGTCGCGCGCGCCGGCGAGCAGCGCCGTCGGCCCGACGAGCACGTCGCCGTCGATGTGCTTGGTCAGGTGCACGCCGAGAAACGGCAGGTTGGGGTCGGGCACCGGATAGATGAGCGAGCGCACGAGATGGCGGCGCTCGGGCTTCAGGCGCAGGTAGGCGCCGCGGAAGGGGACGATGCGCGGGTCCCGCTCGGCGCCCGCGGCGACCGCGAGACGGTCCGCCCACGCGCCCGCGCAGAAGATCGCGTGCGTGGCCTCCGTCGCGCCGCGCGCGTGCTCCAGGCAGAGCGAGTGCGCGCCCGCGTGCACGCCGCGCACCTCGCAGCCGGTGGCGATCGCGGCGCCGGCGCCGAGCGCGTCCTGCGCGTACGCGCACGCCACCGCCGCGAAGCTCGCGATCCCCGTCGCCGGCGAGTGCAGGCCGGCGATCCCGCCGGCGTGCGGCTCCAGCTCGCGGACGCCATCCGCGTCCAGGCGCCGCAGGCCGGCCACCTCGTTCGCCCGCCCGCGGCGTTCCAGCTCCTCCAGGCGATCGAGCTCCGCAGCGTCCGTCGCCACGATCAGCTTGCCGCAGCGCTCATGCGGGATCTCGCGCTCGGCGCAGTACGCGTACAGCTCGCGCGCGCCCTGCACGCACAGGCGCGCCTTCAGCGAGCCGGGGACGTAGTAGATGCCGGCGTGGATCACGCCGGAGTTGTGGCCCGTCTGGTGCGTGGCCAGCCGCTGCTCGCGCTCCAGCACGCACACCGACAGCCGCGGCAGCTCGCGCGTCAGCTGCCGCGCCACCGCCAGGCCGAGGATGCCGCCACCGACGATCGCCACATCGCAGCGCGGCGGGGGGGCCGCGGAGATATCGAGATCTGCCGGGGACACGCGTCATCATCCTCACACAATGCGCACGCTCGTAACAGGAGCCTCCGGCTTCATCGGCTCGCGCCTGCTCGGCCCGCTGCACCGCGAAGGCCACGAGCTGCGCGCCCTCGCGCGCGACCCCGCCCGCCTGCGCATCCCCCCGAGCTGGGGCGTGCAGGTGGTTCGCGGCGACGTCCTCACGGGCGCCGGCCTGGCCGCGGCGCTCGACGGGGTGGACGTGGCGTATTACCTGATCCACTCGATGGAGGGCACGGACGGCGGCTCGTTTCCCGAACGCGAGCGCCGCGCCGCGGAGAGCTTCGCCACGGCCGCGCAGGAAGCCGACATAACACGCATCGTCTACCTCGGCGGCCCGCGGCCGAGGAGTCAGTCCGCGTCCCCCCACCTCGCCAGCCGCCTGGAAGTGGAGCGCATCCTGCTGGCGGCCGTGCCTGCCTCCGTCGCCCTGCGCGCCTCGATCGTGATCGGCGTGCGCTCGCGCTCGTTCCGTTTCATGGTGCGCCTCGTGGAGCGCCTGCCTGTGCTCACGCTGCCCGCGTGGCGGCGCTACCGCACACAGCCGATCGACGAGCGCGACGTCACGGCGATGCTGCTCGCCGCCGCGCGCGAGCCCGCCGCCGCCGGACGTTCGCTTGACATCGCCGGCCCGGACGTGCTCACGTACGGAGAGATGATGCAGCGCATCGCCGAGCTGATGCTGCTCTCACGCCCCGCGCTCGGACTGAAGGTGAACATGACCCCCGTCGCCGCCCGCGTCGCCGCCGCCATCGCCGCCGAGGACCCGGAGCTGATTCTGGCGCTGATGGAGAGCCTCGAGGGCGATCTGCTGGGAGCCGAGGATCGCGCCGCCGAGCTGCTCGGCGTGCGGCTGCACTCCTTCGACGCCGCCGTGGAGCACGCGCTGAGGGAGTGGGAGGCGGTCGAACCGCTCGCCGCGCGCTGACCAGGTCGAACCGCTCGCCGCACACTGACCAGTGGGAGGCGGCTGACCAGGTGGGAGGCGGTCAAACCGCTCGCCGCGCGCGGACGGGATAGGTTCTGCCACTGCCGATGAGCATCGTAACCGCGACCATCGACATCCCCGCCGCGCCCGCCGAGGTGTGGAAGGTGATCATGGACCCCGCCCGGCTCGGCGATTGGGTGACCATTCACCGTGGCCTGCGCCACGCCGACAGCGGCCTGCCGCGCGTCGGGTTCGAGATGGATCAGCGGCTGCACCTGCGCGGTGTCAGCCTCGACGTCCACTGGCGACTGATCGAGTGCGAGCCCAACCGCCACGCAGTGTGGGAGGGGCGCGGTCCCGCCCGCTCGCGCGCTCGCACGGAGTACACGCTCAGCCCCGCCACACTCGGCCCGTCCACCCCCAACCCCTCCGCGACCAGCGGCAAAGACAGCGCGCGGGAAAGTCGTGAAGGCACCGGCACCCGCTTTGACTACAGCAACGAGTTCCGTCCCCCGCTCGGCCCGATCGGAGCGCTGGCCAGCCGCGCGCTCGTCGGCGGTATGCCCGAACGCGAGGCGCGGCACACGCTGGAGCGCCTGCGCACGCTGCTGAGCGGCGGGTGCGCCAAGGGCGACACACCCGCCCCCTGACGTTCGCGTTTTATCCTCAACTGAGGGGGTCGCTGGTCGCCTTGGCAACCGCGCCGACGACGGGCATGGTCGATCGGACAGGTGGCGGCCATCTTGCATCCACATGACAAGATTCCGTATTCGTGTAATGTAAGGTTCAGAAACAGAAGTACAAATCTGATTTACCCCAATGAACAGGACTGGAACGTGACTGACTTTCTCGACGAGAAGCGCAAGGAGATCAACGCCAGGCTCGCGGAGCTGCGACCGTTGATAGACGAGTACAAGCGCCTGGAGGCGGCCGCCGCCGCCCTGGACGGTGTCGGTGGCGGTGCCAGCTCCGCGCGCGTGGCGGCCCCCGCCGCTCCCGTTCGCCGGGGTCCCGGGCGCCCCAAGGGCAGCACCAACGCAAAGACCAAGGCGGCCAAGCCGGGCCGGCCGGCCGGCAGCGGCCGTCGCGCCGGACGGCGCAAGGGCAGCGGCACACGCGCGGCTCAGGCACTGTCGATCGTGCAGGAGCAGCCCGGTGTCACCATCCCCGAGCTCGCCGCACGCATGGGTATCAAGCAGAACTACCTGTACCGCGTACTGCCCGGACTGGAGCAGGAGGGCAAGGTTGCGAAGCAAGGCCGAGGCTGGCACCCCGCCTCCTCCTGACGGCGCCTCGTCGCCCCTGGCTGCGTCCTCGGTCGCTTGCGTACCGATCGGAGATCGACGGGATCTCCGATCGGCCAGCACGCGGCGCTCCCTGCGTCCTTGCCAGGAACGACGATCCATCCGTCAGTAGGCTGTAGGACGAGTTTAAGTGGATCGACCCGGCGCCCTATCGGCCGGGTCGATCCATTTGTGTTTAGAGCCTCAGATCAAGCCCAAGTCCTGCACGGCCTGACGCTCTTCCTGCAACTCCTTGACGCTCGCGTCGATGCGCTCGCGTGAGAAGGCGTCGATCTCAAGGCCCGTCACGATCGACCAGTCTCCACCGGCGCACGTGCAGGGGTGCCCGACGACCAGGCCCTCGGGAATGCCGTAGGAGCCGTCGGAGCGCACGCCCATCGACACCCAGTCGCCCGCCGGCGTGCCGTTCACCCAGTCGTGCACGTGCTCGATCGCCGCGTTGGCCGCCGACGCGGCGCTGGAGGCGCCGCGCGCCTCGATGATCGCGGCGCCGCGCTTCTGCACGGTGGGGATGAACGTGTCCGTCACCCACTGCGGATCGTCGATCGCGTCCGCCGCCGGGCGCCCGCCGACCTGCGCGTGCGTGATGTCCGGGTACTGCGTGGCGGAGTGATTGCCCCACACGCCGACGTTGCGCACGTCGGCCACGCGCGCCCCCGCCCTCTGTGCGATCTGCGCCACGGCGCGGTTGTGGTCGAGGCGCATCATCGCCGTGAAGCGCTCCACCGGGATGTCCGGGGCGTGGCTGCGGGCGATCAGACAGTTCGTGTTGGCGGGGTTGCCGACGACGAGAATCTTCACGTCATCGGCGGCGTGCGCGTTCAGCGCCTGACCCTGGGGCTTGAAGATGCCGCCGTTGGCCTCCAGCAGATCGCCGCGCTCCATGCCCTTCGTGCGCGGGCGCGCGCCGACGAGCAGCGCGACGTTCACCCCGTCGAAGGCGACGTTGGGGTCGTCGGTGATCTCGATTCCCGCGAGCAGCGGGAAGGCGCAGTCGTCCAGCTCCATCGCCGTGCCCTGCGCCGCCGTCACCGCCTGCGGGATCTCCAGCAGGCGCAGATGCACCTCGGTGTCGGGGCCGAGCATCTGACCGCTGGCGATGCGGAACAGGATCGCGTAACCGATCTGCCCGGCGGCGCCGGTGACGGCGACTTTTACGGGTTTGCTCACTGGTTCATCTCCTGTCGTAGGTTCTCGTCGATCGCGCCGAGGAACTCCTGCGTGGTCAGCCACGGCTGATCGGGGCCGACGAGCAGCGCGAGGTCCTTGGTCATGCTGCCGCTTTCCACCGTCTGCACGCACACGCGCTCGAGCGTCTGCGCGAAGCGTGTCACCTCGGGCGTGCCGTCCATCCGCCCGCGCGCGGCGATCCCGCGCGTCCACGCGAAGATCGAGGCGATCGGGTTGGTGGAGGTCGGCTTGCCCTGCTGGTGCATTCGATAGTGGCGTGTGACGGTGCCGTGCGCGGCCTCCGCCTCCACCGTCCTGCCGTCGGCGCTCATCAGCACGCTCGTCATCAGGCCGAGCGAGCCGAAGCCCTGCGCGACGGTGTCGGACTGCACGTCGCCGTCGTAGTTCTTACACGCCCACACGTACCCGCCTTCCCACTTCAGCGCGGCGGCGACCATGTCGTCTATCAGACGGTGTTCGTATGTCAGTCCGGCGGCCTCGAACTGCGCCTTGAACTCGCCGTCGTAGATCTCCTGGAAGAGATCCTTGAAGCGCCCGTCGTAGCGCTTGAGGATCGTGTTCTTCGTGGACATGTACACGGGGTAGCCGCGGTCCAGGCCGTAGCGCAGGCTGGCGCGCGCGAACTCGCGGATCGAGTCGTCGAGGTTGTACATCGCCAGCGCGATGCCGGGGCTCTGGAAGTCGAACACGTTCAGCTGCATCGGCGCGCCGCCGTCGCGCGGAGTGAAGCTCAGGGTCAGCGTGCCGGGACCGGGAATCAGGGTGTCCGTCGCGCGGTACTGGTCGCCGAAGGCGTGACGGCCGATCACGATCGGCTTCGTCCAGCTCGGCACGAGCCGCGGGATGTTCGCGATCACGATCGGCTCGCGGAAGATCACGCCGCCGAGGATGTTGCGGATCGTGCCGTTGGGCGAGCGGTACATGTCCTTCAGGCCGAACTCCTTCACCCGCGCCTCGTCCGGGGTGATCGTCGCGCACTTCACGCCGACCCCGTGGAGCTTGATCGCCTCCGCCGCTTCGACGGTGATCCGATCGCTGCTCGCGTCGCGGCTCTCGATGCTCAGGTCGTGGTACCTCAGGTCCACGTCGAGGTACGGCAGGATCAGCTGCGCCTTGATGAACGACCAGATGATGCGCGTCATCTCGTCGCCGTCGAGCTCGACGATGGGGTTCTTCACCTTGATCTGGGTCATGCGCGGCGATGCTATCGACCCACTGCCCGCCGGGCGGTAACCTTTCGTGATGGCCGCCACCGCGCACTCCCAGCTGCCGCGCCAGGACTCCCCGTGGCACACGCACGACGTCGCCAACCAGGCGCCGCCGCTGGTCGGCATCGACGTGTTCTCCAGCAACGTGCCGCTCGTGGAGGCCGTGCAGCGCGAGGGCGGCGGCTGGATCCTCGAGCGCGCAGCGGCGCTCGGACGCCTGGTCGGCGAGGTCGACGGGCCGCAGGATCTGTGGGGGCGCCTGGCGAACGAGAACAAGCCGGTGCTGCACACCCACGACCGCTGCGGGAACCGCATCGACGAGGTCGAGTTCCACCCCGCGTGGCACCGGCTGATGAAGCTGGGGGTCGAGCACGAGCTGCACTCGCTGCCGTGGACGAGCGCCGAGCCCGCCGCGCACGTCGCCCGCGCCGGCCTGTACATGACGGCGATGCAGGCCGAGGCGGGCTTCGCGTGCCCGATCACGATGACGTTCGCCGTCGTGCCGGCGCTGCGCGCCACGCCGGCGCTCGCCGCCGAGTGGGAGCCGCTGCTGACCGCGACCACGTACGACCCGCGCCTGGTGCCCGCCGGCGAGAAGGGCAGCGCCATCTCCGGCATGGCGATGACCGAGAAGCAGGGCGGCTCGGACGTGCGCGCCAACACGACCGTCGCGCGGCCCCTGAACGGCGGCGGCGCCGGCGCCGAGTACGAGCTGGTCGGGCACAAGTGGTTCTGCTCCGCGCCGATGTCCGACATCTTCCTCGTGCTGGCGCAGACCGACGACGGCCTGTCGTGCTTTCTGCTGCCGCGCGTGCTGCCCGACGGCAGCCGCAACGCGTTTCACATCCAGCGCCTGAAGGACAAGCTCGGCAACCACTCCAACGCCTCCAGCGAGGTGGAATTCCACAATGCGTGGGCGCGCATGGTGGGCGAGCCCGGCCGCGGCGTGGCGACGATCATCGAGATGGTCGGCCACACGCGCCTGGACTGCGTGATCGGCTGCGCCGCCGGGATGCGGGCCGGCGTCGTCAATGCCACCCACCACGCCGCGCACCGCGCCGCCTTCGGCAAGCTGCTGCTGGAGCAGCCGCTGATGCGCAACGTGCTCGCCGACCTGTGCGTGGAGTCCGAGGCGGCGACGATGCTCGCGCTGCGCCTCGCGCGCGCCTACGACGAAGCCGGCAGCGAGCTGGCCGGGGCGGACAGGGCGGGCGGCGCAACGGTCGTGAGCAGCGACGATCTCTCCGACGCGCACCTGTTCAAGCGCCTCGCCACCGCCGTGTCGAAGTACTGGGTCTGCAAGCGCGCCCCCAACCACGCGTTCGAGTCGTTGGAGTGCCTCGGCGGCAACGGGTACGTCGAGGAGTCGGGGATGCCGCGCCTGTACCGCGAGGCGCCGCTGGCGTCGATCTGGGAGGGCTCGGGCAACGTCATGAGCCTCGACGTGCTGCGCGCGCTGGTGCGCACGCCGCGCTCGCTCGAGGTGTTCCTGCACGAGCTCGACCACGCGCGCGGCGCCGACCGCCGCCTGGACGCCCACCTCGACTCGCTCAAGGGCCAGTTCACCGATCCGAGCACGCTCGAGTCGCGCGCGCGGCGCGTGGTGGAGGCGATGGCGCTGGCGCTACAGGGCTCGCTGCTCGTGCGCCACGGCGACCCCGCCGTGGCCGACGCGTTCTGCGCGGCGCGGCTCGGCGGCGAGGGCGGCCTTGAGTACGGCACGCTGCCGGCGGGCACGGACTTCGCGGCGATCATCGCGCGCAACCGCCCGCAGCTGTAGGACACCCTCCTAACATGAGGAGTATGCGCGTTCGCGGCTCCTTCCAGCTCGCCCGTATTTTCGGGATTCGCGTCGGCGTCGGGATCAGCTGGTTCTTCGTGCTGTTCCTGTACCTGTTCCTGTTCACGCCGTACTTCGAAAGCGTGCTCGGCGGCTCCTCCACGACCGCGTACCTGGTGAGCGTGGCGAGCGTGCTGTCGCTGTTCGTGTCGCTCGTGCTGCACGAGCTGGGCCATGCGCTCGTGGCGCGGCGCAACGGCCTGCAGGTCGCCGGCATCGAGCTGTGGGCGCTCGGCGGCATCACGCGCACGAGCGGCACCGTGTCCGGTCCCGGGCCGGAGTTCCGCATCGCCGCCGCCGGCCCCCTCGTGACGCTCGCGATCGTGCTTGTGAGCATCCTCGCCGGCGTGCTGCTGCCCAACCACGGCAGCCTCTTCGAAGTGTCCGTCGGCACCGGCGGCATCCACGCCACGCCGGCGATCGTGTGGCTCGGCTGGATCATGCTGCTCAACACGCTCGTGCTGATCCTCAACCTCGTCCCCGCCTTCCCGCTCGACGGCGGGCAGATCGCGCACGCCTTGATCTGGCGGCTGACAGGCGACCGCAACCGCGCCACGCGCGCCACCGGCCGCGCCGGCCAGGGCTTTGCGATCCTGCTCGGGGCCGGCGGCCTGGCGCTGCTGGCGCTCACCAGCGGCTCGCTCACCGGCGTATGGCTGGTCTTCATCGCGCTGTTCGTCTACCAGGCGGCGAGCGCCGCCGTCGTGCAGGGCTCCGTCGGCCAGCGCATCCAGGCGCTGACCGTCGCCGACGTGATGGACCCCACGCCCGTCACGATCCCCGCCGACGTCAGCCTGATCGACGCGCAGGAGAAGTTCTTCGGGCGCTACCGCTGGCCGTGGTTCGCGGTCGTTGACCCCGCGCGGCGCTTCCTCGGCGTCGTGCGCTCCGAGCGCCTGGACGCCGAGATCGCCGCCGGGCGCCCCGCCCTGCAGGTCGTGGACGTGCTGGAGGAGAACATGCCCGTGCGCATCGGCGAGGACCAGCCGCTGGAGTCGCTGCTGCGCGCGGAGGGCCTCGGCCGGCTCGGGGCGATGGTCGCCGTCGACGGCGAGGGCGTGCTGCGCGGCATCGTCACGCTCGCGCAGATCCGCGACGCGCTGCGCCCGGCCCCGGGAACGTAGCCCGCGCGCCGCTCGGTATAGAGTCCCGCCCCATGCCCGCCCACGACGTTCTGATCATCGGCGCCGGCCTCGCCGGCCAGCGCGCCGCGCTCGCCGCCGCGCAGGCCGGGTCGAGCGTCGCGATCCTCAGCAAGGTCCACCCCGTGCGCTCGCACTCCGTCGCCGCCGCCGGCGGCATCAACGCCGCGATCGCGCTCGACGACGACTGGCGCTCGCACGCATACGACACAGTCAAGGGCTCGGACTTCCTCGGCGACCAGGACGCGATCGAGATCATGTGCTCGGAGGCCCCGCACGAGGTGATGCACCTCGAGCACATCGGCGTCACGTTCCACCGCAACGACGGGGGCGAGTTGGACCTGCGCGCGTTCGGGGGCGCCTCCACGAAGCGCACGGCGTACGTCGCGGACATCACCGGCCAGGCGATCCTGCACGTGCTGTACGAGCAGATGCTCAAGCACCACGAGCAGCTCGACAGCTACGAGGAGTGGTTCGTCACCTCGCTGCTGCGCGACGAGAGCGGCGCCTGCACCGGCGCGATCGCGCGCGACGTGCGCAGCGGGCGCATGGAGACGTTCGCCGCCAAGAACACGATCCTCGCATGCGGCGGCGCCGGGCAGGTGTACAGCCCCACGACCAACGCCCTGATCGTGACCGGCGACGGCATCGCGCAGGCGTACCGCCTCGGGGCGCCGCTGATGGACATGGAGATGGTGCAGTACCACCCGACGACGCTCGTCGAGAACGGCCTGCTGATCACCGAGGGCGCGCGCGGCGAGGGCGCCGTGCTGATCAACTCCGAGGGGGAGCGGTTCATGGAGAAGTACGCCCCCAACAAGATGGAGCTGGCCTCGCGCGACGTCGTCTCGCGCGCCGAGCAGACGGAGATCCTCGAGGGTCGCGGCGTCGGCGCCGACGGGTCGGGCATCTGGCTGGACATCACGAAGGTGCCGCGCAAGCGCACGCTGGAGGCGCTGCGCGAGATCGTCAACATCGGCAAGGACTTCGCCGGCGTGGACATCACGCGCGAACCGATCATGATCCGCCCCGGCCAGCACTACATCATGGGCGGCGTCAAGACCGACGTCGATGGCGCCACCGAGATCCCCGGCCTGTACGCGGCGGGCGAGGTGGCGTGCGTGTCCGTGCACGGCGGCAACCGCCTCGGCGCCAACTCCCTGCTCGACACGCTGATCTTCGGCCGCCGCGCCGGCGAGCACGCCGCCGCGCGGGCCGCCACGATCGGTATGCCGACGCCCGCCGAGGACCAGTTGCGCGCCGAGGCCGCGAACATCGACGCGATCATCGCGCGCCCGCGCAGTGGCGGGTCCACCCCGCCGCGGCGCATCTCGGAGATCAAGCGGGAGCTCGGGGAGACGATGAACCAGTACGTCGCCGTGTACCGCGAGCAGGAGGGGCTCGACAGGGCGCACGCGGTCGTCAAGCGCCTGCAGGAGGAGGCGCAGAGCGCGTACATCGACGACCGCGGCACCGTCTTCAACCAGGACGTGCTCGGCGCGATCGAGCTGGGCTACATGCTGGACTGCGCCGAGGCCATCGTGCTCGCCGCGATCGAGCGCAAGGAGTCCCGCGGCGCGCAGTTCCGCACGGACTTCCCGGCGCGCGACGACGCGCAGTGGCTCAAGCACATCACCGTCGCCAGGGGCGAGGACGGGCCGCAGATCGGCGAGGCGCCCGTGACGATCACGCAGTGGCAGCCCGAGGAGAGGAAGTACTGATGGCCGACACCCAGCGTCCGCCCGAGGAGTTCACGCTGCGCCTGCGCCGCTATGACCCCGAGTCCGGGGACGCGCCATACTGGGACGAGCACACGATCGAGCTCGAGCCCCACCGCTCGGTGCTGGAGGGCATCCTGCAGGCGAAGGCGCGCTTCGACGGCTCGATCGGCATCCGCTGCTCGTGCCGCGCCGCGATCTGCGGCTCGTGCGGGGTGCGCATCAACGGCGAACCGGGCCTCGCGTGCCACACCCACCTCGATCATGCGCGCGACTCCGCCAAGGACGGCGTGATCGAGGTCGAGCCGATGGGCAACATGCCCGTGATCAAGGACCTCGTCGTCGACATGGACGCAGTGCACTGGAAGAAGGTCAAGCGCGTCACGCCGTGGCTGATCGCCAAGCAGCCCGTGCCCGAGCGCGAGTACGTCGTGCCGCGGGAGAGCATGGTCGACGTCACGCAGAGCATGGCGTGCATCCAGTGCGGGGCGTGCGTGTCGGACTGCCTGGCGATGGAGGTGGACCCCGGCTTCATCGGCCCCGCCGCGCTCGCCAAGGCGTACCGCTTCGTCGGCGACCCGCGCGACGCGGAGCGCCACGAGCGCCTGAACGACCTCTCGCAGGACCCGCAGGGCATCTACGACTGCACGCACTGCTTCAAGTGCGTGCAGGCGTGCCCCAAGGACGTCAACCCGATGGGCCAGATCATGCGCCTGCGCCGCATCGCCGGCTCCGACGAGCACATCGTCGACGTCAACAACGGCCACCGCCACGAGCAGGCGTTCGTCACGCTCATCAAGGACAACGGCCTGCTGCACGAGGCGGAGCTGATCCCCCGCTCCTACGGCGGGGACTCGTGGTTCGCCAAGTTCCACCCCGCCG
This sequence comes from Solirubrobacteraceae bacterium, assembly GCA_036561645.1. Taxonomy (GTDB): domain Bacteria; phylum Actinomycetota; class Thermoleophilia; order Solirubrobacterales; family Solirubrobacteraceae; genus Palsa-744. Next base: position 43,521 of record DATBOY010000073.1, read on the forward strand.
CCGGCAAGGAGCTGCTCAGCTCGGTGCCGACCGCCGTCAGGGGCGTGCTGCGCGGCAAGATGAACCCGAAGATCGCGATCTTCGGCCACAAGATCGCCAAGCAGGATCTGAACGCCGTCAAGAAGATCTACGAGACGGTCGAGAGTCGCCCGGAGCGCTACGAGCTGAATCTGTATGTGAGCGGAGAGGACGAAGAGTGATGAAGGTCGCCTACTGGCCCGGCTGCGTGAGCCGCGGCTTCACGCCCGAGCTGCACGGCTCGATGGCGAAGGTCGCGCCGCTGCTGGACATCGAGCTCGTGCAGCTGGACCGCGCGTGCTGCACCGGCGCCGGCGTCATCGCCGAGCACAACCAGGAGCTGGCCGACACGCTCAACGCGCGCACGTTCGCGCTCGCCCAGCAGGTGCCGGGGGCGGAGCTGATGATGAACATCTGCTCCACGTGCCAGGGCGCGCAGAGCGAGTGCCAGGAGCGCCTGGACTCAAGCGGCGAGTACCGCGCGCACGTCAACCGGACGCTCGCCGACGAGGGCCTGTCGTACGAGAAGGGGCTGACGAACAAGAACTTCCTGTGGCTGCTCGTCGAGGAGATCGGCCTCGACGCGCTGCGCGCGCGCGTGCGGCGCCCGCTCACGAATCTCAAGGTCGGGCCGTTCTACGGCTGCTACATCGTGCGCCCGCGGGAGCGTCTGGGGATCGACTCCGAGCACCCCCGGGACCGCTACCTGGAGCAGCTGATCGACGCGCTCGGGGGCACCGTGATCGAGTACGCGGGGATGCGCAAGTGCTGCGGGTTCCCGATCATCACGATGAACAAGGAGGCGTCGCTGAAGCAGGCCGGGCGCCACCTCGGGGACGCCGTCGACGCCGAGGCCGACTGCCTGGTGACGCCGTGCCCGCTGTGCCACCTGAACCTCGACCTGCAGCAGCCGCTCGCGCAGAAGACGGTCGGGCGCGAGCTGAACATGCCCGTCCTGCACCTGCCCCAGCTCGTCGGCCTCGCGCTCGGCCTGGAGCCCAAGGAGTTGGGCTTGCAGCGCCACGTCGTGCGCCCGACGTCCGTGATCGACTGGTCGACGTCAGTGGTGGGCGCGGCGGCCTGAGGGCGCCTCGGACCGATACACCCCCAGGAGGGTTTTCTTGAAGATCCTCACCGTAGTCGGCAACCGCCCGCAGTTCATCAAGGCCGCCGCCGTGTCGGGCGTGCTGCGCGAGGCGCACGAAGAGATCCTCGTGCACACCGGCCAGCACTACGACGACGCGCTCTCGCGCGTGTTCTTCAGCGAGCTGGGGCTCGCCCGGCCCGACCGCGAACTGCACATCGGCGGCGGCTCGAACAGCTCGCAGACGGCGCGGATGCTCGGCGCCGTCTCCGAGCTGCTCGCCGAGATCGAGCCCGACGCGGTGCTCGTGTACGGCGACACGAACTCCACGCTCGCCGGCGGCCTCGCCGCCGCGCAGGCACAGATCCCCGTCGTCCACGTGGAGGCGGGGATGCGGTCGTTCGATCGCACGATGCCCGAGGAGCTCAACCGCGTGCTGACCGACCATCTCAGCACGGTGCTGCTGTGCTCCTCGGAGACGGCGGCGCACAACCTCCGCAGCGAGGGCGTCGCGGGCGCCGTGACGGTCGTCGGGGACGTGATGGTCGACGTCGCCCTGCGCCGCCAGCCCGCGGCGCGCGAGGACGAGCAGACTCCCGCCGCGTACGGCGTCGCCGGCGGCCGGTACGTGCTGCTCACCGCGCACCGCGCCGGCAACGTGGACGACCCCGAGCGCCTGCGCGCGCTCGTCGCGCTGCTCGGGGCGCTGCCCGAACCCGTCGTGGTGCCGCTGCACCCGCGCACGCGCACGCGCCTGCACGAAGCCGGGCTGCTCGCCGCGCTGGAAGCGCACGACGCCGTGCACATCGCCGAGCCGCTCGGGTACGCGCAGTTCACGGCGCTGCTGTGCCACGCCCGCGCCGTGCTCACGGACTCCGGCGGCGTGCAGAAGGAGGCGTACCTAGCCGGCGTGCCGTGCGTCACGCTGCGCGCCAACACGGAGTGGGTCGAGACGGTGCAGGCCGGCTGGAACACGCTGGTGGACCTCGACATCGCCGCCACGCTCGCAGCGCTCGAGCGCCCCCCGCCCGCCGAGCGGCCACCGCTGTACGGCGACGGGCACGCGGCGCAGCGGTGTGTGCAGGCGATCGGGGAGTTCGCGCACACCCTCTGATCGGACACATGATGTGGCTATATTGGAAGCATGGAGCTGGGTGCCGTCCTTCGAGCCACCTTGCGCACCGAACACAACGTCCGCTTCGCTCTCTTGTTCGGCTCCGCCGCCCGGGGCACCGACACTCCAACCAGCGATGTAGATGTGCTCATCGACCTGCGCCACAGCGAGCTGGAGCGTATCGTCGACCTGAGTGCAACGCTGACAGCAACCGTCGGCCGACGCGTCGACCTGCTGCGACTCGACGACGCCGAAACCGACTCCTCGCTGCTTACAACAGCCGTCAGCGATGGGCGCGTGCTAGTCGACCGCGATGGTCTCTGGCCTCAGTTGCAGCAGCGCGCCGGACACCTGCGCGCATCCGCCAAGACCCGCGAAGCCTCGCGCCTGCGAGAGGCGCTAGCAGGGATCGACCGCGTGCTCGGCGCTCGGGCGTGAGCGGCAAGTCCGCCCGCGATTTCATCGGCGCCTATCGCAAGTGGATCGATCCCCAGCTACGAACAGAACCGGAGGGGAGGACGTGAGCGAGGAGCAGCCCATCCGCATCGCCGTCGCCGGCCTCGGCTATTGGGGCCCCAACCTGGCGCGCAACTTCGCCGCGATCCCGGGCGTGCAGGTCAGCTGGCTGTGCGACGCCGACGAGCAGGCGCGCGCGCGCGCCGCGCAGGCGCTCCCGGGGGCGCGGGTCAGCGCGGACATCGAGGAGCCGCTGGGCGACCCGGAGCTCGACGCCGTCGTGCTGGCCACCCCCGTCCCCACGCACGCCGAGCTGGCGGTCGCGGTGGCGGACGCCGGCAAGCACTGCTTCGTCGAGAAGCCACTCGCGACCACGCTCGCCGACGCGCGGCGCGCCGTCGAGGCCGCCGCGAAAGCGCAGCGCATCCTGATGGTCGGGCACCTGCTCGAGTACCACCCCGCCGTCACGCGCCTGAAGGAGCTGCTCGACGGCGGCGAGCTGGGGTCGCTGTACTACCTGTATGGCAATCGCGTCAACCTCGGCAAGCTGCGCGCCGACGAGAACGCGCTGTGGAGCCTCGGCGCGCACGACGTGTCAGTCGTGCTGCACCTCACCGGGGAAGAGCCTGTCGAGTGCTCCTCGCACGGGCGCTCGTATGTGCGGGACGGCGTCGAGGACGTCGTGTTCTGCTACCTGCGGTTCCCGTCCGGCGTCGTCGCGCACCTGCACCTGTCGTGGCTGGACCCCCACAAGGAGCGGCGCCTGACCGTCGTCGGCGCCAAGCGCATGGCGACGTTCGACGATATGCAGATCGAAGGCAAGCTGACGGTGTACGACAAAGGCTTCGACGAGGATACGCGGTCGTGGGGGGAGTACATCGCGCGCAGCGGCGAGCGGTTCTCCCCGCACATCCCCAACGTCGAGCCGCTGCGCGTGGAGTGCGAGCACTTCATCGAGTGCATCCGCACCGGGGCCGCGCCGCGCTCGGACGGACACAGCGGCCTGCGCGTGGTCACAGTGCTCGAGCAGTTGCAGCGCTCGTTGGAGGGATGAGGGGCGCGCCTCCGGCGCGCGGGGCGGGCCGCGCTGTTCGTTCAGTGCGCGCGGTCGCTCCGACCGTCTATCAGGCCGATTTTATTGGTCGGGTCAGGCCATATCTTTACGAAACGGCCCCGCTCAAGCTAGAAACATAATCGCATATTTATTTTCGCGCCTGCTAGTTTGGCGCATGAATATCAGGGCAAATATCGGCCGTCTCCGACGGACGGATGAGCGTATGCCCGGAGCGGCCAGCACACGGCCGGGACTTGGGTTTATCGACGCCTGGCAGCGATGCGGGCAAAGACTCGTCAGAGGAGGAATTGCGATGCGCGTTGTGGGTGCTGTCGTGCTCGGCTTTTGCCTGACCTTCGTGAGCCTCGCGGCGGGTCTGCCGGATTCACGCGTCTATGAGCAGGTGTCGCCCGCGGCTAAGAATGGGTATTCCGCTGGGGCCACCGCCGAAGGGCAGCCAGCGTATTCGATCGCCGGCCCAGACGAAGGCCCCGGTCAACCGTTGAGCGTCCTCTACGGTAATACCGGCGCGCTCGGAAGCAGCAGCACAAGCGGCGTGGATGTCCTGTCAGTGGCTCGCCGCTCTCAGACTGGCTGGAGTTCGGTGGCAACCACCCCACGAAACGTCGGCCAGATGAACCTGGACCGGAGTGCCGCAGGGGCGCTCGAGCCGTCGATTGATTTGACGCGGCTGCTATTCACGTCAGACGCGTCGTTTGGCGCCGGAAACCCCGACACGCAGAACCACTCGGGGAGCATCTATCTGGCGGAAACAAATTGGCTGACAGGTGAAAGCGTGATCGCGTCATGGGTCGGTCGTCCGACGATCAAAGAACCGGACCCGGCGCTGGGTAATGTCGAATATTCAAGCCGCCTCAGGTTGGCCGGAGGTAACGAAACCCTCAGCGACATCTATTTCACGTACTATGGAACCTTGACGGAAGAAGACACGCTACCCGACATCGAAGAACAGTCCCGGGCCAAGCTCCTCAAGGAAGCGGGAGGCGCCAACAGCTCAGGCGCCAAGGGAAACTGGGGATTCTATGAGTGGAGAGAAGGCGCGCTGACGAACGCCGGCGAACTGCCGGCGGGCTCGCCCTTTGGGCCGTTCGATCCCTATGGCGCCGTGCCCGCCGCGACCGTTCAGCGCGGAAACTCCGGACCAAACGAATACGACAACCAGGTATCTAGCGAAGCTCGCGTAGCACTGTTCGTGAGTCCTGCTCCAGACGCCAAGAAGAGCGGCCGCACGCCGGAGCTGTACGCGCGGGTACGCAACTCCGCAGGCGAAGCCAGGTCGGTGTTGGTCTCTTACGACGAGCTGCTCCCCCAGGTCGGCGGCGCCTATCCACCGGCGCCGACGGGGCCCGTGACAGTGACCAATCAGGCACATATGCAGAGATGTGGTGAAGCCTGCATTTCATATGCGTTTGCCTCGGCGGATGGCTCGCAGGTGTTCTTTGCGAGTAACGATGCGCTGACACAAGAAGCGCTTTCCGGCCTCGGGCTCAAGACATATAGGTTCGATACGACCACGGGCGCACTCACCTATCTGCCAGGGGTGAAGCAGCCGGTGGTGGGCGTCTCCGGCGACGGCTCCGAAGTGCTGTTCGAGAACCAGGAAAAGAGCCCAATGGAGCTTGACCTGTGGTCTGGAGGCCAGGTCAGAACGGTCGCGCCACTGGGATCGCCCACCGTGGAAACGGAAGGAAACAAGCCCTGCCTCCATTTGGTGTGTATCGGCCCAGTGCGGTTTGTGCGAAACGGTGGTGTCGCAGTGTTCGCCACGGACGCCGTCGTGCCCGGGTTCAACGATGCCGGAGGCTTTGAGCAGATCTACCGGTTCGACATCTCCGCCAACGAATTGTCGTGCGTATCGTGCCCCTCGACAGGCGCTTCGGCGGGTGATGCGGTGCTCTCAAACAACGACCAGTATGTCGAACGCAAGGGCGATCCAGTCGACAATCGGAGCACGACCAGCGACGGGTCCAAGGTCTTCTTCGATACCCCGAGCGCGCTTGTTCCCCAGGATGTGAACGGACGGCGCGACGTGTACGAGTGGGAGAACGGCAGGGTCTACCTGATCTCGACAGGCACGGGCCCCCACGACTCGTTCTTCCTCGACAACACACCGTCTGGGAACGACGTCTTCTTCACGACCAGCGACGGGCTCGTGACAGCCGATGGCGACGAAGGCTACGACGTGTACGACGCGCGCGTGAATGGCGGCTTGGCCACAGAAGCCACCGCGCACTGCGAAGAAAACTGTCAGAGCCCAGCGAGCGCTCCGCCGGTGTTCTCCCCCGGTCAGACAGCGACCGTCTTTGGCGAAGGCAATCTGGCGCCCGCCGGCGGGTCGTTGGGAGCGTCGGTGAAGGCGACGCCAAAGCCCAAGAAGAAGTCGAAGCGAAAGCCGAAGCATGGTAAGCGTAGGGCTCGTAAGGGGAGTCGCGCGCGTAAGAGCGATGTCAATGGCGTCAGGAGGGCGGGGCGATGACCGGGCGCGATCGTACCGCGGGAAGGCAGGGGGGTCCGTTGGGTCTGTTGCTGCTCTGCGGATTGGTGGGTCTGTTCGCGGGCTGGCTGGTGTCCGGTGCCGGCGTGGCCGTCGCCGGCGATGTGCCGGGGTGGTCGACGTCGTCGCTGCTGCAGCCGTCGAGTCTCGTCGTCGGCGCCACGGGCCAGTCCGTCGTCGTGCTGGCGACGAACACGGGCGGCGGCGTGGCCGACGGCGCCATCGTGCCGATTTCGGTGTCGGTGAGGCTGCCCGAACACGTGACGGCAACCGCGATCGAAGGCACAAACACGGGCATCGAAGGAGGCGCTCCGGGCTCGACGCTGAACTGCTCGCTGGCCACGTCCTCGTGCTCATATACAGGCGTGGTGACACCCGGAGGCGTGTTGCGAATCGAAATCGGCGTGCAGGTGGAAGCGGGGAGCCATGCGCAGGCGGGCGCGGTGGGCGTGTCCGGCGGTGGCGCGCCGGCCGGCGTCAGCGTCCCGATCGCGGACGACGTCGGCGGCGCCACGGCCTTCGGCGTCAGCGCCTTCGCAATCGCGCCGTCCTCCGTCGCGGCCGGCGCGCACGCCGATCTGACGACGAGCATGAACTTCAACGAGAGCGAGGTGGAAGTCCCGGCGCGCGACCCGCGGAGCATCGACGTCGAACTGCCGCCGGGCCTGGTCGGCGACCCGCTGGCGGTCCCGCGGTGCGACATGCGGAGGGTCAACAACAACACCTGCCCGGCCGATACGGCGGTTGGCGTGGCAACGGTGTCGATCGCGCAGTCCGCCGTCGGCTCGGTGCTGCTCTACAACATCGCCCCCAACCCGAACGAGCCGGCGGCGTTCGCGTTCAGCCTCGTCGTGCCTGTGCGGCTCGATACGAGCCTGCGCCGTAATGCGAACGGGGAATACCGGATCGTCGCGTCCGTCGGCAACGCGGCCGAGGCGTCGGTGTTCACGTCGGCGTCGATCACGCTGTGGGGCGTGCCTGCCGACCACGCCGGCCCCGGCCCCGACACGACGGCGGGCACCGGCATCGGGGAACGCCACTCCTACGGCGGCCCCGACGGCAGCGCGCGCGTGCCGTTCATGAGCAACCCGACATCGTGCGGCGGCCCGGTCGGCGCCGGCCTGTCGCTCGTGTCCTGGCCCTACATGACCCAGGAAGGCGTCCTGCTCGCCCCCGAGGCCAGCTCGGCGTCCACGACGCTTGGCGGCTTCACCGGCTGCGGGCGGCTGGTCTTCGACCCCTCGTTCTCAGCCGCGGCGGACAGTCCGCAGGCGGGCGAGCCCGCCGGGCTGAGCGTGAACATCGGTCTACCCCAGAACGAAAACCCCGACGGCTTGGCCGCGCCGCAGCTGCGCGACGCCGTCGTGACGCTTCCCCCGGGCGTCGTCGTCTCCCCGTCGGCGGCAGACGGGTTGCAGGCCTGCTCGGAAGCGCAGGTGGCGCTGGCGTCCGACGCGCCGGCGCATTGCCCCGAGGAGTCGCAGATCGGGACCGCGCTCGTGGAAACGCCGCTGCTGGCGAAGCCGCTGCGCGGCAGCCTGTTCCTCGCCTCTCAGGACGCCAACCCGTTTCATTCGCTGCTGGCGATGTATCTCGTGGTCGAAGGCGCGGGGGTCGTCGTCAAGCTCGCCGGCCAGACGCACACCGACCCCGCCACCGGACAGCTCTCCGCGAGCTTCCTCGAAAACCCGCAGGTGCCCGTCAGCGCCATCCACCTGCACTTCAACGGCGGCACGAGAGCGCCGCTGGCCAACCCGCGCGCGTGCGGCGCCGCGACGAGCACCGCGCAGCTGACGCCGTGGAGCGGCGGCGTCCCCGCCGTGCTCGCAAGCGGCTACGAAGTCAGGGAAGGCTGCCCCACGGGCGCCTTCGCGCCGTCCTTCGAAGCGTCGATGGCCAGCGCGCAGGCGGGCGCCTTCAGCCCCTTCTCGGTCACGTTCGCGCGCTCGGATATGGACGGGATCCTCGGCGGCGTGAGCGTCAAGACGCCGCCCGGCCTGCTCGGGATCCTGAAGGGCGTCGTGCAATGCCCCGAACCGCAGGCCGCGGAAGGCAAGTGCTCCCCGGCCAGCCTGATCGGCCACACGACGGTCGGCGCCGGCCCCGGCGCCACGCCGTTCTATCTCGGCGGCCAGGTGTTCCTGACCGGTCCGTACAGGGGCGCGCCGTTCGGCCTCAGCATCGTCGTCCCCGCGATCGCCGGGCCGTTCAACCTCGGCGATGTCGTCGTGCGGGCGCAGATCGCGGTCGACCCGAACACGAGCCAGCTGACAATCGTAAGCGACCCGCTGCCGACGATCATCGACGGGATTCCTCTACAGGTCAGGACCGTGCACGTGACCGTCGACCGGCCCGGGTTCACGTTCAACCCGACCAACTGCGCCCCGCTCGCCGTGCAGGGCACGCTCGGCTCCACCGAAGGCGCGGTCAGCCAGAGCGCCTACCACTTCCAGGTCGCCAACTGCCAGAGCCTGCCGTTCAACGCGAAGCTGACACCCTCGACGCAGGCCAAGACGAGCCGCGCAAACGGCGCGAGCCTGCAGGTCAAGCTCTCCTACACCGCCGGCGGCGCGAACATCCACAGTGTCGCGGTCACGCTGCCCAAGCAGCTGCCCGCCAGGCTCTCCACGATCCAGCAGGCCTGCCTGGCGGCGACGTTCCAGAGCAACCCCGCGAGCTGCCCCCCGGCGTCGCTGATCGGGACAGCCACAGCCAGCACGCCGATCCTCGCCAACCCCCTGACCGGCCCCGCCTACCTCGTCTCCCACGGCGGCGCCGCGTTCCCCGACATCGTGATCGTGCTCGAGGGCGAAGGCATCCGCTTCGACCTCACCGGGAACATCAACATCACGAAGGCCGGCATCACATCAAGCACGTTCGCGAACGTCCCCGACGCCCCGATCACGAGCTTCAAGCTCGTACTCCCCGAGGGACCCCACTCCGGGCTCGCGGCCGTCGGCAGCCTCTGCGCGAAGCCGCTGAAGATGCCCGTCACGATCACCGCGCAGAGCGGCGCGCAGATCAAGCAGAACGCCACGATCGCGACCGTAGGCTGCCCAGCCAAGAGGACCAAGAGCAAGAAGAAGTAGAGACTCGTCGGGCTTCGCCCGCGGACGAGCCAGAGCGGCAAAGAGGGGGCCGGGTGATGCACCCGGCCCCTC
>DATBOY010000074.1:0-47978 GCA_036561645.1 Solirubrobacteraceae bacterium
CGGCCATCAGCGCCGAGAGCAGCCGCATCAGCTGCAGGCGATCCAGCAGCGTGCCGGAGGCGGCGAGCGTGTAGGGGACGGCGGCAAGCGCGTAGTACAGGGGCGGCTGGGACTGCGCCACGCCCGCGCTGAGCGTTTCCCGCTGCCTGAGACGCTCGGCCCGCACGAGATCGCTCTGCAGCCGTCGCTGCTGCGCGCGCGTGGCGATCGTGTGCGCGCTCGCGCGCTGGCGCACGTCGAAGAAGCGCAGGTCTTCGAGGGCCACCGCCTCTTCACCGGAAAACGGCGGTCCGGCGGGATCGGGCAGCACCCCGGAGCGGGCGAGCTGCTGCGCGTAGGCGAAGTGGTCGGGCTCGTCGGTCAGTTGGAAGGGTGGCGTGACGAACGACCAGCTCGCCGCGCTCAGGCAGGCCACCGCCGCACACAGCCAACCCTCGATCGGAACGCGCCGCAGCCGCGCGCGCAGACCGAGCGCCGGCGCGCCCGCCCCGGCGCGGTTGCGCGGTTTCGCGCCGGAACGCCGACTCACCGCAGCCTCCGCAGCACGGCCCACGAGGCGGCGAGGGCCGCACTTGCCATCAGCGCACCGACGAGCAGCGCGATCCACGTGCCGGCAGGGGCGCGACCGAGACCCATGCGCCGCAGGACCCCCAGCGCCAGCGACCACCACGATCGACCGCTCGGACGCAGGTATTCGATCCCGACCCGGCCCGGCAGCTTCGCGTTCGCGTTGCGCGCCGCGGTCGCCGCCGAGGTGGGCACGCCGAGCAACCCCACCGGTTCGCTGCTCGGCGCGATCGCGAAGCAGAGCTCGACGTGAGGGGTGGTGCGCGGCACGCGCCCCACAGCAACCGTCACGTCCCGCCCCCGCCACCCCGAGTCGACGCTTCCCTGCGTGAGCACGTGCGCACCGGAGCGCGCCTGCACGGAGATCGCGGGGCCGAGCGCCACGTCCAGCGCGAGGCGAATCGCCGTCGTGGCGCGCGGGAGCACCTCGTTGGACTGACAGACGCGCGTGCCGGCGGAGACGACGGTCAGGCCTTCCGGGTTGGCGGGCCCGCTTACGCCGATCGGAATCAGCGGCCGCCGCGACAAGGTGAGGCCGAGAAGCGCCGCGATCAGCAGCACGCCGGCCGCGAGCACGACCTGGATGCGCATGGCGCCGGCGCCCCGCAGGCGCGCCGCGCCGTCCCGAGCCCTGTTGCTGAGTCTGGATATCAGAACGGGGCACTGTTGCCCACCAGGCGCGGGCCGTCAAGCGTTCTCGCGGACGGGACACCAATGCGCAGCCTGACCGCATGGCGAGCACCGGCCGATCTGGCTTGACTACTCGGATTCCTCGTTCAAAAGCACGCTCGGCGGCTGCCGCCGAGCTGGAAACATTGCGCTTCAGATCGCGGCCTCACGCACTCGCGACGGCGACCAGCGAGCTGCCTGGAATCGCCAGCGAACCGTCGGCGGCGGTGTGGGGGCCAAGGCGCGTGGCAAGCCCGGCGCGCACCTCGGCGAGCTCCTGCGCAGGCAGCTCGATCACCGCGTCGTGGAAGTTGCGCGAAAGGTCGAGCGTCGTCTCCCAGAAGTCCTCAAAGCTTGCGTGGCGCTGCTCCACGGCGACGCTGTCCACGAGAATCTCGGCGAACCCGGCCTCCTCCAGCAGCGTGCCGAGACGCTCCTCATCACCGAGCTTGAAGGGACCGGGCGCGTCGGGCGCCGAGCGCTCGATGAGCCCGCGTGCAGCGAGCTCCGCCGCCGGCGCCTGCCCCCACGGATTGCGCTCCAGCGCATCCCACACCGCCAGCGCCAAGCGCCCGCCTGGACGCAGCACCCGGCGCGTCTCGATCAGCGCGGCCAGCGGGTCGCTCATCAGCATGTAACCCCAGCGGCACAGCGCTCCGTCGACGCTCGCCACCGGCAGGTCGATCCATTCCGCCCCCATCACCTGAAACTCGACATTCGTCAAGCCCAGCTCGGCCGCGCGGGCCCGCGCGCCGTCGAGCATCGCGTCGGCCTGGTCTGAGACGATCACGCCGCCAACGGGGGCCGTGAGCTCGGCGGCGAGGAAGCCGGTTTCGCCGAGCCCCGCCGCCAGCTCCAGCACGCGCTGACCGGGCTGCGGGTCGATGGCCTGCACCATCCAGTGCGCTACGGGCGCGCCGAACGCGCGGATCTCCGCCTGACGGCGCACCCAGCCGGGAGCGGCCTCTTCCCAGTGCTGGACGGAGCCCCCGGCGCTCATACAAGATCCTTGCGCAGGAGCTTGCCCGAGCCCGTGCGCGGCAGCGCCTCGCGCGTGAGCTCGATCCGCTTGGGAACCTTGAAAGAGGCGAGGCTCGCCGCGCAGTGCGCGCGCAGCGCCTCTCCCGCGACCTCGCCGCCGGGCCTGGTCACGACGATCGCCGTGACGGCCTCCCCCCAGCGCCGATCCGGGCGCCCGATCACTGCCGCCTCCAGAACGTCCGGGTGGGCCTCAAGCACCGCCTCCACCTCCGCCGGGGCGATGTTCTCACCGCCGCTGACGATCGTGTCCGACTCGCGCCCGCTGACGCGCAGGCGGCCGGCCCCGTCGATACTCCCGAGGTCGCCGGTGTGCAGCCAGCCGTCGCGGGCGCGACTCCCCGGCGCGACGGTCGGACCGGCGAGCAGGATCTCCCCGACCGGCGGCTCGCCGGAATGCGCCGTCGGCGACGGCGCGATGCGCACCTTCGTGCAGAAGAGGGGCGTGCCGGCGGCATCCTGATCCTCCGGGCTTGCGGCGAGCGGACTCGTCGTCGCCTGCGAAGCGCTCTCCGTGAGGCCGTAGGTCTGGCGTACGGGCACGCCGGCGGCGCGCGCGCGATCCAGCAGCGTCGGCGGCACGGGACCGCCGCCGAGCAGGGCGCAGCGCAAGTCCGGCGGGCGCCGCAGACCACCGTCCAGCAGGCGCGCGAGCGTGGTGGGGACGAGACTGACGAGCGTGATCTGCCGCTCGCTCACGGCGTGCAGCACGCGCTCGGTGTCGAAACGTTCGTGCACGACGGCCGTGGTCGCGTAGATCGCGCTGCGCAGCAGGATCGACAACCCGCCGACGTGCGAGAGCGGCAGCGCGCACAGCCAGCGCTCGCGGGGATCCAGGCCGAGCGCGACCGCCGAGCCGAGCGCGCTCCACAGGAAGTTCCCGTACGTAAGTTCGATCGGCCGCGGCGCCGCCGTCGTGCCGGACGTGTGGATCACCACCGCGGTCGCGTCGAGAGCGTGCCCGGCGGCGGGGTCGAGCGGTTCGTGCGCCGCGCTCGCCGGCCCCTGAGCCTCGCTCAGACCCTCGCCCAGCGGCGCATCCACACAGACCGCGGCGCCACGCGCGAGCCGCTCCCGTTCGGCGGGACTGAGGCGCAGGTCGATCGGCACCGCCGCGGCGCCCAGAAGCAGACACGCGTGCAGCGCCTGCGCGAACGCCAAGCCCGGCGGCAAGCAGATCGCCACGCGCGAGCCGGCGGCCACACCGCGCTCGGAAAGCTCAGCCGCACCGCTGCGCGCGTCGGCCAGCAGCTCGGCGTACGAGCGACTGCCGTGCGGCGTCTCGATCGCCGTGCGCCGCGGCGCGTTGGAGGCCGCGCGCTGCAGCCATCCCTCCACCACCATGTCCACAGGCTAGCCTTCCCCCTACCGAACCGCTCGCTCCCCATGGCGCGAGCACCGACACAGGAGCGCGCGAGGACATTGTCAACCACCTGGATCCCGGCCGGCGAGTACACAGACATCCGCTACGAGAAGTCCCACGAGGGGCAGGACTCTCCAGTCGGAATCGCGAAGATCACGATCGACCGGCCCGAGGTGCGCAACGCCTTTCGCCCGCTGACGATCGTCGAGATCGGCAGAGCGCTGGAGGATGCGCGCGAGGACACTCAGATCGGCGCGATCATCCTCACGGGCGAGGGTCCGCTGGCATTCTGCTCCGGCGGCGATCAGCGCGTGCGCGGAGACTCCGGATATCTCGACGAGCCCACCGCGGCAGCGGCGCCGCCGGGCGCCGTCGGGCGCTTCCACGTCACCGACCTGCACATCCAGATCCGCCGCCTGCCCAAGCCGGTGGTGGCGATGGTGGCCGGCTACGCCGTCGGCGGCGGACACGTGCTGCATCTGGTGTGCGACCTGACGATCGCCGCGGAGAACGCGCGCTTCGGCCAGACGGGTCCGAAGGTCGGCTCCTTCGACGGCGGCTTCGGCGCCGGCCTGCTCGCCAACACGGTGGGGCCGAAGAAGGCGAAGGAGATCTGGTTTCTGTGCCGCCAGTACACCGCGCAGCAGGCGCTTGAGATGGGGCTTGTCAACACGGTCGTGCCGCTGGCGCGCCTGGAGGAGGAGACGGTGCAGTGGTGTCGCGAGATGCTCGCCCTCTCTCCCTTCTCACTGCGCCTGTTGAAGGCCAGCTTCAACGCCGCCGAGGACGGCCTGTCCGGGATCCAGCAGCTCGCCCACGACGCCAACCTGCTCTTCTACATGAGCGAGGAGGCGCAGGAGGGACGCGAGGCGTACAAGCACAAGCGCACGCCCGACTTCTCGCGCTTCCCCAGGCGCGCCTAGCACGTGGCCACCACACAGAAAAGAGCGCTGCAGACCGGCGCCGGCGCGCTCAGCGCCGTGCGCATCTGGATCATGGCGGCGCGCGTGCGCACGCTGCCGGCGGCGATCGCGCCGGTGCTCGTCGGCACCTCGCTCGCGCTCGGCGCCGGGCACTTCAGGGCGCTCGCGTTCGTGGCGGCGCTGCTCGGCGCGATCTTCATCCAGGTCGGCACCAACCTCTCAAACGACTACTCCGATGCACGGCGCGGCGCCGACACCGAGGACCGGCTCGGCCCGGTGCGCGTGACGGCCGGAGGGCTCGTGCCGCCGCGCCAGGTCCTGCTCGCCACCTATGTCACGTTCGGCCTGGCGGTGCTCTGCGGGGTGTATCTCGTGTACGTCGCAGGCTGGGAGCTGCTGGCCGTCGGCGCCGCCTCGATCCTCGCCGGCGTGCTCTACACCGGCGGCCCGCGCCCGTACGGGTACGAAGGTCTCGGCGAGCTGTTCGTGTTCCTGTTCTTCGGCGTCGTCGCCGTCGCCGGCTCCTATTTCGTGCAGGTGCAGTCGCTGCCTTGGCAGCCGTTCGTGGTCGCCGTGCCCGTCGGCCTGCTCGCGAGCGCGATCCTGGTCGTCAACAACGTGCGCGACCTGGACACCGACCGGCGCGCAGGCAAGCGCACGCTCGCCGTGCGGCTCGGACGCGCGCGCACGCGCAGCCTGTACGTGGCGATGCTCGCCGGCGCTTTCGCGCTCGCCCCCCTGCCGTGGCTGCTCGGCTCGATGAGCGCCTGGCTGCTGCTCTGCTGGGCGGCGATCCCGCTCGCGCTTTCGCTCGCGCGCGTCGTGCGCACGAGCGTGGACGGACCCACGCTCAACGGCGCCCTCGCCAAGACCGGCGCGCTGCAGCTGCTGTTCTGCCTGCTGCTCTCCGCCGGCATCCTGTTGAGCGGCGGCATCGCCGCGTGAGGGGGGCCGGCGCCTGCGGCTGGAGCTGACACGCCGGACACTGAGGCTGGCGAGGCCGCTGGCGACCGCCTACGGCCCCGTGCGCGAGCGGGAGCTGATCGAGGTGGCGCTCACCGGCGAGGACGGCATCAGCGGCTTCGGCGAGGCGGCGCCGCTTGAGCCCTACGACGGCGTCAGTGTGGAGCGGGTGTGGCGGGCGCTTGAGTCCTACCGCCCGCTGCTCGCCGGCGCCGAGGAGATGAACGGCGCGCAGCTGCTCGAAGCGTGCCGCCACGTCGCCGATCTGCCGGCCGCGCTGGCCGCCATCGACCTGGCGCTGTGGGATCGCGCCGGACGGCGTGCGGGGGTGCCCGTCGCGGCCCTGATCACCGACAGCCCCGCGAGCACCGTCGAGGTCAACGCCGTGCTGGGTGCGACCGACCGCGCCGGCGCCGCCGAGCAGGCGCAGCAGGCGGTCCACGAAGGGTTCGCCTGCCTGAAGGTGAAGGTCGGCGTCGGCGACGACGCCGGGCGCCTTGCGGCGGTGCGCGCCGCGGCCGGCCCGCGCGTGGCGCTGCGCGTCGACGCCAACGGCGCGTGGAGCGTGCCGGAGGCCGTGCGCGCGATCGAAGCGCTCGCGCCCGTCGGCCTGGAGCTGGTCGAGGAGCCCGCCAGCGGCCTGCAGGCCGTGCGCGAAGTACGCGAGCGCGTGGCGGTGCGCATCGCGATCGACGAGACCGCGGCTGAGCACGGCGCGCTCGGCGCCGGCGTGGCCGACGCGGTGTGCCTGAAGGTCTCGCGCTGCGGCGGGATCGCCGGCCTGCTCGCCGCCGCCACGCTCGTGCGCTCCTCCGGCGCCGAGGTCTATCTCGCCTCGACGCTCGACGGGCCGCTGGGGATCGCCGCCGCCGTCCACGCCGCCGCCGCGCTCGCCTCGCGCGGTCCGCTGGCGCCGTGCGGTCTGGCGACGCTGAAGCTGTTCGAGGGGATGGCGGACCCGTTGCCGATCCGCGACGGGCGGATCGCGGTGCCGGCGGGGCCAGGGCTGGG
The DNA here is from genome assembly GCA_036561645.1 of Solirubrobacteraceae bacterium. Lineage (GTDB taxonomy): Bacteria > Actinomycetota > Thermoleophilia > Solirubrobacterales > Solirubrobacteraceae > Palsa-744. Next base: position 6,535 of record DATBOY010000074.1, read on the forward strand.
GGTGCAGCCGGGTTAGCGCGGGCGGCGCGCCGTACAGCGCCCGGCCGGCGCCGCGCGCATCCTGCGCGAGCGAGCTGCGACAGGCGGGTTCGCGATACCCTCAGCGTTCAAGCACGGCAGCGATCGCCCGCGGGTTCTCCAGCGGCAGACGATGACCTCCAGGCACGAACGAGAACTCCGCGTCCGCCAGCAGCTCGACCATGCGCCAACCGGGCGCGTGGAACTTCGTGTCGCGCTCGCCCACGAGCACGGTGACGGGCATCGCAAGCTCGCCGAGACGGCTCCACAGCGGCCGCATCTCGCCCGTGCCGATCCCGCGCAGGACGGCCGCCAGCGCCGCCGGGCGGTTGCGCAGCTGTTCGGCGCGCATCGCCGCGTGGACCTCCGGCGGGTCCAGCGCGAAGACAGGCTGCGCCTGCCAGCGGTCCATGAAGGCCGAGTACGGCCCGCGTTCGAGCTCCTCGGCGAGGGCGTGGTCGGCGGCGCGGCGCTCGGCGCGCTCGGCGTCGTCCTCGATCCCCGCCGTGCTCGACACGAGCACGAGCCTGCGCACCCGCCCGGGCGCCGCGAGCGCGACGTGTAGAGCCACGCGCCCGCCCAGCGAGTAGCCGCACAGCACAAAGCGCGAGGGGGCGCGGGCAAGCACGTGCTCGACGCACGCCGCGAAGGCGATCGGCGTCGGCGCGTCCGCCAGATCGCCGTGTCCGGGCAGGTCGAGCGCCAGCGGCCGGTAGCGTTCACGGTCGAGCAGCGCCGTCACGCCGTCCCAGGTGTGACGCGTCCCACCGAAGCCGTGCAGCAGGACGAGGTTCTCTTCCACGCACCCATCCTATGACCGCCCCCACCGACACCCACCTGCTGCTGCGCGCGTTCGTCGACGAGCTCGTGCGCTGTGGGATGCGGGCGGCGTGCACGTCGCCCGGCTCGCGCAGCACGCCGCTCGTGCTCGCGCTCGCGCGCGAGCCGCGCCTGCGCTGCTACTCCCACATCGACGAGCGCTGCGGCGGCTTCTTCGCGCTCGGGCTCGCCAAGGCCTGTGGGGCGCCCGTCGCGGTCGCGTGCACCTCGGGCACCGCCGCCGCCGAGCTGCTGCCCGCCGTGATCGAGGCGCACGAGGCGCGGGTGCCGCTGCTCGTGCTGACCGCCGACCGCCCGCCAGAGCTGCGCGAGAGCGGCGCGGGGCAGACGATCGACCAGATCAAGCTGTTCGGGGGGGCCGCCAAGTGGTTCTTCGAGGTCGGCAATCACGCCGCCGACGAACAGCGGCTGCGCTGGATGCGCACGCTCGCCTGCCGCGCCTACGGGCGCGCGCTGGAAGGGCGCCCCGGCGTCGTGCACATCAACTTCCCGCTGCGCGAGCCGCTGTTCAGCGACGCGCCGCTGCCGGCGGACGCCACGGGACGCACGAACGGGCAGCCGTACGTGAGCCGCCCCGCCTCGCGCCTGGCGAGCCCGCCGGCACTGGGCGCGCTGCGCGAACTGCTGGGCGGTGCCCGGCGCGGCGTGCTCGTCGCCGGCAGAGACGAGCACGACACGCGTCTCGGCGAGGCGGCCGCCGCCTTCTGCGCCGCCGCCGGCTGGCCGCTGCTGGCCGACCCCCTCTCCGGCGCGCGGCGCGGGCAGGCGGCCGTCGCACACTACGACGCCCTGCTGCGCGACCGGGGTTTCGCCGCCGCGATGAAGCCGGATCTCGTGCTGCGCGTCGGCGACCTGCCGACCTCCAAGCCCCTGCGCCGCTGGCTCGCCGAGCAGGGACAGACGCCGCAGGCGATCCTCGACCCGGACGGCGCCTGGCAGGACCCCGACGCGGCGCTCGCGCACTCGCTCGCACTCGATCCCGCACCGGCGCTGCGCGAGCTGGCGCAGGACGCGCGCCCAGCCGACGGCGACTGGCTGAGTACCTGGCGCAGCGCCGACGAGCGCGCCGCCGAGGCGATCCTCGGCGTGCTCGGCGCCGCCGGCCTGAGCGAGCCCGCCGTCGCCGCCGAGCTCGGCGTGCTGCTGCCCGCGGAGGCGACGCTGTTCGTCGCGTCCTCGATGCCCGTGCGCGACATCGAGAGCTTCTGGCCGGTCCGTGCCGATCCGCCGCGCGTGCTGTGCAACCGCGGCGCCAACGGGATCGACGGCACCGTCTCCAGCGCGTTCGGCGCCGCCGCGCACGACGGCGGCCCCGTCGTGCTGCTGATCGGCGACGTCGCGCTCGCCCACGACATCGGCGGCCTGCTCGCCCACACGCGCCTGGCGCTCGACCTGACGATCGTGCTGCTCAACAACGAAGGCGGCGGCATCTTCGACTTCCTGCCCGTCGCAAGCTCGCGCATCGCGCGCGAGGGCGACGTCTACACCGAGCACATCGCGACCCCGACGGGGCTCGACTTCGCCGCCGCCGCGACGCTGTACGGGCTGGCGTACGAGCAGGTGGGGGACGTGTTCGCCTTCCGCACAGCGCTCGAGCGCTCCGTCGAAGACGGCCCGCAACGGCGCGCCAGCATCATCGAGGTGCGCGGCGAGCGCGCCGGGAACGTGGAGCTGCACTGCAGGCTGTGGCAGGCGGTGTCGGCGGCGCTCAGCTGCTGAGCAGCGGCAGCAGCGCCGCGAGCTTCACCTCTGTCTCGGCCAGCTCCGCGCGCGGATCGGAGTCGCGCACCACCCCCACGCCCGCGTAGCAGCGCGCGACGTCGCCGTGCAGCAGCGCGCAGCGCAGCGCCACGCAGAACTCGCCGTCCCCCGTCGCGTCGGTCCACCCCACGGGTCCCGCGTACCAACCACGGTCAAGACCCTCCAGGGCCGGGATCAGTGGCCGCGCGCGCGCCAGCGGCTCCCCTCCCACGGCCGGCGTCGGGTGCATCAGCTCCAGCAGCTCGATCGCGTCCAGCGGCCGCGTCAGCTGCGCGCGGATCGGCGTACCGAGGTGCTGAATGTTCGCGACCCGCACGAGCACCGGCTCCGGCGTCGCCGTCACCCACAACGCGTGCTGGCGCAGGGTGCGCTCGATCCGGCGGATCACGATCTCGTGCTCTTCGCGGTCCTTCTCCGAGCGCAGCAGCTGCTCGCCGAGGTGGTCGTCGACGGCCGGATCGGCGCTGCGCCGTGTGGACCCCGCCAGCGCCAGGGTGCTCACCCGGTGGCCCTCGCGGCGCACGAGCAGCTCCGGGCTCGCGGCGATCAGCGTGCTCTCGCCGCGCCCGAGGCAGAACGTGAAGCACGACGGGAACTCCTCGCGCAGCACGCCGAAGACCGCCGCCGGGTCGTATGGGCCGGGGGCGTGCACCTGCACCTCCCGCGCCAGCACGATCTTCTGCAGCTCGCCGCCCCGGATCAGCTCGACGGCGCGGGCGACGGCGGCCTCGTAGTGCTCCGGCGGCATCACGCTGGAGACCCGGCAGCGACCGGCGGGAGACGGGTCGATCAGCGCGAGCGGACGCGAGCGCAGCTCCCGCAGACGACCGAGCAAGGCGGCGAGCAGCTCCTGCGGCGTGTCGTCGGGCGCCGCCAGCGCCGCGAGGGTGAGCCGCACACGACGCTCGCCGGCGCGTTCGTCGCGGGTGATCGCGACCTGCGGCACGCTGAGGACCGCCGGCTCGAAGTCTCGCCACGCGGGCGAGGAGCCGCCGTCCGGCGCGAACGCGAAGCCGCCGACGGCGACCGGCCCGCCACCGTCGGGGTCATCCGGCGGATCGCCGACCGCCGCGCCCGCCAGCGAGCGCCAGCGGTCGGCCACGCTCGCAAAGCGCTCCGGACCGCTCGCGGTGAGACGCGCGACCTCGCCGAGCGCGGCGAGCGCGACGCGTTTGCGCTCCGGCTGCTCGAACACGAACCACGGCTCGCCGGGCCGGCGCGAGGCGCACACCACGGCGCTCGGGTCCACGTCCGCCGCGAGCGCGAACGTGAGCGTCGCGAGCGTCGGGCGGCCGCTGCGGCGCGCGCGCGCCAGCGCCAGATCCAGACGTGCCGCCAGGTGCTCGCGGTGCTCGTCGTGCAGCGCGAAGGGCGCGGAAGGGTCCCGGAGTGTGCCCCGGGGCTCGCTCATGTCTCGCCGCGGCCGCGGGAAATGGCGATCTCGCCGGTGCGCATCATCTCGATCAGGCCGAACGGCCGGACCATGTTCTCGAAGGCCTCGATCTTCTCCGTCGTTCCTGTGATCTCCACGATCACCGAGCGTTTGGTGACATCGACGACCTTGCCGCGGAAGATCTCGGTGATCTGCATCAGCTCGCCGCGCTGCACGCCGTCGGCCGAAACCTTGAACAGAGCCAGCTCGCGCGAGACGGTGTCGCCCGGCTCCAGGTCGCGGATCTTCAGGACGTTGATGAGCTTGTGCAGCTGCTTGGTGACCTGATCGATCGGGTGCAAAGCGCCGTCAACGGTCAGCGTCACGCGCGATATCTGCTCGTCCTCGGTCGGACCGACGGTCAGCGTGGAGATGTTGAAGCCGCGCCTTGCGAACAGCCCGGCGATGCGCGTCAGCACACCCGACCTGTTTTCCACAAGGATCGACAGGACGTGCTTGCGGCCCGTGCGCAGGCGGCCGGCCGCCTGCAGCTCCTCAAGGCTCAGGGGCTCTTTCGTCGCCGGTTCGCCCATCAGCCGATCGCCTCGCTTCGGTGTCCAGCCGTGTATATCGAGCTGGGTCGGCCGCCCGCACAGTCGCTCGCAAGGTCACCTGCAGCCCGACGGTCCTCCGAACCCAGTGGCCCTCCGCCTCCGCGCATCCGCGTCATCCCACCATCTCCCTCGCCGCCTGACCGGCCGGGATCATCGGGTAGGTGTTCTCCTCGCGCGTCACGCGCACATCGACGAGCACCGGACCCTCCGTCGCTATCGCGCGCTTCATGTCATCGACAAGCGTGTCCTTGCTCTGCAGGCGCATACCGGTGGCGCCGTAGGCCTCGGCGAGCTTGACGAAGTCGGGGTACTTGCCCGTATCGACGTGGCTGTAGCGCCCGTCCCAGAACAGCTCCTGCCACTGGCGCACCATGCCGAGATAGCCGTTGTTCATGATGAACACCTTGATCGGGATCTGCTCCTGCGCGCACGTCGCGAGCTCCTGCATGTTCATCTGCACCGACCCGTCCCCGGCGACGCAGCACACCAGCCGCTCGGGGCAGCCGACCGCCGCGCCCATCGCCGCCGGCAGCCCGAAGCCCATCGTGCCCAGGCCGCCCGAGTTGATCCAGCGCCGCGGCGCCGGAAAGTCGTAGTACTGCGCGGTCCACATCTGATGCTGGCCGACGTCGCTTGAGACGATCGCCTCGCCGCCGGTCGCCTCGTGCAGCGCCTGGATCATGTACTGCGGCTTGATCTCCGCGTCGACGCTGTCCTCGTAACCGAGCGGATGCTTCTCGCGCCAGCCTTCTATGCGTCCCCACCATGCCTCCAGGCGCGCGGGGTCGGCGCTCAGCGCGCGGTACTCGACCAGCAGCTTGGCGAGCACATGTTTGGCGTCGCCGACGATCGGGATGTGCGCCGGCACGTTCTTGGAGATCTCCGCGGGATCGACGTCGATGTGGATGAACTTCGCGCGCGGCGCGAACTCCGAGAGCTTGCCCGTGATGCGGTCGTCAAAGCGCGCGCCCACGGCGCAGATCAGGTCGGCCTCGTCCATCGCGTAGTTCGCTGTGCGGGTGCCGTGCATACCCAGCATCCCGAGCCACTGCGGATGAGGTGTCCCGTCCACGCGGGCGGGAAAGGCGCCGAGGCCCATCAGCGTGCACGTGACGGGGAAACGGTCGCTCGTCGCGAACTCGAAGAGCTCCGCGGAGGCGTTGGCGTTGACCACGCCTCCACCGGCGTAGATCACCGGGCGCTGCGCGACCGCGAGCGCCTTGGCAGCCTGGCGGATCTGCTTCTGGTTGCCCTCCAGCGTCGGCTGGTACCCGGGCAGGCGGATGTCTGTGACCGGCTCGTAGGGGATCTCGGCGCGCGAGAGGTCCTGCGGGATATCGACGAGCACGGGACCCGGCCGCCCGGAGCGCGCGATGTGAAACGCCTCGTGGATCGCGCGCGGGATCTCAAGCGGGTCCTGGATCATGAACGAGTGCTTGACGATCGGCATCGTGATCCCGATCGTGTCCGCCTCCTGGAAGCCGTCGGTGCCGAGCAGCTCGGTGCGCACCTGACCTGTGATGAACACACACGGAACGGAGTCCATCATCGCGTCGCAGATCGGCGTGATCAGGTTCGTCGCGCCCGGTCCGCTGGTGGCAAACGCCACGCCGACGCGGCCGGTCGCCTTCGCGTACCCCTGGGCGGCGTGCCCACCACCGGCCTCGTGGCGCACGAGGATGTGGCGGATGCCGGCGTCGACAAACGCGTCGTAGGTCGGAAGGTTGGCGCCGCCGGGCAGGCCGAAGACGACATCCACGCCCTCCGCCTTCAGACATTCCATCAACGCATCCACTGCGCGCATGTCATCTACCTCCTTCCGTTGGCTCGGGGAACGACAAACTGCGGGGCCGCCGCTGGGTCCCGCGCTCTGGGAGAGCGAGTTTATCAGTGGGCTTTCGCCCGTCCACCGGCGCCCTCCGGCCTGTTCAGCGGTCCCGAAGGGTGTGCTTTCGCCGCCGGCGGGCAGATCACCTCCTGGCAGCGGGCCCGAAGGGTGCAGATCGCAGCCTCCACGGGGTCAGCGGCCCCAAAGGGTGCAGATCGCAGCCTCCACGGGGTCAGCGGCCCCAAAGGGTGCAGATCGCAGCCTCCACGCGCCGCCCTCTCAGGACGCCCCGACCGCGACGCCGATAGCCAGCACGATCACGCCGGCGAGCGTGACGACGATCAGCGAGGAGCGCAGCGAGACGTCGAGGAAGCGCTCGCGCACCCAGGCGATCACGAACAGCTCGACAGCCACGACGATGCCGGCCACCACCAGCGCTTCGTGGGTGTTCGGGATCAGGAACGGCAGCGTGTGAAAGATGCTGCCGAGCGCTGTCATGCCGCCGGTGATGCTGCCGCGCACGAGCGGCGTGCCGCGACCCGTGACTTCGCCGGTGTCCGAGAGCGCCTCCGAGACGCCCATGCTGATGCCCGCGCCGAGCGCCACGGAGATGCCGACGACGAACGCCGTGTGCGAGTTGGAGGCGACGGCCGCCGCGAAGATCGGCGCGATCGAGGAGACGGTGCCGTCGATCAGGCCGACGAGCCCGGGCTGCACGACGCGCAGCACGAAGTCGCGCTCGTCGTCAAAGCCCCAGCGATGGATGATGCGCGATATCAGGGTCGAGCCTGCCGGCACGGTTGTGGCCTCCTCGCTCACCAGGGGATTTATAGCTGTGCCGGCGGGCGCACCCCCGCCGGCGGCTCTCGGCTCAGGCGTGTCGCACCCGTTCGCGTTCGGCCGCTTCGGAGGCCAGAAGCGCCTGCGGATAGTCGAGCTCCTCACCGCAGCGCATACAGATCGCGGCGTACGCCTTCGTCACCCTGCCGCAACGCGGGCACTGCCGCCGCGGCTCGTCGCGCTCGTAGCGGTAGGCGATCGCGGCGAGCAGGCCGAAGATCGGCACCGCCCCGGAGATCAGGAACCACAGCAGGAACGAGCTGCCCTTGATCCTGCCCACGATCCCACCGGCGAGGCCGAAGCAGAAGGCGATGACGACGTAGGCCACCGCGTGCTCCTATAGGAGCACGCGCAGAGCCCAGATGATTCCGAAGACCAGCAGGACGAAGACAGCGGCGCTGAAGAGGAAGGAGACGATGTGAATCACAAACCCCAGCAGCAGCCACACGGCCACGATCAGAATCAGCGCCGCGACGACGGTGCGGCCCAGAGAGCGGGACGAAGGCGGGGAATCGTTGACGTTCATGCCCCTAGCGTAGACGGTGGTGCGGCCGAGCAGAAATCGCCACCCTGCCCGGCCGCACACCGCGATTCGCCCCAGGACCGAGGGGAGTCGGGACGTTGGTCAGTCGTACGTGCCGCCGGGGTGGCCGTGCTCCCCGACCGCGCGGGCCACGGCGTCCGGGGAGCCGGGAGCGCGGGGCCCCCGGCGCCGGGCGACGCTGGCCAGACGGTAGCGGCGGATTCGCGGTCCCTGGCTGGGCACGTCGACACCCTCCTCTGGCAGCAGCAGAAACCGCCGGGGAGGTGAAGCCATTGGATTGGACGTTGGCCGATTCATGACAAGCATGGTTGCGCAGCGGCGCACGGATGCAATTGGCCCGCTGTCCAAGATGTGGGAGGAGCGCCTGTTTGAGATGTCGCTCAGATCCCGAGCTGCTCGTGCACGAGTCGCGTGACTTCGCCCCCGTCGGCGCGGCCCTTGGTTTCGCGCATCACCTGGCCCACGATCGGCCCGATGGCCTTCGCGTTGCCGCCGCGCACGCGCTCGGCCGCGTCGCCGTTGGCGGCCAGCGCGGCTGCGACGATCGCGGCGAGATCCTCGCCGCCGCCGATCGCCTCAAGGCCCTCCTCCTGGACGATGGCAAGCGGATCGCCCCCCTCGGCGACGAGGCGGTCGAGCACCCGCCGGCCGGCGCCGACGCTGATGCGCTTGGCTGAGACGAGGCCGACGAGGACGGCCAGCGCAGCGGCCGTCACACGCGAGGCGCCGGGATCGTCCTCGTCGCCGAGCCGGCTCACCAGATCGCCGGCGACCCAGTTGGCGAGCGCCTGCGCAGGCGGCGCGGGATCGGCCGCGGCGGCGAGGGCGGCCTCGAAGTAGTCGCCGAGATCGGCGCGGAAGGCCAGCTGGCGGGCGCTGTCGACGCTCAGGCCCACCTCCCGCTCCAGGCGCGCGGCGCGAGCGGCGGGCAGCTCGGGCATCGCCGCACGCGCCCGCTCCAGCATCTCCTGCTCGATCGCCACGGGCAGCAGGTCGGGCTCGGGGAAGTAGCGGTAGTCGTGGGCCTGCTCCTTGGAGCGCAGCGACGTGATGCGCTCGGAGGCGGGGTCGAAGTGCAGCGTCTCCTGCACGACCTGCCCTCCTTCTTCCAGGATCTTTTCCTGACGCGCGACCTCGGCGCGGATGCCGCGCTCGATGAAGCGGAAGGAGTTCATGTTCTTCAGCTCCGTCTTGACGCCCAGCTCCGGCGTGCCGGCGGGACGCACGGAGATGTTGGCGTCGCAGCGCAGCGAACCCTCCTCCATGTTCACGTCGCTGACGCCGAGCTGGCGCAGCGTCGTGCGCAGCAGCGTCAGCCACTCGCGCGCCTGCCCGCCGGAGCGCACGTCGGGCTCGGTCACGATCTCCGCCAGCGGCGTGCCGCCGCGGTTGAAGTCGACGATGCTGGCGTCCGAGCCGTGGATGCGCCCGCTCTCGCCGACGTGCACGAGCTTCGCGGCGTCCTCCTCCAGGTGCACGCGGTGGATGCGCACCTCGCCCAGTCGCCCGCCGCGGCACAGCGGCTCGTCGTACTGGGAGATCTGGTAGCCCTTGGGCAGGTCGGGATAGAAGTAGTTCTTGCGATGGAAGATCGAGCGCGGCGCCAGCTCTGAGCCCAGCGCCATCCCGATCATCAAGCCGAAGTGGACCGCGCGCGCGTTGGCCACCGGCAGGCTGCCCGGCAGCCCCAGGCAGACGGGGCATGTGCGCGTGTTCGGAGGCTCGCCGAAGGACAGCTCGCAGCCGCAGAACATCTTCGTCCGGGTCGCCAGCTGCACGTGGATCTCCAGGCCGATGACCGGTTCGTAGGCGACCTCGCCGACGCCCGCGCTCACACTCCGGCCCTCCTCGCCGGCGCCGGCGAAGCGTCGAAGCCGATCTCGCTCGCACCATTCACCCGCACCGGGGAACCAACCAAGTCGATCGCGCTCATACCCCGGCCCCATTCGTCCGCGCCGGCGAGCCGTCGAAGCCGATCGCCAGCTCCAGGGCGTGCGCCGCGTCCAGCAGCCTGTTCTCGCTGAAGGCGGGGCCGGCGAGCTGGAAGCCCACGGGCAGCGCGTCGCTCAGTCCGCACGGGATCGAGATCGCCGGTATCCCCGCGAGCGACATCGGCACCGTGCAGTAGTCGTTCAGGTACATCGACAGCGGGTCGCCGGTCTTCTCCCCGAGCGCGAAGGCGACCGTCGGCGAGGTCGGCGTGACGATCAGATCGACCTGTGCGAACGCGGTCGCGAAGTCCTGCGCGATCTTCGTGCGCACGCGCTGCGCGCGGCCGTAGTAGGCGTCGTAGTACCCGGAGGACAGCGCGTACGTGCCGAGCATGATGCGCCGCTTGACCTCCGCGCCGAAGCCGTCGTGGCGGGTGCGCGTGTACATGTCCGTTAGGTCGCGGGCATCAGCCGCGCGCAACCCGTAGCGCACGCCGTCGAAGCGCGCGAGGTTGGAGGAGGCCTCCGCCGGCGCCAGCACGTAGTAGGCCGACAGCGCGTGCGGGGCGTGCGGGAGGTGGACGCTCTGCACGTCGGCGCCCAGCTCCTGCGCGCGCGCGAGCGTCGCCGTGAAGGCGTCGAGCACGCCGCTGTCGATGCCCACGCCGCCCTCGACACCCTCGCCCGTAAGCTCCGCCGGGACGCCCAGCCGCACGCCGTCCAGGCGCTCGGCGCGCGGCATGACGATCTCGTGCGGGAAGGCGAGCGAGGTCGCGTCGCGCGCGTCGTGAGCGACCATGTGGCGCAGCAGCAGAGCCGCGTCGGTGACGTCGCGGGTGAGCGGTCCCGCCTGGTCCAGCGAGGAGGCGAAGGCGATCATCCCGTAGCGCGAGACGGCGCCGTACGTCGGCTTGCACCCGACGATTCCGCACAGCGCGGCCGGCTGGCGGATCGAACCGCCCGTGTCCGTGCCGAGCGCCCATGGCGCGAGGCCGGCGGCGACCGCCGCGGCGCTGCCCCCGGAGGAGCCACCCGGCACGCGCGTGCGATCCCACGGGTTGCGCACCGGTCCGTACGCCGAGTTCTCGTTGGAGGACCCCATCGCGAACTCGTCCTGGTTGGTCTTCCCCAGCAGCGGCGCACCGGCGGCGCGCAGGCGCTCCACCACGCTCGCGCTGTACGGCGGGCGGTAGCCCTGCAGGATGCGCGAGCCCGACTGGCTCGGCACGCCCTCGGTGCAGAAGAGGTCCTTCACCGCGAGCGGCACGCCGCCGAGCGGCGCATCGGCGCGCGGCGCGTCGGCGGGAGGCTCCGGCGCGACCCACGTGAACGCGTTCAGCTCGTCGGCGGCGGCACGCGCGCGGTAGAGCTCGAACAGCTCCCGCGCGGAGAGCGTGCCAGCCGCGATCTCCGCAGCCGCGCGCGCGGCGGACAGCTCCAGCATGTCGGCGTCGCTCACCGGTGCCGTCCGCCTGTGAGCGCGGGCCAACCGCCCATGAGTGTGGCCCGGGCCCCTGTAGCCGCGGACCGGGCGCCTGTGAGCGCGAACCCGACGCCTGCGCCGCTTGCGACGTGCGAACCCGACGGCATCTCCGCTACGCCTGCGGACTCGGGACGAGGAAGCCCTCGCCGCTCACAGCGGGTGCCTGCGCAAGCGCCACCTCGCGCGGCAGCGACGCACACGGCTCGTCCGCGCGCAGGGCGCCGCTGACCTCGACCACGTGCGAGGTCGGCGCCACGTCCGCGAGGTCCAGCTCGCCGATCTTCGCGATGTGGTCGATGACGGCGGTCAGCTCGGCCGCCATCGCCTGCACCTCGTCCTCGTTCAGCTGCAGGCGCGCCAGGCGCGCGACGTGCAGAACCTCGTCGCGATCGATCACGGCAAGGGATTCTATGTCGCCGGCGGGGGACGCGGCTTGGCGTCGGAGGGCTCGTATAGCTCCGTGCGTTCGTCGCGCATCGACTGCCAGCTGCCGGCCAGGATCGCCAGCGCACCAGCCAGCGCCAGCCAGGCTCCGGCGCACAACGCGCTGGCGTGATCGGGCCGCTCCAGCAGCCGCACGAGCGCCGCCACGACTGCGGCGAACCCAAGCAGCGTGCCCCACACCGCGGCGGCGACCGGCAGCGCCGTGGAGCGCTCGGTGACGGTCGCCAGCGCCAGCGCCAGCCCGCCCGCCGCAGCCAGCATCAGCAGCACGATCGTCGGTCCGAACGTGGCCCACGCGTCCACGCTGCCCTGCGGCGTTTCATACCACGGCCGCGTCAGCGCCACGATCACGAGCAGCGCCCCGAGGAGCGCGAGCATCTCCCCCAGCCGCAGCCGGCGCAGCCTCATCTAACAGCCTCCTGTGCGAGGCCCGCCTGGTGGCGCGCCGCCAGCAGCGTGTTGCGCAGCAGCTGCGCGATCGTCATCGGCCCCACTCCGCCCGGCACCGGCGTGATCGCCGAGGCGACCTCCGCCACAGCCGCGAAGTCGACATCGCCGACCAGGCCGCTGCGGGTGCCTGCCTGCTCGGGCGTGAGGCGGCTCATGCCGACGTCGATGACCACCGCACCCGGCTTGACACAGTCGCGCCCGATCATGCGCGGGCGCCCCACCGCCACGATCAGGATGTCCGCGCGGGCACACACCGTGGGCAGCTCGCGCGTGCGCGAATGGCACACCGTCACCGTCGCGTTGGCCTCCAGCAGCAGCTGCGCCATCGGCTTGCCAAACAGGTTCGAGCGGCCGACGACGACCGCCTCCGCGCCCTCGATGTCGGCTCCCTGCGGCCCGACGCTGCGCAGCAGCTCCATCACCCCCGTCGGCGTGCACGGGCGCAGCCCGGGCCGTCCGAGCGCGAGCAGACCGGCGTTTACGGGCGTGAGCCCGTCGACGTCCTTGTCCGGATCGATCAGGCTCGTCAGCGCGGCGCCGTCGAGGTGGGCCGGCACGGGCAGCTGCAGCAGCACGCCGCTGACCGCCTGCTGCTCGTTCAGCTCGCCGAGCAGTTGCGTCACCTGCTCGCTCGAAGCGTCGGCGGGCAGCCGTTTGTCGAACGCCGCCATCCCGACCTCCGCGCACGCGCGCTGCTTGCCGCCGACGTACACGGCCGACGCGGGGTCCTCGCCGACGAGCACCGTCGCAAGTCCCGGCGGGCGCCCCGCGCGCTCGCTGAAGGCGCGCACATCCTCGGCGACCTCGGCGCGCACGCGCGCCGCAACCGCTCGGCCGTCGATGATCGTGGCGGACACGCGGGGATCGTATTGCGCCTGCGCCGGCGGGGGCCGGCTCGTGTTCAGGCACGGCCGCACGGCGGTCATACGCGGTCGCCTCCCGGCTCGTCCAGCAGGCATACGCCGTCGCCTCCCGGCTCGCCCAGCAGACACACGCCGTTGCCTCCCAGATCGCCCAGCAGGTACACGCCGTCGCCTCCCGGCTCGCCCTGCACGCATACGCGGTCGCCTCCCAGATCGCCCGGCGGGCGTCGGCGGGCGCCGCCCAGATCGACCGGCTGCGCACAGGCCTCGCTGCGGGCTCGTCTCGCGCCACAGCCGCTGTTTCTGATTATTAGACTCCGTGCAAGACCGGCGCTACCGTCGCAGATGTTTGCGCGATGAGCACGACTGACCGGGTTGCCGCCGAGAGGATACGCATCGGAGTCGTGCTCGCGCTCGGCTCGGCGCTCGCCGTGACGCTGCTCGCCGCTGCGCTGACGCGCTCGCCGCCGACGGTCGCCGGGACCAACTCGGTTCGCGCCCGCACCGAACTCGGCGCGACGCGCATGGACAACGGCCTGTGCCAGGGACGCGAAACGCTGCCCGCCGGCACATCGGCGATCCGCGCGTCGCTGCTGTCGCTGCTCGGCCCGCGGCTGACCGTCACGGTGTTCGCAAACGGCGGCACGCTGACCCGCGGCGAACGGGGCTCCGGCTGGACCACGGCGGTCGTCACGGTGCCCGTCGAGCGCGTCGCCCGCACCACCGAACACGCGACCGTGTGCTTCGCCTTTGACCTCAAAGACCAGCTGATCACCGTGTTCGGCCAGCCCACCTCCAAACGCGCGCTGGCGGCCGTGGGGCGCGACGGGAAAGCGCTGCCGGGAAGGCTTCGCATCGAATACCTGCGCGCGGGCACCAGCCCGTGGTGGAAGCAGGCGCTGTCGATCGCGCGCAGGATGGGACTCGCCCACACCGGCACGGGCGCGTGGATCGCCCCGATCCTGCTGCTGCTCTTCCTCTTCGCCGCCGGCCTCTCGCTGTGGCTTGTGCGTCGGGAGCTGGCGTGAGCCGGCGGGGGACCCCCAGGCGAGCAGCCGCGAGCGCGCGTCCGCCGCGGCGCAGCACCCCTCGCGCCGCGGGCACGCCCGCGAGCGCGGCGCGAGGGACGGCGAGCGCGCCACACGGTCCGGCGCACGCGCCACGCGGGCCGGCGAGCGCGCCACGCGGGCCGACGAGCGCGCCACGCGGGCCGACGAGCGCACTACACGGCGTGTCCCCAGCGGGGCTGAGAGGGCTGCTGCGAGCGATACCCGTCGCCGCACGCGTCTGTGCCGTCGTCGCCTTCGCCAACGCGGCGTGCTGGTCGATCGCCACCCCGGCCTTTCAGGGCGCCGACGAGCAGGCGCACTTCGCCTACACGCAGGTGCTCGCTCAGACGGGAAAGCTGCCCTCCTCCAGCGCCGAAACGTTCTCGCCCGAGGAGGATCTCGCGCTGACCGACGAGCACTTCAGGGAAGTCGTGCTGAACCCGACCCGCACCCCCCTCGCCTCGCGCCGGCAGGCGCGGCTCCTGCAGCACGATCTGGCGCTCCACGCCCCCCGGCATGGCAACGGCGCCGCCGGTGTCGCCGTCTCGCAGCCGCCCCTGTACTACGCCCTGCAGAGCATCCCCTACGCACTCGGCGCGGGCGGCACGCTGCTGGACCGCCTGGAGCTGATGCGGCTGTTCTCGGCGCTGCTGGCCGGGATCACCGCGCTGTTCGTCTTCCTCTTCCTGCGCGAAGCGCTCCCCGCCGCGCCGTGGGCGTGGACCGCCGGCGCGCTCGCGGCGGCGCTCGCCCCGCTGCTCGGGTTCACCTCGAGCGCCGTGAACCCCGACGCCCTGCTGCTGACGGTGTCGGCCGCAATCTTCTGTGTCCTGGCGCGAGCCTTCCGGCACGGGCTGACGCGGCGCCTGGCGCTCGCGCTCGGCGCCCTGCTGGCCGCCGGGTTCCTGACGAAGCTCAACTTCCTCGGGCTGGCCCCCGGCGTGTTCGTCGGCCTCGCGCTGCTCACCCGTCGCCAGGCGCGCGCTCCCTGCGCAGGGAGCGGCCCCTACCGCGCAGCGGCACTGGCCGTGGCGATCGCGCTCACCCCCGTGCTCGCCTATGTGGCGCGCAACCTGCTCACCCACCGCGCCGGGCTCGGCCTGCTCTCAAACGCGCTGCACGCGACCGCCGGCCACGGATCGATCACCGCCGAGATCAGCTACGTCTGGCAGCTCTACCTGCCGCGCCTGCCGGGCATGACAAACGACTTCCCCGGCATCTCAACCACGTTCCAGATCTGGTTCAAGGGATTCGTCGGCCGCTACAACTGGCTTGAGACCGTCTTCCCCAATGGCGTCTACGATCTCGCGCTGCTGCCCGCCGCCACGATCGGCGCGCTGTCGGTTCGCGCGCTCTGGTTGGGGCGCGAGGCCCTGCGCGCGCGCCTGCCCGAGCTCGCCACGTACGTGCTCATGACCGGGGGCGTGATGACGCTCACCGCCGCCGACTCCTACCTGATGTTCCCGAACCTCGACGCCGGCGTCTCCGAGCCGCGCTACATGATGCCGATGCTGGCCCTCGGCGCCGCCGTGCTCGCGCTCGCCGCCCGCGGCGCCGGACGACGCTTCGGGCGGGCGGCCGGTGCGCTGATCGTGCTGCTGATCCTCACCCACAACGCCGCCAGCCTGCTGCTTGAGATCTCGCGCTACTACGGCTGATAAGGCCGTGGGCTCAGGGCCTACGCCGCCTCGCCCGGCGGCGCCCCAGTCCCGCCTTCGCCCGCCGAGAACCGCGCCTGCGCGTCCGCCGCCGGATTGCGGGTGCCCTCGCCCTCGCACCACGGGCAGACGATCGTGCTCGCCTTGCCCCCGAGGTTCGAGATCACCTTGCCCGTGCCCCGGCAGGGCATACACTCCTGCGGCCCATGGGAGTCCTCCGCCCGATCGCCGCCGCCGTCCTTATCGCCCGCCATAGAGCGAGACTACCGCGCCGCGCATGAGCGCGACGGCGCGAGACCCCGAGGAGCCGGCGCCGCCGGCAGACCGGGCGGCGATCCAGCCCGAGCCCACGCAGCCGGGCGCCACGCGACCCGACCCGGCGCAACACGACCCGGCCCCGCGCACCGCGGGAGGCGCATCCCGCTGGGAGTGGGCGCTGCTCGCCGCGATCACGCTCGGCGCCGCGCTGCTGCGCCTGATCGACCTCGGCTCGGTCAACGTGGACCCCTACTACGACGCGGCCGTGCGCAGCATGGGGACCTCGCTGCACAACTTCCTGCTCGGCGCCTTCGAGCCCGGCGGCAGCGTGTCGATCGACAAGCCGCCCGTGGACCTGTGGCTGCAGGTCGCGAGCGTCAAGCTGTTCGGCTTCGACTCCACCGCGCTGAAGCTCCCGCAGGCGCTCGCCGGCACGCTGTCGGTGCCGCTGCTGTATCTCGCGCTGCGGCGCACGTTCGGCGCCGGCGCCGCGCTCGGCGCCGCGCTCGCGCTCGCCGTGCTGCCGATCGAGGTGATCACCGCGCGCAGCGACACGATGGACGCCGTGATGATGCTGCTGCTGGTGCTCGCGCTGGCGCTGCTGATGCGCGCCTGCGAGAGCGGGCGCACCGCGCTGCTGCTCGCCGCCGCCGCCGTGCTCGGGATCGCCTTCAACGTGAAGCTGCTGGAGTCGCTCGTCGCGCTGCCCGGGCTCGCGCTGATCGCGTGCCTGGGCTTTCGCCCGCGCCCCAAGCTCCGCCGGCGCAAAAAGCAGCCGGACACCGACGTCTCCGAGCGAGCGGAGACCAGCGCCCCGCGAGAGCGCCTGCGGGGGCCGCTGCGGACCGCCGTGGCGCTCGCGCTCGCGCTCGTCGTCTACCTCGCCGTCGCGCTGTCGTGGCTGACGGCGACGCTGCTCGTCCCCGCCCACGAACGGCCGTACGCGATCGGCTCCACAAACGGCAGCGCCTGGAATGCCGCATTCGTGTTCAACGGCCTGGACCGCATCCGCAACAAGGGCGGCGAAGCCGCCACCATCGTGTACCGGCCGGGCCGCAACACCCCGACCGCCACCGCCGCCGAGCGCGAACGCTTCTCCGTGCCCGCGCCCTCCCCCACGCGCCTGCTGAGCCGGATCGGGCCACTGCCGATCGAACGGCTCGGGCTGCAGGCGCTCGCCGCGCTGCTGCTCGGCCTGCCCGCCGCCCTGTTCATGCTGCGCGGGCCGCCCGTGCGCCGCGGCGCGGCGCTCGGCCTGGCCCTGTGGCTGCTCGTCGGGCTCGTCCTCTTCAGCCACATGGCGCGCCTGCATCCCCGCTACGTCGAGGGCTTCACCCCCGCCGTCGCCGCGCTGCTCGGCATCGGCGCCGCGTGGCTCGCGCACTTCACCGGTCGCGCGCGCGGCGTCGTGCTCGCCGTGCTGCTCGCCGCGCTGCTGGCGATCCCCTTGCAGGCGAGTATCCGGGCCGTCCGCATCGCCGTCTCCGACGCCGGCGTCGTCGGCTCGATCCCCGAAGCGGAACTGCGCCTGCTCAGCTCCTACCTGCGTTCCCACCAGGGCGGTGCGCGCTACGAGGTGGCGGCCGCCTCCGCGACGCGCGCCGCGGCGCTGATCGTGCACGACGCGCGGCCCGTGATCATGCTCACGACCTACGAAGGACGCGTGCTCACGAGCATCGCGCAGCTGCGCCAGCTCGTAGCGCGCGGCGAAGTGCGCTACGCGCTGCTGAGCTCGGTGTGCGGGCGCTACACGCCGCGCACCGACGCCGCCTGCTCGGCGCCCGCGCTGTGGGTGCGGGCGCACGCGACCGACGTCTCGCGCGCCGCCGGTCTCGGCCGCGGAGCGCTGCTGTGGCGACTGCCGTGAACGCTAGCGTGAGGGACTGCGATGAGCGCGGTTGAGACTCTCAGCACCCTCCGGATTCTCGTGGTGGACGACGAGGAGGCCCTGCGCGAGACGCTCACACGCTCGTTCGCACGTGAGGGCCACACGGTCGAGGCGGTGGCCGGCGGCGAGGAGGCGCTCGCGCGCGCCGAAGGCGAGCACTACGACGTGATCCTGCTCGACGTCGCGCTCGGCGCCGGACCGAGCGGCTACGACGTGTGCCGCACGCTGCGCGAACGGCGCAACATCGTGCCGATCATCATGCTCACGGCGCTCGACACCGAGGCGGACGCCGTGCAGGGCCTGGAGGCCGGCGCCGATGACTACGTCACGAAGCCGTTCGGCCTCGCCGAGCTGCGCAGCCGCGTGCGCGCGGTGCTGCGGCGCTCCGGTCCGCGCGCGCTCGGCCACGAGCTGCTCGCCGTCGGCCCCGTCACGCTCGACCGCGGCCACCGCGAGGTGAGCGTGCGCGGCGAGCCCGCGCGGCTCACGTTCTCGGAGTTCGAGCTGCTCGCGCGGCTGATGTCCGAGCCCGGCCGGCTGCTCAACCGCCAGGAGCTGCTGCGCGCGATCTGGGGCGACTCCGCCTACCGCGATCCGCGCGCGATCGACGTCCACATCCGGCATCTGCGCGAGAAGCTCGAGGAGGCGCCGGAGGATCCCAAGCTGATCCTGACGGTGCGCGGCGCGGGCTACCGCTTCCAGGAGCCGTGAGCGGGCTACGGCCGCGGCTGTTCCTCGCGCTGCTGCTGACGAGCGCCGTGACGCTCGGGATCGCCGCGCTCGCGCTGCTCTCGCCGCTTGAGCACCGCCTGCGCGCCGACGCCGAGTCGGGCGTGTTCACGGCGATCGCCGTCGCCCGCGCGGATTTCGCCGAGGTGGAGCCCGAACCGCGCACGGGCGCCGTCAGTCAGGCGCAGCTGACGGTCACGGCGGGGGAGCTGCGCCGCCGCGTCGGCGGTCAGATCACGATCCTCGACGGCCGCCTGAACGTCGTCTACTCGCGGCCTACCGAGGATCTCGACGTGCCCACCTTCTACGGGCAGGCCCAGCGCGTGCTGCGCAGCGGCCGCGGTATCCACACGCTGACGGGCGACGTGTTCACCGCGGCCGAGCCGATCCGCATCGGCGGGCTCCCGTACGTGCTCGTGTTCGCCAAGCGCCTGGAACACGTGTCCTCCGCCGTGAAGGTCGTGCGCACGGCGTTCTTGGAGGCGGCGGCCGCCGGTCTGACGATCGCACTGCTGCTCGGCATCGCCCTCACCACGACGCTGCTGCGCCGCCTGGAGCGGCTGCGCGAGGCCACACGCGAGCTCGAACGCCGCGGCCCGGACGCACCCCTGCCCGAGGACCCCCGCCACGACGAGGTCGGGGACCTCACGCGCGCGTTCGCGAGTATGCAGTCGCGCCTGCGCCGCCAGGAGGCCGCGCGCCGCGCGTTCGTCGCCACGGCCTCGCACGAGCTGCGCACGCCGCTCACCTCGCTCGACGGGATGCTCGAGCTGCTGCAGGACGACCTCGACGCCGAGCACCTCGACGTCGAGGACGCGCGCGGGCGGGCGGCGCGCGCGAGAGAGCAGTCCCACCGGCTCTCCCAGCTCGCGTCGGACCTGCTCGACCTCAGCCGCCTGGACGCTGAGCTTCAGCTGCGCCGCGAGCCGCTGGAGCTGGGAGAGCTGTGCCGGGCCGTCGCCGCCGAGTTCGAGCTCACCGCCGCCGCGCGCGCAGTGCGCGTGCACGTCACACCGCCCCCGCGGCCGTGCTGGGTCGCCGCCGATCCCGGGGCGGTCGCGCGCATCGTGCGGATCGTGCTCGACAACGCGCTGCGCGTCGCGCCGGCGGGGTCGAGCGTCGAGATCGAGCCCTCCGTGCAACGCGGCTGGGCGCACGTCGCCGTGCGCGACGACGGGCCGGGCGTGCCGGAGTCCGAGCGCGAGCTGATCTTCGAGCGCTTCCAGCGCGGCAGCGCCACCGGCGGCAGCAGCGGCTTCGGCCTCGGGCTCGCGATCGGCCGCGAGCTGGCCGCGCGCATGGGCGGTTCGCTTACGCTGCACGACGGACCGGTGCCCGACGGGCCCGGCGGCGCGTGCTTCGTCCTCGCGCTGGCAGCGGTGGAGATGCAGGAGGAGGAGGAGGAGGAGGAGGAGCGCAGCACGCCATGAGTACGAGGAGCACACGCACCGCACGCGCACACGCGCACCCGACCGCCGCGCTCGGATCGAGCGAGTCCCTCGCGCAGCTCGTCGGCCTGGCGCGCGCGAGCGGCCGACTCGCCCTGGACACGGAGTTCATGGGCGAGGGGCGCTACCGCACGCTGCTGTGCCTCGTGCAGCTCGCAGTGCCCGAGCCGGCCCTGCCCTCCGCGACGCCCGATCGCTCCGCGACGGCCGAGCGCATCGAGCTGATCGACCCCCTGCGCGAGGATCTCGACGCCGCGCCCCTGGTCGAGGTGCTCGCCGACCCCGCCGTGGAGATCGTCGTGCACGCCGGACGCCAGGACGTCGCGCTGCTGCGGCGGCGCTTTCAGAGCGAGGTGCGCAACGTGTTCGACACGCAGCTCGCCGCCGGCTTCGCCGGGATGGCCGCGCAGTCCTCCTACGAGTCGCTGCTCGCGCGGCTGCTCGACGTGCGCCTCGCCAAGAGCGCGAGCTTCACCCGCTGGGACGCGCGGCCGCTGTCGCCCGAGCAGCTCGGGTACGCGCGCGAGGACGTCGTGCACCTGCTGGCGCTGGCCGACGAGCTGCAGTGGCGCCTGCGCGAGCGCGGGCGGTTGCAGTGGGCGCGCGAGGAGTGCCGCGCGCTGGAGCAGGCCAGCGACGCGCGCGACCTCGACACCGTCTTCTCGCGCCTGCCGCGCATCCGCGCCCTGAACGCCGCCGCGCAGAGCGTCGCGCGCGAGCTCGTGCAGTGGCGCGAGCAGGCCGCCGCGGCCGGCGACCGGCCCGTGCAGAGCGTGCTCGGGGACGCCGTGCTCGTGGAGATCGCCAAGCGCAAGCCATCCTCCGCGCGCCAGCTGGAGGAGCTCCGCGGGGCCGGCTCCGTGCGCCGGCGCGCCGACGCCGTGCTGGAGGCGGTCCAGCGCGGGCTGCGGCGCAGCCACGAGCCACTCGCCTCCGACACCCGCCCGCCGACGCCGGACCCCGCCGACGCGCCGCTGATCGCGCTGGGCGAAGCGCTCGTGCGCGCCCGCGCGCGTGAGGCCGACCTGGCGTACGAGCTGATCGCCGCGCGCGCGGACCTGCAGGCGATCGTCGCCGCGCACCGCCTCGGCTTGGCGCCGGCGCCCGTGCGCACTCTGCAGGGGTGGCGGCGCGAGCTGGTCGGCGCCGAGCTGTTGGAGCTGCTCGACGGGCGCGTCTCGCTGTCGGTCGCGGACGGGTGCCTGCGGATCTACTGAATGTGGTTGTACACCGTGAACAGCGGCATGTACATCGAGACGACGATGAAGCCGACGATGCCGCCGATCACGATGATCATGATCGGCTCCAGGATCGACGTCAGGGCCTTCACCGACGCGTCCACGCGATCCTCGTAGAAGTCCGCGATCTTGTCGAGCATCGAGTCCAGCGCGCCCGTCTCCTCGCCAACGCCGACCATGTGCGTGACCATCGTCGGGAAGATCGGCGCCTGCGCCAGCGGCGCCGCGATCGTGCCGCCGCGCTTGACGGACGTGATCACGCCGTCCATCGCCTCCTCGACCGTCACGTTGCCCGCCGTCTTGCCCGTGATCTCCAGGGCCAGCAGCAGCGGCACACCGGCGCTCGTCAGCGAGGCGAGCGTGCGCGACCAGCGCGCGATCGCGACCTCCTGCACGATCGCGCCGATCTTCATCGGCACGCGCAGGCGGAAGCGGTCCCACTGCGGACGCCCCCACGAGGAGGACTTCCACTTCACGAACGCGACCGCCGCCCCAACCGAGCCGAAGATCATCGCCCACCAATAGCCGATGACCGCGTGGGACATCGCCACCGAAACCTGTGTGATCGCCGGCAGTTCACCGCCGAACTGCTTGAAGACACCCTCGAACACGGGCACCAGGAAGGCGACGAGCGCCATCATCACGCCGACGGCGAACGTGATCACCAGCACCGGGTAGACCATCGCCGAGCGGATCTGGCGGCGCAGCGAGGCGTCCTTCTCAAGCTGGTTGGCGACGCGCAGCAGCGAGCTCTCAAG
Source organism: Solirubrobacteraceae bacterium (assembly GCA_036561645.1). GTDB lineage: Bacteria > Actinomycetota > Thermoleophilia > Solirubrobacterales > Solirubrobacteraceae > Palsa-744. The sequence goes on from DATBOY010000074.1 coordinate 28,549, forward strand.
CACGCCGCCCGCCTCGCCCGCACGCGTCATCGCCACGAACAGCGGGTTGAAGACCTTCGGGTGGCGCGCCATCGAGTCGCTCAGCGACAGGCCCGCCTCGACGTCCTTGCGCACCGCGACGATCGTGTCCTTCAGAAACTTGCTCTCCGTCTGCTCCTCCAGCACGTACAGCGCCCGCAGGATGCTCATGCCCGAGGAGATCATCGTCGAGAGCTGCCGCGAGAAGACAGCCAGGTCGCCCGCCTTCACGCGCTGCATGAAGCTCAGCTCGATCTCGCGCGAGGCGTGCTTGTCGGCGATCTCCAGCACGATCATGCCGCGCGCCTTCAGCTGGTCGGAGACCGCCTGCTTGGAGTCGGCTTCGACCTCGCCGCGGGCCTTCACGCCGGCCACGTCCATCGCCTTGAAGACGTACGTGCTCATCGCGCTCGCACCCCCTCTCCCGTCGCGGTCTCTGCGTGCATCGCCGTTTCTCCTCGCATCGCCCGTCAGCCCCTCACGCCGCGGCGAGCGTGCCCGCCCCCAGCAGGCGCCTGAGCTCCTCGGGAGTCGAGGAGCGCGACTCGGCCATCTTCTGAGTGATCTTGTTGTGGCGCACGAGCATCGCCAGCGACGCGTCCATCGTCTGCATCCCCGAAGAGGCGCCCGTCTGCAGCACGGAGTAGATCTGGTGGGTCTTGCCCTCGCGAATCAGGTTGCGGATCGCCGGGTTGGGCACGAGCACCTCGCACGCCGCGACGCGACCGGAGCCGTCCGCGGTCGGCAGCAGCTGCTGGGTCATGATCCCCTGCAGCGCGACCGACAGCTGCACGCGCACCTGACCCTGCTGGTGGGCGGGGAACACGTCGATGATGCGGTCGATCGTCTGCGCCGTGTCCTGCGTGTGCAGCGTCGCGAACACGAGGTGGCCGGTCTCGGCCGCCGTCAGGGCCGTGGAGATCGTCTCCAGGTCGCGCATCTCGCCGACGAGGATCACGTCCGGGTCCTGGCGCAGCGCCGCCTTCAGCGCGTCGCCGAAGCTCTGCGCGTCGGAGCCCAGCTCGCGCTGGTTGACGAGGCACTTCTTGTGCCCGTGCAGGAACTCGATCGGGTCCTCGATCGTCATGATGTGGTCCTCGCGCGTGGAGTTGATCTCGTCGATCATCGCCGCCAGCGAGGTGGACTTGCCCGAGCCCGTCGGACCGGTCACGAGCACGAAGCCGCGCGGGCGGCGCGTGAAGTCGTGCACGGCGGGAGGCAGCCCGAGCTCGTCGATCGACGTGAGATCGACGGGGATCAGGCGGAACGCCGCACCGATCGCGCCGCGCTGGTAGTACGCGTTGACGCGGAAGCGCGCGTGGCCGGGCACCGAGTAGGCGAAGTCCAGCTGCCAGTCGGTCTCCAGGCGCTGGCGCTGGTCGCCCGTGAGGATCGAGTAGACGATCTCGCGGCAGTCCGTGCCCGCCAGCCGCGGGTAGTCCTCCAGCGGCGTCAGGCGGCCGCGCACGCGCACGACCGGGTGGCTGCCGGCGCTGATGTGCAGATCTGAGGCGCGGCGCGCCACGACCTCCATCAGCAGCTCTGCGAAATCTATATCCACCCCGCCCGCATCGACCCGCCAGGGGGGCGCGGCGCCCGTCGCGGGCGCGGCTAGACGGATATATGAGGACAGGCCGGCTCGTGGGATAAAAATTGCGCGGGCCGGCCGGGTTCGCAGGCAGTGCGAGGTGCCCCGATGCGGTGCCGGCCCACGCAGGCGACCGATCCGTACGCCGGCGCCCGGCGGGTCCCGTTCAGTTGCTGCCGATCACGCGCGCCACCTCGGCCATCGACGTGCGCCCCTGGCGGACCTTCTCCAGGCCGTCGTCGCGCAGCCGGCGCATCCCCTGGCGCACCGCCACCTCGCGAATCTCCTCCGCCGAGCGCCGTTCCAGCGCGAGGCTGCGAACCTCCGAGGTGACGTTCATCACCTCATAGATGCCCGCGCGCCCGCGATACCCCGAGCCGCCGCAGCGCCGGCAGCCGACCGGCTCGTAGGCCTCCAGGTCCACCAGCGCCTTGTAGCCGCTCTCGCGCAGCACGTCCGCCGAGACGATCGTGCGGCGCTTGCAGTTGGAGCACAGCATCCGCACCAGGCGCTGCGCGAGCACGCAGTCCAGCGCCGAGGCGACGAGGAACGGCTCGATGCCCATCTCCACCAGGCGCGTGATCGCCGACGGCGCGTCGTTGGTGTGCAGCGTGGAGAGCACGAGGTGCCCCGTCAGCGCCGACTCGATCGCGATCTGCGCCGTCTCGCGGTCGCGGATCTCGCCGACCATGATCACATCCGGGTCCGCGCGCACCATCGCGCGCAGCCCCGTCGCGAACGTAAGACCGGCCTTTGGGGAGACCTGAACCTGCGTGATGCCCTCCAGCTGGTACTCGACCGGGTCCTCGACGGTGATGATGTTCTTCTCCGGCTTGTTGAGCTCCAGCAGCGCCGCGTACAGCGTCGTGGACTTGCCCGAGCCCGTCGGACCGGTCACCAGCACCGCGCCGTGCGCCTCGTTGAAGGCGCGCTCGAAGCGTTCGCGGTCGCCGCCGTCGAGGCCGAGCTTGCTCAGGTTCATGACGACGGAGTCCTTGTCGAGGATGCGCAGCACGATCGACTCGCCGTGCACGCTCGGCAGCGTCACCGCACGCAGATCGACGTGGCGCCCGTCGATCGTCAGCCCGATGCGCCCGTCCTGGGGCAGGCGCTTCTCGGAGATGTCCAGTTCCGCCATGATCTTCAGGCGCGAGACGACCCCGGCCGCCATCTTGCGCGGCACCGTCGTGACGTCCTGCAGCACCCCGTCGATGCGGAAGCGCACGCGCACCTCCCTGCCGTCCGGCGCCAGGTGAACGTCGGAGGCGTGCATCTCCACCGCCTGCGCGACGATCTGGTTGACGATCTTGATGACCGGCGCGTCGTCGGCCGTCTCGCGCAGGTCGACGATCTCCGTCGCCGCCTCCTCCGCCTCGGCGTCGCTGACGCCGCCCGTCGCCGAGACGACGTCATCCAGGCGGTCCAGGCGCGAGATCAGCGCGGCGATGTCCTCCGGCGCGGCGACGCCCACGCGCACCTCGTAGCCCGTCATGATCGCGATGTCGTCCACCGCGAGGACGTTCGAGGGGTCCGTCATCGCCACCAGCAGCGTGCGCTTGTCCAGGAACGCGACGGGCACCGCCTGATAGCGCTTCGCGGCCGCCGTCGTCACGAGGTTCGCCGCGCCCATGTCCACGGAGAACACGCTGAGATCGACGTGATCGAGGCCGTAGCGCTCGGCGAGCGCCCGCGCGAGTCCGTCGTGGTTGAGCGCGCCGTCGGCGACGAGCACGCGCTCGGGCGTCGTGCCCGAGCTGCGCGAGCTCTCGATCGCTTCTTCGACCCGCGCGCGCGGCACGAGGCCCATGTCGACGATCACGTCGGTGAGAAAGCGCGAGGAGGAGCCCCGGCGCGAGGGCGTCGTCAGGCCTGGGCGCGCATCCGCGCCCTCGCCCGCCCCCGCCGGCGGCTCGCGGCGTTCGCTGCGCTGCTCGATCAACGGCTCCTCACTCGGCGCGTCGGAGGGCGGCGCCTCGGGCGCGACAACACCGACGTTCGGCTCCTGCTCGATGCCGAAGATCGCGTGCAGATCGGGGCTGCGCTCGCTCACGGGGTCGCCCCCCCGCTCGCGGCCCACGCGCTCAGCGGCGGCATGAGGGACGAGCGCGCCTCGCTCGACGGCAGCCTGAGCCGCCCTGCGGCGCCGAGCGCGTCGCTACCCCGCGCGCGCCGCGGCCAGCATGACCTCGCGCGGCGCCGTGCGACCCGTCCACAGCTCGAAGCTGAGCGCCCCCTGCGCGACGAGGATGCGCAGACCGTCGAGCGTGGCGACGCCCGCCCGCTCGGCGGCCGCGAGCAGCGGTGTGGGCGCGTCAAGGTAGACGAGATCGACAACATAGGAGTACTCACCGACCTGATCGTGCACAAGACCCAATTGGGTCAAGGCGTCGCGGGCATCGATAGCCGAGGGTTGTAGGCCGACGGACGTGCAGTTGACGAGAATGTCGGCCGCCTGCGCCCGCGCCACCGCGCGCGCCCCCAGCTCGCGTGCGAGCGCCTGCGCGCGGGCGGGCGTGCGGTTCCACACCGAGACCTCGCTCGCGCCGGCGTCGAGCAGCGCCCAGACCGCCGCGCGGGCGCTGCCGCCGGCGCCGAGTACGAGCGCCGTGCGGCCGCGGACGGGGTGACCGACCGCACCTGGCCCCGCGGCATCCTGGCCCCCCGGTTCGGTCCCCCGCTCCGATCCTCCCTCCGGCCCCTCTTCGATCGCCGCGATCAAGCCCGGCGCGTCCGTGTTCTCCGCCGCGATCTCGCCGTCCGCGTGGAACGTCAGCGTGTTCGCCGCGCCGATCGCCCGCGCGGCCTCGCTCGCCCGGTCGGCGAGCGCCAGCGCCGCCTCCTTGTGCGGGATCGTCACGTTGGCGCCGACGAAGCCCGCCGCGCCCAGCGCGCGGGTCGTCTCCACGAACAGCTCCGGGCTCACGGGCAGGCGCTGGTAGCGCCACTGCTCCATCCCGAGCGCCGCTAGCGCCGCGTTGTGCATCGCCGGCGAGCGGCTGTGCGCGACCGGCCAGCCCAGCACGCCGAGGCGCCGCATCACCTGTGCCGGCAGCTCGGCACGCGCCCGTGGTTCTTGGCGAGCGCTTCGCGATACGCGGCCGCGTCGTGTTCGAACTGCGCGTAGCTCGTGGAGAACACGTGCTCGCCGCAGCCGTCCGCCGCCGCGACGTAGTACAGGTAGGAGACGTGCGCGGGGTGCGCCGCCGCCTGGATCGAGGCGGCGCCGGGGTTGGCGATCGGCGTCGGCGGCAGCCCCGTGTGCAGGCGCGTGTTGTACGCCGAGGGCGTGCGCAGCTGCGCTTCGGTCAGTGGCGCGGAGTAGTCGTTCAGGGCGTAGCGGAGCGTCGCGTCGATGCCGAGTGTCATGCCCGCGCGCAGGCGGTTGTAGATGACGGCGGCGATCAGCGGCCGATCGCGCTCGACCTCCGCCTCGCGCTCGATCATCGAGGCCACCGTCAGCAGCCCATATGGCGTGACGTGCAGCGCCCGCGCGCGGTCGATCTCGGCCGTGCCGAAGTGTTCGCGCAGGGCCGCAAGCTGCTCGTCCACGAGCCGCTTGACGGGGGCGCCCGCGTACAGTTCGTAGGAGGCGGGGAACAGGAAGCCTTCGAGGCTCGGCGTGCCCGCCGGCGCCCCGTAGCGCGTCGGGTGCACGAGCGAGGAGCGCCGGGACTGTGCGAGGTAGTCCCCCCGCAGGCCCGCCGCCGTCGCGATCAGCGCGATCTGCCGGCGCGTGTACCCCTCTGGGATCACGATCTTGGCGACCTTTGGGGGCGCGGGGGCCGACCGCTGGCCGGAGCTGTCCAGCGACTGCACGAGCAGCCACACGACGGCGATCGCCGCGAGCAGCGCCACGAGCGCGCCGAGCCGTGTGAGGGTGCGCCGCCCGCGGCGGGCGGGCGCTGGCTTCAGCGTGCGCTTGCCGCGCGGCCTGGGGTCCGGCGACGCCACGGGAGGCTCCACCACACGATCCTCCGGCGGGAGGTCCGACAGCGCCACGGGAGGCTCCTCCACGGGATCTTCCGGCGGGGCCTCCGCCGCGGGCGCCAGCTCCTCCGTGGGCGGCGCGGCGGCCGCGGTCTGCACCACCGGCTCCGGCGCGGACTTGCGCTCCGGCGGTGGTGCCTGCTCGGGCGGTGGCGTCTGCTCGAACTGGTGCGGCGGCTCAGACTGTGGCCGCCCCTCCGACGGGTGCGCCTGCTCAGACGGTGGCGGCCCCTCAGACTGTGGCAGGCTCTCCAGCGGTGGCGCCTGCTCGGGCGGCGGTGCCGCCGCCGCGAAGGCGTCGCCCGCGCGGCGCTGTTCGCGCTCGCGGCGCGCCTGCTCGCGCTCCTGCGCCGTGCGCTGCCCCGTGGATCGCGATCGGTTGCCTTTGAACAAAGCGAGCGCCTGGCCTTCAGCGGGAGGACGCCGAGAATCGTTCGCGGTTCCACGCCGCCAGCCAACCCTCCAGCAGGTGTGCGGCGGCGCGCGAGTCCTCGCTCGTCGTCGGGTTCTCGATGCGCTGCGCCATGCGCGTGGTGAAGCGCTCGTCGAGCATCTCCACAGGCACGCTGTCGCCCAGCTCGCGCGAGAGCCGCTGCACGAACACGCGCGTCTCCTGCGTCTGCATCGTGTCGATCCCGCGCAGCGACAGCGGCAGGCCGACGATCACGCGTTCCACGCCGCGCGCCGACACGAGCGCCTTCAGCGCCGCCATGCCGCGCCGGCTGAGCGGGCGGCCGACCGGCTCGATCGGGGTCACGATCGTCCCCGTCGGGTCGCTCAGGGCGCAGCCGCAGCGCGCCCGTCCATAGTCCAATCCGAGAACCCGCATCAGCTCGTGCGAACCCGTCCCAGCATTCTCATCGGTCCTCCAGCGCGACTTCGATCGCCGCGCGGGCCGCGACGATCGCCTCCGGCAGCCTGCTCGGGTCGCGCCCGCCGGCCTGCGCCAGCGTATCGCGCCCGCCGCCGCCACCGCCCGCCACCTGCGCCGCCACCTTCACCACCGCGCCGGCCTTCACGCCGCGCGCCACGAGCGCCGGGGCCACGCTCGCCACCAGATGCACGCGGCCGTCCACCGCCGCGCCGAGCACGATCGCGCCGTCCGCGAGCCTGCCCTTCAGACGATCCACGACGTTCAGCAGCGCCTTGGCGTCGGCGACCTCGACGACGCTGGTCAGCACGGGCGCGCCGTGCACCTGGAGCGCCGCCCCCGCCAGCGCCTCGACGTCCACGCCGCGCGCCCCGCCCGCGGAACCCTTCGCCGCCTTTTCCAGGCGCTTGCGCTCAAGCTCGTGCTCGCGCACGGCCTGCGGCGCCCGCGCTGGGGGCACCCGCAGCGCCGTGGCGATCTCAGCCAGCAGGCGGTCGTGCTCGCGCAGCAGGCTCGCCGCCGCCGGCCCCGTCAGCGCCTCGATGCGCCGCACGTTGGCGGCGCTGGAAGTCTCGCTCAGAATCCGAAAGACGCCGATCTCCGCCGTGCTGCGCACGTGCGTGCCGCCGCACAGCTCGCGCGTGTACTCGCCGTCCCCGACCTGCACCATGCGCACGACCTCGCCGTACTTCTCGCCGAACAGGGCCATCGCGCCGAGCCGCCGCGCCTCCTGCAGCGTCGTCGTGATCGGGCGCACGGGGTCGTTCTGAGCGATCCACGCGTTGACCTGCTCCTCGACCTCGCGCAGCTCCGGCTCGCTCAGCGCCTGGCTGTGGCTGAAGTCAAAGCGCAGCTTGTCCGGACCCACATACGAGCCCGCCTGACGCACGTGCTCGCCCAGGCGCGCGCGCAGCGCCGCGTGCAGCAGGTGCGTGGCCGTGTGGTTGCACTCCGTGGCGTGGCGCGCCGCGCGATCCACGCGCGCGAGCACCGGCTCGGCCGCCGCCAGCGAGCCGTGCTCGACGACGACCGACAGCGCCTGGTCCTCGCCGAGCCGGAACACCTCCTCCACGCGCGCCCGCACCTGTCCCTGCGCGTCTTCGATCACGCCGCCGTCGGACACCTGCCCGCCGCCGGCCGCGTAGAACGGGGACTCCGCGAGCTTCAGCAGATGGCGGCCGTTCTCCTTGGCCAGCGCGCTCACCATCGTCTGCTGCTCCTCCGTCTCGTACCCCGTGAAGCGTGTGGGCGCCCCAGCCTGCTCGGCGAAGGCACGCGCGCGCTCGCGCGACTCCGTCCCCGCGCCGGCGCCGGTTGCCGCGGCGCGCGCGCGGGCGCGCTGCTGCTCCATCAGCTCCTGAAAGCCCTCCTCCTGCACCGACAGGCCCTCCTGCGCCAGCAGCTCCTTGGTCAGCTCGAACGGGAAGCCGAACGTGTCGTGCAGCCGGAAGGCGTCCTCGGCGCGCACGAAGTCCCGCCCCGACTCGCGCGCGTGGTCGATGTGAAAGCGCAGCGTCTGCATACCCTGCTCCAGCGTGCGCCCGAAGCCCTCCTCTTCGGCGGCCAGCCACTTCTCGATCGCCGCGCGCTGCTCGTGCAGCTCCGGATACACGCCTCCCATCAGCTCCCGCACCCGCTCGGCGTAGCGCACCAGGAACCCCGGCCGCATTTCCAGCGCCAGACCCTGCTGGATCGCGCGGCGCATTACGCGGCGCAGCACGTAGCCGCGGTCCTCGTTGGAGGGCACGACGCCGTCGGCGACCAGGAACGTCATCGCGCGACCGTGGTCGGCGAGGATGCGCAGCGCGCGGTCGGTCGCGAAGTCCGCGCCGTAGCGGCTGCCCGAGAGCTCCTGCCCGAGGTCGAGCAGCGGCTGGAAGTGATCGGTCTCGAACACCGAGCGCTTGTCCTGCAGGATCGCCGCCATGCGGTTCAGGCCGAGACCGGTGTCGATGTTGCGCGCCGGCAGCTCGCGCAGCGTGTTGGCGGGCTCCTGGTTGTACTGCATGAACACGAGGTTCCAGTACTCCAGGAAGCGCTCGTTCTCCCCGCCCGGCAGGTCCTGCGGCGAGCCCAGGTGCACGCCGCGGTCGATGTACAGCTCCGAGCACGGCCCGCACGGCCCCGTCGGCCCCCCCTGCCAGAAGTTCTCCGCGCGCGGGCACCGCACGATCCGCTCCTGCGCCACCCCCACCGCCCGCCACAGCTCGATCGCCTCCTCGTCGGGCCCGAGCCCGAGCTGCTCGTCGCCCTCGAACACCGTCACCCAGATGTCCTGCGCGGAGAACCCGAACACCTCCAGCGACAGCTCCCACGCGAACGCGATCGCCTCCGCCTTGAAGTAGTCCCCCATCGAGAAGTTCCCGAGCATCTCAAACAGCGTCAGATGGCGCGCCGTGTTGCCGACGTTGTCGATGTCCACGGTGCGAAAGCACTTCTGGCAGCTCGTCAGGCGCGGCGCCGGCGGTGTCTCCTGCCCGAGGAAGTACGGCTTCAGCGGGTGCATACCGGCGACCGTCAGCAGCGCCGAGGGGTCGTGCGCGGAGGGCACGAGCGAGGCCGAGGGGATGCGCCGGTGCCCGCGCTCGGCGAAGAAGCCCAGGTAGCGCTCGCGGATCTCGTCAGTGCTCGGGGCTGCCATATTCGGCACCGAGAGTAGCGGCCACGGTCGCCACCGTGCCGTAGCCGACGATCAGCTCGCCCGCGAACAGGCACGCCATCTGCCCCGGCGCCGTGCGCTCGATCGGCGCCTGCAGGCGCACCTCCAGGCCGGTGTGACGCCCCGCTCGCGCCGGCGCGGCCAGGCGGCACGGCACGCGCCGCCCGCGGGAGCGCACCTTCACGTGGTCCACGACGGCGCCGTCGCGGCGCAGCGTCACGTCGCGCACGGCGATCGTGCGCGTCAGCAGCGCCTCGCGCGAGCCGACGGTCACCGTGTTGCTGCGCGGGTCGGTGGCGAGCACGTACAGCGGCGCGCCGCCCCCGAGCCCCAGACCGTGGCGCTGGCCGACCGTGAACGCGCGGCTGCCGGAGTGCTCGCCCAGCTCGCGCCCCGCCAGGTCGAGGATCGGCCCGGGGCCGCTCGCCAGCTCGCCGTGGCGCTCCAGGAAGCGCGCGAGGCCCGTGCCCGCGAGAAAACACAAATCCTGGGAGTCCGGCTTGCGCGCGACGGCGAGCCCTGCGCGCGCGGCGATCTCGCGGACCTCCGCCTTGCGCAGCGCCCCGAGCGGGAACCGCAGACGCGCGAGCGAGTCCGGCGCAAGACCCGACAGCACGTAGCTCTGATCCTTGACGGGGTCCACGGCGACGCGCAGCAGCGGCCCGCGACGCTCGCCCTCCTGGCGCTCCTGCGCGTCCTCGCTGTGCACGCGCGCGTAGTGGCCCGTCACGAGCGTGCCGGCGCCGAGTCGCTCGCCGAGCTCGAGCATCGCGTCCAGGCGCACGTTGCCGTTGCAGCGCACGCACGGATTCGGCGTCAGCCCGCCCGCGTAGTCGGCGAGCCAGTGCTCCACGACGCCCGCGCGGAACTCCTCGCGCAGGTCGATCGAGAGGTGCGCCATACCGAGCCGGTGCGCCAGCTCGCGCGCGCCACGCACGGCCTGCGCCGAGCAGCAGCTGCGCTCGCCGTCGTTCTCCTGGTCCGACCACAGTTCGAGCGTCACGGCGAGCGTCTCGCCGCCGGCGCGCGCGCTCAGCAGCGCCGCCACCGCGCTGTCCACGCCGCCGCTCATCGCCACGAGCGTGCGCTCCCGCGTGGGAGCCAGTCGCGCCCCCCCGCGCGCGCCGGCGCCGAGCGCGCGGGCGAGCGCGTCCGCGGCCAGCTCCGCCGCGTGGCGCTTGGCGGCGCTCAGGCCGCCGAGCGCCGCCGCGATCTCATCGGCGCCGATGCGCGCCGCCGCCAGCAGTCCGGCGCCGTGGGTGAGCTCCACCGCGGCGCTGCCCGCGGCGAGCACCGCGCCGCACCCGCTCGCGTCAAAGCCAGCGTCGACGATGCGCCCCTCGGGGTCCCGCGGATCGAACGCGAGTGACACGCGGATCACGTCGCCGCACGCGGCGCCGCCGGCCGCGCCGGTGAAGGAGCCCGCGGGCGTGTGTCCGCGCCCGCGCGGCGCTTCGAGATGGTGGACCAGAGACTCGACGCTCACGCCGTCGAGTTTAGGGCCCGCGAATCGCAGACCCTAACGGGCGCTCTACCCCTTGGCGGAAGCGTGCCGGGCTTCGCTGACGGCCTGTTCGATCCCGAACGCGTCGACCAGACCGGTGACCGTGCCCGCCAGCCCGTGCGGCCCGACGACGAGCAGCGTCGGCGTGCCGAACACCTGCACGTCGCGCGTGACGGCGCCGTACCGACCGACTTCGCCGGCGAGCGCGATGTGCACCGCGACCCTGCCCTTGAGCTTCGCGGCGACGGCCTTCAGCTGGTTGCGCACGGACACGTCGTCGCTGGAGCGCGGATTCCAGAACAGCAGCAGCAGCACCTTGCCCTGCTTGAGCTCCCCCGCGAGCTGCGCCTGCAGCGCTTCGCGCGCGTGCCCGGCGGTGTCGCGGCCGGCGGCCGGCTTGGGCCGGGCCGCCGCGGTGGGCTTCGCGGCGCGCGTCGGATGCGCGGCCGTGGTGGGCTTCGCGCCGCTCGCGGCGGCGCCGCTGTGCGTCGCACCGTGGGCGGGATTCGCCGTCGCGGCAGCAGAGGAGTGTGTTGCGGGCGCCGTGCCCGTCGCGGCCGGCGTTCCCGCCGCGGAAGCCTGTTCTGACTTGTGCGCCAGCGCCGCGGCGTTCTGTTCTGAGGTGGCGACGGCGCCGTGCGCCTTGGCGATCGCACGCGTCAAGCCTTCGACCCCGGGAGCGGAGCCGTGATACACCGAGCTTGGGCTGCCCGGACCCTTCGCCGTGGCCGGTGCCGCCGGCGGCGCGGCGGCCGCGGGCACGTTCGAGGACGACGAGCCGCCGCCCGCGCCGGGACGGTGCAGCACCGCGAACCACACCATCGCGAGCAGCACCATGGCCGCGAGGACCATCTGATAGGGGCGTGACAGCTGAGCCATCTCCCCTGCATTCGGCATCCGCCGGCGCGAAGTTGAGCCCTGCACGCGCGCTTGGACGCGCTGAGAGCCCCTGCCGTGGACTTGGCGCGGGCGCGCTCCGCGGCCCAGGAAGACCCGTCGAGCCCTCGGGTCGCGGACCCCTCGGGAGTCGCCAGCGCTCAGGAGGCGTCGCTCGCCGGCGCTCAGGAGTCGCGCAGCTCGCCCAGCACGGCGGGCACCACCGCGTCCGTGGCCAGCGCGGCGCGCGTGCCACCGCGCGTGTCTCTGAGTTCCGTCTGCGTCGCGCCGACGATCGCCACATAGCGCGCGCCGAGCCGGCCCGCGTGCTCCAGTTGGTTCTTCAGCGAGCGCCCCGCGAACTCCATCTGCGCCGTCAGTCCAGCTGCGCGCGCCTGACCGAGGACGGAGAACGCTCGCCGTCTGATCTCGCTGCGCGGCCCCTCCCCGGCCCCCCCTCCGGGGGGGCTCTTCCCATCCTCCACCACCGCGACGAACACATCCAGCGTCGGTAGCTGTGGGGCGGGCTGGTCGCCCGCCAGCAGAATCCGCTCGACGCCTGCGGCCCAGCCGATGCCGGCTGTCGGTGGGCCGCCGAGATCCTCCACCAGGCCGTCGTAGCGCCCACCGCCGCCGACGCCGCTCTGCGCCCCCAGCGCGTCGGAGGTGAACTCGAACACCGTGCGCGTGTAGTAGTCCAGGCCGCGCACGAGCGTCGCATCGAGTTCGTACGCGACGCCCGCCGCCTCCAGCAGTGCGCGCACCTCGGCGAAGTGCTCGGCGTCCTCGCCGCGCAGATCGTCCAGCAGCCGCGGCGCCGTGCGCATCGCCTCGCGCGTGCCCGCGTGCTCGGAGTCGAACGCGCGCAGCGGGTTCAGCTCGATGCGCGCCCGCACCTCCTCGGAGAGCTGCCCTTCGTGCGCGCGCAGGTGCCGCTGCAGGCGCTCGCGGTGCTCGGCGCGGTGCTCGCGGCTGCCGAGGCTCGACAGGCGCAGGCGCGCGCCGGCCACCCCCATCTCCGCCAGCAGCGCGGCGAGCAGCGCGATCGACTCGGCGTCGAGCGCCGGGTCCTCGGAGCCCAGCGCCTCCGCCCCCACCTGCCAGAACTGGCGGTAGCGTCCCGCCTGCGCGCGCTCGTAGCGAAAGAAGCTCGACAGGTACCACAGCTTCACCGGCTGGCGGCGCTTGTGCATCCCGTGTTCGACGTACGCCCGGCACACGGGGGCCGTGCCCTCGGGGCGCAGCGTCAGCGAGCGCCCGGAGCCGTCCTCGAACGTGTACATCTCCTTCTGCACGATGTCCGTGGAGGACCCCACGCCGCGCGCGAACAGCTCCGTCGCCTCGAACGCCGGCGTCTCGATCCGCTCGTACCCCGCCCCCTGCAGAATCGAGCGCGCGCGCTCCTCCAACGTGGCGCGCGCCTCAGCCGGTTCGCCGAGGACGTCCGCCGTGCCGCGCGGCGCCGTGATCTTCGCGGCGCTCAACTGAGGGCCGGGCCGCCGGGCGACACGTTCACCGGGGGCGCGGCGTCCGCGCCGCGCTCGGACGCCCCTCGTGCCGCCGCGGCGGCACGCAGCTCCGAGAGAAACGGGTTGGCCTGTGCCTCGCGCCCGAGCGTGGTCACACCCATGTGCCCGGGGTACACGACGCTCTCGGGGGGGAATCGTTCGAGCAGCGTCCCGATCGAGCGCTCCAGCACGTTCCAGTCCGAGCCGGGCAGATCCGTACGACCGACGGAGCCCTGGAACAGCACGTCGCCGCTGAGCAGCGCCGGGGGCGGGGTCGAGCCGGCCGGCGCTGGCGTGGCCGGTGGCTGCCCCGCGGGGGTCGCGGGCGTCGCGGGAGGCTGTTCGGGCGTCGCCGGGGGCCGCGCGGACGCCGACGAGGACTGCGCGGGCGTCGCGGCATACGTGACGTGGCCGGGGCTGTGGCCCGGCGTGAACACCACCTCGAACTCCACCCCGGCTAGGCTCAGGCGCTCGCCGCCGGCCACGGTGTGGTCGGCCTCGTAGCTCTCGAACGGCCCGAACCCCTCCCACGGCACCCAGCGCATGATGTCCGCGAGGACGGGGCGCTCCGCCTCCGGGCACCACACGGGCGCGCCGGTGGCGCGCGCGAGCGGAGCGACGGCGCCGACGTGGTCGAAGTGGCAGTGCGTGATCAGGATCGCCTCCAGGCGCACCCCGAGCTGCGCCGCCGCCTCCAGCAGCCGCTGCGGCTCTTCCCCGGGATCGACGATCACGGCGCTCGACGCGTCGCTGCCGGCGCGCACGATGTACGCGTTCTCCTGCACCGGCCCGACCGTGAACATGCGCACGTCGAGGCCGCTCACCGCGCATCCTCTCGTTTGCTCTGCTCCCCCCGCGCCGCCTTGTTGCGCTGGCGCCGGCGGTACAGCCACAGGTCCGTGTAGTAGCTGATCGGCACGTAGATCGCGAGCACGATCGGGAAGATCGCGATCGCCTGGTTGTGATTCTTGATCAGCAGCAGGCTGACGAGCAGCATCAGCACGGCCGCCGCCATCGCGCGGTAGAACGCGCTGCGCCACGTCGGCGGCGTGTCGTAGCGGTTCAGTCGCGCCTCGCGCCCGCTCGCCCGCTCGCGCCCCTCGCGGCTCTTCTCCGCGCTCGTCGGCTTGCGCCCCGTGCGCCCCCGCGACTCGACCACGCCGGCGGCGTTGCCGCGGTGCTTGGTCTGGCGTTTGCGCTTGGTCTGAGCCATCTCTACAGCAAGCCTAATGCGTTCTCGATCACCTGGCGGGCGAGGTCGAAGGCGCCGAGCGCCACATCCGCGGGAAAGCCCGTGAGCGCCGCCCGCGGCGCCAGCCCCACGATCTCCGCCGCGACGACGTCCGCGTGGCGGCGCACCGCCGCGACGACGGCGCTCAGCGGCACCTCCAGGGGACGTTCCACGTTCGTGGACACCTGCGCGACACCGGCCCGGCTGTGCAGCTCCACGCCGATCGCGCGCACGCCGCTGAGCCCCTCCACGCCCCCCTCGCGGATGCGCGCCGCGATCCGGCGGGCGTCCGCCACGCTCGCCGGCGCCGCCAGCTCCACGTTGAACGCGACGAGCGGCTCGCGCGCCGCCACGAGCGTCGCACCGGCGCTCGCGTGCAGCGCGGGCGGGCCGAAGTCCGGGCGCTGCTCGCCGGCGCGCATCCGGCGCGCCAGGCCGGCGAGGCCGCCGCGGCGCAGCTCCGCGCGCGTGCGCCCCCCCGCGAGCGCGCCGTACAGGAACACCGGCACCCCCAACTCGTGCCCCACGCCCTCGGCGAGCACCAGCGCCTCCGCGCACGCCGCCCCGCGCGCGCTCTCGCTGAGATACACGATCGGCGCCACGTCCACTGCGCCTACGTGCGGGTGCTCGCCGCGCGGCGGGTGCGCGCCGGGCGAGTGGGCGCCGGACATCACGTCGATGCGCCCCACGGCGGTGGCCGCGCCGCGCAGCACCGCGTCCGCGAGCGCACCGGGGGCGCCCGCCAGCGTGAACACCGCGCGGTGATGGTCGGGGTCGGCGTGCCCGTCCAGCAGCCGCGCGCCCCCGGCGGCCGTGAAGGACTCCGCTATCGCGTCGAGCGTGTCGCGCGCGCGTCCCTCGGAGACGTTGGGGACGGCGAGCAGCGGTGGCGGAGCGGACATCGCCCAGAGGCTAGACTGCCGGTCCCCGCCGGAGTAGCTCAGCTGGTTAGAGCAGCGGAATCATAATCCGCGTGTCGGGGGTTCGAGTCCCTCCTCCGGCACTGCCGCAATGCCTCTAACCAAGCGGTTTTGACTGTACCAGGGCTCACGGACGGGGCGTCTTAATTTCCCCACTGATTTCCCCAGGGGGCGTCGCGGGGGCGTGGCGGCTCGCGGGACGGCCCTGCTCAGGTGGGCGCGCCGCGACAGCTAGAGGGTCTTGCACCTCACGCGGCTACACCCGGCAGACCTGGCAACAAGCGCTCGAGAGGTAGCACTATGGCGGCCTGCTCCCAGCGACCGGCCGGAGAGTCGACCGGCAGAAGGTCGGCAAGCGCTTGGCCCGTGCACCAGCCGACGATGTGGCCTTGACGCTCGTCGGTGTTCTCGATGTGGCAAGCGACAAGCGCCCAGTCGGGCAAGATTGTCCCGGTGTCCGCCTCGTTGCGAGTGAGATGGATCGCGAGCGCGTGCCCCTCGGTGTCAGCTGTTGTGGCCTTGACCTCGAGCAGTCGCGGTGCCCCGCTTACGCGTGGAGCGTTGACGTCGTAACCGAGCTGGTCGGAGAGCAGACTGACGCGCCGCACTTCGTGAGCGAGATCGGAGCGTCCCATGTTCCTCAGCTCGGTGCGCGCCGCGTTGACGACAAGCTCCTCGCCGATTTCGCCGACCAGCCGTTGACGTGTGTCGTCGAATCGCAATGCGAGCGCGACCAGCAACTCCTCGCGGCGGGCCACGTCTGGGACCAGCTCAACCAGCTGTGCGGCAACGCTTGGTGCCTCGAACTCGGTCGGCGAGGTCAGGGCAACCAGCCGTTGGATGATCGCCACGAGAGCGTCGCGAGGTGAGCCCTGGACCAGCTGCGCGAGGAGAGGTGTGGGCGTTAGCTGGCCGTCGCGCTTGACGAGCAGGCCAACGTCGAGCAGCAGGCGCTCGCCACGATGCAAGTCGGCCGGCGCGAAGCTACCGCCCGTCGCGTGGTGCCAGTAGGACTCCTGGGCGTCCGCGGTGCGAGATCCTTTTTGGTCGACGATGAGGGCGACGTGCAGGGCGGCACGTGCGACGTGCAAGCTCGGCAGCTCACCGGCGGGCGAGGTTGCAGGCTTCTCAGCCATCGTCGCGCAGGTGGCCAAAGAGGACCTCGAGATCATCGGGATCGATCACTTCACCGTAGCCCTCCTCCTCGTCGGGCAAGGCCATCGTAACGAGGTCCTCGTCCTCGAGCATCTGCGAGAGCCGCTCAGCCTTGGTCCGCAGACGCTGATCGACGGTTTCGTCGATCGTCCCGACCGAGACGAGGAACGTCATCCGGGTCACGATGTCCTCGGCGAGCCCAAGGCGGTGAATGCGGTCGAGTGATTGGAGATAGTGCCCGGCGTTGAACGTGCGGTCTAGGTAGACGGCGTCGTGGCACTCCTGGTGCAGGCTGACGCCCTCCGACATCGCAGCGGGATTCGCGACGAGCACGCTGCAGTTGTCGTCGGTGCGGAAGCGTCGTAGCTCCGTTGCGCGGCTGCGTTCCCCAGGACGTGTCGTTTCGGCGGGCACGTCGCCGCGGATCATCGCGGGCTCGTAGTGGGCAAGCACGTGCTCGGTGAGCTCGGTGAGGTTGTCAACAAAGTTGCTCCAGACGAGCGTCTTGCGACCGCCAGCGGCATTGGCGGCGACCAAGGTCGCGAGCTTGTCAAACTTGCTGGGAGTCTCACGTCGGCTGTACTCGCGGATCAGCTCGCCGAGCTCGGAGTCTTGCGGGATCGGCTCAAGGGGCCATTGGACGGCGGGGGTGCCGGGCGCCCCGAGTGCGGTTGCGAGGAGCGCCGGGTTGGAGGCGGCCTGCAGCATGTACATGGTGACTGCACCCATGCGTGCGAGCGTGACTTGGTCTCGACCGCCGGCGCGTAGCGCTCGCGCCATGCGCGTGCGAAGTGCCGTGTAGATCTCGGCCTGGATGTCCTTCATGTCGGTCAGCTCGACGTGGAGGTCTGGTGGGAGCAGCCCAAGCTCGTGCTTGCGAGTTCGTGCGTGGAGGGGCCGCAGACGTTGTGAGACCTGTTGCATCGTGGTAGCCGTCGGAGCCTGTTGCCGGGTGCCTGCAGGCAGGATGCGGGGTGCTTGTTGGGGCCAGAGGAAGTTCAGCAACGCGATGAAGTCGCTGGGGTGCTGTGGTGCAGGCGTGCCAGTGAGGATGTCGCGACGGACGGCAAGATGAGCGAGGTCGAGGCAGGCTGCGCCCCACTCCCCGTCGCGCCCCCGCTTCATCCGGTGCGCCTCGTCAAGGATCAAGTGGCAGGGAGCTGCGGCGACCCATTCAGCGATCGCCCCGAAGCGCGCGGCACCGAGCTTCTGATAGTTGACGAGCAGAATCTCGCAGCCCGCCGGAGGGCGGTTCTGGAGCACGCGTACGACAGGTGCGGGATCGAAGCACTCCTCTGCCTCTGTGACCCATGCGTCGAAAGCGGACAGGGGCGCGATGACGAGCAGGCGCTCGATCCCGCGTCGCTGTCGTTCAGCCTCATAAAGCGCGTAGGACACTGTCGTCTTGCCTGCACCGGGGACGGAGAAGTTCGCGCCGTGCGATAGCGCGAGCAGGCGCGCGAGGTCGCGCTGCTGGAAGTCGCGAAGCGGACGAATAAAGCGGCTCTCGCGCAACAGCTCCTCGCCATCTGCGGGCGTTGGTTCGAGCTCAAGCACCTGGCCGACCTCGTCGTACTCCGCATCGTGGCGCGCGAGCAGTGCGACGATCGCGTTGGTTGGATCAAAGCCGCAGCCGTAGGTGCGAAGTGCCTCGGCGAGCCACCGGCGTGCTGCGATGAGACGCTCGACAGGAACGCTTACGTGGCGATCGTCGACCTGGCGGACGCCGGGCGCGATATTGCGGGCAAGGGCGTTCCAAAGCTCGTCGGGGACGTCGGCGTCACGCGAGAATTGGGCTCGGGGCGGGCTGCCAGTGAGCCCGACGCGCAGCGTCCCCGACATCGTCTAGGACTTCGGGAGTACGCCTGTCTTGACCAGGACAGCCTCGAGATCCCGCCTAGTCCGATTTAGCTTCTTATAGGCCGCCTCAAGCGTCTTACGCAGCCGCTCATCGAAATCCGGGTCATCGCGGATCGCCAGGACCGCCTCCTTCGCGCGCGTGATCTGCTGTGTGGCCTGCTTGACCGCCCCTGATGGTGCAGCGAGCTGGTCCTCGTCTTTCTGGACGCGTTTCTTGTCCTTGATTCCCACTGTGATCGCCGCCTTGACCGCGTCCTTGACTTCATCTTGGTCCAGGATGAAGTTGGTCCCGGGCACCTCGACGCGCTTATCGGCGGCGGTCACGACGTCGATAAGACGCGCGGTATCTACGTCGGGAAGCTCGCCGTCGTCGAACTCTCTGGCGTCGAGCAGCTCGACACCCGAGGGCTGACTGAAGGGCGCGGCTGCGTCTGTTCGAGCCGCCAGGGCATCGGCCACAGGCCCCACGAGCTCGTCTTCCTCCAGAGAGGGCAGCATGTAGGAACTCATGAAGTCAGCGTCGATGTGTCGGATCTGATGCACCGCGCTCACCCCCACAGCTATCGAAAGGAGGAAGCTCTCCAGGTGTGTCCGAGCGGCCCGCGGGTCGCTTTCCAGCAGGGGCGTATAGACACGGTAGAGCTCACGAAGCTGCTCGAGCGAGATCCGCTCGTCGAAGAACGTCAAGCGCAATGGTTCGGTCGGCAGCCTCTGCATGATCCGGATCAGGTCGAGCAGCTTCAGGCGGAGCTGCACCTCGGACTCGCCCTTGCGTGTGCTCTCAGGCGCTATTCGCAGCTCGGTCGCGATCTGTGCCGCGGACATGCCCCGGTTGACCGATAGCTCCTCAATGAACAGCAGCTCGTTGGTCATCGTGTACTCCACCTTGAGCTGCTTCTGCATCTGCAGCCGGAGCTCTAGGAGTGCAAGCTCCTCCGGCTTGGCGGTCGGTGGAAGGACGGCAACGCGGATCGATTGCTTGAGGGGATCCTCGATCTCGCGTAGCGCTACTACACGGGTATTCGCGTTGATCAGCAATCCGGTGTGGGTCATGACGCCCGGGTCGGTCTGACCGTCTTGGAGCAGCGACTGCTTCAGCGCAGAGAACTGCTCCGGTGTCCGTGCCGCGCGAACATGCCGCTCGATCAGCTTCTGCGCGGGCTCACCGTAGGGTTCGCGGCTCAGGGCCTCCCATTCGGGGTCGTCTTGCAGCTGGGCGCGGATTCGGTGCGACTGCGGGTTCAGTAGAACCT
>DATBOY010000075.1:0-67128 GCA_036561645.1 Solirubrobacteraceae bacterium
TCACATTATTCGGTGTTTCCCACTGGCGACTTGAATCGGGCCAGATTTGGCACGACAAATGGACGAATGGACGATCCATCCGCGCCTGTCTGTATGGTTGAGTTCTCGTGCGTCTTCGGCTATCGCTCCTGACGGTCTTGACGATCGCGCTGCTCACAGCCCTCGCCGGCTGCGGCGGCAGCGGCTCCTCCGGCAATGGCGTCGCCTCGAAATCCTCCGAACAGATCGTGGCGGCGACCAAGGCGGCGGCCGACAGCGCCAGCAGCGTGCATGTCGCCGGCTCCGTCGTCAGCGGCGGCGCGCCGCTGACGCTCGACCTGACGCTCGCCGCCGGCAAAGGCGGCCGCGGACAGATCTCCACAAACGGGCTCAGCTTCCAGCTGATCCAGGTCGAAGGGTCCGCGTACATCAGCGGCAGCCCCGCCTTCTACCGCCACTTCGCCGGGCCCTCCGCCGCGCAGCTACTGCAGGGCAAGTGGCTCAAGGCCCCGGCGACCACCGGCGAACTCGCCGCGATCAGCTCCCTCACCGATCTGCGTAAGCTCGTCGACACGAGCCTCGCCGGCCACGGCACGCTCGTCAAGGGGGCCACGACCACCGTCAACGGGCAGCAGGCGATCGCTCTCAAGGACACCGCCAAGGGCGGCACGCTGTACGTCGCCACGACGGGGCAGCCGTATCCGATCGAGATCGAAAAGGGCGGCGCCGAAGGCGGCAAGATCACGTTCGACCGCTGGAACGCCCCCGTCACGCTCGCCGCCCCCGCGAACGCAGTCGACATCAACAAGCTGAAGTCCGGGCACTGATCCCCGCCGGCGCTACGCGCCGAGCGCCACGTACTTCGTCTCCAGGTACTCGGAGATCCCCTCGAAGCCGCCCTCGCGGCCGTACCCCGACTGCTTGACGCCGCCGAACGGGGCCGCCGGATTGGACACGACCCCCTGGTTGAGGCCCACCATGCCCGCCTCGATGCCCTCCGCCAGGCGCAGCGCGCGGTTCAGATCGCGCGTGTACACGTAGGCCACGAGCCCGTACTCCGTTTCGTTGGCCGCGCGCAGGGCGTGCTCCTCGCAGGAGAACGCCGCCACCGGCGCGACCGGCCCGAAGATCTCCTCTCGCAGCAGCCGTGCCCCGGCCGGCACGTCCGCGAGCACCGTCGGCGCGTAGAAGTGGCCCGGTCCCGCCGGCGCCTGTCCGCCCACGAGCACGCGGGCGCCGCGCGACACGGCGTCCGCCACCAGCTCCACCACCTTCGCGCGCTGGGACTCGTCGATCAGCGGGCCCACGTCGGTGTCCGGGTCGGTGCCGCGCCCGACCTTCAGCGCGCCCATGCGCTCCGCCAGGCGCGCCGCGAACTCGCCCGCGATCTCCTGCGCCACATGGAAGCGGTTGGCCGCCGTGCAGGCCTCGCCGACGTTGCGCATCTTCGCGAGCATCGCGCCGTCGACGGCGGCGTCGAGGTCCGCGTCCTCGAATACGAGGAACGGCGCGTTGCCGCCCAGCTCCATCGAGACGCGCAGCACCTGCTGCGCGGACTGCTTGATCAGGCTGCGCCCCACCTCGGTGGAGCCCGTGAACGACAGCTTGCGCGTGCGCGGGTCCTTCAACAGCGGCTCGATCACTTCGCCCGAGCGGCGCGAGGTGATCACGTTCAGCACGCCCCCCGGCAATCCCGCATCCGCCAGCAGCCGCGCCAGCGCGAGCATCGACAGCGGCGTCTGCTGCGCCGGCTTGACGACCATCGTGCAGCCCGCCGCGATCGCCGGGGCGATCTTGCGCGTGCCCATCGCCGTCGGGAAGTTCCACGGCGTCACGAACACGCACGGGCCGACGGGCTGGCGCATCGTCAGGATGCGCCCGCGGCCCGTCGTGTTGACCATGTAGCGCCCGTGCACGCGCACCGCCTCCTCCGAGAACCAGCGGAAGAACTCCGCCGCGTAGGAGATCTCGGCGCGGGACTCTGCCAGCGCCTTGCCCATCTCCAGCGTCATCAGCAGCGCCAGCTCGTCGCTGCGCGCCACGAGCAGCTCGTAGGCCCTGCGCAGGATCTCCCCACGCTCGCGCGGCGCGCTCGCCGCCCACTGCGCCTGGTGCTCGGACGCCGCCGCGAGCGCCGCGAGCGCGTCCGGCGCCGTCGCGTCGGCCACCTCGACGAGCGGCAGCTCGGTCGCGGGGTCCTCCACGGCGAACGTGGCGCCCGCCGCCGCCGGGCGCCACTGCCCGTCGATGTACAGCTCGCGCGGGACCGCGTCGAGCACCGTCCGCTCGGCGCCTGCAAGACTGCTGCTCATGGATCGCCGGCCCCGGTCCGATCCACTACGTGCGTCATGGGCTCAACCTATCACCGCACATTCACAGCCACCGTCCTTGCAGCGCTGTGCCTGAGTGCCGGCGTCGCCGACGCCGCGACGCTCGTGATCAGCGGCGCCGGCGACGGCCACGGCGTCGGCATGAGCCAGGACGGGGCGATCGGCTTCGCCGCGCACGGCTATGACTATCGCGCGATCCTCGCGCACTACTACACCGGCACCGCGATCGGGGCCGCCCCCGCGCACGTGCGCGTGCGCGTGCTGCTCGGCGGCCGTGTGCGTCGCGTCCCGCTGGAAGCGTACGTGCGCGGCGTCGTCGCCTCGGAGATGCCCGCTGACGCGCCGCCCGCCGCGCTGGCGGCGCAAGCCGTGGCCAGCCGCACGTACGCGCTCACCGCGCACGCGGGCGGGGCGCGCTTTGACGTGTACGCAGACACCCGCTCGCAGGTGTACCGCGGGCGGGCCGGGGAAACCCCAGCGAGCAACCTTGCCGTGGCCGCCACGGCCGGGCAGATCGTCACATACGGCGGGCGGCCGGCGATCACGTACTTCTTCGCCAGCTCCGGCGGGCGCACCGAAAACGTGCAGAACGCCTTCCCCGGCGCCGCGCCCGAGCCGTGGCTGCGCGGCGTGCCCGACCCGTTCGACCAGGGGCCGCTGCACAGCTGGAGTGTGAGCATGAGCTTCGCCGCCGTCGCCGCCCACCTGCGCGGCCTAGTGCCCGGCTCGTTGCGCGGCATCGAAGTGCTCGCGCGCGGGTACTCTCCGCGCATCCTCGCCGCCAACGTGCTCGGCTCCAAGGGCTCCACGACCGTTGCCGGCGAAGTGCTCGCGGCGCGGCTCGGGCTGTACGACACGTGGGCGTACTTCAGCGTCAGCACGGGCCACGGCGTGACGCCCGAGCCCGATCGCAGCGGTCCGCCGCCACAGTCCGCCGCGCCGGCGGGAGGCGCAGTTGGACCCTGACCCGCTGCTCGTCGCCGACGTCCCGTGGCTGCTGTACCGCGCGTTCTTCGCGCTGCCCAAGGCGATCGTCGGCGCCGAGGGCCAGCCGGTCAATGCGCTGCTCGGGACCGTCAACGCGCTGCTCGCGGCGATCGAGGCGTGCTCGCCGCGCGCCGTCGTCGCCTGCCTCGGCGCCGAGCAGGCCGCGTACCGAGTGGCGCTGTATGCGCCGTACCACGCCCACCGCGATCCGATGCCCGAGCAGCTTCGGTGGCAGTGGCAGCGCGCACCCGAGCTGCTGGAAAGCCTCGGCTGGACCGTCAGCTCCAGCGACGAGCTCGAGGCCGACGACGTCATGTTCTCGTTCGCGCGCGCGGAGGCCGCGGCCGGTGGGCGCACACTGATACTCAGCGGCGACCGGGACATGTTCCAGGCGGTAGACGAGCGCACCGCGATCCTCGAGCTGCCCAAACGCGGCGGTCAGACCAAGCCCGGACAGGAGCGGGTCGAGCCCCAGGGGAACCCCGTGGAGGCCGGCCCCGAACACGTGCGCGAGCGCTATGGCATAGGCCCAGTGCTCGTCCCCGACTTCATCGCGTTGCGCGGCGACCCATCGGACGGGCTGCCCGGCGCGCCCGGCGTCGGCGCCAAGACCGCCGCCGAACTGCTGCTCGCGCACGGCTCGCTGGAGGACCTGCTCGCCGCCTGCGAGCACAGCGATCCGCGACTGCGCCCGCGCAAGGCGGCCACACTGCTCGCACACGCGCCGCAGCTGCGCACCTTCAAGGAGATCGCCACGCTCGTGGAGATCTCCGTGCAGCTACCGGCGCGCCACTCTACGAACTTCGCGCAGGGAGCCCGTGTCGCGCGTGAGATGGGGATGGATAGGTTGGCCGCGCGGTTGGATTCGCTGGCCGGCCGTGCTGATTGAAGCTCGTGCGGACACGCCTGTCGTTGACCGCTGCCGGCAAGCCGCCAGGTCCGGGCTGGGTGAGATCCCCGCCGGTAGACAGAAGCGGCTCCCCTCCCCCCTACGGCGTGAACTTAACGGTGATCACGTCCCCGTCGGCCATCACGTAGTCGCGCCCCTCAAGGCGCAGCGTGCCGCGCTCGCGCGCGCCCGCGTAACCGCCGGCATCGACCAGCTCGCGCCAGCCGATCGCTTCCGCGCGCACGAAGCCCTTCTGGATGTCGGAGTGGATCTCCCCGGCGGCGTGCCACACGGTCAGCCCCTCGCGCAGGTGCCAGGACTGCGCCGGCTTGCCCTCGCCGGCCGTGAAGAAGGCGATCAGGCGCAGCAGCGCAAACGCGCCCTGCACGACGCGCTGCAGCGGCTCCTCGCCCGCCGCCCCGCCGGCCGTCAGCTCCTCGCGCATCGCCGCCGCGTCCTGCGCCTCCAGCTCCGCCAGCTCCGCCTCGATGCGCGAGGACACGGCGACGGCACCGGCGCCGTGGGCGGCCGCGTGCGCCGCGATCGACTCCGGCACCGCGTCGGCGCCCTCGTCGACGTTCGCCACGAACAGCACGGGCTTCGCCGTCAGCGAGCCGAGGTCGCGGGCGGCGTTTGGGGCTTCGGACGGCGCCGGCACCGTGCGCACGGGGCGGCCGGCCTGCAGCGCGGCGATCGCCTCGCCGAGCCACGCCTCTTCCGCGAGCGCAACGCGGTCGCCACCGCGGGCGGTCCGCGTCACGCGTTCCAGGCGCCGCTCGGCCTGCTCGAGGTCGGCCATGATCAGCTCCGTCTCGATCGTTTCGATGTCGTGCAGCGGGTCGACGCGGCCCTCCGGGTGCACGACGCCCGCGTCGGAGTGCGCGCGCACGACGTGCACGATCGCGTCCGTCTCGCGGATGTTCGCGAGGAAGCGGTTGCCAAGGCCCTCGCCCTGGTGCGCGCCGGCGACTAGCCCGGCGATGTCGTGGAAGTCGATCGTGTCGTACACGACCTCCGAGGCCCCCACGGTGCTCGCCACCTGCGCCAGACGCACGTCGATCACGGGCACGACCGCGACGTTCGGCTCGATCGTCGTAAACGGGTAGTTGGCGGCCTCCACCCCCGCCTTCGTGAGCGCGTTGAACAGCGAGGACTTGCCGGCGTTGGGCATCCCGACGATGCCGATGCGCGTGCTCACGACGCAGCCGCCGCGACAAACGTGCCGAGCACCGCGCCCGCGAGCGTGTCTGAGGGGTAGTGCACGCCCAGGTACAGCCGCGACAGCGCGACGGTGCACGCGAGCGTGTAGAGCGGGAGCGCCGGCAGACCCATGCGCGAGTACGCAAGCGCGCCCGCGAACGACGTCGAGCTGTGCGCGCTGGGGAAGCTGAGCTGCGTGGGCGGGCTCGTCAACTGCGGCAGACCCGGCAGCTGCGGGCGCGGGCGGCGGACCGTCTGCTTGACAGCGGTGTTGAGCGCGTACGTGGCGGCGACGATCGCGGCGCCCCGCGCCCACTCGCGGCGGCGGGGCGCGTCGAGCGCCGCACCGACCGCGCCGATCGCCAGCCAGCCGGCGCCGTGCTCCCCGAACAGCGAGAAGAGCGCCACCAGACGCTCCGCCCGCGGGTCGTGAAAGCGCGTGCGAATGACGCGCAGCAGCCCCTCGTCGAGCGCGCTACAGGCCAAAGCCGACGCGCTGGTCCTCATTGTCCGTGCGGATGTACACGACCTGTCCGAGATACAGGCGCACCGGCCCGTCCTCGGCTTCCAGCTCGTGCCAGCCGCCGGACTCAAGCGCCCGGTACAGCCCCTCCAGCTGCTCTTCGGTGACGCGCAGGGCGAGCGCCTGGCCGCCCTGAAAGCCGATGCTGACGCGGCGGTGGTGTACGGGCATCAGTGACTCTCCAATCCGGGGGCGGGCTCGACGATCTCGGTCAGCACGCCCTCCGTCGAACGGGGATGCAGGAAGGCGACGCGCGAGGCGCGGATGCCGACGCGGGGGTGCTCGTCGATCAGCGCGAGCCCCGCCTGCTTCAGCGCCGCGAGCGTCGCGTCGATGTCGGAGACCTGGTAGGCGACGTGGTGCAGGCCGGGTCCCTTCTTGGCGAGGAAGCGGCCGACGGGGGTGTCCTCGGCGAGCGGCGCGAGCAACTCGACGTGGCTCTCGCCGACGTCGAGCAGCAGCGCCTCGACACCCTGCTCCTGCACGATCTCGCGGTGCACGACGTCGAGCTGCAGGCGGTCGCGGTACAGCGCGAGCGAGGACTCGATGTCGGCCACGGCGACACCGATGTGGTCGATGCGGTTGAACACCGCTGGGAGTCTAATGAGTGGGGTCAGCAGCGGTGGCGGCGACGACCCGCAGGCCGACCCCCGGCGCGCGCTCCAAGCGCGCCACGCCGGCCATGATGCGGTCGATCGCGTCGCGGTCGAGCACCTCGTTGCGCAGCAGCTCGCCGGCCAGCTCGTCGAGCTTGGGGCGGTGTGCGACGATCAGCTTCTGCGCGGCGCGGCGCGCCTCCTCGATCAGCTCGTGGCGCTCCTCGTCGCGGATGCGCAGCGTCGTCTCAGAGAGCTGCACGCCGCCGTCGGGGGAGCGACCGGAGGCCGAGGCCGTGCCCATCGAGTAGTCGTCGACCATCGAGTGCGAGATCGCGGCGACGCGCTTGAGGTCGTCGGAGGCGCCCGTCGTGATCGCGCCGAACACGACCTTCTCCGCGACGCGCCCGCCGAGCAGCACCGTCATGTAGTCAAGCAGCTCCTCGCGCGTCTTCAGATAGCGGTCCTCCGCCGGCAGGTTGAGCGTGTAGCCGAGCGCGCGCCCGCGCGGCACGATCGAGATGCGGTGCACGCGGTCAACGGACGGCAGCAGCTCGCCGCACAGCGCGTGGCCCGCCTCGTGGAAGGCGACGACGCGCTTCTCGTGCTCGTTCAGCACACGCCGGGACTGCACCCCGGCAATCACGCGCTCCAGCGCGAGGTCGAAGTCCTCGCCGCTGATCGTCTTGGCCTTGCGCCGCGCCGCGAAGATCGCGGCCTCGTTGCAGATGTTCGCGAGGTCCGCCCCCGTGAGCCCGCTCGTCTGCTTGGCGACGAGCGTCAGGTCGACGTCGCCCAGCGGCTTGCCGCGCGTGTGCACGGCGAGCACGCCCTGGCGCCCGCGCACGTCCGGCGGCGCGACGAACACCTGCCGGTCAAAGCGCCCGGGGCGCAGCAGCGCCGGATCGAGCTTCTCCAGCAGGTTCGACGCGGCGATCACGACGACGCGGCCGCTGCCGGCGAAGCCGTCCATCTCCACGAGCAGCTGGTTGAGCGTCTGATCCTTCTCGCCGGAGATGTCCGAGCCGCGGCGCCCGCCGACGGCGTCGAGCTCGTCGATGAAGATGATCGCCGGTTCGTGCTTGCGCGCCTGCGCGAACAGGCGGCGGATGCGCGCCGCGCCGAGACCGGCGAACATCTCCACAAATGCCGCGGCGGACTGCGCGAAGAACTGCGCGCCCGATTCGTGCGCCACGGCCTTCGCCAGCAGCGTCTTGCCCGTCCCCGGGGGACCGTGCAGGAGGATGCCCTTCGGCACCTTCGCGCCGAGCGCGTGGAACGGCGCCGGCGCGCGCAGGAACTCGACGATCTCCTGCAGCTCGTCCTTGGCCTCGTCGACGCCGGCGATGTCCTTGAAGGAGACGGACTGGTTGGACGCCGGCTTGATCTGCTGCGGCTTGACCCGCGGCATCACCTTCAGCGTGCGCCACATCAGGAACAGCAGCGCCGCGAAGAACAGGATCATCACGACGCTGGACCACTGGTAGGCCCATTCCTGAATCTCCGTCACGAGGGAGGTCGCGAGCACGCTCATCCCACCAGCGCCGACGCGCCCTCCGGGGCCGCTGCGCGGTGCGCTGCGCATGTCACCATCCGTGGCTCCATGTGCGCAGTATGGCGGTTCGGGCGAGAATTCGCAAAGCGAGATTCAAAAGCGAAATTCAAAGCGAGATTCTCTGAAAAGCGGTTCAGCCCAGAATTCGCAGAGCGAGATCTCTGAAGAACGTCGCGGCGAAGGCCAGGTCGCGCACGTCGATGCGCTCGTCCGCCCCATGGATCAGCGGCATCGTCTCGAACAGCGACTGGTGGCGCTGGGGGAAGAAGCCGTACGCGACGCACTCGGGGAACGCGTCGCGGAAGTGGCGCGAGTCGGTGAAACCGGGGAGGATCACGGGCACGACCTCCGCGCCGGGATCGTGTTCGCGCACCCAGCTTGAGATCGTGTCCATCAGCTCCGTCTGCAGCGGCGAGCGGTTGCCCGTGACGCGCTCGGTGAACTCGATGCGAACGCCGTCCTGGACCTCGGCCAGCACTTCGGCGATCCCGCGCCGCACCTCCGCCTCGCCCAGGCCGGGGGGGACGCGGCAATCGACCCTCAGCTCGGCGCTGCTGGGGATCACGTTGATCTTCTCCGAGGCGCGGATGCGCGTGGGCGTGAACGTGACGCCGAACATCGGCTCGAACACGGTCAGCAGGCGCGGGTCCGACGCGGCCAGCGCCGCGAGCGCGCCGGCGGGGTCCTGCGGGTCCTCGCCGATACCGCGCAGGAACGCCGCCGGCTCCGCCGTCAGCGTGTACCGTGGCTGCGCGGCCGCCAGGCGCTCCAGCACGGGCGCCATCTTCAGCAGCGCGTTGTCTCCCATCTTCGGCATCGAGGCATGCGCGGCGACGCCGTCGGTCGTGACCGTGAAGCGAAACACGCCCTTCTCCGCGCAGCACACGCCGTACAGGCGCCGCTCGCCGTACTGAAACACGGCGCCGCCGCCCTCGTTGACGAGCAGGTCGCAGCGGACCTTCTCCGGGTGCTTGGAGGTGATCCATTCGGCGCCGAGCGCGCCGCCCGTCTCCTCGTCGACGACGGCGACGATCAGCAGCTCGCCGTGCGCCGGGCGCCAGCCGGAGCGCGCGAGGGAGATGGCGGCCGCGACCTCCGCCGCGACCTGCGACTTCATGTCAAGCGCGCCGCGACCCCACACGCAGCCCTCGTCCAGCTCGCCCGACCAGGGGTCGTGACGCCACTCGCGCGCGTCGGCGAGCACCGTGTCGACGTGGCCGAGGTAGCACAGCGTCGGACCGTCGCCGGCGCCGCGCAGGCGGGCGATCAGATTGGGGCGCTGCGGCCCGGAGCCGAGCAGCTCGCACTGAAAGCCGGCGGCGGACAGCAGGCCGGCGAGGTGCTCCTGCGCCTCGCGCTCGTTGCCGGGCGGGTTGACCGTGTCGAAGCGCACGAGGCGCTGCAGCAGCTCTGTGGCCTCCTGGGCGAGTCGCTGCGCGTCCCCCTCACCGACCGCGTGCCCGCTCGTCTGCTCGCTCGCGCCGTCGCTCATCCCGTCGATCGTACGCCACCAAGCGGGGCTCCTCCAGTGGCGGGTCCCTCCCCCGCTGGACTCGGACCGGCGGCGGGCATCTCCCACGAAAGGCCCGCGCCGATGCCGGCCAGCTCGCGCGAGAGATCCGGGCTCGCCGCGAGCAGCTCGCGCGTGTAGGGGTGGCGCGGCGCGGCGAACAGCTCCTCGGCGCCGGCCAGCTCGACCACCTCGCCGGCGCGCATCACGGCGATGCGGTCGGCCACGCGGCGCACGACGGCGAGGTCGTGGGCGACGAGCAGATAGCTGAGGCCCGACTGCGCCTGCAGGCGCACGAGCAGGTCGAGCACCTGCGCGCGCAGCGGCGCGTCCAGCGCGGACACGGGCTCGTCCAGCACGATCGCCCGCGGCTCGCAGGACAGGGCCCGCGCGATGCCGACGCGCTGGCGCTGCCCGCCGGAGAGCTCGTGCGGGTAGCGCTCCAGGTGCTCCTCGCCCAGGCCCACGCGCGCCAGAAGCTCGCGCGCGCGGGGGCGCAGCTGCGCGCCGCGGACGCCGCGCAGTTGCAGGCCGGTCTGCAGGATCGACTGCACGCGCCGGCGCGGATTCAGCGAGGCGTGCGCGTCCTGGAAGACCATCTGCAGCTCGCGGCGCACGGGGAGCAGCTGCCGGCGCGACGCGTTCGTGATGTCCGCGCCGCGGAAGCTGACGATCCCGGACGTCGGGTCCATGAGGCGCATCAGACAGCGGATCAGCGTCGTCTTGCCGGCGCCGGACTCGCCGACGACGGCGAGCGTCTCGCCCTCGCCGAGCGTGAGCGAGACCCCGTGCAGGGCGTGCACGCCGGTGCGCCGCCGCGCCCGGAAGCGGACCTCCAGCGCGTCGGCTGCAAGCAGCGCCGGCCCGGGCGCGCGCGGTGCGCGCGCCGGCGCGCCGCTGTGCGCCGCGAGCAGCGTCTGCGTGTACGGGTGGCGCGCGGCGTGCAGGATCTCCCGCGTACGGCCGTGCTCGACGATGCGCCCGGCGTGCATCACGAGGATGCGATCGGCGAGGTCGGCGACGACGCCGATGTCGTGCGTGACGAGCAGGATCGCGGCGTCGCTGTGCGCGCGCAGCGCCCGCAGCTGCGCGAGGATCTGCGCCTGGGTGGTGACGTCCAGGGCCGTCGTCGGCTCGTCGGCGATCAGCAGGCTGGGGTCGCACGACAGGGCCATCGCGATCATCACGCGCTGGCGCATCCCGCCGGAGAGCTCGTGCGGATAGGAGCGCACGCGGCGGGCGGCTTCGGCGATGCCCACGCGGTCCAGCAGCGCCACGGCGCGCCCCGCCGCCTGCGCGCCGCTCACGCGCGGCTCGTGCGCGCGGATCTGCTCGGCGATCTGCGCGCCGACGCGCGTCACCGGGTTCAGCGAGCTCAGCGGGTCCTGGAAGACCATCGCGATGCGCGCGCCGCGCAGCCGGCGCAGCTGCGCCTCGGAGGCGGCGAGCAGCTCCTGTCCCTCGAACGTCGCGCTGCCCTCGATGCGCGCGCCGAGCCGGCGGGTGAGCCCGGTGAGCGTCAGCGCGGTGACGGACTTGCCCGAGCCGGACTCGCCGACGAGCGCGACGATCTCGCCGCGGCGGACGCAGAGCGAGACGCCCGCCACGGCGCGCACCTCGCCGGCGTCGGTGTCGAAGGACACGCGCAGGTCGCGCACGTCGAGCAGGGGATCGTCGTGTGCCCCCGTGCCTGGCGGCGTCCCCGTGCCCGGCGGCGCCTGCTGGCTCCCGCGCGTGTCGGGCGACTCCGATCGTGGAGGATCGCTCATGCGGAGAGCCGGATGCGGGGGTCCAGGAGCGCGTACAGGATGTCCACGAGCACGCCGAGCACGACCACCGCGCACGCCACGAGCAGCGTCACGACGAGCACCGGCGGCACGTCCAGGCGCGCGATCGATTCCGCCGCGTACTGGCCGACGCCGTGCAGGTCGAACACGGACTCCACGACGATCGCGCCGCCGCCGATCACGGCCGCGAGGTCCAGCCCCCACAGGGAGACGATCGGGATCAGCGAGTTGCGCAGCACGTGGTGCACGAGCACGCGCCGCTCGGACAGGCCCTTGGCGCGGGCCGTGCGCACGTAGTCCTCGCCGAGCGTGTCGAGAATGCCGGCGCGCAGCACGCGCGAGTAGATCCCGATCGAGGCGATCGACAGCGCCAGCCACGGCATCAGCATGTGCGTGAACCAGCCCCACGGGTCGCGCGTGAGCGGAACGTAGCCGCCGAGCGGCAGCAGGCCCCACCTGTAGCCGAGGTAGTACAGCATCAGGGCGCCGAGGAAGAAGATCGGCGTGGACACGCCGAGCAGCGCCAGCACCGTCAGCGCGCGGTCGCTCGCGCGCCCCGCGCGCACGGCGCCGAGCACGCCGAACAGCACCCCGAACAGCAGCCAGATGAGCCCCGCCCCCAGCGCGAGCGAGAGCGTCGGCGGCAGGTCGCGCGCGATTTCCTGCTCGACGTTGATCTGCTGGCTGTAGGAGACGACGCTGCCGTCGAGGATCTTTTCCATCGTCGTGGCGTACTGCTCGTACAGGGGGCGATCGAAGCCCCACGCGCGGCGCACGTCGTGGACGGTCTGCGGCGTCGCCTCGCGGCCGGCCATGCGCAGCGCCGGATCGCCACCGGGGATCACCTGGA
This sequence comes from Solirubrobacteraceae bacterium, assembly GCA_036561645.1. Classification (GTDB taxonomy): domain Bacteria; phylum Actinomycetota; class Thermoleophilia; order Solirubrobacterales; family Solirubrobacteraceae; genus Palsa-744. Next base: position 12,207 of record DATBOY010000075.1, read on the forward strand.
AGATCAGGAACGTCAGCACCGAGACGGCGAAGAGCACCGCGGCGGCGCCGAGCAGGCGCCGGGCGAGAAAGCGCGCCATCAGCCGCGCCCGCCCGCCACGGCGCGCGGGTCCAGCGCGTCGCGCAGACCGTCGCCGAGCACGTTGACGCCGAACACGACGAGCACGAGCATCAGGCCCGGCGCGAGCACGAGGTGGATCGCGCCGGGAGTGAGGCGGATGCCTTCCGCCAGCATCGTGCCCCACGACGGGTTGGGGTCCTGCACGCCGGCGCCGAGATAGGACAGGGCGGCCTCCAGCAGGATCGCGTTGGCGAGCATCAGCGGCAGGAAGACAACGATCGTCGAGGTGAGGTTGGGCAGGATCTCGCCCGTGAGGATGCGCACGTTCCCGCGCCCCTGCACGCGCGCCGCGTCGACGAACTCGCGCTCGCGCAGGGCGAGGACCTGCCCCCGCAGCGGCCGCGCGACGTACGGCACGAACACGACGCCGACGATCGCCGCCGGCAGCAGCAGGGAGCCGCTTGAGAGCTTTACGACGCCGAGATCGAGGCCGCCGATCGCCAGCGCCACGCCGAGCGCCACGCCCAGCAGCACGGGGGGGAACGCCCAGATGACGTCGAGCAGGCGCGAGAGCACGCCGTCGGTGAGACCGCGAAACCAGCCGGCGAGCGTGCCGATCAGCACCGCCAGCAGCATCGTCACGAGCGTCGCGAGCGCGCCGATCTCAAGCGAGTTGCGCCCTCCGTAGAGCAGCCTCACGGCCACGTCGCGGCCGTTGGGATCGGCGCCGAGCAGAAAGCGCCGCTGCCACGTCGGCCCGATCGGCACGCCGGTCGGGGAGACGACGTCGAGCGTGCGCGAACCGACCCGCACGGTGTCCGTGATGTGGTTCTCGTCGGGGCCGGTGCCGGCGACCTCGCGCGCGTACACGGGCGCCAGCAGGCACGCGACCACGACCGCCAGGACCAGCGCACCGCAGACCAGCGCCGGGCGGCTGCGCCGCAGGCGCGCCGCCACCAGCCGCCACGGTCCCGCCGGCGCGCGAGCCGCCGCCAGCGGCGGCTCCGTGCCGACTGTCGGCTCGCTGCGGGCGGGGGTCGGGGGCGGGAGGCTCACTTCAGCTGCAGCGTGCTCCAGTCGTTGCCGTACACCGGGTGGAAGACGAGCGCGCCGAAGTCGATTCGCTGCGAGGTGAACTTGGGCACGTCGTCGTAGCCGATCACAGCGATGTATGCCTTCTGCGCCACATATTCGTCGAGCGCCTCCCAGCGCGAGGTGACCGTGTCGAGCTTGGAGGACGGCACGGACCCGAGCGCCGTCAGCTCGCTCTGGATGTGCGGGTCGTTGACCTGGCTGAGGTTGTGGTTTTCGGTCGGCGCGATCGATTCGGCGTTCAGCAGCTGGTAGAAGTCGATCGGGTTGGGGAAGTCCTGGCTGAAGGCGATCCACCCCGTCTGCGGGTTCGTCGTCTTGATGTTGCCGATCGTCGCGGGGTACTGGGCGGCGGCGACGATCTTGACGTTCGCCTTCAGGCCGATCGCGTTCAGCACGCTCGCGTAGTAGTCGGCGTATTCCTTGTGCGGCGGGTGGGGCTCGCTCCACACGTCCACGGACGTGCCCGCCATCCCCGACTGCACGATGAGTTCCTTGGCCTTGGCGAGGTTGGCCGCGCTCACCGTCGCGTTCGGATCCCCGTAGGGACACGGCCCGGCGGGGTGTCCCGGCATCCCGATCGGCAGCAGGTAGCAGGCGGGCGTCAGCGCGCCGCCGTCCAGGCGCGAGAGCGCCTGGCGGTCGAGCGCGTAGTTGACGGCCTCGCGCACGAGCTGGCTGCTGAAGGGCTTGCTCTTGACGTTGAGGAAGAAGAACTCCGTGGAGACGGTCGGCTCCTGTGAGTAGCGGCTCGCGGCCTGCGCGTGCACCTGCCCGAGCAGCGTGCCCGGCACCGTGTCGTTCCAGTCGAACACGTCGGCGCCGTTGCTCAGCACCTGCTCCGCCGCGGTCTGGTTGTTGGACACGATCTTCACGGCGATGTTCGCGTGCCCGCCGGGGATGCCGGGGATCGCCTGCTGGGCCCACTGCGGGTTGGCCAGCACCGCGAAGGACTGGTTGGGGACGACGTGCGCGATCTCGTACGGGCCGACGCCGGGCGGCGGATCGTTGGGCAGCGGCTTCAGCGGCGTGCCGCTGGGCACCAGACCGGCGGCGGGGAACGCCAGCACGTTCAGGAACGGCCCGAACGGCGCCGTCAGCTTGACGGTGATCTGGCCGCTCGCGGCGTTGCTGGAGATGCCCGAGATGGTGTGGGCCCTGCCCGCGTCAAAGGCTTCGGCGCCGGCGATGTAGCCGGTCAGGAACTGCTTGTTGCCCCACCCGAGCTTGATCGCACGCTCGATCGTGTAGGCGAAGTCGCCGGCCTGGACGGGGCGGCCGTTGGAGTAGTGCAGGCCCTTGCGCAGCGTGAACGTGTACGTCTTGCCGTCGGCGGAGATGCTCGGCAGGCTCTGCGCCAGGCCGGGGATCAGCTGCGCGCCCGCGGCGCCCGCGGCGTGCGCGTAGGTGACGAGCCCCGTGTACGCCAGCCATGTGGCCTCGTAGGACTGCGTGCTCGCTCCCAGCCCGGGGTCCAGCGAGTCCGGAGGCGTGCCCATCAAAACCGTGACGGTCGGGCTGGAGCTGCTGGCGGTGCTCGCCGAGGAGCCCGTACCGCCGCTGCTGCCACACGCGCCCAGGCCGGCGGCCAGAAGCAGCGCGAGTAGAACCAGACCCAACGACCGAGAGCGCTTGTTCACGTGAGTCCCTCCTCCTGAGGAAGTGCCCTGCTGTTTGCGGAAGTGCCCTGCTGTTTTCGCTGCCCAGGGATGTGGGTTCGCGCCTCCCAGCGGCAAACCACAAGTCGATATTCCGGGTGATTTCGATAGATCCTGCCTGGAGAGGTGCGTGTAGGACGATGAGGGACCCGCCCCGGGTCCGGCGAGCGGCGCCGTCTACGGGATGGGCCTTGACGTCGTATTCGGATATGACGAACGCATGGGTTGCTCCCGCACGTATGCTGGACGGATCTATGAGCGGCCCGGCCGACACCCTGTTCGAGCCCGACCCGCAGGACGCGCCGCGCAGCGCCGGCGGGGAGGGACGGCCGCTGGCGGCGCGCGTGCGCCCCACCGCACTGGCGGACTTCGTCGGTCAGAGTCACCTGCTCGCGCCGGGATCGGGGTTGCACACCGCGATCGAGCAGGGGCACCCCCACTCGATGATCCTGTACGGCCCGCCCGGCACCGGCAAGACGACGCTGGCGCGGATGGTCGCGGAGAGCTCGCGTGCGACCTTCGAAGAGCTGAGCGCCGTGCAGACCGGCCGCGCCGAGGTCCGCGCCGTGCTCGATCGCGCCGCGCACCGCCGCGCGAGCAACGGTGCGCAGACGATCTTCTTCCTCGACGAGATCCACCGCTTCAACAAGGCCCAGCAGGACGCCCTGCTGCCGGCCGTGGAGGAGGGGCTCGTGACGCTGATCGGCGCGACGACGGAGAACCCCGCGTTCGAGGTCAACGGCGCGCTGCTGTCGCGGATGCGCGTGTACGCGCTGCAGGCGCTCTCGCCCCCGGAGATCGCCGCGGTCCTGCGCCGCGCCCTGACGGCGCTCGCGCGGGAGGCAGGTGGACGGGACGTCGCCGTCGAGGACGTCGCCGTCGAGGACATACCCGTCAAGGACACACCCGTCGCGGCCATACCCGTCGAGGACGGCGCCGTCGAGTTCCTCGCCGCCCGCGCCGAAGGCGACGCGCGCACCGCGCTCAACGCGCTGGAGCTGGCGCTCGCGACGGCGCGCGAGCTCGGCGAGGCGCGCGTCGGCCTGGACCGCGTCGAGGACGCGCTGCAACAGCGCGCGATCCTCTACGACCGCGCCGGGGACCGCCACTACGACTACATCTCCGCGTGGATCAAGGCCACCCGCGGCTCGGACCCCGACGCCTCCCTGTACTACCTCGCCGTGATGCTCGAGGGCGGGGAGGACCCGCGGTTTATCGTCAGGCGCATGGTGATCCTCGCCTCCGAGGACATCGGCAACGCCGATCCCGCGGCCCTCTCGGTCGCGGTCGCGGCGGCGCAGGCGGTCGAGCACGTCGGCCTGCCCGAGGCGCGCTACGCGCTCGCCCAGGCCGCCGTGTATCTGTCGCTGGCGCCGAAGTCCGCCGCCGCCGGGCGCGCGCTCGCCGCCGCCCAGCGGCACGTGCGCGAGCACGGCGCGGCGCCCGTGCCCGGCTGGCTGCGATCGGGACCGCGGCCGGGACAGGACGTCGGCGGCTACGACAATCCGCACAGCCACCCCGGGCATCTCGCGGCGCAGGCGCTGCTGCCCGAGGCGCTCGCCGGCGAGCGCTTCTACGCGCCCGACGAGGCGGAGCCCGGTCCGGCGGCGCGCCTGGAGCAGATTCGCAGGACGCGCGGGGACATCGCGCCATAATCGCCGAGGCATGACCGCTGCTCGCACCGAGACCGCCGCGCCCGCAACGGTCGTTGCGCGCGACCCGGCCCGCGGCGAGCGCATCGGCGAGGTCCCCGCGACGGCGCCCGCGGAGATCCCGGGCGTCGTCGCCGAGGTCGCCCGCGTGCAGCCGCTGTGGGCGCTGCTGCGCGTCGAGGACCGCGCGCGCTACATGCGCCGCGTCGCGCAGGCGATCATCGACGAGTTCGACGACCTCGTGGAGCTGCTCGGGCGCGAGCAGGGCCGCCCGCGCGCGGAGGTCGCGACGCTCGAGCTGCTGCCGGCGATCGACGCGCTGATCTGGATCGCGGAGGAGGGCGGCGACATCCTCAGCACGCGGCGCGTGGGCATCCACCGCTCGATGTTCCTCGCCAAGCGCGCCCGCATCGCGTACGAGCCGTACGGCGTGGTCGGCGTGATCGGCGCCGGCAGCGCGCCGTTCGCGCAGCCGCTCGGCCAGATCGCCGGCGCGCTGCTCGCCGGCAACGGCGTCGTCTTCAAGCCGGCGCTGCGCGCGTGCCTCGCGGGCGAGCGGATCGCGCGGGTGCTGGCGCGCGCCACGCTGCCCGAGGGTCTCGTGCGGCTCGTGCACGGCGGCGCCCCGCTCGGCGTGGCGCTCGCGTCCTCGCCGCTGCACAAGGTGCTGTTCACCGGCTCCCCGGCGGTCGGGCGCGCCGTCGCCAGGGCGTGCGTGACGCAGGACCGCGAGGTGACGGTCGAGCTCGGCGGCAAGGACGCGATGCTCGTGCTCGCCGACGCGCACCTGCCGGGCGCCGTCGCCGGCGCGCTGTGGGCCGGCTGCGCGGGCGCGGGACAGGCGCGCGGCGCGATCGAGCGCGTGTACGTCGCGCGCGAGCTGGGCGAGAGCTTCCTCGCGCGCCTGGCGGCCGGCGCGCAGGGGCTCAACGTCGGGGACCCGCGCGACGACCACACGCAGGTCGGCCCGCTCGCCTCGGCGCGGCGCCTGGAGCGCGTGCGCGAGCTGGTCGCGGAGGCCGTCGCGCAGGGGGCCCAGGTGCTGTGCGGCGGGCCGCTGCAGAGCCAGCCCGCCGGGTGCAGCGGCGCGTTCTACGCGCCGACGGTGCTGAGCAACGTTACGCACGAGATGCGCGTCATGCGCGAGCCCGTGGACGGACCCGTGCTCGCCGTGATGAGCGTCGATTCGCCCGAGCAGGCGATCGCGCTGGCCAACGACGGCGACTACGCGCTCGGGGCGTCGGTGTGGACGGCCGACCGCTACCAGGGTCTGCGCATCGCACGCGAGCTCGACGCCGGCATGGTGTGGCTCAACGACCACCTCCCCGGGCCGGCCGTCGCGCGCGGTCCGTGGGGCGCCGCCGCCGGCAGCGGCCTGGGGCGCACGCTGGGCGAGACGGGCCTGCGCGGCTGCGCGCAGGAGAAGCTGATCACGTGGGACCCGCCGCGCGTGCGCGGACTGTGGTGGGGGCCGTACGGCGAGACGATGAGCCATGCCGCGCGCGCGGTGGCGCAGCTGCGCTCGGCGCGGGACTCCGACCGCGAGCGCGCCTGGCGCCACGGGGCGCTGGCGATCGCGCGGGTGGGGGCGCGGGCGCTGGGGATGCCCCCGCGCAGGCGGTAGCGCTCCCGCCTGGGAGCGCCCATCGCGCAATGGCCGCCGGTGCGGCTCGCGCGTAGCGCCTAATCTGTTGTACATGCCCGCCCAGGCCTACGCAGGCAAGGAGTGCGTCTGCCAGCTCCGCAAGGGGATCTGCGACCAGTCGTGCGTGCGGGACATGCTCGACACGCCCTTCTACATCGCCTGCCTGAAGCTCTCCGGCCGGCGCTGCGTCGTCGTCGGCGGTGGCGAGATCGGCTTGGAGAAGGTCGAGGGGCTGCTCGCGTGCGACGCCGATGTGACCGTGATCGCGCCCGCGGCGCTGCCCGCCCTCGCCGCGTACGCGCAGGAGGGGTCGATCCGCTGGGAGCAGCGCCCCTACGCCGGACCCGAGGACCTGGCGGGCGTGTTCATGGTGATCGCCGCCACCGACGACACGGACGTCAACATCCACGTCTACGACGACGCCGAGCGCCGCGCGATGCTCGTCAACGTCGTCGACGTGCCGCCGCTGTGCAACTTCATCCTGCCGGCGATCGTGCGCAGCGGCCCGCTCGCGATCGCGATCTCCACGGCCGGCGCCTCGCCCGCCCTGGCCAAGCGCATCAAGCGCGAGATCGCCGCGCAGTTCGGCGAGCCGTACGCGCGTCTGGCGGTGCTGCTCAACGAGGCGCGGGGCTGGGCGAAGGGCACGCTGCCGACCTATCAGGACCGCAAGGCGTTCTTCGAGGGGGTCGTGGGCGGCGAGCCCGACCCCGTGGCGCTGCTGCGCGCGGGCGACGAGCGGGCGGTGCGCGAGCTGATCGCCGCGGCCCAGCGCGAGCACGAGAGCGCGCTCGCCCGCGCCTGATCCGACAGGCATGGTCGAGCTCGACGCACGGACGCGCGCAGGCGACGCGGGCGGATCGACCGCCCCGCGGGACTCGCAGGCGGGCGCGCAGGACGCAACGGCGAGCGGTCCGCCGGTCGCGGTGGCGCTCGACGGTCTCACGCGCCACTACGGCGAGCGCGCCGCCCTCAGCGACGTCTCGCTGACGCTGCCGGCGGGCGGATCGCTCGTCGTGATGGGTCCCAACGGGGCCGGCAAGACGACCCTCCTGCGCGTGCTGGCCACGCTGCTGCGTCCCCACGCGGGCACGGCACGGGTGCTCGACCGGCGCCTGCCCGAGGAGGGCTGGGCGGTGCGCGGGCGGATCGGCCTGCTCGCGCACGAGCCGCTGCTGTACCGGGAGCTGACGGCGCGCGAGAACCTGACGTTCCACGCGCGCCTGCACAACGTCGGGTCCGCGCGCGTGGAGGAGGTCCTCGCCGCCGTCGGCCTGCGCGAGCGCGCGGAGGAGCCCCTGCGCGAGCTCTCGCGCGGGATGGTGCAGCGGGCGGCGATCGCCCGGACGGTGCTGCACGACCCCGAGCTGCTGCTGCTCGACGAGCCCTACGCGAACCTCGATCCGGCGGCGATCGAGCTGGTGCAGCCCCTGATCGGCCGCGGCTACGATCCGGCGCGCCCGCGCACGCGGGTCACGTGCAGCCACGATCCGAGCGGCGCGCTCGCCGACGCCGACGTCGTGCTCGGCCTGCGGGCGGGACGCGTGGCGCTGCTCGCCCCCGCCGGCGCCGTCGATCCGGACGCGATCGTGGAGCTGTACCGGTGAGTACACCAATCGAGACGGGGAAGGCCGCGTCACATGTGACGCGGCCCCGGGCCGCACATGTGCGGCCCGGCCGACCGGCACATGTGCCGGTCGGAACGGCAAAGGTCGTCGGGGCGCTGCTGCGCAAGGAGCTGCTGCTGGAGCTGCGCACGCTGGAGTCCATCCCGGGCATGTCGCTGTTCGCGATCAGCACGTTCGTCGTGTTTCACTTCGCGCTGAACCAGACGAGCGTGAGCGGGCAGGAGGCCGCCGGCATTCTGTGGGTGACGCTGCTGTTCGCGGCGATGCTCGGCGTCAACCGCCTGTTCGTCGCCGACGCCGAGCAGGGGGGCTTCGACGGCTTCCTGCTGGCGCCCGTCGATCGCAGCGCGCTGCTGCTCGCCAAGGCGCTCGCGCTGCTCGGCTACCTGCTCGTGTTCGAGCTGTTCGCCGTGCCCGCGTTCGGGCTGCTGCTGCTGGGACCGTCGCTCGCGCAGGCGCTGCCCGGCCTGCTCGCCGTGCTCGCGCTCGCCGACGTCGGCGTCGCGCTGATCGGCACGCTCGTCGCGGCGCTCGCCGTGCAGACCAGGGCGCGCGATCTGCTCGGGCCGCTGCTCGCGCTGCCGCTGCTGATCCCGATCGTGATCGGCGCGGCACGCGCCAGCTCGCCGCTGCTCGCGCTCACCGCCGCCGGCGGCCCGTCCGCGCGCTGGCTTGTGCTGCTCGCGCTCTATGATCTGGTGTTCGGGCTGATCGCGTACGCGGTCTTCGACTTCCTGCTGGAGGACTAGTTTGTATGGAAAGCACCTCCGTGCGCTGAGCATCTGCACCGCGGTCACGTTCGCGGTGGCGCTCGGGCTCGTCTTCTTCTACGCCCCGATCGAGGCCGACCAGGGGTTCGTGCAGAAGATCTTCTACGTGCACGTGCCGCTGGCGATCGTGTCGCTGTGCGGCTTCGTGCTCGGCGGCGTGCTCGCGATCGTGCACCTGCGCACGCGCGACTCGCGCTGGGACCTGCGCGCGTACGTGGCGATCCACATGAGCCTGATCCTCGGCGTCGGCGTGCTGCTCACGGGCTCGATCTGGGCGAAGGCCTCGTGGGGACACTGGTGGGTGTGGGACGAGCCGACGCTCGTGTCGTTTTTGATCGTGTTCCTGCTGTACGCCACCTACCAGCCGCTGCGCTTCTCGATCGAGGACCCCGAGCGCCAGGCGCGCTACGCGTCGGTGTTCGCGATCACGGCGGGGGCGTTCGTGCCGCTCAACTTCGCCGCCGTGCGCATGTCCACCGGCTACGTGCACCCGCGCGTGCTCGGCGACACGTCCAACCTGCCGGGGCCGATGGCGCTGACGTTCGTGGTGGCGCTGGGGGCGGTCGCGCTGCTGTACGCGACGCTGTGCACGTACGAGATGACGGCGAAGCACACGCGCTTTCAGCTGCGCGCGCTGCGCCGGGCGCGCTCCGGCGAGCTGAGCAGGGCGGGGAGGTTCGGGTTCTGATGCCCGCACTGCCGCTGCACGAGGCCGGCAAGTACGTCGCCGCCGCCTACATCGTCGTGTTCGCCCTCGTGCTGATTTACGTCACGATCATGGCAATCCGTCTGAGTCGCATCGAGCGTCAGCTGAGCGATCTGCTGGAGCAGTCCGTCGAGCCCTCGCCCGAGCCGCTGGAGGATCTCGGAGCCCAGGAGTCGACGCTCGTATGAGCGAGCTGCTCGCCCTCGGCATCTCCCACAAGACGGCGCCCGTGCGACTGCGCGAGCGCCTCGCGTTCACCGAGGGCGAAGCGGTGGCGTTCGCCGCGGCGGCCGTGGAGACGGCGGAGGTGCAGGAGGCCGTCGCGATCTCGACGTGCAACCGCACGGAGATCTACCTCGTCGTCGGCGACGCCGTGCGCGCCGAGGCCGACGTGCTCGGGCTGCTCGCGCGGCGCGCCGGGATCCGTCCCACGGAGCTGGCCGAGGCGATCTACTCGCCGCGCAACTGCGACGCCGCGCGGCAGCTGTTTCGCGTCACCGCGGGCCTGGAGTCGATGATCGTCGGCGAGGCCGAGATCCAGGGTCAGGTCAAGCGCGCGTACGACAGCGCGCTGCGCGCGGGCAACACCGGGGCGCTCAGCAACCGCCTGTTCAGCGCCGCGCTGACGACCGGCAAGCGCGTGCGCTCGGAGACCAGCCTCGGCGCCTCGCGCATCAGCGTCCCGTCCGTCGCCGTGCAGCTCGCGCGCTCGGTGCTCGGCACGCTCGCCGAGCGCCACGTCGTGATCCTCGGCGCCGGCGAGACGAGCGAGCTGACCGCACAGGCGCTCGCCGACCAGGGCGCCGGCACGATCTTCGTGGCCAACCGCCACGCCGACCGCGCGCTCAGCCTCGCGCAGCGCTTCGGCGGCTCCGTCGTCGGCCTCGACGGTCTGCCCGACCAGCTCGCGCGCGCGGACATCGTGCTGTCCTCGACCTCCTCGCCGCACCCGATCGTCGGCCACGAGGAGCTGGAGCTGGTCGTGGGCCAGCGCGGCGGCCGGCCGCTGCTGCTGATCGACATCGCCGTGCCGCGCGACATCGACGCGCGCTGCGGCGAGCTGGAAGGCGTCACGCTGTACGACATCGACGACCTGCAGGAGGTCGTCGCGAGCAACCTCTCCAGCCGCGCGGCGGAGGCGCCGCGCGCGCAGGAGATCGTCGAGGAGGAGATCCGCCGCTTCGCGCGCTGGCTCGGACAGGCCGAGGTGCTGCCGACCGTCGCCGCGCTGCGCGCGCACAGCGACGCGCTGGTCGAGCAGGTGCTCGCCGAAAACGCCGGCCGCTGGGAGTCGGCGTCGCCGCGCGACAGGGCGCGCACCGAGGCGATCGCGCGGGCCGTCGCCAACCGCCTGCTGCACGAGCCGACGATCCGCCTGCGCAGCCTTTCGCAGGCGCGCAGCCACGCGAGCCTGGAGCTGGTGCGGGAGCTGTTCGGGCTGCGCGAGAACCCGCCCGTGGAGGACGTCGAGCCGGAGCGCAAGCTCGCCGAGGTGCGCCCGCTGCGGCGCCGGCGCTGATGCGCATCGGCGCCCGCGGCAGCGCCCTCGCCCTCGCCCAGGCGCGGCTCGTCGCCGAGCTGCTGGGGAGCGGGGAGGTGGTCGCGATCCAGACGGCCGGCGACGAACGGGCGGCGAGCGGGGACAAGTCGCGCTGGGTGAACGGTCTGGAGGACGCCCTGCGCGCCGGCGAGATCGACCTCGCGGTGCACTCGGCCAAGGACGTGCCGGGCGAGCTGGCCGAGGGACTGGCGCTGCTCGGCGCGCCGGCGCGGGGGCCCGCGGAGGACGTGCTGTGCGGCGCGGACAGCCTGGAGGGGCTCGCCGCGGGAGCGCGCGTGGGCACGAGCAGCGTGCGCCGCGCCGCGCAGCTGCTCGCGGCGCGCGCGGACCTGGAGGTCGTGGCGGTGCGCGGCAACGTCGACACGCGCCTGCGCAAGCTGAGCGAGGGCGAGTACGACGCGATCGTGCTTGCCCGCGCCGGCCTGCGGCGCCTCGGGCGCGAGGAGGAGGCCGGCGCCACGCTGGACCCCGCGCGCTTCGTGCCGTCCCCCGGCCAGGGCACGCTCGCGCTGGAGGGCCGCGGCGAGGACGAGCCGACGCGCGCGGCGGTGCAGGCGATCACCGACGCGGACGCGTTCGCGTGCCTGCTGGCCGAGCGCGCGGTGGCGCGCGCGCTCGACGCGTCCTGCAACACGCCCCTGGGCGCGCACGCCGCGCCCGCAGGCTGCGGCTGCCTCGGCCTGCGCGCCTGGGTCGGCGTGCCCGACGGCTCGGCGTGGGTGAGCGACGAGCTGCTCGGCGGCTTCTACGACCCGGACGCGCTCGGTCGGCGGGTGGCGGAGCGGCTGCTCGTCGCCGGCGCGGGAGAGCTGCTCAAACGCGCGGAGGAGATGGCAGTTGCGCGAGCGTGAGCCGGCGGACCCGGGCGCCGACGGACCCACACGCGAGCGGACCGACGTGGCGCTGGATGGCCCGCGCGCCGGCGCCGGGCGCGCCTACCTCGTCGGCGCCGGCCCCGGCGACCCCGGCCTGCTGACCGCGCGCGCGCTGGAGCTGATCGGGACCGCGGACGTGATCTTGTACGACCGCCTGATCCCGCCGGGGGCGCTCGACGGCGCGCGCGCCGGCGCCGAGCTGCTGTTCGTCGGCAAGCAGGGCGGCGGCGACGCCGTGCCGCAGGAGCGCACGCAGGAGCTGCTGGTGCAGCGCGCGCAGGCCGGCAAGACCGTCGTGCGCCTGAAGGGCGGCGACCCGTTCGTGTTCGGCCGCGGCGGCGAGGAGGCGCTGACGCTGCTCGCGGCGGGCGTCCCCTTCGAGGTGGTGCCGGGCGTCACCTCCGGCGTGGCCGCGCCCGCGTACGCCGGCATCCCCGTGACCCACCGCGGGCTCGCCAGCGCCGTCGCGCTGATCACCGGACACGAGGACCCGGACAAGGACGAGACGGCGATCGACTGGAGCGCGCTCGCCGCGTTCCCCGGCACGCTCGTGTTCTACATGGGCGTGCGCCGGCTGGCGGACATCGCGCAGGCGCTGATCGCCGCCGGACGCTCGCCCGAGGAGCCCGTAGCCGTGGTCGAACGCGGCACGCTGCCGGCGCAGCGGACGGTGACGGGCACGCTCGCGACGATCGCCGCGCGCGTGGCGCAGGCGGAAGTCAGAGCCCCGTCGATCACCGTCGTCGGACCCGTGGCGGAGCTGGCGCAGCGGCTTGCGTGGCGCTCGCCCGGACCGCTGCGCGGGCGCACCGTCGCCGTCACCCGAGCGCGCGCACAGGCGAGCGGGCTGGCGCGGCGCCTGCAGGAGCTCGGCGCGGAGGTCGTGCAGGCGCCGACGATCCGCACCCGCGCGCTGCCCGGACCGCCGCCCGACCTCGCTCCGTACGATCTCGTGTGCTTCACGAGCCCCAACGGGGTGGCGGCGCTGTTCGAGCGCCTATCGAGATCGCCCCAGCCGCCGCGCGACGCGCGCGCGCTCGCGGGGGCGCGGGTTGCGGCGATCGGACCCGGCACCGCGCGGGCTCTGCGCGAGCACGGAATCGCCGCCGACGTCGTGCCCGAGCGCTTCGTCGCCGAGTCGCTCGTCGAGGCGCTGGCGGAGGTGCCGGTCCGCCGCGCCCTGATCGCCCGCGCCAGCCAGGCTCGCGACGTGCTACCCGATGCGCTGCGCGCGCGCGGCGCCGAGGTGGACGTGCTGGCGCTGTACGAGACGGTGCCCGAGCCGCTCTCCGAAAGCGCGCTCGCGGCGGCGTGCGGCGCCGACTACATCACCTTCACGTCGTCCTCGACCGTGCGGTTCTTCCTGGAGGCGGCCGGCGTCCAGGCGAGCACGGGCGGCGAGCACGGCCGCTCCACCCCGGACGGCCTCTTCTCTGCGTCCACGCGGATCGTTTCGATCGGCCCGGTCACCAGCGCGACGCTGCGCGAGCACGGGATCGAGCCGCACGTCGAGGCCGCGCGGCACGACCTCGACGGCGTCGTGGATGCCCTCGTCGAGGATGCGAGCCGGAAGGCCGGCTGAGAGCCCGCGGTCGGCCCTCGCCGCCGCGGGCTCCCGGCTTGCCCTGCTCACAGCCCGCGTCCTGCACGCCCACGTCCTGCACGGCCCACGTCGTCACCTGGCGAACCCGGACTCCGGGACCGCAGTCAGTCCCTCCGCCCGGAGGCTGCGCCCTAGGCGATCTTGAGCCCCGGGGTCAATTGCGTTTCCGTCAAGGTCCCCGTTTTCCCACTTTCGAGACCCAGACATTCGCTTGCCGTGAAGGTCAGGCCAGTGACTTTGGCTTTTGCTTCGAGGCCTTCTTTGACGTTTTCTTGGAACACGCTTTCTCCGAGCGTCTGTTCGGGTACCGTGATCACGCAGCCCGCGAAGGCTTCTTGGGTGATCGTCGCAACGCATTTACCGAGTTTGGGGTCGGTCGTGCCGAACACAAACGCCTCCACATAGCCCGTGCCAGACGCTTTTTGCGTCCCCCATTCGAATTTACAGTTTTTGATAGATATTTTCGCTCCGCCTTTGACTATGCCAAAGGTCTCTTTGCAGTTTTCATAGCTGGGCTGCGCGCTCAAAGTCAGTGATTTTTTGAGTATCCCTTTCATGGTCACCACGCCGCAGACTATTTTGGCGTTACTTCCTTCTGATCCGACCGTGAATTCGTTTGAAATCGTTTTGCTGGCAAATGCTTCTTCGGCGCCTTTGATCGTCTGGTATTCGGCGGCGAACGCGGCCGGTGCGACGATCGCGACCGCGATCGCTGTCGCCGCAAGGACAAATAGACCTCTGACTCTTGTCATCAGCTTTAGCTCCTTTAGATATATGGAATAAGTCGTAATACACGAATAAGTGTCCTCCGCTGCGCCGCCGCCGTCAAGCCGTCGGAAACAGCGGGCAGGGCCGGCTCCCCCGCGGGCTGATAGCAATCGGCGTATGACCCGCTCGGCGAGCACACGACCCTTCGAGCCACCTGGCGCTCTCGGTCACCCACGGCTGCACCTGCGGAGCACCGGCTCGACCAACGACCGCGCCCGCGCCCTGGCGATCGCAGGCGCGCCGCACGGCACGCTCGTGACCGCGGACGAGCAGACCGCGGGGCGGGGGCGCCACGGACGAGTCTGGGCGGCCCCCGCGCGCAGTTCGCTGCTGATGTCGCTCGTGCTGCGGTCGGACCCCGACGGGCCCGGACAGCCGACCGCACCTGGGCGCCCCCTCGCGGGCGGACAGCCCTCAGGCTCAGGGCAGCCGTCCCTCGCGGCGCCCCTGCCGCTGCTCGCGGCGATCGCCGTGTGCGACGTCGTCGGATCCGACGCGCGCGTCAAGTGGCCGAACGACATCGTGCGCGTTCGTGACGGCAAGCTGCGAAAGCTCGCCGGCATCCTTGTCGAGGGCCGCCCGCAGGCCGGCTGGGCGGTACTCGGGATCGGCCTGAACGTCGCCGTGGCACTCGCGGACCTGCCGCGCGAGGTGCGGCGCACAGCCGACACGCTCGCGTGGCCCGCCGCGGAGATCGAGCCGACCCTGCACCGCCTGCTCGCCGCGCTCGCGCGGCGCCTCGACGAGCCGGCCGAGACGGTCCTGAGCGCGTGGCGCGCGCGCGACGCGCTGCGCGGGCGGGAAGTCGCCTGGGAGAGCGGCCGCGGACACGCCGCGGGCATCGACGACGCCGGGCGCCTCGTCGTCGTGCGCGCGGACGGCACACGCACCGAGCTCGACTCCGGCGAGGTGCTGCCGGGGTAGCCCGCTCCGCGGAGCCGTGCCCTGCGCCGATCGATCGCGCGTGCCCCGGCAACGGTGCCGGGGCACCGCTCGCCGTGCTACTTGGCGGCGGTGCCCTGCGTCTGGTCGGCCGCTGAAGCCGCCTGCTTCGCGTCCCGCGCAGCGGCCGCCTGCTTCGCCGCCGCCGCGAGCTTGTGCGGCGCCTCGCTCTTGGGGGCGCCCTTGCGCCGGCGACGGTTGTTGCGCGCGCGGCGCTTGGGGAAGTTGCGCAGCAGCTCGCGTGCGAGCGCCGGCGGCTTGCGCGCCATGCGCGTGCGCGCTCCGCGCAGCGCCTCTTCGGCCTCCGGCGTGTGCGCCAGCGCCGCCGCCAGCAGCGCCGCCGCCAGACGCCGGTCCTGCTTGCGCGAGGCGTGGATCAAGCGCCGCGCGTTGCGCGCGTGCGCGCCACCGGAGGAGTTCACAAGCAGGCCGAGCAGGCGCTTGGTCTCCGGCCAGCGCTGCACGGCGTACTCCTCGTGCACGTCGCGCGTGTACTCCGCCAGGCGCCAGATCCACGCCGTCGCCTGGTCGCGGCGGCCGATGCGCCGCTCCACCATCGCGCGCAGCAGGATCTTGCTCGCCTCGCGGCGCTCCTCACGCGGCCACGTGCCGACGATGTCGATCGCCGTGTCGAACGCGTCCGCGTCGCGGGCCGCGGCGATGTCCGTCACCGCGCGCAGACGCAGCTGCGGGTTCTTGTTGCGCTGCACGGCCGTGATCAGGAAGCGGCTCTTCAGCTCGCCCGTGCGGTCGAAGTGCAGCATCGCCCGCGCCCGGCGCCAGCCGTTGGGCGCCACGCGCGCGCCCGCCAGCGCCGCCCACACGTGCTGCTCGCCGTAGTCGAGGTTCTCCACCGCGATCCGCCACAGCTCGCGCTCGAACACCGCAAAGCGCCGCTCCTCCTCCGCGCACACCGGCAGCACGCGGCGCTCGACGCGCATCCGCCGTCCGCGCCCGCGGCGCACCGGGCCGACGACGATCGCGCCGCCGCGGTACACGTCGCGGTCCAGCAGCGAGTGCAGCGTGATCACAGGATCGTCGTTCTTCGTCGCCGGGTGCACGAAGTCCACGACCAGGCCCGCCTCCTTGCCCGGGTGCCGGCGCGTCACGCGGCCGACGCGCTGCTGGTAGATGCGCCGCGAGGCGGTCGGCGCGAGGTGCAGGCAGACCGTCGCGCGCGGCGAGTTCCAGCCCTCCGCGAGCAGCTGCGCGTTGATCAGCACGTCGACGTCGCCGCGCTCGTAGCGCGCGAGGATGTCCGCGAGTTCGCGCTTGGGCGTCTCGCCGGAGACGGCCTGCGCCTTGATGCCTTCGGCGCGAAACGCCTCCGCCAGGTTGTATGCGTGACGCACGCCGGCGGCGTACACGACCCCCGGCACGCCGTTGAAGCGCGTCTTGTAGAGGTTCGCCGCCGCGAGGTTGAAGGGGTGGTGATCGAGGACCTTCGCCAGCTCCTCCGGGTCGAACTCCGTGTCCACCTCGCCGCGGCGCAGCGGCACCTTGGCGATCGTGCGCACGCCCACGCCCGGCGGGATGCGCACGCAGCGCAGCGGCGAGATCACCCCGCGCCGCGCCGCCTGCGCGAGGTCGAAGCGCGAGGTCTGCGTCGGGAACAGATCGGTCACGTGGCGCGCGATCAGCGCGCCGGTGGCCGTCATGCCGATGAAGATCGGGCCCGTCCACTCGCGGATCGCGGCGCTCGTCTTCTCGCCGAGCGCCGTGTGCGCCTCGTCGCAGATGACGATCGTGTAGGCGCTCGATATGCGGCCCGCGTTGCGTACGAACCACTGGTAGGTCTCGACCGTCACCGGGCCGTTCGCCGCGTCCTCGCCGACGTACAGCGGCCGCGAGATGCGGCGCGAATAGCCGCGCTCGCGCAGCTCGCCGTGGAACTGTTCGACGAGGTTGCGCCGGTGGGTGAGGATCAGGATGCCACCCGTTTGCGAGGCCTCGACGAAGCCGAGCGCGGCGACCGTCTTGCCGGCGCCGGTGGCGTGCTCGAACCAGAAGCGTTTCGCCGCGTTCGGGTCCTCCGGCTGCTCGGGCAGCGCCTCCTCGTCCTCCTCGTCCACCCAGTCCTGCGGCTCCTCGTCGGGCTCCTCCTCGTCCTCCGGCTCCGGCTCCTCCTCCTGGGGCAGATCCAGCTCGTCGTCAAGCTCGTCCTCGTCCTCCTCGTCCTCCGGCTCGGCGCGCGCGACCGGTTCCAGGTCCTCGTCCTCGTCGTCCTCGTCGTCGTCCAGGTCCTCGTCGTCCAAATCCTCGTCTTCGCCGTCGTCCTCCTCTTCGTCGTCCTCCTCCTCAAGCACCGCCTGGGCGCGCGCCGCGTCGCCGTCGCCGTCGCCGTCGCGGGACTCGTTCTGAGCCCCGCCGTTCTCCGCTCCGAGGATCGCCGCGGAGGCCAGCAGCTCCGGCGACGCCGCCGCCGCCGCGCGACCGTTGCCGTCGCCCGCCGCGCGCTGCGCCTCCGCCAGCAGCGCCGTCAACGTTCCGGACAGCGCATCCACCTGGTGAGCGGAGAGCACGGTGCCGTCCTTCAGCAGCGGCTCCTCCTCGGAGAGCACCCGTTCCAGGCCGAGCAGCAGCGAGTACCGGCGCCGCCAGTCCGTCGAAGGGTGCTTGGCCTTGTCCTTCAGCTCGGCCAGGGCGCCGTCCAGCGCGCGGCGACGGACGGTCCCCGGCGCCAGCACGGTCGCCGCATCCTCGCCGTCGTGCACGAACTGCTCGCGCACGAACTTCTCCGCGCGAGCAATCTCGGCGGTGCTTGGAATGGACGTGGCCACAGGGGCCACTGGCGTGGACTCGGCCATTGAGGCTCTGGACTTCGAGACGGAGTCGCCGAGAAACCAGGGTTTCCGCGCAACTCAGGCGCCGGCGCCTGCCGGCAAGACCACCGAGCTCTTCAGAGCAAACCGACCCTGACGCAACCCGGCTCTGACGTAGCTCCAGGATATAGCACGTCGCGGGCAGATTGAAGTGCCGCCCCTCACGCGCCGCGCCGCCGCTCACGCCCAGCGCCCACCGCCGCTCACGTGCAGCGCCCGCCGCCGCTCATGCCCAGCGCCATCTGCTGCTCGCACCCATCGCCCGCCACTGCTCACGCGCAGCGCCATCTGCCACCCTTATCCGCCATGGACCTCAAGCGTCTGGGAGCAACTCTCGCCGCCGCGGCGCTGCTGCTGGCGCTGGCCGTCGGTCTGACGCAGCTCCCCGGCCGCGCACGCACCACGGCACCGCTGTCCGCGCTCAGCCGGGCGCAGATGCAGGCCGGTCTCGCCGGGTCGCCAGCAGCGCTCGCGGCGCTGCACGCCCAGGCCGGCCTCCTGCTCGACGGCGGCGCCACTGTGTTTGACTCCCGTCTGCGCTCGCTGCGAGGCCTGCCCGCCGTCGTGAACAAGTGGGCGTCGTGGTGTCAGCCCTGCCGCGCCGAGTTCCGCGCTTTTCAGCACGCATCGGTCGACCTCGGCCGGCGCGTCGCGTTCCTCGGCATCGACTCCGGCGAGGCCGACCGCCCCGAAGCGCTCGCGTTCCTGCGCGCGCTGCCCGTCGGCTACCCCAGCTACTACGACCCCTCCGGGCACCTCGGCACACAGGTCACCGACTCCTCGTTTATGCCCGTCACCGTCTTCTACGACAGGCGCGGGCGCCAGAACTACATCCATCAGGGTCCGTACCTAGACCTCGCCCTGCTGGAGCGGGACATCCGACAGTACGCCCTGGGCGCGTGAGCGGTGCCTGAAGTCCGCATCGACCCGCTCAGCGGGCATCGCACGATCGTCGCCGGCGAGCGCTCGCTGCGCCCCGGCGGAGAGCCGCGCTGCCCAGCCCCGGAGCCGATCGTGCGCGAAGACGATCCCTTCGCCGACGGCCACGAGAGCCGCACGCCGCCCGAGCTGTATGCGGTGCGCCCGCACGGCGGCCCCGCCGACTCGCCCGGATGGGTGGTCAGGGTGGTTCCCAATCTCTATCCCGCGCTCGGCGCCGGGGGCGCGCCGCCGCCGGCGCAGGCGCGCCCCGAGCTGTTCGCCGCGCTGCCCGCCAACGGCGCCCACGAGGTGATCGTCAACGGACCCCAGTCCGTCACCTCGCTGGCCGAACTCCCGGTCGAGCAGGTCGCCGCCGCGATGGACGTGTGGCGCCTGCGAATGCGCGCGCACGGCGACTGCGCCTACGCGCAGCTGATCGTCAACGAGCGGCGCGAGGCCGGGGCCTCGCTGCCCCACACCCACGCGCAGCTGTACGCGCTCGACTTCGTCCCCGCCGAGGTCGCGCGGGAGCGCGAGCGCTTCGGCGCGTACGCCACGCGCACGATGGGACACAACCTGCTCGGAGACCTCGTCGCCGAGGAGGTCCGCCTGCGCGAGCGCGTCGTCGCCATCGACGACGACGCCGTGCTGCTCGCGCCGTACGGCTCGCGCCTGCCGTTTCAACTGATGCTCGCCCCGCGGCGCCAGCGCGCGCGCTTTGAGGAGGACGGGCCGCTCGGCGCCGCGCTGCTGCACGACGGGCTGCGCCGCCTCACACGCCACCTGGGGTCCAGCCCACCGCTGAACATGTGGGTGCGCACCGCTCCGCTCGGGGCCGATCGCTTCTGCTGGCGCATCGACGTGATGCCGCGCCTCACGCACATCGCCGGACTGGAGCTGTCCACCGGCCTGAACCTCAACATCGTCAGCCCGGAGCACGCGGCCGCGGTGCTGCGGCAGTCCTAGACAGTCCTAGAGGTTCTCAGCGACGGTAGTCTGGCGCTCGTGCCGCCCGAGGAAAGGTTCGTCCCCCGCTTCTTCGCCGAGCCTCCGCGGGAGGCGCTTCCCTACGGGCGCTGGGCGCAGCGGCTCGACCAGGCGCTCGGCGACGCCCTGGCCGAGCTCGACGACGCCCCCGCCGACCTCGGTCGCCCCGGCGAGACAGTGTGGTATCCCGACCGCGGCTGGCACGGGCGCACGTACGTGCCGTTCACGGCGCCGACGGACGGCGGCTACGAGCTGTTCGGGCACGTGCGCTTCATCGCGCCGGGAGACGCGGGCGAGGAGCCGAGCGACTTCTACGCCGAGGTCGACTTCACCGACCAGACCGCGCGAGAGAACCCGCAGTGGCGCATCGACGTGTGTGACGCGGTGATCGGCAGCTGGCGCGGACACGGCGGCGCGCTGGCGGCGATCACGCTCGTGTGGGGACGGCCGCTGGTTGCAAGCGGAGCGATCGTCACCGCCGAGCTCGCCGGGCTCGCCGTCGATCAGTGCGAGCTGCTCGAAGACCGCTTCACGCTCATCGCCCCGGACGACTACCGGCACGACCTGTTGGAGATCAGGCTGTGGGACAGAGGCGGGCGCGAGCTCGCCGCGGAGTCCCTGTACGAGGGCGAGGACGGAGAGGATGAGGCGGACGCCGACGGATGAGCCAGCCGCCAACAGGCGAGCCAGACGCCCACAGGTGGACCAGACGCGACAGTGAGCCAGGCACAGGCGGGTGAGGCGGACGCGGAGGGATAAGCCAGGCGCCGACGGCCCGTCCTGAAAGCTCAAGCGAGCAGCGGGCGGCGCCGATGCGCCCGTGATGCCCGAGCTGTCAGTCAAGCCCGCCCGCGGCGCCGACCGCGGCGCCTCACGCACCGCCGACAAGCACGAGCGCCAGCGCCGCGCCGAGGCGCTGCGCCGCCATCGCGCCGACGCACGCGTGCAGCGCATGGCCGCCGCCGGCGAGCTCGCGTACCTGCGCGCGCAGCTGCGCGTCGCCTCTCGCCTCACCGCGCAGCTCGCGCAAATGCGCGACGTCGAGCAGATGATCGCGCTCGTCCTCGACGAGCTGCACGGCACCTTCGCCTTCTACCTCGCGGCGATCCAGCGCCTGGACGCCGACGGCATGTTGCGGCTCGTCGCCGGTCGCGGGGCGCTGGCCGAGGTCATGAGCGAGTTTCTGCTGATCGAGCAGTCCGTACTCGACGGGGTCAACGGGCGCGTCGCGCGCTCCGGCGCCACCGCGCTCGTGCACGACACGCGCACCGACTGCGACTACATCGCCCGCGATCCGCAGACCGATCCGCGCTCGGAGCTGAGCGTCGCCGTGGTCCTCGACGGCTCGGTATGGGGCGTGCTGAACATCGAGGCGCCGGAGCCCGGCGCCTTCACGGAGGCGGACGCCGTGCTCGTCGAGGCGGTCGCGGCGAGCCTCGGCAGCGCGATGCACCGCACCGGGCTCATCGCCGACCTCGAGCACGCGTTTACGACCACCCTCGCGGCGCTCGCGTCCACGGTCGAGGCCAAGGACGACTACACCGCCGCGCACGGCCACGATGTCGCCGAGCTCGCCGAAAAGGTGGCGCTGCGCCTCTCCCTCACTCCCGCTGCGGCGCGCGACGTGCGCTACGCGGCCCTGCTGCACGACGTCGGCAAGATCGTCGTGCCCAGCGAGATCCTGCTCAAGCCGGCACCGCTCACGGACGCCGAGTGGGAGGTGATGCGCAGCCACGCCGCCGTCGGCGGCGATCTCGTCGCGCGCATCGACTCCTTTGCGCACCTCGCTCCGGCCGTGCGCGCCAGCCACGAGCGGTGGGACGGCGAGGGTTACCCGGACTGTCTCGCCGGCGAGCAGATCCCGCTCGCCGCACGGATCATCGCCGCCTGCGACACCCACGACGCGATCGTCACGGACCGTCCGTACCGTCCCGCACGCACCCCCGAGCAGGCCGCACAGGAGCTGCGGCGGGTCGCCGGCACGCAGCTGGATACACGCGTCGTCAACGCCCTGCTCGACGTGCTCGGCGGCTGAGCATCCCCTGCAGAACCTCAAACCAGAGCAGGGAATGACGTCCGGACGGCCACTCGTCTCGATCAAGTCAGGGCAGGGAAGGACGTCCGGACGCGCACTCGTCTCGATAGGCACCGCCGCCGAGGCCATATCGGCCTAAAGCCACGCATCCGGGTCACCGATAACAACAGCGACCTCGAAGGCTTTTTTCAGTTGCGCTCCGTCCCCACCTCCGTTCGCGCCGTCGGCGCCGTCATCTGCACGGTCGCCGTCGTCGCCGCGACGCTTGTGGCGACCTCCTCGATCGAGCGCTCCGCCGCCAACCGCGGCTATCAGCGCACGCAGACCGCGCAGTTGCTGCTCAACACGATGCTCGATCGCGAGACGGGCCTGCGGGGCTATCTGGAGACCGGCGACGAAACGTTCCTCGCGCCGTACACCAACGGAACCGCCACCTTCCAAGCGGCGGTGCGCACGGCGCGGAGCTACACGCGCTCGGTCCCCAGCGCCCAGGCCGCCTTCGCCGAACAGATCGCGTTGGCCCAGCGCTGGCAGGGTGTAGCGCAGAGCGCGATCGCCCAAGTCCACCGCGTGGGGGTGCACCATCTGCTGCTCAGCGACGCGCTCGCGCGTAAGCGGGTGATGGACGCCTTTCGCGCCGCCAACACGCGCTACCTCGCGGCGATGAATGCCCGGCGCATCGCGGATCTCGCGCACGCCACGACGCTGTCGACGTGGATCATCGTGGCGCTGTCGCTGGCGCTCACGCTCACCGGATTAGCGCTGGTGCGCCTGAACTCCCGCCGCGAGCAGCGCGCGCGGGAGGCGCTGCGCGCCGCCGAGCGCGCACGCGACGCACGCGAGCGCAAGTACGTCGAAGCCCGGCGGCGCTTCGCCGAGATCGTGCAGGTTTCCAACACCGAGGCCGAGGCGCGCGAATTGATCAAGCGACGGATCGAGGCGGGCCTTTCCGGCTCCCGCGTAACGCTGCTCAACCGCAACAACAGCGCCGACCGCCTGGAGGCGAGCACCCCCGTGCAGTCCGACACCGCGCTGGCGGGCGCGCTGGTGTCCGCGCAACCCCGCTCGTGCCTGGCGATTCGTCTGGGTCGCACGCGCGAGGAGGGCTTCTCGGGGGCGGACAGCGCGATCGCGTGCGAGATCTGCGGGCAGCTCGGCTCGCCGCGGACGCTGTGCGAGCCGCTGCTCGTCGGCGGCGAGGTCATCGGCTCGCTGCTCGTGGAGCACGAGGACGAGCTCGGCGACCAGGAGCGGCGCCTGATCAGCGAGACCGTCACGTACACCGCCCCCGTGCTCGCCAACCTGCGCAACCTCGCGATCGCCGAGCGCCGCGCGCACACCGACTCGCTCACCGGCCTGCCCAACCGCCGCGCGCTCGACGACACGTTCAAGCTGCTCGTCGCCCAGGCCGCCCGCGCCGTGACGCCGCTGACGGTCATGCTGATCGACCTCGACCACTTCAAAGAGGTCAACGACACCTACGGCCACGACCGCGGTGACGAGGTGCTCGCGGCGGTCGGCACGGCGGTCACCGAGTCCGTGCGCACCAGCGACTTCGCGGCGCGCATGGGCGGTGAGGAGTTCCTTGTGCTGCTGCCCAACACGAACATCGCCGGCGCGACGAAAGTGGCGCTTTCGATCGCCAACGCGATCGCTCGCACCCCCGTGTACGGAGTCGATCGCAAGGTCACCGCGAGCTTCGGCGTCGCCAGCTACCCCGAACACGGCGCCGATCCCGAAACGCTGCTGCGCAGCGCCGATCGCGCGCTGTACCAGGCCAAGCGCGACGGGCGCAACTGCGTACGCTTCGCGACGGAGCCGGCGCGGCGCGAGGAGCGTCAGCCTGCGGCGACCACCGCCGATCTGATCCAGCTGAATTAGGTCGCCCGCGCCGGCGGCGCCCGCCACGGAGACTTCGCCGCGCTTCGCCGCGCGCCGGATGCGGCAGTGCCAGAGATCGCCTGCGCCACCCGCACGTCGATCCCCGGTGCGTCTACGCTGGCGCACATGCGCGCGCTCGTGCAGAGAGTGACCCGCGCCGCGGTGCGCGTCGAGGGCCGCGAGGTGGGGGCGATCGGCCCCGGGCTGCTCGTGCTGCTCGGGATCGCACCGCAGGACACGCCCGCCACGGCCGAGCGGCTGGCGCGCAAGGTGCGCGCCCTACGCGTCTTCGAGGACGCCGGCGGGCGCATGAACGAGCCGCTCGGCGAGCGCGAGATGCTGTGTGTCAGCCAGTTCACCCTGTACAGCGACACGCGCCGCGGCAACAGGCCGAGCTTCGTCGCAGCCGCCACCCCGGCGCACGCCGAGCCGCTGTACGAGCGCTTCTGCACGCAGGCGGGGGCCAGGCGCGGCGTGTTCGGCGCGCACATGGAGGTGGAGCTTGTGAACGACGGGCCGGTGACGCTGATGGTGGAAGGCTGAGGGCGGATCGCCGTGAGTACTCCACTGGCAGATGCGGCCGATGCCGCCGGCGGTAGCGCCAGGGCTGCTACGCGGCGACGCCGGGGGCGTAGCGCTCGACGGGCAGACCGTAGGCTGCGTCGATGAGCCCCAAGCCAACAAGGCCGTCAAAGCCTGACGCCGTGCCGCCCTTCTCCAAAGGCCAGGTCGACCGCGCTGGCAAGCTGCTCCTTGATGCGCGAAACACGACACGCGAGGAAGGCTTCGAGCGGACGATCGAGAAGTTCGGTGCCGCGAAGATCGTCAAGGCGTCCGATGCTGTGGCGTGGTGGCGAACGCTCCACGGCGGCCCGCTGTCCAGCGTCACCGCGAACCTGCGCTACCACGTAGGCAAAGAGGGCGGCAAGCTTGGCGGTCAGATCGAGGTTGCACAGCGCCTGAAGCGGCACGACACGATGGTCGACAAGCTCTCACGCGAGCCCGCCATGAAGCTCACACAGATGCAGGACATCGGCGGCGTCCGCGCCGTGCTGCCGAGCCTGCACCACGTCTACGCCCTGGCTCGCCGCCTACGCAAGTCGTGGACAGTCATCAAAGTCAGGGACTACATCGCAGAGCCGAAGACCTCGGGTTACCGGGCGCTGCACCTGATCGTAAGACGCAGCGGCTATCCGGTCGAGGTTCAGCTTCGCACCGTCCGGCAGCACGCGTGGGCCAACTTGGTCGAGGAGGACGGCAGGGATATGGGTGTCGGATTGAAGTTCGGTTCAGGGGAAGCCGAAATCCATGCCTACTATGCGGCCGTCTCCGAGGCCCTCGCGCTCATCGACCGGGGCGAGTGCCCACCCGACGAGTTGCAGTCCGCCATCATCGAGCGCTATGCCATCATCAAGGACATCCTGCCCAGCGACGAGTAGAACCCACCCATGAGCCCCGCCGACATCAAGCACTTCCTCGTCATCTATGACATCAAGGCCCGCCGTGCAGAGGTCCGCCCGTTCGGGACGGACTACGACGCGGCACAGGCGGCATACGATCAAGTCGAGCGCGAGACCCGCGACCGCTCCGAGCTCGACATCGTCCTGCTCAGCGCTGACTCACTGGCGACGATCAAGCGCACGCACTCCAGCTATTTCCACTCACGCAAGTCCTTCGAGGCGCTCCTGCCCGCCGGGGTCCGCGCTGCTCGAACCAGTCAGCCGCAGCGCATCCTGACAGGACACGGCAGCGCGTAGCGGTCGCGGTAGCCCATGGCGAGCAGCACGAACTCCGCCGAGTCGTCCACAGCAAAGGTGATGGACCGCGCGATCGACCTGGCAATCGGGGAAACTCCCCCTACCCTGAGCACGCAGCGTTCGTGGACGCCGACTCCCTTCACGCCGGGCTCGAGATCGCCCGAACGCTCGATGAGGGCTACACCGTGGTGCTGGTCTCAGCCGACGGACGCGAGCGAGTCATCACCGCCAAAACACTCCCCGCGTAGCCGCCGCCATGAACCCCACCCACCTACTTGCCCGCATCACCACCGTCGAGCCGCTTGACGGCTTCCGGCTACGCCTGTCCTTCACCGACGGCCTGGTCCGCGAGGTCGATCTCTCGGGCGACCTCTGGGGACCGTTGGCTGAGCCGCTGCAAGATGCTGCGTACTTCCGCCAGATACGAGTCGATCCCGAGCTGGGCACCGTCGTCTGGCCCAACGGCTACGACCTTGACCCTGATGTGCTCCACGGCGACCACGAGGCCATGCTTCGGCCAGCCGTACACGCCTCGCGGTAGGAAGCTGCCCCGGGCTCTCTGCCCAAACAAGTTCCCTATGCCACGCTGGTGGCGCGTCGCTCAAATGATTGCCTGGTCCATCCGACGGGCCTGCGAACGTACGTTCGATAGCAGGCAGGACTTACGCAGCGAGAGTGGAAGACAGCATGGCTTTGGCAGATCGCAGCCGGATCGAGTGGACAGAGGCAACCTGGAATCCGGTCACGGGATGCCATCAGGTGTCGCCGGGCTGCGCGCACTGCTACGCGAAGACCTTTGCGGAGCGTTGGCGCGGCATACCCGGGCATCCCTACGAGCAGGGATTCGATCTGCGACTCTGGCCTCAACGCCTTGAACAGCCGCTGCGCTGGGCACGCGCACGGATGATTTTCGTCAACTCGATGAGCGACCTGTTCCATGAGGGCATCTCGGAGGATTACATCGCCCAAGTCTTCGATGTCATGGGGCAGGCTAGCCAGCATACGTTCCAGGTGCTGACCAAGCGCCACGAGCGCTTGGCGGAACTCGCGCCAGATCTGTGTTGGCCTGAGAACGTGTGGATGGGAGTCAGCATCGAGAACCGACGCTTTGTCCAGCGAGCCGACTATCTCCGCGATGTACCGGCAGCCGTGCGCTTTATCAGCGCCGAGCCGCTGCTTGGGCCGTTGGAGGGCCTTGATCTAACGGACATCGACTGGCTGATCGCCGGTGGCGAGTCTGGTCCGGGCCATCGCGCGATGAAAGTCGCGTGGGTGCAGGATCTTCGGGACCGCTGCCAGGAGGAGCATGTGGCCTTCTTTTTCAAGCAGTGGGGCGGACGGACAGCAAAGGCCGGCGGCCGAGTACTCGACGGCCGGACTTGGAGCGAAATGCCCGACCGTCCCGCGCTTGCCGTCGCCTAGCAGAATCGGAGCTGTGTCCCAGGCGGGTATGTGCGGCGCTTCTTCCGGGCCGAGAGTCCTTCGAGTGCCCCATTCCGCTCTGCTGGGGCCAACGTCCGTCGCTTGAGATGCGCACTCGGGAGATATGCAGTGCTGAGCAACGTGAAGCATTCGGCTTCCTCGATGCTGAAGGGTCGATTGGCGAAGTTCGCATGCAACGCGCGGAACAATGGCGTCGTGTCAGGCTCAGGCTCGAACAACACAAGCTCGCCGGTCGTGTCAAGATAGCGCTCACCGCCAAGTGGGTCGGCACGCCACATGGCCTCCTTCATCTTTTCCAGACCCTTCTTGCTCCCGGTTGTGAAGTAGAGGCGGTAGCCGTTGCCTTCGGCTGTCGGGATCTCGATCGAGCGCACATGTCTTTCATCTGATCCGAAACACAACTTGTCCTGGAACAGCTCGTGAAGGAATTGGATGCGTGCTGCACCTTGGTGATTGAGCGCATCACGCCAGCGTTCATCGCCAAACAGAGCGGTGAGAGCCGCCGCCTGGCCGGTCCGGCTGACAAAGCGATTGACGAAGGGCAACGGCATGTAGACCAGCGCCTCGCATCGCTGAAAGGCCAGAAAGCGTCCCGCCAAGTCCATCGGGTTGCCGGTGTAGCCGAAAGGGTCGATGAACGCAAACGTCGGAGCGAGTTGGGCGCCCCGCGACTCGATGCCGTCGAGCAATCCCGTAAAGACATTCTCGAAGCGGCCCTCCTCGCAGAGCACCTGAACCTGCTGCGGCAGCGTCAGCCGCCCGACCTCGTACCGCAGATGTTCAATACGGTCGGGACGCTCCTCGATAAACAGGTAGACAAGATCGGCTGTAATCAGCTCGCGCTGCGTGTGCTCCAGGAACGCCTTGAGCATGACGAGCGGTGACCCATCCTCACCCGCGCTGTAGCGACCCGGTCCAGCGAAGCCATCAACCAGCACTAGGCGCCCGTTGCCCATTGCGGACCGATAGCGTGCGCCGTGGCTCATGATCGGCAACCACGCATCCAGGTAGGAGCGGAGCACGATGTGCTTGCCCTTTGTGTGCGGCTCCATCGGCCACAATGTGTCGCTGGGTTTGGCCATGCGGAACGGTCATTGTGCCCATCGCACCGGCTGGAATAGTTCGCGCTGGAGCGCCCTCTCAGCACCATCTCGTCGGGCGACGACCACGTGTTGAGCCCGCCCTGACGGCCGACCAGCCTTCCTCAAAATCCGCCTGACAGCAGGCAATCCCGCCCCATGCCCCCGCCAGGAGTCGAACCTGGATCCACCGCTTAGGAGGAACGTCAGAGGGACGCGATCGCAGCCCAGAAACGTTGGCCGCTCCAAAGGATTCAGGACCACGCGCAGCGCGCGAGTGCCCCCGAGACACCCCGAGGGGACTGCTATATGCCAGTGGCGAGCGCTCCACTGGCAGATGCGGCACGCCGCCCAGCGATGTCACCAAGTCCGGCTACGCTGCGACGGCGACGCCGGCCGGAACGTAGTGCTCGACTGTAAGGTCGTCGCGCTCAAGCGCGAAGCGCACACCCTCCTCGGCGAGCTGGTGCGCCTCGGCGTAGGTGTCCGCCACCACCGTCCAGCGGGGCACATCGGGCGAGGAGGCAACCCAGGTGTCCTCATCTTGGCGATAGAGCACGCGCACCGTCATGGCTTCCTCAGAGTAGCGCGAGGGCATCCTGCTCGGCAAGGCCAACCTGATTGCAGAGAATGTCCTTGACGGTCGATGGCCGAATCGTCTGATTGTCGTGGAAGGCGAAGGTGATCGCGGGATGGTTCGGCGCTTCCAGCTTACGGTGCGAACCCTTCTGACGCACGATCTCGTAGCCAAGCGGCTGAGCTTGCAACACGCGCATGAGCTTCTTCGCCTTCAGGGAGGGGAACTGCGCCACATGGACGACTTTACGCGGCGCCCCGGCCGCTGTGCGTTCCTGCGGGCGACCCGCATGAAGGCTCTTGATGCAGCCAGCGGTTACGTCTCTGGATGATTGACCATGACCTGACGCGCCTGCGCGGATCGAAGGCCGGCGCGAATGTCGGCGTCGAGATTGACGACCAATACCTCGATCGCCCAGGTGCGTAGAGCCTCAGCGAGCCAACTGCTTGCGCTCACGCACGCAGCCGCATCACTGTCTCCGAACGCGATGATGAGCCTGCTGCCGGGTCGGGTGCGTCCGAGCGTGATGAGCTTCAGGGCGTCGCGCGCGACCTTGTGGAACTGCGCGCCCTTCAGCCGTCCTTGATGAGCGAAGACCTCGACGAGAACCGACTCGTCCGGCGCGACACCATCGACGTCGGCGCGAGCCCCGCCGTCCAGTCTCAACGATCTCGGTGCAAGCTCGATGCCGACCGAAGCCGAGACGGCTTGAAGGATCAGCGCCTCTGCGTTTCGCTGCTCTTGCGAATCGCTCGGATGAGCCACGGCAAGACAGTACCGGCAGCCGCGCGGGTCCGGTGCTCGCTGGCCTGCTCGCCGATCATGTGCGGCTGGTCAGGGCGTCGAGGATCAGATCGGGCAGGGCTTCGAGCGCAGCGTCAAGCGCAGCTTCGATCGGTACGGCAAGCTCCGAATCGTTGATGGTGAGCGCGCCGATCCACGTCTCCGGGTCGTAGCGGGCGATGCTGGATAGGCAGAACAGCAGCGCCCACCACAGCATCAGCGGGGAGAGCGCGTCCTTCCCGCCGGCGCGTGGGAACAGTAGGCGTGTGCCGAGTCTCCTGTAGTCGGGCGCGATTCTGTTCAGGCGGTGTGTGCGAGAGGCGATGCCCGTCGGAACGTCAGCCCAGCAGAACACGGGCAGGAGCCCTTCCGGTCCGGGTTGCGTCACGATGAAGTCCTTGTTCATCCCTTGGGTGTGCCACATATAGGCGCCCTCCGCGGTGGGGTAGTCGCTGAGGTGGCGGAGCAGTCTGTCCAGGTCCCAGTCGGGCGACAGGTCAACCAGCAACTCCAGTGGCCGCATGTCAGCGAGCCGTTGGTGAGCGGCGTCGAACATTGGGCGAAACACCCGTAGGGGGCGCTTCCATGCCGGGTCTTTGAGCGGTGGCTGTGGCAGCGGAGCCATCAGCTCGGGGATCGCTGCCCACAATGCCCCTAGCTCAATGCCCGAAGTGAGTTGTCCTGATCCGATCGCCTCAGCGACGCCCGCGAATGATGGGCGTCGCTTGCCGGACGCTTGTCCGCCGTCTGGCTTGACGATGCGCTGGAGCAGGCCAGTCGATGCGTCGGCTGGCGCTGGGGCTTTCAGGCCGTGCCCGGAGAGGCGCCACGGGTCATCCAGCCGGGCAGCAGCGATCGCTCGACCGGCCTGGCTGACTGCGTAAAACAACAGCAGCGGAGACGCGGCCGGGCCGACATCGGCGGCGGCGTGCATAAGTGCCTCGGCCTGCTCCAACGCGGACACGAACACCGCTGCTCGCTCGTCATCTTTCCCGATACGGGCGGGTGGCCGTGCTCGTAGGAGCCGGATTCGCTGCCATGCCAGCACCGCGAGGAAGATACGCCTGCCCCGACCGTCACAGCGCGCGGACGAGCTCGGCGAGCTTCACGTCGAGCGCGTCGGCGATGCGCTTCGCGGTGGGAATGGTCGGGGCGTGCCAGCCGCGCTCGATCTCGCCGAGGTACTTGGCGTCCATCCGTGCGATCCGGTGGGCGACTTCCTCGAGCGTTTCTTTGCGGTGCTTGCGCGTATCGCGGACAGCGACGCCGAACTGTCGCGCGACGGGATCAGCGGCCGTGCGGCGTGGCACAGGCGTGTAGTTGGAGGGGGAACATTGCACCCGCAGTCTCGGGATGCAGCTCTGCGAGCAAAACTCGACAAGTTCCCCTTTCTTGGTAGGTTGCAGTCCGATGGCGCACGGACGCACAGCCCGATCAGGCACTCGGAGAGCGACTGCCAACCAGCTTGTCGTCAACCTGCTTGTCAGCGCTGCGGCGCTTACTCTCGTTCTGCTCCCCGCTGCCACGAGCAGCGCCGCCGGGGTCGCGTCGATAGCGGCACGCGCAGCGTCGATCGTGTGCGCTGCGCCGGCGAACGGGCGGTTCCCCACGATCTCGCAGCTCCGGGTCACGCACGCTGGCTGCACGACCGCCCGCGCCGTCGCCGAAGGCATACAGGCCGGCTGGCAGGCGAACGGGAAGCCGCCCGCGTCATTCGACCTCTACGCGGGCGGCCCGATGTTCCACTGCCGCTACGAGCAGCATCACGGCACCGAGAACATCTACAAGACCGCGCGCTGCACGTCCGCGCACAAGCTCGTGACGATGGTGCTCGGATCGTGAACGCCTACAGACGCCTGCCGCGTTGGGCGCAGTGGACCATTCCAATCTTGCTCGTGCTACTGGTCGTCGGGGCGGCTGCGTCGGGGAGCAAGAAGAATGCGAGCGTGACCGCTGCTCGCCCCACGCACACTACGCAGACCCAGCCCGCGAGCCATAAGACGACGACCTCCCTCGGCTGGCCCACCAGCAAGGAGCCTACCCTGACCACACATGCGCAGGTCGTCGCCGCAGGCGATGCAATATGCAGCTCGATGAACCGGCGGATCAAGCCACTACTCGCGCGACTGAACGGACTCAAGGAAGAAGCACAGGCCCCGATCCAGCAGGAAGCACCTCCGTTGCTCACGAAGATCGGGAAGGACCTTTTCAACGCCAGCATCGACCTGCAGGACCTCCCCCTCACGGCAAGCGAAAAACCGCCCGTAGAACGACTCTCGGAAGCCGTTGGGGCTACGGGTTCAAGCTACAACGAAGAGTCCGCCGCCCTGCAAACGGGTGACGCCGAAACCATCAAGACCGACGAACGCGAAGTACCACGGACGTGGGCGATGGCTGTACGGTTCGCCCAGAAGTACGGCTTCCACGTATGTGGAGCAGAACCATGAGCCATCGGACCTACGCGGAGCCGTATCCAGAGGCCAGTAGAGTCACGCTCGGCGATGACGACCACCGAGATTGTCCAGCCGTGGGATCGGGTCAGCGGAGAGTCGTCCCGCTCGCTTGAGCTGTTCTCGCGCTACCGCGATGAAGGGCTAAATCGCTCTCTCAGGAAGACCGCGGAAGCGATCGGCGTCTCAAAGAGGCTGCTGGAGAGGATGAGCGCTACACACTCCTGGCAAATGCGCGTGCGCGCATTCGACCGGGAGCAGGATCAGCAACGACAACTCGACAACCGGGCGGCGCAGCGTGAAATGGTTGAGCGCCACGCGGCGCTCGCCACGCTGGCGCAACAGAAGGCTCTCGAACGAATCCGGGCGCTATCGGCGGAGACACTTTCACCAACAGCCGCCCTGCGCCTGCTTGATTGGGGAGTCAAGATTGAGCGGTTGAGTCGTGGCGTCCCCACCGAGCACGTTGCATCGAGCGAGTACGACTCGGCATCCGATGACGTGGTGCTTGACGGCGAGGAGCTCGCCAGCGAACTGCGGATGTTCTTGCTGGCCCTCGAGCAAGTCGCCTGAAGAGGTTCGGAGATAGTTCGGCGAAGATTCGGCGGACACGCTCAGTAGTACGACGGCTCCACGGTGGGAGCAGGCGGTATGTAGAGGCCACGTCGGCGCTATCACGCGCGAGCACGACACCACCGGCCTGGTCGATCAGTCTGATGGTGATGCGATGCTGCAACGCGCTTCCACGGACTCCTTTGTCCGTGGCCGTATTCGCAAACCGCCTCGGCCCTTGGGCCGGGGCGGCCCCGTTTTAGGGTTCCGTCCGATCGCGGGATCACGATGCGCCAGCAGCAACGGGGAAGCGCGAAACGGCCATCGACAGAAATGGGAATCAGTGGCACGCCTCTCAGACCATCAGCGCCGTATCGGCTCATTCGCAGCCGCGGAGGCGTACTGGCGTCACTACGGGCAGCGGCATCACCGCAGGCAGCAGCACGCCGGCTCGGCTCGACGAACCAAAGACGCAGGGCGCACGTGGTATGCCAAGCCGAACATCGTCACCGCCACGATCGAAAGGCGGGAGCGGCTGACCGCGGAGGTCGTGCCATTCCGGCCTCAAGTCCGTCCCCGAGTCCCGCGGCGCGGCTCAGGCCGGCCAGCCGGGTCGCGCAGGGCGCCTCGGGTCGCCGGCCGCGGCGGCGATAGCGGCGACAGCGACGGTCCAGAAGGCGAGCCGGGAGAAGCCCGGCATCTAACCAGGCGGCACTCCAACAGCCTGGCGGTTGAGCAGTGGAGCTGGTCGTCGTGACCTGCGCTCGCGCCTTTTACGATCAGCTCAGCGTGCCGCTGCCCGGAACGGGCCTCAGCGGCGAGGTTTCCGTTCGTTGCTTCGCCAACGCCGCCGCTCACGCACACGACGACCGCACGCCTTCGTGCCGGGTCAGCCTCGACACCGGGCAATGGAACTGCCACGGGTGCGGTGCCAGCGGCGGCGCGTTCGACGCTGCGTGCGCCTGTGGACGCTCGCGCTCTGAGGCGGCCGAGTTGGCGAGACGTCATGGCCTGTTCCCCGACGACGGCGCCGGCTCAGCTCGTAGAGCGCCAGCGCCACGCCGGGCCAGTCCCGCGCCCGCGCCGCTCCCCAGCGAGGCCGACCTATCTCGCTGGACGGGGCAACTCTACCCAGCGAGGGCGCAACGACTGTGGGAGCGTCGCCGATGGACCTCGGCAGCGCTAAGCACGCTCGGGGTCGGCGTCAATGGGAAGGCATTTGTCTTGCCCTTGCGCGGGTCAGACGGGGAGCTGGTAAACGTGCTGCGGCTTACCGGGGAGGAGTTGAAGCCGCTGGCGATGCGAGGGCGCCCAAGGGTGCTGTGGCCCGCCCCGGAGTCGATCCCCGCCGGCGAGCGCGTCTACATCGTGGAGGGCGAGAAGGACGTGCTCTCGATGTGCTCGATCGGGCTCGCCGCGGTCGCCGTACCGGGCGCGAACGGCTGGCGGAGTGAGTGGGCCGTACGATTCGCGGGCCGCGATGTTGCGGTGTTCGGCGACTGCGACGCAGCGGGCCGGCGGCTGGCGACGAACCTCGCGGCCGACCTAGCCCCGCACGCAGCAATGGTCAGGGTCATAGACCTGGACGCGGCGCGCTCCGATGGCTTCGACGTGGGCGACCTCATCGGCGAGGCGCAGTCCCGCGACGATCTGCCGCAAGTCCGCGCCCTGCTGGAGCGCATGGCCGGCACGGCAGAGCCCTACCGCCGGAGCACGAACCCGGACGCGGCGACCGATATCGACCAACCGGCCTCACCGGCACCCGCGGACGCCGCCATGACTAGAACCCCCGCCGCCTCAGCGAGCGACCTGCTCGACCGGGTGAGCAATGTGCTCGACCGTTTCGTGGTTCTGCCGGGGGAGGCTGCGAAGACGGCAATAGCGCTGTTCGTACTGCACACCTGGGCGTTCGAGGCCGCGCACGCGACCCCATACATGGTGATCGTCTCGCCCGAGAAGCAGTCGGGCAAGACCCGACTGCTCGAGGTCTTGGAGCTGCTGGTGCGGGAACACTGGCGCACAGCCAGCACGACAGAGGCAGCACTCTTTCGCAAGATCGAGCAGGACCGTCCCACGCTTCTGCTCGACGAGATTGACGCGATATTCGGCTCGAACAGCGAGCGCACAGAGCCACTACGCGCAGCGCTGAACGCCGGCAACCGGCGCGGCGCGAAGGCAACCCGCGTCGTCGGCCAAGGCGCGAAGATGGAGGCCCGCGACTTCTCCGTCTTCTGCCCCAAGGTGCTCGCGGGGATCGACACCGGGCGTCTCCCCGAGACGATCCAAGACCGCGCCGTCACGCTGCACATGAAGCGCCGCCGCGACGGTGAGCACGTCGAGCGGCTGCGCTGGCGAGCCGCCACAGAGCAGACCGAGCCGCTACGGCTTCAGCTTCAAGCGTGGGCAGCCACCGCGATCGACGTGCTGCGCGAAGCAGAGCCCGAGACTCCCGACGAGCTCAGCGACCGCGCGGCCGATGGATGGGAGCCATTGTTTGCGGTCGCGGACCTCGCAGGCGGGGATTGGCCCTCGCGGGCGCGTGCCGCGGCGATCACGCTGAGCGCCGCGAGCGATGGCGAGGAGATCGGCAGGGGTACACAGCTTCTCGCGGCGATCCGCCGAGCGATGGGAACCGCCGACGTGGCGAGCACCGCCGACCTGCTGGCAAAGATCAACGCCGACGAGACTATGCCCTTCGGCGGCTGGCACGAAGGCAAGGGCATCGACCCTCGGACGCTCGCCCGACTGCTAAAGCCCTACGAAGTCAAGCCGCGCACTGTCCGAATCGGCCCGGACACCGCCAAGGGCTACCACGCCGCAGACCTCGCCGACGCATGGGCACGCTACCTGCCCCCACCCGAAGCGTCACAACCGTCACACGCGTCACACCCCGCCGATCCGACACTCAAAGGCCCCCGTGGCAACAGCGATGTGACGGCTGTTACGGATGTGACGGACGTGGCGGGAGTCGCGCCACAGCCGACCGTAGGTGACGGCGCGACCCCCACGTGCGCGCACCCCGAGCACTCGTCGGACTGGCGCCCACACCCCGCCACCCGGCGCGTCATCTGCTGGCGCTGCCAACCCCCCGCCGGACGGTCAGCGTGAGAACTACCGCCGCCAACCCCGACACCGCGTCCGCGCTCACTCCCCGCGAGATGCTGCTAGTGGACGCCATCGCCGAGCGCGTCGCGGAGCGGCTGCGACCAGCGGAGGCATCGCCGAGGCCCGCAGAACTCGTTGACGCGCGCACGGTCGCTCAGGCCCTCGGCGTGAGCGACAAGAGCGTCTACCGGCACGCCGCCGAACTGGGCGCGGTGAGGGTCGGCCGGCGCCTCCGATTCGACATCGCGCGGGCACTGGCGAGCTGGCCCGCCGGCGAGGGCGACCGCTTCCCAAGCGAGAGGTCACAACCCCCGCGATCCCCGGCAAAGAAGCCAACATCGAGCAACCGCCAAGGGTCATCCGACGCTGCCCACTGCCGGCTACTGCCGGTTGGACGCCGAACTGGACCGGAATGAGCGACCGATCGCCTACGCCGTCCCCTGCGGTCCCGCGCCCTGCAAGTACGCACGCGATGACGCTGGCGGCTGGCCGGAACGCGAGGCGCTGGCCGTCAGATCAGTCGTCGCCGTGGTCGATCATGTCGCCGAGGTCGGCGAGGGTCGCGTCAAGCGCGACCAACACGCGCCTGAGCGTATGCCAGCGAATATCGAACTGTCCGCGCTCCATCCGAGAGACGTGGGTGTCGTCGGTGCCGGCGCGCACCCCCACTTCACCTTGCGTCATGCCTGCCCGTTCGCGGAGCTTGCGCAGCGCTCGGCCGAGGATGAGTTGGTCCTTGGCAGCCTCGTCGGTCATATCTCGTGGGACTTGTAGAGTTTTACAGATTCCGATATGGTCAGAGGACCATACAAGTGGCGCCCGCGCGGGTACGAACCGCCGGGCGCCGTGGCACCGAAGGTTCAGCTTCGGCGCGCCAGCCAAGCTACCAGTCAGGTCCGGCGGCTTGGCTTCCTCGCCAACAGCAAGACCCCGGCGCCTCCGACCACAGGAGGAACCGAAGATGAGCACCCCCGTTCACGTCATTCCCGACGAGCTGGTGCTGGCCGCGATCGAGCGTGCAGAACGTCATCGCACGAACGACGTGCCCGGCGTCCCTATCTGGGCGATCACCGAACACTTGGACATCCCGAGGCGTTCGGGAAAGGCTCGGCACGTTCGGTCGCGGCTGCGAGCTTTCGAGGCGGACGGATCGCTTGAGAGCTCACGCTACCGCCAGGTCCAGATATGGGCGCTGACGCCCACTGGCCGCCAGCGGTTGCGGCGCACTGTCAGAACAGGTGACATTCCGCAACTCCCGGAGTCACCGCAGCACCGCGCATGGAGGCAAGCGCGCACGATCGCGGCCAAGGAAATCGAGCGGTTGCGCCGCAGTCTGCGCAAGACCCTCGCCGTGGCCGCGGGCCTCCTCGACTCCGACCGGGCGGTTCACTCGGATCGGTGGTTCGAGCTGGCCGAGCGCCTGAGCATGGAGGCCGCGCAACTCGGCACGGCTGTTCATTGCCTGCATGAGTGGGCCGAGCCTGACGAGCGCCGCGCAGATATCGACAGTCGCCGCGAGCCATCGGATCGGCGACTCGCGCCCGACGAGCGCGGGCGACGCCGCTATCGGCGCATCAGCCGGCGCAACATCTTCCTGTTCCGTCCCTTGGTCGAGGGCGCGAGTCGATGACGGCGACGACAGCGGTCAGAGAACCGAAGGGCGAAGTGGTCCGCAATCCGACGCGCCGCGGCTTCACGTTCGCGCTTCGCTTCACTGCGTACAGCAAGCGTCGCTACGTCACGCTCGGCCGACCGGAGGAAGGCTGGACAGAGGCACGAGCAACAACGGAGCTGGAGAACATCCTCGCCGATGTGCGACGGGGCATCTGGCAGCCGCGCATGATCGAGGCGCCACCCGAGCCGCCGCAAGACCCCGGATTTCACGAGTTCGCCTCCGCGTGGTTCGAGGCGATCCGTGGGGAGCTGAGGCCGAACACGGTCCTCGACTACGAGTGGCAGCTTCGGGTCCACCTGCTGCCCTTCTTCAAGGATCACCGGCTTTCACAGATCACCGTGTCTGAGGTTGATCGCTACCGGGAGGCAAAGGTCGCAGAAGCGCGCGCGATCGAAGCTGCCGCCGCTCGGGGCAAGCCGATCATGGACGAGTACGTGGACCGGCGCGGGTGCAGGCGCCGCCGGCCACGGCGCCCGCCGTCGGCCGTGTCGATCAATAAGACGATCACTCGCCTCGGCCAGATTCTCGAGGTCGCGGTCGAGCGAGAGCTGATACCGCGCAACGCCGCGAAGGTCGGCGGCAAGCGGCGCCGGCTGAAGGCCGCGAAGCCCGCTCGTGTCTACCTCGACCGCGCGGAGCAGATCGCCGCCCTACTCGACGCCGCGAGCGAACTGGACCGCGAGGCACGCTCGAACGGGAGGATCGCGCGGCGAGCGCTGCTCGCCACGCTCACCTACGCGGGCCTGCGAATCAGTGAGCTTCTTGACCTGGAGTGGCGCGACGTGGACCTCGCCGCCGGCAGGCTGCGCGTGCGGCACTCAAAGACCGA
Organism: Solirubrobacteraceae bacterium; assembly: GCA_036561645.1. GTDB lineage: Bacteria > Actinomycetota > Thermoleophilia > Solirubrobacterales > Solirubrobacteraceae > Palsa-744. The sequence goes on from DATBOY010000075.1 coordinate 50,063, forward strand.
CGCGGGCAGTCGGTACGTGGACCTCCTGCCCGTGCTCAGGGACGAACTGAGCGCACACAAGGCCGCGAGCGCCAACGCCGCCCCGAGCGCCTACGTGTTCCCGTCCGCCGCCGGCACACGTCAGGACGGCGGGCGCGTTCGTGGCCGTGTGCTCGCCAAGGCAGTCAAGCGCGCCAACGCGCAGCTCGCCGCCGAGGGGCAGACGCCGCTACCGGAGGGCCTGACGCTTCACGCGCTGCGTCGCACCTGCGCATCCGTGCTCGTCGCGCTCGGGAAGGACCCGCGCTACGTGATGGGCCAGCTCGGGCACACCGACCCGACGGTCACCCTCGGCATTTACGCGCAGGCGATGACCTCAAGCGACGACGACCGCGAGCGACTGCGGCTGCTTGTCGAAGGAAGCGATCTCAGCGTGCGCAGCAGCCAAACGGGCGCCCATTTCGCGGGCATGTGAACCTTCTCCGCAGAGAAGCACAAGGCGAAACAGGTCGTTATGGTGAAGGAGTGACGCAACTACTCCAGACCGAACTAATCGATCTCATGGAGTCCGACGAGTTTCAAGCGCACGTTCCCCAAGAGCTGAAGGACCACCTTGCGTACAAGCTCGGCCAGGTTGATCGCGGCACCTACACCGCATTTGACGCCGGCTATGCGCGCAATGCACTGATCGCAGCAGCCGAAGGCATGGCAGCGACCCCAGGCACGCCAGACGAGCAGGTTGAGGCCGCCACACGACTTGCCAAGCAACTCAGCGGCTCGACGTAGAATCGGCCGATCTGGCAGTAGCTGGCAGTGAAAGCTCTACAGACCGCTGTGGGGCCGCGCAGGCACCACAACGAGCATCGGCCGGAATCCGCATGAACACAAGGATTCCAGCCCCATGCCCCCGCCAGGAGTCGAACCTGGATCCACCGCTTAGGAGGCGGTTGTCTTATCCATTGGACTACGAGGGCTCGGACCCGCCTGCACCGGCGGACCCGCGCTGAAGGCTAGCGCCGCCCCGGCGCCGCGGCGGAGTCGGCGCCGCCATTCGCCAGCGCGTGCCGGGCGCCGCGGACGATCGGTTGCGCGGGTCATCGGTCATGGCAGCTCCTACGACACAGACCGATCGGGCCGCTGCGGGTACACCTCGTCGATCGTCGTGAGCGCCACGTACGGCGCGCCGGCGAGGGCCTGGATCGCAGGGCCGCCTCCCGCGAGGCGGTCGAGCACGCTGAGCACGCCGCAGATGGCGTGGCCCTCCTCTTGCAGCACGCGGATCGCGGCGAGCGTGGAGCCGCCGGTGGTGACAACGTCCTCGACGACGAGGCAGCGGTCCTCGCGGGCGAGCGGGGGTCCCTCGATGCGGCGTTGCAGACCGTGCGTCTTGGCGTCTTTGCGCACGAAGAAGGCGTTGGCCCGGGCGCCGCCGGCGAGCGCCGCGCAGGCGACGGGGTCGGCGCCCATCGTCATCCCACCGACGGCCGTCGCGTTCCAGCGGCCGGCGTACGCGGCGAGCAGCCGGCTGAGCGCTGCGAAGCCGGCGGGGCGCAGGAGGGCGCGCTTGGCGTCTATGTAGTACGCGGCCCGCGCGCCGCTTGTGAGGGTCACCTCGCCGACGATGAGCGCGTGCTCGCGCAACTCGTGCACCAGGGTCTGGCGCGCGCGCTCCAGATCGCCTGAGTCAAGATCGCCGGGGCGGCGCGAGGGGTCGTCCATGGGGAGATCTAATCTAGCCACACGCTCCGATGAACACCTTCTCCTCGCTCTTACGCCTGATCTCCCGCCTCGCATGCCTGATCGTGCTCGTGTCGTTTGCGCTGTTCGTCGTGGACCAGGCGGGCAGCGCGTCCGATGAACAGCAGGCGCAGGTGAACGCTGCGGCGCCCCCCAGCAGTGCCGCGAGCACCACGCCGCGCAAGCCGGCGGCCTCCGACAAGAACGGCGTGCGGCGCACGATCGACGACGCGGCGGATGCGATCACGTCCCCGTTCTCGGGCGCGGTGGCGGGCTCGACCAACGCGTGGGTGGTGCACGGCGGACGCACCCTGCTGGCGCTGATCGTGTACGGATTTGGCCTGGGATACCTCGCGCGGGTGCTGCGCGTGCGGGTGTAGAGGACGCCCAAAATCTCCCGCGGCGGCGGGCGCGCCAGACCGGCCCGTCCTGGACCCCGGTAGGGGTCCTCATCCTAAAACGGCGTCACGGACCGGCGTTGCCGTGCACGCTGTGGCTGCCGCCGCCGCCCTCGAAGTACACGTCCACGGGCGTGCCCAGCTGGACCCACGCGTAGATCGACGGCGCGTCGGGAACCGGCACGCGCAGGCAGCCGTGGCTGGCGGCGTACGTCGGCACTTCGGCGTACCCGTGGATCGCGTAGCCGCCGATGAAGTAGTTGGCGTCGACCATGCCCTTGGCGTTCGTGCCGGGTGTCTTGGAGTACACGCGAAAGCGGCCGATGACGGTCGGGGTGGATGGCTTGCCGGAGCTCATCGTGAAGATGGCGCGCACGCGCCCGCCCGCTTCGATCTCGGCGAGCACCTGCCTGCTGAGGTCGGCCTCGACGTGGCGGCCGTCGCTGCGGTAGCGCACGTGGAAGGCGCCGGCGCCCTCCTGCAGGCGGCGGAAGACGCTCGCGTCGGTGCTGCTCACGCGCGGCAGGCCGGTCAGCTTGCGCAGCGCGACGACGGCGCGGCCCGTGGCTTCGTCGTATACGCCGCTGAGCGGCACGGCGTAGTGCAGCGCCGCGAGGCTGCCCTGCAGCGCGTGCACGACGGCGCCGCGGCGTCCGACCCCGAGATCGGCGTCTTCGAAGCGGGCGTGCACGGGGGGCGCCGCGAACGCGATCATCTGCGCGGTGGCGGCGTGCACGGCGGCGACGCCGACCGTGCCGGGCACGGGCGAGCCGTAGGCGATGCGAAACCGCCCCGTGCCGTTGGGGGCGGCGAGCACGGACACGCGGCGCACGAATACCTTGCGGCCGCTGCGGTAGAACGTGACGCTGACCTTCTGACCGGCCACATACGGCTTGACGGCGCCGCGCACGACCATGCTCTCGCCGACGACGAGGAACGGCGGGCTACCGGCGTGCGTGCGTTCGATCGCGAGCTTGAGGCTGCCCCGCACAGGGACGCCGACGGGGGCGGGCGGGGGCGGCGCGATCACTAACAGCGATCCTACGCCGTCGGGGGGACGGCGGCGGGCGCCCCGAGGAGCACGGCGGGCGGATCTGTGATCACGCCGGCGGCGCGCAGGAGCAGGGCCAGCCCGGCGGCCGCCGCGAGCGCGGCGAGCATCAACAGCAGCGTCTGCGCACCCCAGCCCTCCAGTGCCCCGAACGCGAGCGAGTTGTTCAGGACGTGCGCGGCGATGCACGGGTACAGCGAGCCGGTGCGGCGGTACAGCACGCAGAGCGCGGACCCGAGCGCGGCGAGCGGCACGAGGTCCACGGCGGGGGCGGAGCCGACGTGAATGGCGCCGAACACGAGCCCCGTGACGACCGCGGCGAGCACCCACCCGTGCCAGTTGCTGAGCGCGGGGAAGAAATACCCGCGAAACAGGAACTCCTCGCCGATCGGCGCGATCACGCACGTGAGCAGGGCGCTTGCGAGCAGCAGCGCGGCGTTGCGGTCGGCGCCGAGCTGTTCGAGCAGCTTCTCCTTTTCGCTGACTTCCGCCAGCGCCGACCAGATGGCGGTGAAGACGAAGAACGCGACGATCGTGAGCACGACGGCGACGACGCAGCGGCGCAGGGGCGCGGGGCGCAGCCCGAACTGCCAGGCGCTCACGGCACGGCCGCCCATGCCGGCAAAGATGACGGCGGCGGCGATGAAGGCGGCGTCCTGCACGGCGGTGTCGGCGATCTCCAGGCCGGCGGGAAGATGGTGGGAGACGTCGACGCCGAGCACGGCGGCGGGAATATCGACGATGAGGCCGCCGACGGCGGCCAGCACGAGCCCCGTGAGAAGCGCGGCGGGAGCGCTCCACGGCGGCCACCGCCGCTGCGGCGCGAGGTCCGGCGGGTCGTTCGCGGGCGCGGGCGAAGAAGTGTCCGTGTCGGCCGGAGGCTGTGCGCAGGGCTGCTCCACGCAGGACATCATCGCTGCTGGACGCCGGCGCGGCCGCGCCGGGGCGCCCGCCGCTCAGGCGACCCAGTGCCAGGTCGCGAAGGCGGCGCCGAACAGCGCCATCGCCAGCGCGGAGGCGCACAGCAGCGCCCGTGCCGCGCGCGGGCGCGGCACGAGCCACATCGCCAACCACATGGCGAGCGGGAACAGCACGAGCAGGAAGCGCGGCAGCGACATGAGCGGCTGCGCGCCGACGGGGTAGGACAGCGGCAGCGCGAGCGCCGCGAGCACGTACGCGCCGTACGCGAGCGGCAACCGGCGCAGCACGCCGAGCAGCGCGGGCAGCGCGAGCGCGAGGAACGCGAACAGCGTGAGGTTGTGCGCGGCGGCGCCGAACGGGTTGCCGTCGACCGGGGTGAAGTACGCGTGGTGCTCCTGTCCGGAGAGCAGCTGGCGGGCGCCGTCGAAGGCGGCGACGGCGCCGCTCCACACGCCGCCGTAGGGGCCGGCGAAACGCCGGCCCCAGACGTCCTGCGCGTGAAACGGCAGCAGCGGATCGGCGCCGGCGAGGGCGAGGTAGGCCAGGTACGCGCCGAGGCCGGCCGGCAGCGCAGCGAGCCACACGATGTCGCGGCGCACGCGGTAGCGGGGACGCAGCCACGCCAGGTGGCGCGCGGCCACCGGTGGCCAGTGGCGCGCCGCCGGCGAGCGCGCGCTTGTCCGGTCGAGCGCGACCCCGTCGGGCGCGGCGGCGTCGGGGGCGCGGTCCTCGCGCGGACCGTAGAGGTACAGGACCAGCACGGGGACGAGCAGCACGACGCCGGCGCTGCGCGTGGCGGCGGCGAGCGCGCCGAGCGCGGCGACAGACGCCCAGCGGCCGTGGCGCGCGAACCAGAACACGCCGACGGACAGCGCGAGGTACAGCGACTCGCTGTACACGGCGGAGAGGAAGACCGCCATCGGCGCGAACGCGACGAGCGCGACGGCCAGGCGCGCGGCGCGGGCGGCGTGCGGGAGGCCGCCGAGCTCCAGCGTCGTCAGGCGATGGATCCCGTACAGCGCGAGCGCGAGCGCCGCGAGCGACAGCAGCACGCCCGCGAGGACGGGGGGTGGGCCGACGCTGGACAGGACCCTCAGCGCGAGCGGGTAGAGCGGGAAGAACGCGGTACGCGAGGCGGTGAACGACCCGAGGTCGGGCCGGTAGCCGTAGTGCGCGATCACCAGGTACCACGACGCGTCCCAGCGCGCGGCGGGCGCGGCGAGCAGATCCCCGAGCGGACCGAACCCGCGCGTCAGACCCGGTGGGTTGAAAGCGCCGCGCACGGGGCCGAAGCCGAACGCGAGGATGGCGCCGGTCGCGGACGCCCACACGAGCAGGCGCGAGAGCACGAGAGCACGCAGGCTGTCGCGCACGGCGGTGTCGGTCTGCATCCGGTGAGGCAGGAAATCACACCTCGGAGCGGTAATCTCGTTTGCCCACCCTATGTCCCGGCAGGCCCGCCAGCGCCGGCGGCGGCACAACCGCACCGGTCCCACCCGCATCATGTTCGTCGCCTTCGGCGTGCTGTCGGCCGCGCTCGTGGTGGGAGCGGTCGTCGCCGTGGGCTACGTGATCTCCGTCGCGCAGTCGGCGCCGACGCTGGGCTCGCTGCGCGCGATCGTCAGCGGCGGCTCCTCGCAGGTATTCGCCGCCAACGGCGAACGCCTCGGGTACATCCAGTCGGACTCCCTGCGCAGCCCGATCTCGTGGGATCAGATCCCGGCGCAGCTGCGCGACGCGACGGTGGCGATCGAGGACCAGCGCTTCTACCAGAACAACGGCGTGGACCTGACGGGGATCTTCCGCTCGGCGGTCAAGGACGTGATGACGGGCGCGCCGCTGCAGGGCGCCTCGACGATCACGATGCAGTACGTGCGCAACGTGTACCTCGGCAACGACCTGCGCACGTTCAAGCAGAAGATCACCGAGGCCAAGCTCGCGATCGAATACAACAAGCACCACAGCAAGCGCACGATCCTGACGGGCTATCTGAACAGCGTCGCCTACGGAACGGTCGGCGGGCAGACGGCGATCGGCGTGCAGGCGGCGTCGCGGATCTTCTTCGACAAGCCGGCCTCCCACCTGAACCTGCAGCAGGCGGCGCTGCTCGCGGGACTGCCGCAGGCGCCGTCGCAGTACAACCCGTTTCTGTATCCCGAGCGGGCGCGCGTACGGCGCAACCAGGTGCTCGCGAAGATGGCGGAACTGCACTACATCGAGCCGGCGCAGGCGGCGATCGCCGAGCACAGGCCGCTCGAAGTCAGGCACGGCCACTACTACTCGCAGCGGCGCGAGGACTTCTTCTTCGAATACGTGCGCGAGCAGCTGATCCATCGCTACGGCCGCGCGACGGTCGAGCAGGGCGGCCTGAAGGTGTACACGACGATCGACCTGCGCCTGCAGAACCTGGCGCGCAAGGCGATCGAGGAAATCCTCAACCAGCCCGAAGATCCCGCCTCGGCGGTCGTGACGATCAACCCCGAGAACGGCCACATCGAAGCGATGGCGGAGTCCCAGAGCTACAAGCAGTCGCAGTTCAACCTCGCGGCGCAGGGCCACCGCCAGCCGGGCTCGACCTTCAAGGCGATCGTGCTCGCCGACGCGCTGACGCGGGGAATCGACCCGAACAGCACGTACTACGTCTCGCACACGCTCGCGCCGGGGTGGCTGCCCGGGTATCCGACGTACGAAGTCAGAACGTTCGAGGGCACCTCCACGAACCAGTCGCTGAACCTCGTCACGGCGACGCTGAAGTCCGACAACACGGTGTACGCGCAGCTGGCGGCCGACCTGGGGGAGAGCACGGTGACGGAAATGGCGTACAAGCTCGGGGTGACCACGCACCTGAACAGCTACGCGGGCGAGGCGCTCGGTGGGCTGCACATCGGCGTGACGCCGCTGGAGATGGCGAACGTGTACGCGACGCTGGCGGACGGGGGCGTGCGCAACACGCCGGTGGCGATCACGCGGGTCGTGTTCCCCGACGGCCACGTCGACCGCAACTGGGGTCGCGACCACCGCGTGCGCGCGATCTCAAGCGCCGTCGCCGCGGAGGAGACGAGCATCCTCGAGCAGAACGTGCAGAGCGGCACGGCGGTGCGCTCGGCGATCAGCTGCCCGACGGCGGCGAAGACGGGGACGACGAGCGAACTCGCGGACGCGTGGCTCGACGGCTACACGGCGCGGTACTCGACCGCCGTGTGGATGGGGTACCCGAACAAACGCATCGCGATGACCGACGTGCACGGCGAGCCCCAGCAGGGCGGCTACCTGCCCGCGGAAATCTGGCACGCGTACATGTCCCCCGTCGTCGACGGCCGCTGCGTGCCGTTCCCGTCGACGAGCGAATCGATCTCCTACCAGCCGTTCTTCGGCAAATACGCGAGCACGGGCCGCGCGAGCAGCAACGAAGAATCCGCGAAGGAAGGCGGCGAAACGCACAAGCCCAAGGGCAAGTCCCACGGCCCCTCAGAACACGGCGGCGCCAACGCGGGCGAAGAACGGGTCGGCCCCGGCAACAAGGGTGGCGGCGGTGGCGGCGGGGGCGCCGGCCCCGGCGGCCCGCCGCAGGTGCGCGAACAGACGCCGCAGCCCGGTCCCGGCGGTGGCACGAGCGCCCCGCACGGCTGAGCCCCCTCTCCCACGGCCGACGCCGCTTCGCAGGGGACCCGCCCCGCACGGCCGACGCTGGTAGTTTGGGCAATGGAAATCTGACACTCGGGGTCCCGCCGCGCCGCGGTCGGGGCCGGATGGGACATGCACAGGTGGCAAAGGAAGACAAGGTCGAATTCGAAGGCGAGGTGATCGAGGCGCTGCCGAACGCGATGTTCCGCGTGAAGCTCGACAACGATCACGTCGTGCTCGGGCACGTGGCGGGCAAGATGCGCCGCTTCAGGATCCGCATCCTCCCGGGAGATCGCGTGCGCTGCGAGCTCTCCCCGTACGACCTGGACCGCGCGCGGATCGTCTACCGGCACCGCTAGGAGGTCGATGGCGGGCCGCGAGCGCTCCCTGATCGAGGCGATCGCGGCGGAGCTGACCGCTACGTACGGCCCCCGCGTCGTGCGCGGCGTGGGGGACGACGCGGCGGTCGTGCAAGCGCGGGCGGTGTGCGTCACCTCCGTCGACGCAATGGTCGACGGCGTGCACTTCCGCCTGCGCGGCGACGGCGCGCCCGGCGGCTGGGCGACGCCGGCGCAGGTGGGCTGGCGCGCACTGGCAGGCGCGCTGTCGGACCTCGCGGCGATGGGCGCGCTGCCGGGCGAGGCCTACCTCGTGCTCGGGCTGCCGCCGGGCTTCGGCGAAGCGCAGGCGCTCGAGCTGGTGCGCGGGGCGCGCGCGCTCGCGCTGCGGACGGACACGGCGATCGTCGGCGGGGACGTCGTCGGCGCGGGCGCGCTGACGGTCGCCGTGACGGTCACGGGCTGGGCCGACTCGCCGCAGGAGCTCGTCGGGCGCGACGGGGCACAGCCGGGAGACCTCGTCGGCGTGACGGGACGGCTGGGCGGAGCGGGCGCCGGACTGGCGCTTCTCGAAGCTCGCGGTGCTCGCGGACACGACGGCCTTGGGGACCTGACGCAGCCCGGTGCGCGCAGACACGACGGCCTGGGAGACCTGACGCAGGCCGGTGCGCGCGGCCACGGCGACCCGCGAGACCTGCCGCTGCCAGCACCGGGTGTGCAGGCCGCGCTGCTGGAGCGCGTGCACCGCCCCATCCCGCGCCTGGCGGAGGGCCGCGCGCTCGCCGCCGCCGGGGTGCACGCGATGATCGACCTCTCCGACGGCCTGGCCAGCGATGCCGGACACATCGGCCGCGCCGGCGCCGTGCGCCTGGCGATCGACCTGCACGCGCTGCCGCTGGATGCCGGGGTGAGCGACGTGTGCGCGGCGCTCGGTCAGCCGCCGTGGATGCTCGGGGTCACCGCCGGCGAAGACTATGAGCTGTGCGTGTGCGTGGCGCCCGCGGAGCGCGAGCGCGCCGAGCGGGCGCTCGCGCAGGCCGGCGGCGCCGGCATCAGCTGGATCGGGGACGTGCGGCGGGCGGACGGGAGCGCCGCGGCGGGCGCGGCGCTGCTGGCGGACGGGCGCGAGCAGACGCTGGAAGGGTTCGAGCACCGCTGGTGAGAGCGCCGGCAAATACATAGGACTACGCAGACATGTCGGGCGTAAAGGTATGTCCCGAATATCCGATACCCCCGACATGGGTACGACGCTGCTGCCACTCTCCTCGCAGTTGCGGCCCGCCGAACGACGCGTGCTGGCCGCCGCCACGGCGCTGCTGATGGCGATCATCGCGGTCACCGGCGCGCGCGCCGCGTTCGGGATCGGCGGGCACACCGTGGCCCTGGTGATCCGCGACTGGCTGACCTCCGCCGTGTACATCCTCGTCGGCCTGATCGTGTGCTGGCGCGTCGTGCGCACCACGCAGGCGCGGCGCCCGTGGATGAGCTTCGCGCTGGGCATCTCCGTGTACGGGCTCGGCAACGTGCTGTGGGCGGCGTGGGTCGAACACCTCCCGAATCCGCCGATCCCGTCGATCTGCGACGGGCTGTGGCTGACGCTGTACCCGACCTGCTACGTCGGCATCGTCGGGCTCGCGCGCCTGCGCGAGCGGCGCGTGCCGGCGCGCATGTGGCTGGACGGTCTCGTCGCCGGCCTGGGGATCGCCGCGATCGGGGCTGCGATCGTCGTACGCCCCGTGCTCGCGTCGGTGTCGGGGGACACGGCCGCCGTCGTGACCGAGATGGCGTATCCGATCTGCGACCTGCTGCTGGCGGCGCTCGTCGTGGGGGTGCTGGCGCTCGGCCGCTGGCGCCTGGACCGGATGTGGGGGATGCTCGGGGCCGGCTTCCTGGCGCTGGCGGTGGCGGACTGCATGTACGCGCTGCAGGTGGCGGGCGGCGCGACGGCGCCGAGCAGCCTGACGAACATGACGTACGACATCGGCGTGCTGCTGCTCGCGCTCGCGGCGTGGCAGCCGGTCACGAGGCTGCGGGAGGACACCGTGCCCAGCGGCGCGGTCCTGGGGATACCCGCGGCCTTCACGCTCGGCGCGCTCGGGCTGCTGATCTACGACCACTTCAGCCGCCTCGACCCGTTTGCGCTGGCGCTCGCGCTGGCGACGATCCTCGCGGCGTTCGCCCGCACCGCGCTGGCCTTCCGGGACGTGCGCGCGCTGGCCGAAACGCGACGGCAGGCGCTCACCGACGACCTCACCTCGATGCCCAACCGCCGCCACTTCCTGAGCCGTATGCGCGAGGCGATCCTCGCCACCAACGCGAGCGGGCGCAGCGTCGCGCTGCTGCTCGTCGACCTCGACCACTTCAAGGAGCTCAACGACACGCTCGGCCACGACGCGGGAGACCAGCTGCTGCGCCAGGTGGGCGAGCGACTGCGGGGGGTGCTGCGCACCAGCGACACGGCGGCCCGTCTCGGCGGCGACGAGTTCGGGGTGCTGATGTCCGATGCGAGCGACGACGCGAGCGCCGTGATCGTCGCCGAGAAGATCCTGAAGGCGCTGAAAGAGCCGTTCCCGATCAAGAGCGTGGGCCTGCGCGTGACGGCGAGCATCGGCATCGCGCGCTACCCCGAGCACGCCGAGGACGACGAGCAGCTGATGCAACACGCCGACGTCGCGATGTACGAGGCCAAGGCGGCGCAGTCGGGATACGCCTGCTATGCACGCGAGCGCGACGAACACTCGCTTGAGCGCCTGACGCTCGCCGGCGAACTGTCGCGCGCGCTGGAGTCGCAGGAGATCGAGGCGCACTACCAGCCCAAGGCGGCCGCCGACAGCCGCAGGATCGTCGGCGTCGAGGCGCTCGTGCGCTGGCGTCATCCCACGCGCGGGCTGATCGGACCGGCGGAGTTCGTGACGGTGGCCGAGCAGGCCGGGCTCGGTCGGGCGCTGACCCGCAGGATGCTCACGCTGGCGCTGAGCCAGCTGCGCGCCTGGCGCGACGCAGGCCTTGACCTGCACGTCGCCGTGAACACCACCGTCGCCGACCTGCAGGACGCGCAGTTCCCCGCCGAGGTGGCGGCGATGCTGGCCGAGCACGGGCTGCCGCCGGACGCGCTCGTGCTGGAGGTGACGGAGAACATGGTGCTCGCGGACCCGGTGCGCGTCGGCGACGTGCTCGCGCAGCTCGGGGAGCTCGGCCTCGGCCTGTCGCTCGACGATTTCGGCACAGGCTTCTCGTCGCTCGCCCACCTCAAGGCGCTGCCGGTCGGCGAGGTCAAGATCGACCGGTCGTTCGTCGGACGCATGACCTCCGACCCGGTCGACGCGGCGATCGTGCTGGCCACGATCCAGCTCGCGCACAGCATCGGCATCCGCGTCGTGGCGGAGGGCATCGAGGATCAGGTGACGTGGAACTCGCTGGTCGCCAGCAAGTGCGAGCTGGTTCAGGGCTACGCGCTGTCGCGGCCGCTGCCGGCGAGCGAGATCGAGGCGCTGCTGCGCGCCGAGCCAAGCGTCGGGAGCGCGCCCCTCGCCGAAGCGCCCCTCGCCGGCACGCCCCTCGCCGGCACGCCCCTCGCCGGCACGCCATCCACACGCGCCGCCCCCACGGGCACCGAGCGCACGAGCCGGGCGTAGACGAGCAGGCGCTTTTCGGCGCTGAACAGCGGCGTGCAGGCGGACAGCACGAGCCGGCTGTAGCCGACGGGGCTGACGGCGGCGGCGACGTCCGTTTCCGCCACGACGCGGTGGCCGGTGATCGTGTACGTCAGGCGCGCGTAGGGCATGTCGAGCAGGATGCGCTCGCCGCGGTGCAGCGCGTCGATGTGGCGGAAGGGCTCAAGGTAGGTGGTGCGGTGCCCGGCGATCGCGGTCGTGCCGCCCACCCCGGGAAAGTGGATGCCGGGGTAGACGGACTTCGAGTAGATGCCCGGCCCCTTCGTCAGTTCCGCCGACCCGGTGCCCTTGACGAGGACGAAGTCGACGCCGATGCTCGGGATCTCGATGCGCCCGATGGCGCTGCCGGCGGCGGCGCGGCGTTCCAGCTCGCGCGCGAGAAACGCGATGCGCGCCCGCTGCGCGGGCAGCAGCGCCAGGCGGTGGCGCTCGACCGCTGTCGGCGCGGTCCGTTCGAGCGTGTGCAGCGCGCCGCTCAGGCGGTCCTGCTCGATCCGCGCGTAGAGGGCCGAGAACGGCTCCTGCCAGACGAGCGTGACGCCGGCGTCGAGCAGCGCCAGCGCGCCGAGGGCGATCAGCAGCCACGAAAGCCCCCGCCAGGAGCGCCCCCGCCCCGAGCGCGCCGGCCGCGAGCGCCGGGCACGCCGGCGGGCTCGGCGGGAGCCGGTGGAGCGCGGTGTCGAGAGGATGTCGGACATGGCAGACGCGAATCGCGCGAACGGACCTCAGCGGCGCAGCGCCGACTCCGTGCCGCCGAGCGAACCGGGACCAGCGTAGGACAAGGGACCGCGAACGGTGATCTTGGGGGGAGCGCCGGGACCGTCGGGGGCTCCCAGCGGGTCGGGCACAGGAGCGCACGCCACGAGCACGGCGCCGGCCGCACAGCCGAGCGCGAGGCTCGCGAGCGCCACCCCGACGACGCCGCCGTAGCCGCCGGCGAGCAGCAGCAGCGCCGCGTGCGGGAGGCCCCCGGCGCCGTAGCCGAGCCGGTGGGCGTAGAAGGCGAGCAGCAGCGCGAGCGGCGCGAGCCCGAGCGCCACGACCGCCAGTCCCGCGAGCCGCCGCGCGGTGCGTCCCGGCGGCAGCCAGTCCGTCCACACGAGCAGCAGCCACAGGTTCAGGGCGGGCACGAGCAGCAGCGCCGCGAACGGATTGACTAGCCACACGGCGCTCGCCACGCCCACGAGCACGAGCAGCAGCGCGACCGCGGCGCCGTCGCCATGCGGCCGCGGGCGCAGGCGCATACGCCGCAGCAGCGCCGGCCACGCCAGCCAGCCGAGCGCGAGCACGAGCGCCACCGCGAGCCCGGCCTCCGGCGCGGCGGCGCCGGCGGGCAGCGCGCCAGCGGGCACGAGGCCGGGGGGAGCGGCGAGCGCACCCGCGGACCCGAGCAGGCGCGCGAACAGCGCCGCCGCGAGGAAGGGCAGCGCACAGGCCAGCGCCCACAGAACCCAGCGCCCGAGTCGCTCGCGGCGGCGGCGCAGGCGCGCGAGCGCGTCGACCAGGACGAGCAGCGGCGCCAGCAGCAGTGCGCCGAGCAGCATCCGCACCGCCCAGCCCGGCATCACCTTGTGCTGGATCGGCACTCCCGTTTCCGCGCGGGGGGACACGTCGGGGCCGGCGTCCAGGGCGTAGATCGCGCTGAGCACGGCGCGGCCGAGGCTCTGCAGGCGCGCGGCGCTGACGGGCTCGCGCGCGGGCGGATCGCGTTCGCCGCTGAGCTGGACGAGCACGGCGGGCATCCCCCCGGCCTGCAGCGGAGCCTGACCGCCGGCGCTCAGCGGCAAAGCCAGATGAGCCAGCTGCGCGAGTGTGCTCGGGGTTCCCGGATCGCCGCCCAGCTCGTGCGCGATCGCGCCGGACACGGTGCGCTGCAAGCCCAGGGGCGCGCTGCCGAGACCCGCCGAGAAGGGCACGACGAACGGCCTGCGGACGTGCTCGCCGGCGAGGTCTCCGAGTACGATCGCGGCGTCGGCGGAGCCGTTGTAGGTCGCGAGGAATTCGGCGGCGCCGGCGGAGCCGCCGCTGGCGCCGCTGGTGGACACCAGCACGATCGTCCGCCGCGTCTCGCTGGCGGCGAACACGCGCGCCAGCCCGAGCAGGACCGCCGTCGCCGAGAGCTGCGCGGTCGCGGGCGCGCCCGCGGCGTCGCGCGCGGCGAGGACGACGAGCGGCTTAGCGTCGCTCGTGCCGGGCCGCTGCGCGACGACGTTCGCCAGTGTGCGCGGGCCGTCGATCGTCTGGACCTGCACGCTGCGGGTGGCGACCTGAAAGCCCCCGGCGGCGGTGCCGCCGAGCGCGCTCAGCGTGCGCGCGACGTACCCCGCCAGCTCCCGATCGCCGCGGCCGCCGGGGCGGCGCCGGGGGAAGTGCGTCTCCAGCTGGCGCAGTTCCGCGAACGTCGCCGGGCCGTCGAAGGCGTCGGGCGCGAGCGAGGCGTTCAGCGCGGCGGGGCGGTCGCCGAGCGAGAAGGCGGCGACCGCGACCGCGACCAGCACGGGGACCGAAGCTGCGCGGTAGATGCGTCCGTTGAGCACCGCGGAAGACCATAGCCCGCCAGGGGGCGCGTTCGCCGCAACCACCCCTCCGGGCAGAGATGCCCTCCCGTAGAGCCGCCGCGTCGCCACACGCCCTCGCCGACACGCTCCACCTGGGAAGGCCCTTATGGATATTGTGCGCGCGTGCTCCAGCCCGTCGCAGTCGGAACCAAGTCGCTGGCCGACTACACGCATATCTGCGGGCGGGGACTGATCGAGGAGATCCGCGAGCTGGCCGAGCCGCTGAAGGGCCGCCGCATCGTGCACGTCTCCGCGACGGCGTTCGGCGGGGGCGTCTCGGAGATCCTGTACACGCTCGTGCCGCTGATGCGCGACGTGGGCCTGGAGTGCGAGTGGCAGGTGATCTACGGGCGCGAGGAGTTCTTCAACGCCACGAAGCTGATGCACAACGCGCTGCAGGGCGCGCCGCAGGATCTCGACGAGGAGCAGTGGGCGACGTGGATGAGCTACAACGAGATGAACGCGCGCGAGCTGTCAAGCGGTTGGGACGTGTGCCTGGTGCACGACCCGCAGCCCGCGGCGCTGCACCAGCTGGCGCCCGAGAAGGCCGCCGGCTGGGTGTGGCGCTGCCACATCGACCTGTCCACCCCCAATCCGGACACGATCGCGCGCCTGCTGCCGTTTATCAAAGACTACCCGCAGTCGCTGTTCCACATGGCCGCGTACGTGCCGCCGGGGATGGACGGCAACGTCAACATCGTGGCGCCCGCGATCGACCCGCTGGCGCCGAAGAACATGGCGCTCTCGCCCGAGGACGCCTCGTATGTGTGCGGCCAGTTCGGGATCGACGTGGACCGGCCGCTGATCTGCCAGGTGTCGCGCTTCGATCCGTGGAAGGACCCGCTTGGCGTGATCGACGCCTACCGCGTCGTCAAGGAGCGGATCCCCGACGCACAGCTCGCGCTCGTGGGCTCGATGGCCAGCGACGACCCCGAGGGCTGGGACTTCTTCAACGCGACGATCGCGCACGCCGACGGGGACCCGGACATACACATCCTCAACAACTTCAACAACGTCGGCGCGATCGAGGTCAACGCCTTCCAGTCGCACGCCGACGTGCTGATCCAGAAGTCCACGCGCGAGGGCTTCGGACTGACCGTCTCGGAGGCGATCTGGAAGGCGCGACCGTTCATCGGCGGCAACGTCGGCGGGATTCCGCTGCAGATCGAGGACGCTGTCACAGGGTTCCTCGTCGACAGCGTCGAGCAGTGCGCGGGGCGCACGCTTGAGATCCTGCAGGACCCGGCGCTCGGCAAGGCGCTCGGCCGCCGCGGCAAGGAGCACGTGCGCACGCACTTCCTGACGCCGCGCTACCTGCGCGACTACCTGCGCATCTTCGGCGAGCTGGCGGACTCGTGACGCGCACGCCGGCACAGCGGACGCCGCTGGTGCTGGTGTCCAACCGCGGCCCGGTGACCTTCCAGGAGCACGGCGAGATCCAGCGCGGCGGCGGCGGGCTCGTGACGGCGCTCACGGGCCTGGCCTCCCACCGCGAGGCGGTGTGGATCGCCTCCGCGATGAACGAGCACGACGCCGAGATCTCGCGCCGCCACGGCGGCCGCGCGTTCCCCGTGCGCTCGCCCGCCGGCGGCGAGTACGAGGTGCGCCTCGTCGTCAGCGACCCCGACGCGTACGACCGCTTCTACAACGTGTTCGCCAACCCGATGCTGTGGTTCATCCAGCACTACCTGTGGGACCTGTCCAACGCGCCGGACATCCGCCGCGAGGAGATCGAGGCGTTCGAGTTCGGCTACAACGCCGTCAACGAGGATCTCGCGCGGGCCGTGGTCGAGGAGCTGCGGGAGATGCCCGAGCCCGTCGTGATGGTCCACGACTACCACCTGTACACGCTGCCGGACCTGGTCCGGCGCGCGCGGCCGGACGTGTTCCTGCACCACTTCATCCACATCCCGTGGACGCAGTCCGATGCGTGGCGCGTGCTGCCCTCGCGCATCCGCGAAGAGATCTTCACGGGCCTCCTGGCGAACGACATCATCGGCTTTCACACGCGCTCCTACCGGCGCAACTTCCTGCAGTGCTGCCGCGACCTGATGGAGCTGGAGGTGGACTTCGAGCGCGGCGTCGTGCACTACGGCGAGCGCGAGGTGTGGGTGCGTGCGTACCCGCTGCCGATCGACCACAAGGCCACCCGCCAGGTGGCCGGCGGCGCGCGCGTGAAGGAGTTCGAGCAGGCGCTGCTGCGCCGCCGGCGCGACTTCATGATCCTGCGCGTGGACCGCGCCGACCTGTCGAAGAACGTACTGCGCGGCTTCTCCGCGTTCGACCTGTTCCTCGACCAGCACCCGGAGTTCTCCGAGCGCGTGACGTTCGTCGCGCAGCTGATGCCCTCGCGCACCGACGTGCCGCAGTACGCCGAGTACCTGGAGCGCATCGAGGCGCTCGTCGCCGTCGTCAACCACCGTCACGGCACGCCGGACTGGATGCCGATCCAGCTGAAGCTGCGCGACGACCTGGAGGAGGCGATGGCCGCCTACCGCCACTACGACGTGCTGCTCGTCAACGCGATGTTCGACGGCATGAACCTCGTCGCCAAGGAGGGGCCGATCGTCAACGAGCGCGAGGGCGTGTCGATCCTCTCCGAGAACACGGGCGCGCACGAGGAGCTCGGCGAGTACGCGCTGTCGGTGAACCCGTTCGACATCCAGGAGCTCGCGGACTCGATCCACGCGGCGCTCGAAATGGAGCCCGCCGAGCGCGCGCGACGCCTGACCGGATTGAAGGCGATCGTGACCGCCCGCAATCCGGGCGAATGGCTGGATGAGCAG
>DATBOY010000076.1:0-7802 GCA_036561645.1 Solirubrobacteraceae bacterium
GCTGATGACCTCGACGGGAGCGGAACCAGCTAGCTTGGCTAGCAGCAGAATCCTGGCTTCGACATAGATCAGACGGCAGATCAGTGTCAGTTTCTGAGAGAACGAGTCGCCTGCTTACGGTCGTCGATCATGACCCCAAGATCGGTTACGGTTGCCCCTAGAGCATCGAGCAGCCGAGCAAGCGTGCCCCAGCGAAGATCGATCCTGCCGTGCTCGACCCGCGAGACGTACGTGTGGTCGGTGCCGGCCTTGGCGGCCAGTGCCGTCTGCGACAGGCCGGCCCGGTCTCGCAGCTCGCGCAGCGCGCCGCCGAGCGCGCGCAGCTCCCGTTGGTCGTCTTCGGCGGCAGGCTCCATCGTCAACGGGCATCCATAGGGGTTTACAGATCAAGCACAACCCGCTAGGCTGTGCAGACCGAAAATACAGTTTGGCGCCCGCGCGGGTAGGACCGCCGGGCGCCGTGGCACCGGAAGCCTTGACTCCCGGCGCGTCAGCCAAGCTACCAGCAGGCCGCTTGCGCTTCCCGCCAAGAGCCGGCTCTCGAGGCCTTCGACCCGAGAAAGGAGCCGGCCGTGACCATCGTCGCGTTTCCCGCGGCAGAGGAGGGCACGGCGTGCCCTCGTGCCCCTCCGTCGCTGCCAGCTCCGGCTATCAGAAGGCCGGAGCCCAAGTGCTGGTCTTGTCAACTGTTGTTGGCTCCGACGCGGCGGTCACCGCGCCGGAGCCGTGCACGGAAAGGAAACGCTTCCCATGCAGGATGAGCGTAACGAGATACGACTGTCGGACCCCGGGATCGCCCAGCGCGCGATCGTCTTGCAGGCCCTACGCGACGACCACGACGAGTGGTGGTCGCGCGCGGAGCTTGAGCGCGTGCTCTACGACGTCGAGCCGCTCGCGCTTAGCGACGCGCTCGCCGCACTCCAATCTGAGGGCGTCGTCCAGGTGAACGGCGAGCTGGTCCGCGCAACGCGGTGCGCGCGGCACCTGGACGTGCTGGGGATGGTGAGCATATGAGCGGCCATGCGCCCGAGAGGGTGTTCGCGGTGGGTCGCTCGTGCGACCGCGACCCGGCGCTCGCCGGCTGTCTTGCGCGGCTTGCGTCTGCGGCGCGGTATGACCCAGGAAGACCTCGCGTTCACGGCCAACATCACGGTGTCCCCACTCAGCCGCATAGAACGCGGCCTGTCGAACCCCACCTGGACCACGATCCTGCGCATCACAACGGCGCTCGACGTCACCCTCGCAGAGCTGGTCGCGACGATCGAGGGCCGGACGCCGCGCCATAACACGCCACGAGCCGCCTGTCTACCAGTATCCGCTTGTACGCGTGTACGTGAGTAAATGGGTGGACAAGCCGGGGCGTTCGAGCTACACCATCGCAATGCCCGCGACCCCTACACCCGACCGGCGGCGTCTTCTCGGCCCCCTGGGGTTTGCCATTCGGTCGTTCACGATCGGCAAACCCGCGGGGGCGATATCTGGCTTGCTGACGCCGAAATCCAAGGGGATGGGCGCGCCCGACTCTCTCTACCCCCTTCTTCCGGTGACTCTGCTTTGTGGGTGTGCGCTTCGGCCGCCGCGATGCCGGGGCTTCTGCTCGTGACCAAACAGCAGTGCACCGGCGGCCAGGGTCGTGTCGTCTGGACTCGTCGTGGATCGGTTACCGGCCGGCCGAGCGAGATCGACCGGCGACTGCTTGGCGTGCTGTGCACGCACCGCGTTGTGACGCAGGAGCAGCTCGCGCGGCTGTTCCCCGAGGTCCCCGAGCGGACGCTGCGCTACCGCACGCGCCGCCTGCACGACCTCGGGCTTGCCGGGCGCAGCCGCCCCTGCCGCGAACGCGGCTCAGCACCAAACCACCACTGGCCAACCAGACGCGCCGACTGTCTGATGCGGGGCGACCCCATGCCGCGCGGCGGGGAGCGCCACCGCCCGAACCCGATCTTCCTCGCGCACGCCGCGGCGCTCACCGAGTTCTACGTCATGCTCGCAACCCAAGCGGACACCGTCGGGCTGACCCTGGAGTTGTACCGCCGCGAGGGCGAAGCACGCGAGGCGTTCACGCACAGCACGCAGGAGCGGGCGCTCGCCCCGGATGCGATGGTCGTGCTGGTCGACGGGGAGGGCCGGCAGTTCGGTGCGTTCGTGGAGATCGACCTCGGCACGATGTCCCACACCCGGCTGCGACAGAAAGCCGAGCTGTACGCCGCGTACGCCGAGAGCGACGCATGGCATGGACGACACCTGTTCCTGCCCGCTCTCTTATTCCTCACGACCAGCGATATCCGCGCCGTCCGGTTCTCGAAGGCGCTGGCGAGCGCACTGTCCAACGGCCGACGCCGCCCGGGCCGCCGTGCGTTCGTCGCTGGCGCCGCCGGCACCGCGTGGGCACCCGGCCGGCTGCTTGGCGAACCGTGCCTCGCTGACCTGGACGGGAACACCTGCCTCGCGCTCATCGACATCCTCGCCGCCGCACGCGCCCCATACGAGCAGGCCCGCGCCCACCAGCGCCAACGGCGCGAAGTCGAAGACCAGCAACGGCGGGCGCTGCGCGAGGACCCCGAGGCAATACGCGAGCACCTGCGCAGATACGCGCACGCGCTCGCCAGCTACAGGCAGACGCTCGACGCGCCCGGCGGATGCGCGATCGAACTGCTCACGGCATCGACCGGACCGTTCTCCCCGGACGAGCGCGGCGCGCTGCGCGCCATCGCGCGTGACCTCGGCGATGCGCTGCTCGAACCACGCGCGGGTGCCCTACCCCCGCCCGGCGCGGCAGTGCGCGGCGAGGTCGAGTTGCTCATCAGCCACTACCACGCCCGGCAGGCCGAGCAGATCAACACGCTCGCCGCCCGCCACAGCGACGGACCGTCCCTGCGCCGCGCCGCGCGCCTGCTGCGCCAGGGGATGCTGCTCGACCCCGTCGCCTTCGCCCAGCTTCCCTACGACGCCGAGCGCGACACGACGGGCCGCCGCGAGCAGCAGGAACGCGCGACGGAGTACCGACGCTCGCGCGAGCACGCAGCCCGACAGCTCGTCAAGCGCGCCGGGCCGCTCGGCCGGCTCACCCATCACCCCGAAGACTTCTACGCGCAACTCGACCACGAACGCCTACGCGTCTGCACGCGCTGCGAAGAGGCGATCTACCCGCCCGCCCCCAAGACCGGCAGCTACGGCCGCCAGGCACCACCCACCTGCCACTACTGCCATCGGTCCGAACACACCCGGCCCTACAACACCGCACCCGCCGCGAGCAAGGAAAGCGAGGCACACCAGTGAGCGAACCCGACAAGCCCCCCAACAAGCCCGGCGTGTGCCCCGCGCCCGGCCGGCGCCGCGCCGCGAGTGTCCCGCGCAAGCCGCGTCCCCGTGCGTCCCGCCGTGGCGATGCCTGCGTGACAGGACGACCACCGATCAGGAGCGCAGGCACCGAAGATGCAGCGTTGGCCTTCGACCCCGCCGGCGAACTCGAAGGGTTCGCGCGCTGGTTCGCCGACTGGTGGCTGCGTCGCGGACGCGAACTCACGAGCACCCAGAGCCAAGGAGGACACGATGAGTAGCCCAGCCGAGACGATCAGGCGGCGCGCCGTCGCCTATGTGCGCGAGTCCACCGAGGAGCAGGGCCAGGGGTTCTCCCCCGCCGCGCAGCGCCAGACGATCGCCAAGTTCGCCGCCGAGAACGAACTCGACCTGATCGGCGAATACTGCGACTACCACTCCGGCTGGCGCAAATCCGAGGCGCGCCCGGAGTTCCAGCGCCTGATGGCCGACGCCGCCGCCGGCGCGTTCGACGTCGTGCTCGTCTTCCACACCTCGCGCTTCGCGCGCAGCCAGGTCGAGGCGCGCCGCTACAAGCAACTCCTGCGCGAGCGCCTGGGCATCCGCGTCGTCTCGGTCACGCAGCCGATGGGCGAAGACCACACCGACCCCTCCGCGTTCCTCGCAGAGTCGATCCACGAGATGTTCGACGAGTACTACAGCGTCTCGCTGTCCTTCTGGACCCGCAGCGGACTGAAGGAGAAAGCACGACAGGGCCACCTCCTCGGGACGCTCCCCTGGGGCTACGTCCGCGACCCGAACACCAAGATCGCCATCCCCCACCCCGAGCGCGCGCCGCTCGTGCTCGCGCTGTTCGAGCGCTACGCCACCGGCCAGGAGTCAGACCGCACGCTCGCCGAATGGCTCAACGCCAAAGGCGCACGCAGCGCACGCCACCGGCCGTTCGGCAAGGACACCGTGCGGGAGATGCTCAGCAACGCCTCCTACGCCGGCTACGTCACGGGGCTGCGCGATAAGAGCCGCACGATCCGCGGCCTGCACGAGGCGATCGTCCCCGAGGAGCTGTTCGACCGCGTGCAGGAGATCCGCTCGTGGCGCACCCGCGTGCTCAAGCCCGGACGACCCTCCGAGGAGTACCTGCTCCGCAAGCTCCTGCACTGCGAGCGGTGCGGCGCACGTATGCACGGCACCCGCGGCTCGCGCGCAGGCATCCGCCGCTACCAGTGCTCCACCCGCCGCCACCACGGCGACTGCGAGCAGGCGATCGTCAAAGCCGAACCAGTCGAGGGTCAGCTCGTCGCGTGGCTCGCCGCATTCCAACCCGACGCCAAGCTGCGCAGGCTCATCGCCGACACCATCCAGCACACAGCCCAAAGCCAGCCCGGCCAGGACCCCGCGCGCCGCCGCGACCTGCACGCCCAGCTCGACCGCCTGCAAGACCTCTACGTCCTCGGCGACCTCACCAAGCCCCGCTACACCATGCGCCGCCAAACGCTGGAGGAAGAGCTTCAACGCCTCACGCCACCCGCCAGCCCCAACATCGACCGCGCCGAAGCGCTGCTCGCCGACTTCGCGCGCTTCTGGGAGGCCGAGCCCGACCCCGCCGAGCGACGCCGCCTCATCAACAACCTCTTCGAGCGCGTCTGGCAAGACAACGGCACGATCATCGCCGTCCAACCCCGCCCCGCATTCGCCGCCTACTTCACCGCCCTCGACGAAGCCCAGCGCCAACCCCAAAAACGGGGGCCGAAAAGCGGGATGACAAAAGCGGGAGCGACGGGACTCGAACCCGCGACCTCCGGCGTGACAGGCCGGCGCTCTAACCAGCTGAGCTACGCCCCCGCGTATACGCGCTCGGAGCATTACACCCTACGCCGCCCGACGCGCCTGTAGACAAGTATGCCAAGCCCGGCACGGCGCCGCCGTCCGCGACCCCAGGACCGCGCCGTCCACGACCGGGGGACCGCGCCTGGACCTGGCCCTCAAATCCAAGCGAGAGCCTAATGGGGGCCGACAGCCCACAGTAGGCTGGCCAGCCAGCCAGGCTTCGTATACGCTGTGGCCGTGTCGCTCGCCAGCCCGCCGCCCCTGGAGACCGTCAACCCCGTGCTGGCGGTGATCCGCGACCTGCAGTCCGAGCGCGCCGCAAACGTCCCGTACCCGCCCGGGGTGACGAACTTCAGCATGGAGCGCACGCGGCGCTTCGCCGACGACCCGCTGCCGCTGCTGCTGGAGTCCTACGAGCGCTTTGGCCCTGTGTTCACGCTGCGCCTGTTCCACGGCAAGGTGGTGTTCATGCTCGGTCCCGCGGCCAACCACTACATCACCGTGTCGCACGCCTCGAACTTCCAGTGGCGCGAAAGCCACTTCCGGGAACTCATCGGCTTTCTCGGCGACGGGCTGCTCACCACCGACGGCGAGTTCCATCGCCGCTCGCGGCTGGTCATGCTGCCCGCTTTCCACCGGGAGCGCATCGCCGCGTCCATCGATGTCATGGCGCACGAGACCGAACGAGCCCTGCGCAGCTTTACTGTCGGCGCCGGCATCGACCTGTATGCCTGGACGCGCAAGCTGGCTCTGCGCATAGCCATGCGCGCCCTGTTCGGTCTGGACCCGGACGGCGAGGTGGCGCGGCGCGAGGACGCCGCGGAGCTGTTCGAGCGGGCGCTGTCGTTCTACGCGACGGATTACCCGCTGCGTCTGCTGCGCGGACCCGGCACCCCCGCGCGTCGCCTGATGCAGGCGACGCGCAAGCTGGACCGGCTGATCTACGCGGAGATCGCGCGCCGACGCGCGACGGGTGAGCGCGGCGAGGACATTCTCAGCCTGCTGCTGGACGCCGGCGACGAGGATGGCGCGTCGCTAAGCGACGTGCAGGTGCGCGACGAGGTGATGACGCTGCTGTTCGCCGGCCACGACACGACGACGTCGACCGTCGCGTTCATGTTCTACGAGCTGGCGCGCCACCCCGCTGCCCTCGCGCGTCTGATCGCCGAGCAGGACACGGTGCTGGCCGGTGGCGCGCCGAGCGCGGAGCAGCTGATGAGCGGCGAGCTGGCGGAGCTGGAGATGGTGCTCGACGAGACCCTGCGCATGTACCCGCCCGCGTGGATCGGTCCGCGCCGAGCGCTCGAGTCCTTTGAGTTCGAAGGCCGCACGGTACCCGGAGGGGCGTTCGTCGACTACTGCTCCTGGGCGAGCCATCATCTACCCGACGTCTTTGCGCAGCCGTTTGAGTTCCGGCCGCAGCGCTTTGCAGCAGAGGCGAAGGCGGCGCTGCCGAAGGGCGCGTATGTACCCTTCGGGGGCGGCTCGCGCACGTGTATCGGGATGCGCTTCGGTCAGCTCGAGGTGCGCACGATCGCGACGCTGATTCTCCGGCGCTTCGCGCTGGAGCTGCCGCGCGACTTCGCACTGGACATCCGCCAGATGCCGACGATCAGCCCCAAGCACGGCCTGCCCATGACGGTGCGCGAGCGCGCCGGCGCAGCCGCCCTGGCAGCTGTGCCGGCCGGCTGAAGGCCGCACAGCGATCTCGGCGCTGCACCGCCCTGGCAGCCCCGCCCGGCAACTGAATGCCGCACAGCAATTCTCGGCGGCGCGCCCCACCCGGCAGAGTCGCGGACTGGATGAACGGCAAGCTCACGTGAGAGCTCAGTCCAGCCGCGCTCAACCCAGCCGCGCTCACTCCAGCCGCGCCCGCAGCGTCACCAGCCACCTGGACGGCTGGCGCGGCGGCGCGCCGCTCTCGCGTCCCCGCGCCCTGGCAGCGACAGCTGCGATCGACAGGCGCCTGTCGGAGAACAGCGTGACACGCGCGAACTGCGCGAACGGCAGTCCCTGCGGCTCTGCGACCAGCTTGCCTTCCAGGGGACGGACGAGTACCTGCACGGCGGTGCGCACCCCGAACAGCCCTCCGACGGCGCGCACGCGCACACTGCCGCCGGCGCTTTCCAGGGGCTGGACTTCCAAGCCGCCGGGCAGTGAGCGCAACTGCGCGGAGTCGAGCTCGCCCTGCGCGTAGATGTCGCTGCCGCGCTTGCGCAGGGTCGCTTCGACCAGCGACAGCGGCCCGACGCGCAGATGCTCGGCGACGATATCGAGCGAGCCGACCCCACGGGCATTCCACAACAGGTCGACGAGTTGCACGGGCTGGATATCGATATCGCGTACGCGCACGCTTGCGGACTGCGCGTGGCCCCACAGCAGCTGAACGGCCGGGAACGCGCTGACGTGCGCGCTGAGCACGGTGCCGTAGCGCTCCACGCGGGCGCGCACGCGGTCGGCAGCGATGCCCGGCAGCACCAGCTGCATGAGCCCGAGCGCGACGAGCGCCGCCGCCAGCACGCCGAGAGCGACCCGCCGCGTGCGGGAACGACGCGCTGGGGCGGTGTGCGACATGACACAAGCTTGGCAGGCCGCTAGCCTTAGGGCTCCCCCTGGCCGGGGGCGCGTAGCTCAGTTGGCCAGAGCACCTCGTTTACAC
The DNA here is from genome assembly GCA_036561645.1 of Solirubrobacteraceae bacterium. Lineage (GTDB taxonomy): Bacteria > Actinomycetota > Thermoleophilia > Solirubrobacterales > Solirubrobacteraceae > Palsa-744. Next base: position 7,766 of record DATBOY010000076.1, read on the forward strand.
CGAGGGGGTCGCCCGTTCGAGTCGGGCCGCGCCCATC